>JBDIWC010000027.1:0-56338 GCA_039794085.1 Gemmatimonadales bacterium
CACCGGCGGAGGCCGTTCCCCGTCGCCAAGGCCGCCTTCAACCACCTCCGAAACACCCGCCCACGACGGAGAACGGATGCTCTGACGCTCCGACAGCTCCTCGCCGACGGCAATTGCAGGATCCGGGTTGAATCCCCAGATAGTAAGCGACCTCGTCAATCAGATCGATCATGGCAACCAAGCCGCCGGAATCGCGACTGCCTCGGGCGACAATGGCGCCGGGATCGCCGGGATGATCTGGAAATCGAACCTGCGGCTCTATTCCCTCAACCGACTTGCAGCAGGCGGATTACCCGAGGGCCCAGAGAACAGTCTGAGCACACTGGCTTCGGCACTCAGCGATGCAGCGAACCGGAATATCAAGATTGTAAACCTGTCCATGGGGGATGGCGATCCCGGAGCCGCTGACGACCTTGTTAATGCGCGCAAATGGCTGAGGAACTACCTGGATTCCGGCCCCGACCGGCTGCTGGTCATCGCGGCGGGGAACGGCAATCGCCAGATAACACTGACGGATCTTGCCAAGACAACCGACACGATCTTCAGCGCCTCCGACCGTGTCGCAGCGGAACTCATGACCGATTCCGCCGGGACATATCGCGACAAGATCATCTTCGTCAGTGCGTTCGGACGCGATGGTCAACTCTGGTCGGATGCAAATGAGGGATCGAACGTCGTTCTGGGGGAGCAAACCCAGATCGCGGCTCCGGGTGACAATGTTCTCTCGCTGGTCGATGTCGACGGTGTCCAGGTGACCGGTGGTACGTCGGCGGCGGCTCCGTTCGTGGCCGGGGTGGCGGCACAGCTCTGGTCGATGGACCCGAACCTCACGGCCGCCGATGTGAAGAGATTCATTCTCCAAGGTGCCCGGGTGAAACGGCTTGATCCCGCGACAGGGGACTCGGTGCCGGCCCAGGCGGTGAGCGGGGCGGTGTTTCCCCTCGATGCCTACGGGGCCCTTTCGCTGATGTCAGCCGAGCGTGCGGGGACGCCGATCTGCGGCTTTTCGGCGAAGCTGTTCGGGCCGCTGGGAAGCCAGCGAATCTCCGTCCAGCGACCCGGTGGCGCCGAGGCGATCTCGTTGCCGTCCCAGACACGACCGTATCACGATCTGTCCATCGCCCAAGGTGGCCGCAAGCTGGCGGTGTCGGGCTTCGGTTTCAAGGAACCGGGGCTCTCCTCCCCTCCGACGGGTGGACCAGCCTACGAGTTGTCCCTGAGTGGTGGATCGTGGACCCGCCGGTCCCTCGGCGAGTTGTTCGGGAGGCTCTTTCTCGAGAAGGACACCGTTGATGTCTGGTGGGGAGACGGGAGCCAGCCTCCCTCCGGCGTGGGCCTGACGGTCACCGACCCCGGGTTTGGATTTCACGCCACGATCCGCAGGAGCACCGGGACGGTCGACAATCTGCGGCTCGAAACCCCGTTGGAGGGCCCCGTGGGGTCTCCGGGCGTTTTCGGATTCTCGTTCTCGCCCACGGGGAACGACGTGGTCATGGATGTCCGGGAATTTGCGACTGGGTGCTCTCAAGTATGGCGCATCGACCTCTTTTCCGGTGCACCGTCGCCCGTGCTGCCAGCTTCATGCACTCCACTCGTACCCCAGTTCGGCTCCGGGGTCGTGTGGGCACCGGATGGCGATCTCTTCATCATCGCCGAGGGCCACCTGTTCCTGCAGGAAACTGCCCTTTTCCAGAAGGTGGACAGTGTCCCGCGTGTCAGGTTCTCGGCGCACCGAGTGTCCACCGGTCCCGTCAGCGGATCGGACACGACTTTCACCGGTCGTTTTGCCCAGATGCTCGGATTCAGGTCCCCGTTCGCCCCCTTCGATTTCGGGATACCGCAAATCGATCCCACCGGCTCCCGGATGACATGGAGGGAGGGGACGTATGATGACACCAACGGGCTGAGGTGCTTTATCACCACTCGCTCGACCGTGTGGCCGTATCCGGTGATCTCCTCTTCGGAGGTTGCCATTGGAACCAACACAGATGTGGTCACCGAATGTGTGACGCGGATCATGATGAACTCCCTGGACCCGCTCAGGTACCTGCCCTGAGCACCTGGATGAAGTAGAAACGCAGGAAGGCGGGATGCGGCCCGGGGGTTGGTGACCTGGGCCGTGTTCCTGTGCCCCAGCCACGGCCGGGAAATCTCCCTCACCTTCGCTGAGGGGCACTTCGCTCGCCGTGGGTGCGCCGCTTGCGGCGCACCCGAGCAGAAAACAGGGGTTGTCCCCTGGTGCGCCGCAAGCGGTGCACCCACAGGGTTGCGGCGCACCCGATCGCGGTGACAACGGACTGACTCGATGAGGCCCCCCCTCCTCACCTTCGTGTGTTTTCGTGTATTTCGTGGTTCCAGTTCGTCCGGGCACCGCCGGATTGGCTTCCATCCTTCGTGCATCGTGATTGGCCCTCGCCTTGCCGTGCCGTCGGTCTGGCACCACTTTCCCTGGTCCGCGATTCGCCGCTTCCTCCACGGAGACATCTCCCGATGACACGACTTCCCGGTGCCCGGCTCGGGCTCCTCCGCCGGCTGGGGCTCCTTGCGCTCCTGCTCGTGGCCCTCGCCCCCGCTCCCATCATCGCGCAGGAGCCCGGGTCGGCCGCCCTGAAGCAGGCTCCAGAGGCCAACTGGCGGCTCGCGGCGCGCTTTGCACCGTACAAGATCCGCAAACTCGTCTACAGCACCTCCGTGAACCCCCGCTGGATCGAGGGGAGCGAGCGCTTCTGGTACGAGTGGGAGACCTCCGCCGGCAAGCGGTTCATGCTGGTGGACCCGGTGGCGGGCACCAAGCGTCAGTTCATTGACAGCGATCGTCTCGCCGCCGAACTCACCCGGATTACCAGGGATCCGTGGGATGGGCAGCACCTCCCGATCCGGAAGATCAAGTTCCTCGATGCCAACACGCTCCAGTTCGAGGTGGAATCCTCCCAGGACGAGGAGCGGGTCGACGCCGATTCGGCGCGCGGACAGCAGCAGGACCAGCGTCAGGGCGCCGCGCGCCGACCCCGCCCGAAGAAGAAGGTGTTCCACTTCGAATATGACGTGCAGACCGGGGCCCTCCGTGAGCTGACCGACCGCCAAGCGCCCGACAACCATCCGTCGTGGGCCAGCGTGTCGCCCGACGGGGCCACGATCATCTTTGCCCGGAAGCACAACCTGTTTCTGATGGACAGCACCGCCTACCGCCAGGTGCTCGAGGCGCGCCGCGGCAAGGAAGGCGCCGCCGCGGACAGCGCGGACTGGAAGGTGGAGGTGGCGGAGGTGCAGCTCACCACCGATGGAGAGGAGCACTTCAGCTATGCGGGCCGGGATTTCGGCGAAAAGGACGAGGACCGGGAGAAGAGCGCCGATCGGCGGAAACGGACCTTCATCTCCTGGTCACACGACTCCCGGCGGTTTGCCCTGGTGCGGCAGGACCAGCGGAAGGTGGGGGATCTCTGGGTCATCCACTCGACCGGCAACACCCGCCCGCAGCTTGAGACCTACAAGTACGACATGCCGGGGGAGAAGGACGTCACCCAGTCCCATCTCCTGATCTACGACCTGACGCAACGAGGCATGGTGACGGTGAATGCCGAGGCCTTCAAGGACCAGCGGATCGGCATCTTCAACGCGCGGCAGTTCCTCTATCCCGACAGCGACGAGCCCCGCCGCCAGCTCTGGCTCTCCGACGACTCCAACGAACTCCATTTCTGGCGCCGGAGCCGCGACCAGCACCGGGTTGACGTGGTCGTGGCCAACGCCGCCACCGGCGACGTGCGAGTGTTGATCGAGGAACGGCTCAACACCTACGTGGAGCACCAGACCCCGGAACGCCTCGCCTCGGGTGACCTCCTCTGGTGGTCGGAACGGGATGGCTGGGCTCACCTCTACCGGTACGGGCCGGATGGCACCCTCAAGGGGCGGCTGACCGAGGGGCCCTGGCATGTGGGTGGGATCGAGGGAGTCGATGAGGCGCGTGGCTTTGTGTACCTCACGGCGAACGGACGGGAGAGGGGAGAGGATCCCTACTACCGGCACCTCTACCGGGTGGGGCTCGACGGGCGGGGGCTCACCCTCCTCAACAGCGGGGACTTCGACCACCGCTCCGATCTGGGTGCCAGCCGTCGCTTCGCCGTGAACAACTACTCCCGCGTGAACACCACTCCAGCGGCTTCGTTGGTGGATGTCACCACGGGGCGGAAAGTGCTCGACCTTGAGGAGGCCGACTTCTCCAAGCTGTTGGAGGCGGGGTATCGTTTCCCCGAGCCGTACACCGTGAAGGCGGCGGATGGCATCACCGACCTCTATGGCGTCATCTACAAGCCCTTCGACTTTGACTCGACACGACAGTATCCCCTCATCGAGTACGTCTACCCCGGTCCCCAGACCGAGGCGGTGAGCAAGTCGTTCTCCACCAATGCGCCGGAAACCGGGCTCGCCCAGTTCGGCTTCGTTGTCGTGACGATCGGGAATCGGGGTGGACACCCCGATCGCTCCAAGTGGTACCACAACCAGGGGTACGGCGACCTGCGGGACTACGGTCTCGCCGACAAGAAGGTGACGGTGGAGCAGTTGGCCGACCGGCACCCCTGGATCGACCCCGACCGGGTCGGGATTTACGGTCACTCCGGCGGAGGGTTCATGTCCACCGCGGCGATGCTGGTCTACCCCGATCTCTTCAAGGTGGCGGTCTCCTCTTCGGGGAACCACGAGAACAATATCTACAACCAGAACTGGTCGGAAAAGCACCACGGAGTGAAGGAAGTGGCCCGGGGGGACAGCATCACCTTCGAGTACGCCATCGAGAAGAACTCGGAGCTGGCCCGCAACCTGAAGGGCCACCTGATGCTGACCACGGGAGACATCGACAACAATGTCCATCCCGGCGGAACCTTCCGCATGGCCGAGGCGTTGATCAAGGCCAACAAGCGCTTCGACTTCTTCATTTTTCCGGGACAGCGGCACGGCTATGGCAACATGAGCGACTACTGGTTCTGGCTCCGCTCGGAGTACTTCGTGCGTCACCTCCTGGGCGACACGCGGGGCAACGTGAACATCGCGGAACTCGACCTGGAGCGGGATCCGCCGCGGGGGAACTGACCATGGAAATCCTGGTGGTGGACATCGGGGGGGCCAACGTGAAGGTCCGGAGGAGCGGGCAGGAGGCGCCGATCCGGATCCCCTCCGGGTCCACCATGACTCCCGACACCATGATGGAACAGATCGCCGCGGAGATCACCGGGTGGACCCATGACGTGGTGGCGATCGGCTATCCCGGGATCGTCCGGGACGGAGCGCCGGTGGCCGAGCCGCAGAACCTGGGGCCCGGATGGGTCGGCTTCGACTTTGCCGCCGCGTTCGGACGTCCGGTGCGCCTCGTCAACGACGCCGCGATGCAGGCTCTCGGCGGGTATGCCGGGGGCCGGATGCTCTACCTCGGCGTGGGCACCGGTCTCGGCTCGGCGCTGATGGTGGAGGGCGTGCTCCAGCCGCTGGAGCTGGCCCATCTCCCCTACCGGAAGGGGAGAACCTTCGAGGAGGAAGTGGGCCGCGAGGGCCGGGAACGCCTCGGGAAGAAGAAGTGGCGTCGCCGGGTGATCGACGTGGTGCACCGGCTCGCCACCGCGATGCAGGCCGATTCGGTGCTGCTGGGGGGCGGTGAGGCGAAGCGCCTCGCCTCGCGGATCGACAAGCTGCCTCCGGGCACGCGCATCGGGTCGAACGAGGACGCCTTCACCGGCGGACTCCGGATGTGGGAGGCGGCACAGGCTCCCTGACCTCTCGCTCCGCCGCCACGACCTCCTTCATGGAACCCACGAACCGCTCCAGATCTCCGTCCTCCATCTCCCCCATCACCGCCACCCGGAACACCGCCCGCGCCAGCGCTCCCTGACCGGCGTAGATCACGAACCCCCGTTGCTTGAGCCCGTCGTGCAGGGCGTCATACGACACGCCGGCCGGAAGTTGCCAGGAGCGCAATGCCACGGAGGATTCCTCCTCGCGAAGGAGCGGCGCCATCCCCATCGCCTCGAACCCCCGGGCCACGAGGCGCGCCCTCGTCGCGTAACGAGCCCGGCGGGCCGCCACTCCTCCCTCGTCGGCGTGTTCCCGCAGCGCCTCGACGCACGCCTGCATCGCGGTGACCGGTGGCGTGAAGGGGGTTCCCCGGGTGTCCTGGGCGCGGCACCAGGTGCCGAGGTCCAGGGAGAGGGTGCGGGGTGTGACGGAGGGAGGGAGGAGCGCGTCCCGGCGGACGATCACGAACGCCACTCCCGGAACACCGTGCAGGCACTTATTGGCGGTGCCGGCGCAGGCGGTGATTCCCCAGGCTTCGAAGTCGATCGGTTCCGCTCCGAAGCTGCTGACGGCGTCGAGGAGGACACCCACGCCCCGGTCCCGGCAGGCGGTGCCAATCCGGGCAATCGGGTTGAGCCTCCCGGTGGTGGTCTCGTGGTGGACCACCGCGAGATGCGTCGGGCAGGGGCTGTGGTCGAGGAGGCCGGTGACCGCGTCGAGGGGAATGTCGGCGCCCCACGGGAGGGTGAGGCGGGTGTGGGTGAGGCGGTGGATCGCGGCAATCCGGGAGAGCCGCTCGCCGTAGACCCCGTTCTCCACCACGGCCAGGGATCCGGTGGCGGGTACGAGGCTGCTCACCATCGCTTCCATCGCCGTGGTGCCGGATCCGCCGAGGAGAACCGCGGCCCATCTGGCCGGGTCCAGGTCGTAGACCTCGAGGAGACGGCGGCGCACTTCGTCCTGCAGATCGGCGTACTCCGTTTCCCGGTGACAGAGATCGGGCCCGTGCAGCGCGGTTCGCACCCGGGCCGAGAGGGTGACGGGGCCCGGGTTGAGCAAAATGGTCCGATCGGTTGCGTTGATGGGGTCGGGGATCATGGCGCCCCCCACAAGGTGGCTCCGATATGGGACATGAGGCGCTCCTTGACCTGCACGGGAGAGAGGTCGGGACGGGGCAGACGGTCGGCGACGCCGGGTCGGATGCGAAGGTGGAGAAAGCGAGGACCGGAGCGGGGCTCCGGGCCGGTGAGGAGAGCGTCGATGGCGTCGAGCCGATCGCACTCGGTGGCGTGGTGATAGCCGCAGGCTGCGGCGATGCCGGCAAAGTGGACTCGGGAAGAGACCGTAGGTTGTCCACCAGTGGATTCGTGCATCTGATTGTCCAGGAGGAGATGGATCAGATTGCCCCCCGCGTGGGCCCCGATGGTGGCGAAGGTTCCCATCCGCATCAGGGCGGCACCGTCTCCGTCAATCACGACCACCCGGAGATCGGGCCGGGCCTGGGAGAGCCCGAGGCCCACGGCCGTGGCGCACCCCATGGAACCGACCATGTAGAAGTGATTGGGCCGATCGTCGAGCGCGAAAAGCTCACGACCGGTGTACCCCGTCGTGGCGATCACCACGGTGGCGCCGTCGGGTCGTGTGTGCTCGAGGAGTCGGCCGAGCGCCTCGGCGCGGGTGGGCCACTGCGCGGGGTCACTCACCTCCTCTTCCGGCCGAGGACCGACCCACCCCGAGGGGGGAACACTTCGGACGGTTCGCGGTGAACGCGGGGCGACCGTTCCCTTGTGCATCAGAAGCGCGAAGGAACGGTGCTCGGTGCGCAGGTGGCGAAGCGCGCGTTCGAGGATGGAGGGCACGGTGCCGGGTGCCCCGGGGAAGCGCTCCCACGGGACCTGCATCGTGTCCAGCAGGGATCCGGTGATCCGCCCCATCAGTTCGTGCTGGGGTTCATCTCTCAGGTCCGGTGCTCCGCGCCAGGTGACGATCAGGAGAACCGGGAGCCGGAAGACCCAGGCGAGGGAGGTGAGGGGGCTCACCGCATTGCCGAGACCGGAGTTTTGCATCATAGCAACGCCAGGATGCCCGCCGAGTGCGGCGCCGGCCATGGCGGCCACGGCCTCACCTTCGTTGGCCGCCGTGAGACAGGGAAGTCCCGCCTCGTGGATCACATGATCGAGGAACGGGGTGAGAAAGGAACAGGGCACCCCGGCATACCGGGCCAGGCCGAGATCACGGGCCGGGGCGACGAACTCCGCGGCCTCGATCACGCAAACGCTCCGGCCTGGTGCAGGTCCTCCAGGTCATTGACATCGAGCCAGTGTCCGCTGATGTAACAGACTGCGGGCGGCGTGCCGCTCTCCGCGAGATGTGTGAGGAGGAACGGGAGATCGAGCCGGTCGAAATCGGGACGGGACTGAAGTTCGGCCAGGGTCCGCCGAAGGTGTTGTGTGCCCTCACCGCGCGCCCGAATCATTCCGACCCACCGGCCGTGGGGGGAGACACCGTTGGATCCCGGGGTCGCGGAGACCCGGAGCAGGGACACCCGTTGGTCGAAGATTCCCCGATCGTCCGCGGCGCTGCAGTGGGCCAGGTCCCGGTCGAGGTGGCGGTCTCCCGGGCGCACGGAGGAATCGACGACGGTGACCACGTCTCCCTCGGTCTGGAAGAGACGATCGAGGATGTAGCTCCGGAAGAGGATGTCGCCATACAGCAGGAGCACGTCTCCCTCCATGATCTCCAGGGCGCGGGCGAGGGAGGCGAGTTCGCCGGTCGTGTCGTGGTGGGGATTGAGGAGGACGGTGACACCCGGAATGTCGATGGCCTCGGCGCGCCACCCCCCCACCACGGTGAGGTCGTGCATTCCCTGGCCCTTCAGGGTGTCCACCATCCGGCGAAGCAGCGGGACTCCCGCCACGGGAAGCATCACCTTGGGGCGATCCTCCGTCACCGCCTCCAGCCCCGCACCGCGGGTGGCTCCCAGGATGATGGCCCGGGTCTGTCCGTGTCCGGTGTCGGCATACCGTCGCTCGGCCTCTAACAACTCGTCGGCGCCCTGCAGCCGGAACACCTCGTCCACCGGTGCGATGCGGTCCTCCACCGTCACCAGCGTCTGTCGGGTGTGAATCTCCCGTGCGGTCTCCTGCATGGCTCGGATGGAGGAACGGAGCAGATGGTTGGCCCAGATGACCACGTTGATTCCGGCCCGGCGGAACACGTCGGTGGGAGTGGAGTAGTACTTGGTGGGAACGATGACGAGGGGGGCGCGTCCCGCCCATTCCCGGGCAAAGTCGAGGATCTCGTCGGGTCGCGATCTCTTGCTGTGGATCAGGATCGCATCGGCGCCCGCCTGGCGGTAGGCCTCGGCCCGGCGCAGCGCCTCCGACAGACCCCAGCCGGCGATCAAGGCCTCCACCCGCGCCACCAGGCAGAAGTCGTCCGTGCACTGGCTGTCCTTCCCCGCCTTGATCTTGCCGCAGAACTCGTCCACGTCGGCGAGCGGCTGCCGTTCCCCCCGGATGAAGCTGTTGGTCTTGGGGAACTGCTTGTCCTCGATGCAGACGCCGGCGATGCCGCGCTGTTCCAGTTTGCCCACGAGCCGCCGGACGTTGTTGAAGTTTCCATACCCGGTATCGCCATCGAGCAGAATGGGGATGGTGGTCGTGTCGGCCATGAACTCCAGGACATCCACCACCTGGGTCCAGCTCGCCTCGTTGCTGTCCCGCACGCCCAGCTGGGCGGAAATCGAGAGCCCACTCCCCCAGAGACCGGCAAAGCCCGCCTCCTCCGCGATCCGGGCGCTGAGTCCGTTGTGGGCCTCCATCAGGAAGTCGAGGTCGGGGGAAGTCAGCAGGCGACGCAGGGCGGCCGCCTTGCCGGGGGCCTGACACCGCGGGGCCACGGGAAGCCGAGGCAGGATGCTGATCATGGGGAACGCTCCGTCGTGAGGTGGGCGACATCCCGAGATGTGTCGGTGATCCCGGGGAGGGCATCGAGGAGGTGGAGAATGGTGGCATGAGCGCGGTCCATATCCTCCGGAAAGTCGATCTCGATCCAGGGAAGGCCGGTGATATCCTCCGCGCCCCATTCGCCGATGGGACTCTCCAGAATCAGGTCACGCAGCACTTCCTCGTGTGGAGCATCGTGCCGACCCTGATCGAGATACCGGCGGGTCCGCTGTGCCAGCCGTGGCCCACCTGACGCCGAGAGGCGAAAGAATCCCACCGACTCACCTACGGTGTCATGGCGCAGGTCCGCGGCGATCTGTTTGCGGAACTCGATGACCTGCCCCTTTCTCAGGCAGACCTTGACCGGCTCCTCCCCTTCGGCGGATGATCGGTCGAGCAGGAGGCGTTGCGGGGGACCCGGTGTGAGCAGGGGTGCGAGGATGCGACCGTCGCAGAGGACATCGGCGTCCAGGAGGATCGTCTCCTCGCCCGCGGTGAGCCAGGGAGCCGCGGTGTCCAGGCTTACCACGCTTCCCTCGCGGAAGCGGGGGTTCCATCGGGTCTCGGGTCGGGGGGTGATGTCAAGATGGTCCAGGGCGGCCTCGATGGCGTGATCGTGCCACCCGGTCACGATGACTATCCGGAAGATACCAGCATCGTGCAGCATCCGGAGTTGCCGCTCGAGCAGGGTGTGGCCCCCGAAGGGGAGCAGACACTTGGGGAGTCGGTCCGCCTCGTCGGTGCCGCGGCAGAGTCGGCGCCCGATGCCCGCGGCGAGGATTACTGCCCTCACGCCGGGACTCCCGGTTCGTTGGGTGTGACGGTGCACCGTTGGGCCATCGGAGCGACGGGAGCACGCGTCAGGGCGCGGGCCTCCACGAACTGCCACACCACGAGGCCCGGGACACCGAGGGCAAGCTCGCGGACCCGCTTGGCGAGCGAGAGGGCGAGGGCCACTCCGGGGTCGACACCGAGAAGGGAGCCGAGAAAGATGTAGGCGCCCTCCTGGATGCCCAGGGCCCCGGGCACGGCGAAGGCTGCGCCGCGCACCGCCTGCCCGAGGCTCTCGAGCACCAGCGCCTCGGTGAGGGAGACGGGGGCTCCCACCAGCCACATCACGAGCCAGACCTCTCCTGCTCCGAGAATCCACGCCCCGAAGTGCCACACACTCGAAACGAGAACTCCCCGGCCCCGGCCGTAGACAGCCCGGAGCTCCCGGTCGAGCGACTCGGCACCCCCCAGCAAGCCGGCCCACGCCCGGCCGGTGACCGGGGCGAGGTGTCGAGCCAGGAACCCGAAGAGGCCTCGTCGCTGAACATGCCAGAAGAGGCCGATGACGAACGCCACGAGCCCGAGCCCCGCGAGAAGAACCGGCAGTGCCCCGGTTGGTCCGATCCGCGTGAGGAGGATCCCGAGACCCAGGAGCCCGAAGACCATCTGGGTGCCGGCGGTGAGGGTCATGTCTGCGATCACCGTGGCCGCGGCCACCGGCCCCGGGGTGCCCGCGCGGGTCACGAGCCGAGCCTTGGCCACATCGCCCCCGATCTGCGCCACGGGAAGGAGCCCATTCACCGATTCCCCGATCCAGCGGGTCCAGACCAGGGTTCGAAGCGGAGGATGTGGTTCCGGAAAGAGGGGGCGCCAGGCGATGGCGTCGAGCACGACGATCATCCCATGCAGCACAATCACCAGGAGGAGGCCCCAGCCGGCAGCGCCCAGCGCGGTGAGCACAACAGTCGTTCCCTGCCACGCCAAAAGCCCCGTGAAGAGGGCGAGGCCCAGGAGTCCGGTGGCGAGGGCTGCTTTCCTCATGCGGTCTGCTTCCTCCCACGGAACACCTGCCGGAATCCGAAATAGGCGATGCTGTCCTTCATGTGCGAGACGAACCGGTGCCAGGGGGTCATCCGCGGGTCGGTGACGAACTCCAGGGTGAGGGAAACCCGTCGTTCATCCGGTCCCAGCGGGGTCACCTGGTGCCAGACCGTGTCGCCGTTGAAAAAGACCAGGGTGCCCGGGCGAAGGGGAACCGAGAGGTCAATGGTGTCCCGGTCGGTGCGGGTTCGATGAAGCTGGCAGTCGAGGGTCGCGGTGGAGTCATTGACCAGACCGAAGAGCAGGGTATACCGCCGGCCGCGGTAGTAGGAGGTGTCGTAGTGCCAGGTGATGTAGTCGCCCGGCTCGGTATAGTAGTACAGGGCGTAGGTGTGGGGGTCCGACGCGGGGCAGTCGAGCAATGTGTCGCCGGCCAGCTCCTGGAGGAAGGCGCGCAGGGCGGGCGACCGGTATAACTCCGGGATCAGGGGGAAGGCCCGGTCCAGCACATGGCGGCTCACGCTCCCGCCTTTTTTGACCCGGGGGACGAAATTGCGGTGGACCAGGGGTTCCAAACCGGGGAGCCGCTCCAGGACCCGGGTGAGAAGCGTGGGGGGGAGGAAGTTCTCGACGAGGAGAAACTCCCCCTGCTCGGTGAACTGCCGGCGGAGGGTCTCGTGATCCAGGGCAGCGAGGGCGGCCCGCAGGTCGGAATCGAGCGTCGGCACGGAGGAGGTCGCGGTCCCAGTCATGGATCTCTCGCCGGGGTGGAAGTGGTGCTCAGGGTGGAGGAGGATTCCGGGTGAGGCCGGAGCCCGAGATACCGGAAGACCAGCCACGCCGCAAAGAGCGGAGCCCCGACCACCGCCGCGAGGAGGAAGGGTTGCAGGGCGCCCGCGTGGACCACGAGGGGGAGCAGATAGAGGATGTCCTCGATCTCGAACCAGCTGGTATTCGGCAGGGCGGCCCGCGCGGCTCCGATCCGGCGTTCGACCTCGATGCGGAGCCAGAAGATGGCCGAGACCGAGAGCCCGGCCAGGAGGCCGAGCGGAGCCGCCCACTGGTGCAGCCACCCGGAGCGGAGGCCGATCCCGATTCCCAGGAAGACGAGGCCGTGGACCGCCGCATCGGACGCCAGATCGTAGACATGGCCGAATCGTGTGATTCGCCCGGTCATCCGGGCCAGTTCCCCGTCGGTGTGGTCGAGCAGGTTGGAGAGGAAGAAGAGCCACCCGCCAGTCACGACCCAGTGTCCTCCGGCGGCAAAGGCCACGGCCGAGGCGAGCCCGACCACCAGGCGGAGGGTGGTGAGGTGACTGGGCGTGACCGGCGTGCGTTGGAGTGGCCGCACCAGCCAGTGGGCCAGCCGGGCGTCGAGAGGGCGCGGGTTCACCGGGTGCTCCCCAATGAAGGGGGCGACACCGGGCGGGGTAGCCTCGCAGCTCTCATGGTCGGCACGGTGCCTCCGGGTTGTCGGTAAACCTGCCATCTCGGTAACGACGGCAGCCCCCGGTTGGATGTCCTAGCGGATGGCGCTGTCCAGGTCCACTCCGGCCAGGGTACAGATGCGGGCGATCGTTTCCCCGATCTTGTTGTTGGGGGTGGAGGCCCCGGCGGTGACGCCGATGCGGTGCACCCCCTCGAGCCATCCGGTGGCGTTGCGGGTCCGGGTGTCCCCCACGGGCTGAAACTCGATCCACCCCGTGTCCAGGTCGACACATTCGGCGTCGTCGATGTGGTAGGTGCGCACTCCGCGCAACTCCGCGAGCTCGGCGAGGTGGCTCGTGTTGGAACTGTTGTACCCCCCCACCACGATCATCAGGTCGAGCGGTTCCCGCAGCAACGCCTCCATGGCGTCCTGACGCTCCTGGGTCGCGGAGCAGATGGTGTCGAAGGTGCGGACCCGGGTGTCGAGTTCCTCCGGCCCGTGGATCCGCCGCATCGTCTCCCGGAACGCGTCGGCGATGGCGAGGGACTCTCCGGACAGCATCGTGGTCTGGTTGGCCAGCCCGATGTGCTGGAGGTCGTGGGCAAAGTCGAAACCGGCGGAAGTGGCCCGGGCAAAGTACTCCTGCAGGGGCGCCGGATCGCCCCCGAATTCCATGAACTCCATCACCCGGTGCGCTTCGGCCATGTCGAGGACCACGAGGTAGCGTCCGTCGGGATACTTTTCGACCTGGCTCGCGGTGGCCTTGGTTTCCTCGTGCCAGTGCTTGCCATGAATGATCGAGGTGAAGCCATCCCGGGCATAGGCATCCACGCGCTTCCAGACATTGAGAACCGAACCGCAGGTGGTGTCCACCAGAACGCATCCGATCGCTTGCAGCCGTTGAAAGTCCCGCATCGTCACGCCGAAGGCGGGCAGAATGACGACATCCTCCGCCGTGACGGGGCCAAAATCGAACTCCGCGCCCGCCGGACGATGCAGGAAATGGATCCCCATCGCCGCCAGCCTCCGGTTGACATGAGGGTTGTGGATGATCTCCCCCACCAGAAAGAGGCGGCGGTCTGGAAACTTGGTACGGGTCTCGTACGCGTAGTCCACGGCGCGATCCACGCCGTAGCAGAACCCGAACTCCCGGGCCAGGTGGAAGGTCAGATGATCCACGGTGAGGGTGTACTCGTTCGCTCGCAACGCGTCAATGACGGCGCTGTGGTAGTCAGCGGCCAACTGGCCCTGAATGGATCCTTTCAGGCCGAAGCCCCGGCGGAAATAAGTGGACCCCATGGGCCGGAGCATATCGCCCTCCACGCGAGGACGAAAGGGGCGTAAGTTAAGCAGCAGACACACGGGGTGGAACCGGCGGATGCCGTGACGCGACCGGCGGGCGCGGTCTGGACGCCGGATTGAACCGCGGTGTAATTTGCGACCCCCGCGAAGGGGAGGAAGGAGCCCGCGCATGAGGAGGGATGGCCAGGTGATTTGTCGCACGAGCGTGTGGCGTCCAACGGAACGGATCCGGCCCGGTCTCGGGAAGGGCTCCGGATGATCTCCCGGCCACTGCGGCGGGGACTCGATACCGTGATGCGCTGGCCCGGCCGCACGCTCCTGGGGGCCGCGGTGGTCACCGCCGTGGCCCTCGGCTTCGGCTCCCAGGTCGAACTCCGCACCAGTCGGCAGGATCTGGCCCCGCCGGATGAACCCGCCGAACAACGGTGGCAGAGGTTTCTGGCCGAGAAGCCGATCGCCAATGTGCTGGTGGCGGTCGTGGAAACGGTGCCGGGAACGCCCTTCTCCGCCTCACAGCTTCGGAGGGTCACGGATCAACTGGCCTTGTCCTTCGCCGAGGACTCCCTGGCCGGAAGCGTCTTCCACCGCACCGATCTCGCCTGGTTCGAGCGTCACGCGCTGCACGCCGCTCCTCCCGCCGCGATCACCGAGGTCGTCTCGGCCCTCGGGGAGGGGGGCGTGCTCCGGACCCTGGCGGCGGGCGGGGGAATCGTCGCTCTCAACGAGGGCCTGGCCGACGCCCTCGACTCTGGGGCGCGCCAGGCAGAGAACCCCCGGGAGGATGCGCTTCAATCGCTGAACACCGTAGCTCGCATTCTGACGTTTGAACGCAAATTCCTGACCGATCCCGAATCGGTCACCCGGAGGATGGATCCGGACGCGCCTCTCCTCTCCCTGGTCAGCGCGGTGACGCAAGGCGACGCGGGCGGGCTTCCCCCGGGCTATGTCGGGAGCCGCGACGGCACCCGGATGTTCCTCACCATCACACCGGCATCCTCGGCGGATGACCTCCCCGTGTTGATGCGTTTCGTCGGTGCCATGCGGGCCCGGGCTGATCGGCTGATGGCGGAGAATCCCGGGTTCCGGGTGGCCTTTACCGGTCAGGCCGCGCTCTCGGTGGACGAGATGGCCCTGGTCCAGCGCGACGCGACGCGGTCATCGGTCCTGGCCGCCGTCGGTGTGGCCCTCCTGATCCTCGTGGCCTTCCGGTGGCGCACGCATGCCGTGCTGGTCTTCATCGCGCTGCTGGCCGGCCTGATCTGGACCTTCGGAGTCGTGTGGCTTGCCCCGGGCTACCTCAACCTGATCACCACCGCGGTGATTCCCACCCTCCTGGGCGTGGGCGTCGCCTTCGGGATCCATCCCGTGTCGGAGTATGAACTGGATCCCGGAAGCGACACCGGATCGGAACAGGTGCTGCAGAGTGCCTTCCGCGCGACCCTGGTTCCGGTGATCGTGTCCGCCCTCACCACGGCCGCAGCTTTCTTCGCCATCCTGCTGATCCCGTTCCGCGGGTTTGCGGAACTGGGGCTGGTGGCGGGTCTCGGCGTGCTGCTCTGCCTCCTGGCCGCGTTCACGGTGCTTCCCTCACTCATGATCGCCCATGGCCGGCGGACCGGTGCCCGGGCATCCCGTCGGTCTGTTTCCACGCCCCCGCCGACGGCACCATTCGATCGGGTCTGGTCCCGAGGGGCGGCGGCCGCGGTGTCACGTCATCCCCGCCTCGTTGTGACGGGGGCGCTGGGACTCACGGCGGTGTTGGCGCTGGGGGTGAGTCGCGTCCGGTTCGATCCCGACCTGATGAGGCTGCTGCCCCGGGAGGCGGAAGCCGTGAGGTACCAGGAGCTGATCGCGGAGACCTCGGACCTCTCACCCTTCTTTGCCGTGGTCGAGGCGGAGTCCCTGACGGAATTGCGCACCCTGAGGACCCGGGCCAACGCGGACCCGGCCATCGGTCGATTCGAGTCGATCCTCGATGTGATCCCCGCGGACACCCTGGCCGCCGCCGCGACGACAACTCTCCGGGACGCGCTCGAGACAGTTCAGACCAATCCCTCCGCGCCATCCCTGGACAGGGAGGCGCTCCTCGGCTCGCTGCAACGGCTCGAAGGAGCACTCGATCGCGCGGCCGAGGACGCTTTCGGGACCGGCCGCGCGGAACTGGCCGCCGTGCTGGAGGAGGCGCGCGAGGAGGCGGCCGCTGCGGAGACAGAGCTGCAGAACGGGCGACATTCCGAGGCCGGTGTCCTGGAGACGGAGTGGGACACCCTGCACCAGTGGATCGGGAGCGCACTGGCCTCCGTCCGTGATGCCGCCGGGAACGGAGCGCCCACTCTGGCGGGGCTCCCGGCTGAACTGCGGACACGCTATGTCATCGGGGAGGGACGCCTCCTGGCCTATCTCCATCCCCGGCATGAGGAGGGGACCGGCACCTTCAGCGCGGATCAGGGCCCCCGCTTCGCCGCGGCGGCACTCGGCGTGTCCCCCGAGGCCACCGGGTTCCCGATTGTTTTCCAACGGATGACGGCGCGAATCACCGAGGGTTTCTATGAAGCCGTTGCGGTCGGTGGCCTGCTGGTGCTCGGGATCCTGCTCGCCCATTTTCGAAGCGTGTCTGCCTCCCTCCTGGCGGGCATGCCGCTCATGCTGGGCATCCTCTGGACCCTCGGTGTCCAGGGGTGGCTCGACATCCCGTTCAACTTCGCCAATCTGGTGGCGATCCCCCTGGTGATCGGGGTCGGCATCGATGATGGAGTCCATCTGGTGCATCGAGCCCGTCTTCCCGGTATGATGACCGTCCATGCCGCCCTGCTGAGTTCGGGCCGGGCCATCCTCATCACCTCCCTGGCCACGGTGGCGGGGTTCGGAAGTCTGATCTTCTCCGCTCACCGGGGGATGGCCAGCCTCGGCACCCTCCTCGTCATCGGTGTCCTCGCCTGTCTGGTGGCCTCGATCGTGGTTTTGCCCAATGTACTGCTGCTGACACGTGGCTGGCGCCGGGCAGGGGAGACGGTCGGGCTGGAGACGGTGGAGGGGGAAACGGCGTGATGCGGATGAGACGCGTGGTTCTCGGGGCGATGCTCTTCATTCCCTCGACCGCCGGGGTGGCACAAACCACCGGCCCGCGCACCCTGGTGGTGTGTGCTCCCGGACATCCGGGCACCGCTCGGCAGGCCGAACCCACGCTCCGGGCATTGGCGGGAGCCCTCGCCGCCGTGGGTGCCTGGTCCGGCGACACGGTCCGGACCGCCTTCTGCGAAAGTGCGGAGGAAGGGGTGCGTCAGGTGAGAGCGTCGACCACGGCGGCCGCGCTCGTCTCCCTGCCCTTCTATCTGGCATATTCCCAGGAGTTGGGCCTCCGAGCGGTGGCGGTTCCGGTCACCTCGGTGGGGGCTCGGGCTCCGTGGGTTCTCGTGGCGGGTCAGGGTCGTGTGCGCCGTCCCGCGGACCTGGTTGGGTGGACGGTGTCCAGCCGGGCAGGGTACGCCCCGAGTGTGGTGGAGGCCCTGGTGGCCACTGCGTGGGGGCGTCTCCCGGCTGGGGTCCGGGTCACCTTCACACCCCGGTCGTTGTCGGCATTGCGCCGGTCCGCGGCCGGTGACTCGGTGGCGGTCCTGCTCGACGGGGAGGAGGCCGCGGCGCTGAAGTCACTGCCCTTTGCGAATCGGCTGGAGGAAGTGTTCCGTTCCGATTCGCTTCCCCTCTCGGTTCTTGCCGTGGTTGACCGGAATCGCATGGGAGACGCGGAAGCGAGCTGGGACCGGGACCTCGTGGAACCCCTGCTGAGACTCCACCGATCGGCCGGTGGGGCCGCGGTGTTGAAGGAGATGCGGATCGAACGCTTTGAACGTCTGAGCCCGGGAGACCGGGCGCAGCTCGAGCGGTGGGCCGGTTCTTCCTCGACTTTGCGCCCCCGATGAGAAGGTCCCGATGGATGACGGCGTTTCCGGGACACTTGGTCCTCGCGCTCGCCGCCACCGCCTGCGCCTCGGCCCTCCCTCCCCCTCGGGACCTGAGCAGCATTGTTCCCGAGCGGGCGGAGTGGGAGTCCGTTCCGGTCGACGAGTTGGAGAGAAGAGCCGAGGACCGGTTTGCGGAACGGACCGTGGCCGCGGTGCGGGAGGCCGCCGAGATCTGGACCCGGATCGCGGTCCGACAGCCTGGCGACGTCCCACCATTGACCGCCGCTGTTCGGGCCCGGATCTGGTTGTCGGAAACACTCGAGATCCCCGGGGATCGGAGCCGGGAGGCCGTGGACGCCGTTCGGACCGCGCAGTGGTGCGACATTCGGGCTCCGGGAAATCCGGAGTGTGCCTACTGGTTGGGAGCAGCCCTGGGGGTGCAGGCGCGGGAGAACCGGCGCACCGCACTCGATGCCCTCGATCGCATGGAGTCACTGTTCAAGCAGGCGGCCGCGGAAGCGCCCCTGGTGGCGAATGGGGGACCCGACCGAGCCCTCGCAAGTCTGTACGCCCGGGCCCCGGCGTGGCCCGCCGGTCAGGGGGACCCCGACCGGGCTCTTGAGCATGCCCTCCGCGCCATCGCGCTCGCACCGGAGCACCCCCCGAATTACCTTGTCGCCGCCGAGGCATTCCGGGCCTCAGGCGACAGGGAGGGGGCGATCACCTATCTTGATCGGGGGCTTGCCGCGGCCCGTCGTCGTCTGAACGCAGGCGACCCTGACGCACCCCGATGGATCCAGGAGATCGAAACCGAACGTTTGAAGTATCAGTAGCCCTTTGCCCAGTCACGAGGGAGGATCGAGGACTTGATGAACCGATTCCGTGCGACGAGCGAACTGCTCGGGGACGCGTCGATTCTCGAGGAATCTGCCCGGGGTCCGGAGTCTGTCCGGATCGGGCATCTGGAACGGGTGGTGCACGCCGCCCAGGAATACCTCTTCGGCATTCAGGAGCCTGACGGCCATTGGCGCGCGCGGCTGGAAGGCGATTCCATCCTGGAGTCGGAATATGTCCTGCTGATGCACTTCCTGGGACGGGCGGGAGAGCCCAAAGTGCGCAAGGCCGCCGATTACCTCCGTCGCGCCCAGATGGAGACGGGGGGCTGGGCGCACTATCACGGGGGCCCGGCCGAGGTCAGCGCGTCGGTGAAGGCCTACTTCGTCCTCAAGCTCATGGGGGACCGCCCCGAGGACCCCCACATGGTGCGGGCCCGCGAGATGATCCTGCGCGCGGGGGGGATCGAGGCCTGCAACTCCTTCACCCGGATCTATCTGGCGATCTTCGGCCAGTATCCCTGGAGTCGGTGCCCCGCGGTGCCGCCCGAGATGATGTTGCTCCCGCGGTGGTCCCCGCTGCACATCTACCGGATGTCGGCCTGGTCCAGGACCATCGTGGTCCCCCTCAGCATGATCTGGGCGCATCGGCCGAGTGTCGCGGTGCCGGAGGAAGCCTCGATCGCCGAACTCTTCGTCCCGGGGCGCGCACCCACCATGGATCTGCAGGCCGCTGCGCGGTTCTGGCGGCTTCTCTTTACCGGTCTCGATGTGGCCCTCAAGGGGATCGAGGAGCTTCCCGTGAAGCCGCTCCGGGAACGGGGCCTGCGGGAGGCCGAACGATGGATCCTGAAGCGGTTGGACAAGAGTGACGGGTTGGGGGCGATCTTCCCACCCATCATCAACACTATTCTGGCCCTCCGGTGCCACGGGTATGCCGCTGATCACCCGGTGATCCAGTCCCAGGTGGCGGAACTGGAAAAGCTCGAGCTGGAGGACGAGAAGGATCTCCGGATCCAGCCCTGTCTCTCCCCGGTCTGGGACACGGCTCTCACGATGAATGCCCTGCTCGGATCCGGAATCAGCGGGGAGGACCCTCGGCTCCTGTCCGGCGCCCGCTGGCTGCTCGAGAAGGAGGTGCGGGAAACGGGGGATTGGGCCATGACCTGCGAACCGGTCGCGCCCGGAGGATGGTACTTCGAGTACGCCAACGAGTTCTACCCCGACCTCGACGACACCACGCAGGTCCTCTCGGTTCTCGGACGGATCCGATTCCCCGATCCGGAGGAGGACCGCCGCCGAACCGACGCGATGCGGCGAGGGCTGGATTGGATGCGGGCCATGCAGAACGCCGACGGCGGGTGGGCCGCCTTCGACCGGGGGTGCGATTCCGAGTTCCTCACCCATGTGCCCTTCGCCGATCACAACGCCATGATCGACCCGAGCTGCGAGGACATCACCGGCCGCGCGCTGGAAACGTTCAGTCTCCTCCGGCCATCGGGCGGGGATGCGGCCGTCCAGCGCGCGGGACAGTTCCTCCTGCGACGCCAGGAGGCGGACGGTACCTGGTATGGGCGGTGGGGCTGCAACTACCTCTACGGAACCTGGCTCGCCGTGCACGGGCTCACCCGGGAGTTCCTCCCCTCCTCGGACGCCCGGATCCAGCGGGCGGTGGCATGGGTCCGCTCCCGCCAGAATGCGGATGGAGGATGGGGAGAACTCCCCCGGTCCTACGACGATCCCTCCACCAAGGGCGACGGCCCGAGCACAGCCGCACAGACCGCCTGGGCGGTGCTGACCCTGCTCGCCGCGGGCGACCACACCTCCGCGAGCCTGGTGCGCGGCATCACGTATCTGCTGGAGACGCAGCGGGCCGACGGGTCCTGGTACGATGAGGCCTGGACCGGAACCGGGTTCCCGCGGGTGTTCTATCTGAAGTATCACTTGTATGCCACATACTTTCCGCTCCTCGCTCTGGGGACGTACCGGGAGAAGGTAACCGCATGAGATTTCCGCTGCACATCACGCTCGACACCGTGAACCACCAGGTGCGGAACGCGATCGCCGGCAACAAGCGATACCCGTTCGTCCTGATGCTGGAACCGCTCTACACCTGCAACCTGGCCTGCATCGGATGCCTGCCCGAGCGCCACACCGGCAAGCTGGCGGACCGGCTTCCCCTGGAGGCCTGCCTCAAGGCGGTGGATGACTGCGGCGCGCCCTCCGTGTCGATCTGCGGCGGCGAACCGACCGTGTACCCCGAACTCCCCGAGTTGGTGGCGGGGATCATCGCGCGGAAGCGGCACATCTACCTCTGCACCAATGCCCTGCTGCTCGACACCAAGGTGTTCGGCCGGATTCCACCCCACAAGCGGTTGACCATCAACGTTCACCTCGACGGGATGCGGAAAACCCACGACTACGTGACCGCACGCGAGGGCGTGTTCGACAAGGCGATCGCGATGATCCGCGAGGCCAAGGCCCGCGGCTATCACGTGATCACCAACACCACGGTGTTCAAGGAGACCGACATCGACGAGGTGGAGGAACTCTGTGAGTACATGACGCAACTCGGCGTGGACGGCATGTTGATCTCCCCGGGATATCACTACGAACACATCGAACACGACATCTTCCTCACCCGGGAAGACATCGAGGAGAAATTCAAGCGCGTCCTCCGGTTCGCCGACCGGTTCCCCCTCATGTCCACGCCACCCTTCCTGGAGTTTGCGGCCGGACTCCGCGAGTACCCGTGCTCGCCCTGGAGCACCGTGACCTTCACGCCAAAGGGGTGGAAGGGACCCTGCTACCTGATCGGGAAGAAGTTCACCTTCGACTGGAACGAGTTCTGGACCGGAACCGATTGGGACTACTGGGAATCCCGCCAGGACCGCCTCTGCCAGAACTGCAAGATGCACTCCGGATTCGAGGCCTCGGTGGTTCGGGAGCTGGCCCGCAATCCGGGTGACCTCATGCGCGTGATGAAGTGGAACTTTCTCGGCAATGGACGCCGCAAGGCACCGGAACAGGAGACGGCGGCGATCGCGTCGAACGGACGGTAGATGGACCTGGTCACCGGCGGAACCGGCTTCGTCGGAGCCCATGTGGTGCGCGCCCTGGTGGCCAGGGGAGAGCGGGTGCGATGTCTGGTCCGGCCCACGAGCGACCGGGCCAGCCTCGAGGGCCTTCCGGTGGAGCTGGTGGAGGGAACCCTCGACGACCCCCGGTCTCTCCACGCGGCGATGGCGGGGTGTCACACGGTCTACCACGTGGCCGCCGAATATCGGCTGGGGGCCCGCAATCCCGCGTCGCTGTACCGGAGCAATGTGGAGGGAACCCGGCACCTTCTGCAGGCCGCGGGGGACGCAGGAGTATCCCGCATCATCTACACCAGCACCGTGGGCGCCCTGGCCCCGAACCCCGACGGAGGCCCCGCCGATGAGAGCCACTTTCCCCCGAACGAACAGGCGCTGATCGGGCACTACAAGCGGAGCAAGTTCCGGGCGGAACAGGTGGCCCTCTCGTTCGCGCGTGAGGGACTCCCGGTCGTGGTGATGAGCCCCTCCGCGCCGATAGGAGAGCTGGACCGGAAGCCCACTCCCACCGGCCGGCTGATCGTCGACTTTCTGCGGGGGAAGATGCCGGCCTACATGGACACCGGCCTCAACCTGGTCGACGTGCGGGATGTGGCCGCGGGGCATCTCCTGGCCGCGGAACGGGGCGTCGTGGGCGAGCGTTACATTCTCGGCGGGCGCGACTTCACCCTTCGCGAAATCCTGGAGATGCTCGCTCGGCTCTCGGGCCGACCCGCGCCCCGCCTTCGGATCCCCGCCTGGGTGGCGATGAGCGCCGCCGTTGTGAACACCGCCTGGTCGTGGAGCCTGGGGAGGGATCCCGGCATCCCGGTGGAAGGGGTGCGCATGGCCCTGAAGCCGATGTCCTTCACGCCGGCCCGGGCCGTGCGGGAGCTGGGACTGCCCCAGAGTCCGATCGAGGACGCGTTGGGCCGGGCCGTGGAGTGGTTCCGGCAGCACGGCCATGTCCCCGCCTGAATCGGCCACAGTCGTGATGGTCATGGCCGCACTTCCGGAGGAAGTCGTCGTGCTCCGACGGCGTCTCACCGACGCTCGAGGGTTGTCGAAGCGACCGGGGGCGTTGCGCCGCTGGGAAGGAAAGTTGGGACCCTGCCGCGTGCAGGTGGTGGTCACGGGAGACGGAGCTGCCCGGGCCCGATCCGGAGCACGCGTCGCCTTCGACGGGCTGTGGGGAGAGGGTGCTCGATGCCGGCATCTCATCGTCGCCGGCGTGGCGGGCGGAGCCGATCCCGCTCTCCGGGCGCACGATCTGGTGGTGGCGCGCGAAGTGGTCCGGGAGGGAGGTGTTCCTCGCCGGGCGGACGAGGCGATGGTCGCTGAGGTGGTTCGGGAGACGGGTGCTGCGCCGGGTCGGGTGCTCACCCGGGAGACGTTGGCCACCTCCGTGGCTCACAAGCGCCAGATCCACGACGAGTGGTCGAGGGTGGATGACGTCCCGACGGTGGTGGACCTGGAGACCGCTTGGTACCTCGACGAGGCCGAACGACGCGGGGTGCCGTGGACGGTATTGCGTGTCGTGAGCGACGCGGCGGATGAGCCCCTTCCCGCCTTTCTGGAGGGATGCCGGGATGAGGGAGGTGCCGTCCGGCGGGGGTGCGTGGCATGGCACGCCCTGCGCCACCCGGGCACCATCCCGTCGCTCCTTCGGCTCGCCCGCCGGGTGCGGCGCTGCGCCGTGGCGCTCGCCGAGGCCGTCGCCCTGCTGACCGTGGGCATGGATGTCAAGGAGAATGGTGGATGATGGCAGAGAGTGAACCGACCCGAGGGATGGAGGATCTCGACCGGCTGCTCCGGGACACGAGCCGCACGTTCGCGCTCGCCATCCCGCTCCTCCCCGGCGAGCTGCGGCGGTCGGTCACCGTGGCCTATCTGCTGTTCCGCATCGCCGACACCTTCGAGGACAGCGACTCCTGGTCCCCCGACGAGCGGATCATCGCCCTCAGCGAGTTCGCAGAACTCTTGCGCCATATTGATATCGACAAGGCGAACCTCCTGGGGCGCGACTGGGCCACGCGCTCTCCGGTGCATCACGCCGGATATCTCGAACTTCTCGAACGGACGGGCCAGGTTCTCGAGGCCCTCGCCGAGCTGCCGGAGCCGGTCCGGGAACGAATCGTCCATCACACCTGCCGGACCGCCGACCGGATGGCGGTCTTTGTTCGGCAGACCGGTTCCGATGGACAACTCCGTCTCGGGTCCGTGGCCGAACTGCGGGACTACTGCTATGCGGTGGCCGGAATCGTGGGGGAGATGCTCACCGACCTCTACCTGCTGGAATGCCCGGGTCTCGAAACGCGCGCCGGGGACCTCCGCCGCTGGGCTCCCCTCTTCGGCGAGGCACTGCAGCTCGTCAACATCCTCCGCGACGCCTCGGCGGACGGCCTGGAGGGACGGAGCTACGTCCCCGCCCGGTCCAACCGGGCCGAACTCTTTGCCCTGGCCCACGCCGACCTGGGCGTGGCCCGGGAGTACACCGATGCCCTTCGCGCCGGGGGAGCCCCGAGCGGGGTGATCGCGTTCAACGCCCTCCCCGTCGAGCTGGCCGAGGCCACGCTCGAGGTGGTGGAACGGGAGGGACCGGGGGCCAAGATTTCCCGGGAGGCCGTCGGAGAGATTCTGATGCGGGTCCTGGGCTCATGCCCTTGACGCAACCCCTTGCACCATGCCATCTTCCGGGTTCTGGCGCCGTAGCCAAGTGGTAAGGCAGAGGTCTGCAAAACCTCTATTCGTCGGTTCGATTCCGACCGGCGCCTCTCTCCCGTCCGTCCCTCCACCTCGCTCTCCTCCGCGCCGTGGGCGCTCCGGATCGATTCTCACCGGCGCCTCTTCCCGTCTTTCCGTGTGGGCCCTACATGCGCCGCTCGTCTTGGAGCGACGGACTTGCTGCCCCCGCTCGGCACCTGACACGGGGCACCCCGGAGACGGCGGGTCGCCTTGGGGGTGTCGTGTGCGGCCTTTGGTGTGTCGTTCGTCTCCATTCTAAAGAGGCCTATCCTGCCTCCGGCCATTCATCCTCACCCGTCTCCAGGTACAGCATCCCCCCCATGCAGGGGCAGCTCCCCGGAACGCAGCCCGAATGAACGCAAATGGCTCTTGTGAAATCCCGACTCTCGTGACATTCTCAAGAGACGCCGGTTTCCGGAGGTTCCCCATGCGCCCCACCCTTTGTGTCGCCGCTCTGACTCTCTCGGCGGCCTTGGCCCTGCCCGCCGATTCCCCTGCCCAGCAAAAGGGGAAGGCCCGGATCAGCGGTCTCATCCTCGCCGCCAGCGACCGCCAACCGATCGAGGGGGCCCGGGTCCGGATCTTCATCCTCGACCGTCCCCTGGAGATCCTCAGTGACGCCGAGGGCCGGTTCGTCCTCAAGGATCTCCCCGCTGGGGACTACAAGGTCCAGATCGAGGCCGATGGTCTCACCTCCCAGGAAGCCCCGGTGACCCTCGGTCCGCGGGACCGCTTCGACATGGAGTTTCTGGTCGGTGTGCCTCCCGCCGTGGTGCTCCCCGAACTCGAGGTGGTGGAAGCCGTTCCCAACTGGCCCAGAGGAACTCCGGTGTCCAGCGGGCGTCCGGAGTTCGAGCGCCGCCGACAGGAAGGCAATGGACGCTACTTCGGGCCGGAGGAGATTGCCAAGCGGAACGCCCCCACGCTCCAGGATCTTCTCCGCATGGTGCCCGGTGTGGTGGTGGATTGCAGAAACAACACCCAGGTCTGTTCGATGCGATTCAACCGCTCTCCTCGCGGGTGCGGCCCCGGGTATTGGGTTGACGGGATCCCCGCCACTGATCCCTCGGTCCTCTATCTCACCCGCCCCACCGACCTCGCGGGCGTGGAGGTCTACTCGGGGTCGAGCCAGGTGCCGCCCGAAATGGAGGGGCGGAATTCGCGCTGCGGTGTCGTGGCGATCTGGACCAAGGTGGGGGAGAAACCGAGTGAGCGGGAACGTGCCCGGCAAGACCCCGAGACGCGGCGGAACCCGCTGATCTGACCTTCCCTCCCGGAACCCCGACCCCAGCCTCCCGGTGTCCCGCGGGGGGCTGGTTTTTTTGTCCCCGGCTCCCCACCTTTCCCGCTTCCCGAGTGACCTGCCCGCCGCGGCCGCGGCGCCGGCGGGAGATCCCATCCGAAGGAGCACCCCGTCATGTCGGCGTCCACCACAGGGAGGCCTCGCCTCCCCCTGCACACGCGCATCCTGCTCGGTCTCCTCGTGGGCGCCGTGGGGGGCATCGTTTCCAACATCCTGTGGCATGGCTCTCCCACACTCGGCTGGTTCGTCGACAACGTGGCCAACACGGTGGGACAGATCTTTTTGCGGATGCTCTTCATGGTGGTGGTCCCTCTGGTGTTCACCTCCGTGGCCCTCGGTGTGGCCTCCCTGGGAGACGTGCGGCGCATCGGGCGGATCGGAACCAAGACCCTCCTCACCTTTCTTGGTACCACGGCCGTCGCGGCCACGATCGGCCTTGTGCTCGTCAACGCGATCCAACCCGGTGGCTCGATCGATCCCGAGGTGCGCACGGCGCTGATGGAGGAGTATTCCTCCCAGGCGGGAGAGAAGGTGACCGCGGCCGAAACCAACCGATTCGGCATCAACACCTTCGTGAACATCGTGCCGCGCAACCCGGTGACCGCGGCGGCCGGTGGGGACATGCTCGGCCTCATCTTCTTCACCCTCATCTTCGGCATCGCCCTCACGATGATCCCGATCACGGCGTCGGAGCCGGTGGTGAAGGTGCTGGAGGGGATCAGTCAGGCGGTGATGGTGATCATCGACTTCGCGATGCGCCTGGCACCCCTGGGCGTGGCCGGGTTGCTCTTTTCGGTGACGGCCAAGTTCGGATTCGACGTGCTGCAATCCCTCCTCTGGTACGTCGTGACCGTCCTTCTCGGCCTCGCGGTCCATCAATTCCTCGTGATCCCGCTGCTGGCCCGCGGACTGGCCGGAATCAGCCCGGCCACCTTCTTCCGTCGAGTGCGGGCCCTGATGGTCACGGCGATCTCGACCTCCAGCTCCAACGCGACATTGCCCACCACGATCCGGACCGCCACCGATGAGTTCGGGGTCCCGCGCGAGGTGGCCGGCTTCGTGCTCCCCCTGGGCGCCACCATGAACATGAACGGCACCGCCCTTTTCGAGGGGATGACGGTGCTGTTCCTGGCCCAGGTGTTCGGCGTGCACCTCGATCTCCTCACCCAGGTCATCGTGGTGGTGATGGCGGTGATCACGGCAGTGGGAGTGGCCGGCGTGCCCAGCGGGTCGATTCCGCTTCTGGTGATGGTGCTTGGCATGGTCGGCGTGCCCGGGGAGGGGATCGCGCTGGTGCTGGGGGTCGATCGGATTCTCGACATGGCCCGGACGGTGCCCAACGTCACGGGAGACCTCCTGACCTCGCTGCTGATCACGAAGTCGGAAGGGCTCCCCTTCGGCCCCACCGCCGACGAGGGACGATGGACAGTGGACAACGGGCAATAACCAACGATTCACCCTACTCCCTACTCCCTACCCCCGGGGAGTGGGGCCTGGGGAGTGGGTCCGGATCCGGTCCGCACTCTCGTCGAGATTGGGCGTTCCGAGCATTCCCTCCGTTCCGGCCACGATGGTGGCCACGGTCGCGTCACCCGTCACATTGGTGGCGGTGCGCATCATGTCGAGGATCCGGTCCACACCCAGAATCAGGGCGATCCCCTGGGTCGGGACATTGATCGCCTCGAGGATGATAACCAGCATGATGATCCCGGCTCCCGGCACCGCCGCGGTCCCGATCGAAGCGAGGACGGCGGTCAGGATGATCGTCAGCTGGGCCCCGATCCCCAGGGAGAGTCCCAGCGTCTGGGCGATGAAGACGGCGGCCACCGCCTGATAGAGCGCCGTGCCGTCCATGTTGATGGTGGCGCCGAGGGGAAGCACAAAGCTGCTGATCTCCTCGTGGATCCCGAGCTTCTCCTCACAGCGCTCCATGGTGACCGGGAGCGTAGCCGCGCTCGAACTGCTGCTGAAGGCCAACAACTGGGCGGGAAAGATCCCCTTGAAGAACGTCACGATCGGCATGGGGGAGAACATCCGGAGCAGGAGGGGATAGGTAACGAAGGTCTGGATGAGGAGCCCGATGATCACCGCGAGGGCGTAGTAGCCCAAGGCTCCGATCAGCTCCAGGATCTGGGTCAGGTTGTCCCCCGCCACCGACGTGATCGTGCCGGCAATGAGCGCAAAGACGCCATACGGGGCCGCCAGCATGATGAGGTCCACCAGCCGGATCACGACGTCGTTCAGGCTCTCCATAACCCCGAGCAGCGGCCGGGCCTTCTCGGCGGGGAGCTGGATCAGCCCGATCCCCAGGAACAGCGCGATGAACACCACCTGCAGCATCCGGCGGTTGTCGCCGAAGGAGACCACTGCATTGTCCGACACGATGTCCACGAACATCTGGAGCGGCCCCCGATCCCGGGCCAGCTCGGCCGCGGCCTCACTCCCGGCCGCGTCGGCGGCGTAGGTTTCCTGAAGTTGGGTCCGCATCGCCTCGGGCACCTGATGCCCCGGCTTCAGCACGTTGACCACCACCAGCCCCAGGGTGACAGCCACCGCCGTCGTCGCGACATAGATCCCGATGGTTTTCCCGCCGATCCGCGACAACTTCTTGAGATCGCTCAGGCTCGCCACTCCCGTGACCAGCGAGGCGAGCACCAGCGGAACGGCGATCAGCTTGAGGGCGTTGACGAAGATCGTTCCCCAGGGCGTGATCCAGTCGTCGGTGAAGTCACCCCACCCTTGGGACGCTGCCAGGACGCCATAGGCCAGGCCGGCCACCAGACCGAGAATGATCTGCCAGTGAAGCTTGCGATACCAGGGCATGCGCCCTCCCGGAAGAGGTGATCGGAGACGCGCGCCGCCGGGGCGGGCGCGTCCGGTAAGATCAGGAGACGAGTGTGGAGGCCTTGGTCTCCACGCCGGCGACCAGGGAGTGATAGGAGGCGGCGAAGCTCTCGACTCCGGCCTTCTCCAGGGCGGCCGCCACCCGCTCCAGGTCGATGCCGTGCGAGGAGAGCACGGCCAGCTGCTCGGGAGCGCGCCGCACCGCTCCGGGCAGCCGGATGGCGGGATTCCCATGATCCCGGTAGGCGTCGAAGGTGGCGGGAGGCAGCGTGTTCACCGTGTCCCGCCCGATCAGCGCCTCGACGTAATAGGTGTCGGGGTAGGCCGGATCTTTGGTGCTGGTGGAGGCCCACAGGGGGCGCTGCACCCGGGCACCGGCGGCTGCCAGGCCCTGCCACCGGGGCGAGGCCACCATCCGCTCAAAGGACGAGTAGGCGTGTGCCGCATTGGCGATCGCGGCCGTTCCCCGCAACTCCTCGGGGAGCCCTCCGGCTGCGATCTGTGCATCCACCGCGGTATCCACCCGGCTCACGAAGAAACTGGCGACCGACGCGATCCGGTCCACCGGTTCCCCCTGTGCCAGGCGCCGTTCCAACCCCGCAATCCAGGCCTCGAGCACCGATTGGTACCGGGTCACCGAAAAGAGCAGGGTGACGTTGATGTTGATCCCGTGGGCCAGCGCCGCCTCGATCGCACCGAGACCGGCCGCGGTGCCGGGGATCTTGATCATCGCATTGGGCCGGTCGACGGCGGCCCAGAGGCGCTGAGCCTCGGCGAGGGTCTCCTCGGTCTGATGGGCCAGGTCGGGGGAGACCTCGAGCGACACAAAGCCGTCGCGTCCCTCGGTGCGATCGTACACCGCGCGGAACTGGTCACAGGCGGTCCGGACATCCGCCACCATGAGGCGTTCGGTGATGGCAGCCGGTGTGAGACCCTCCCCGGATGCGGCGCGGATGTCGGCGTCGTACAGGGCGCTCCCGGCGACCGCCTTCTCGAAGATGGTCGGGTTGCTGGTCATGCCCAGGAGACCGTCCTCGGCAATCAGCCGGGCCAGGCCACGCGAATCGAGCAGGTCCCGTGTGATGTAATCGTACCAGGGGCTCTGACCGAGGGCGCCGAGCCGGACCAGGGGGTTCATGAGGAGACTCCTTCCCGGCAGCGGCGGACGGCGGCAACCACCCTCTCCGCCGTCAGGCCGAATTCGGTGAAGAGGCGATCCCCGGGGGCCGAGGCGCCGAAATGATCGAGGGCAATGATGGCGCCCGCGTCCGTGGTCCACCGGTCCCATCCGAGGGAGGATCCCGCCTCGATCGCCACCCGGACCCGGCAGTCCGAGGGGAGGACCTCCTCGCGGTAGGAGGCCGGTTGGGCCCCAAAGAGCTCCCACGAAGCGAAGGAGACGACCCGCGTCGGGATCCCGTTGCCGGAGAGCAGGATCCCGGCCTCCAGGGCGACCGACACCTCCGACCCGGAGGCCAGGATGATCGCCGCAGGGGGGACCCCGGGGTCGTGAATCGTATAGGCGCCGCGATCCACCGCCGCCCCCGCCTCCCGGATGTTCGGCAGGGTGGGGAGCTTCTGGCGGGTCAGGATCAGGGCGGTGGGACCGTCAAGCCGGGCGAGAGCGGTGCGCCAGGCAGCCGCAGTCTCGTTCGCGTCGGCCGGGCGGAGGGTGACCAGGTTGGGGATGGCGCGGAGCATGGCGAGCTGGTCGATCGGCTGATGCGTCGGTCCATCCTCGCCGACGCCGATCGAGTCGTGGGTGAAGATGTAGATGACCGGGAGACCCATCAGGGCGGCCAGGCGGATGGCCGGCTTCATGTAGTCGGCGAACACGAAGAACGTGCTGCACCAAGGCCGCAGTCCCCCGTGGGCCAGGATGCCGTTGCAGCAGGCCCCCATGGCGTGCTCCCGGATGCCCCAGTGAATCACCCGGCCCGGCGTTCCCGGCCCGTAGGATTCGGCGGCGCACAGGTCGGTACCGGTGGACCCGGCGAGATCCGCCGATCCGCCCATGAGAGTGGGAATGGCCTTCATCAAGGCTTCGAGGGTCTTGGCCGATGCCTGGCGGGTGGCCAAACCGCCCTCCCCGAAGGTGGGGAGGTTCCCGTCCCATCCGGCCGGAAGCTCCCCGGCGAGAGCGGCGGTCAGGGCGGCGGCCTCTGCAGGAGCAACCGTCTGCCAGGCGTTCCATCGCTCCGTCCAGTCCTCGCGGTGGGCCGCGCCCGTCACCCGGCACGACTCCATGAACTCCCGCGCCTCGCCGGGCACGGAGAAGGGAGCCTCGGGCCAGCCCAGGATGGCCCTGGTGCGGGCCACCTCGTCGGCACCCAGAGGGGCACCGTGGGCCGCGGAGGTGTCGCGCTTGGTGGGGGCAGGGTCGCCGATCACGGTCCGCAGCACGATCAGGGTGGGTCGCGCGGTTTCGGCACGGGCCCGAACACAGGCCTCGTCGATCGCCTCCAGGTCGGTCCCGTCCTCCACCCGGAGAACATGCCACCCGTACGCGGCGAACCGGGCCCCGACGTCCTCGGAAAAGGCGAGATCGGTCGATCCGTCGATCGTAATCCGGTTGTCGTCGTAGATCACGGTCAGCCGGTCGAGTTGCAGATGGCCCGCGAGGGAGGCGGCCTCGGCCGACACCCCCTCCATCAGGTCCCCGTCGCTGGCCAGGACCCAGGTGCGATGATCAATCACCTCATGCCCGGGGCGGTTGTACTGCCGGGCCAGGATCCGCTCCGCCATCGCCATGCCCACGGCGTTGGCAACCCCCTGACCCAGGGGCCCGGTGGTGGTTTCCACGCCCGTGGTGTGCCCCCGCTCGGGGTGGCCCGGGGTACGTGACCCCCACTGCCGGAAGGCGCGAATCTCGTCGAGCGAGAGGTCGTATCCGGTGAGGTGCAGCAGACTGTACAGGAGCATCGAGGCATGGCCGCAGGACAACACGAAACGGTCCCGGTCGGGCCAGTCCGGCGCCGCGGGGTCGTGCTTGAGGTGCCGGGTCCAGAGGACGGTCGCCGCCGGTGCCAGGGCCATGGGGGTGCCGGGGTGGCCGCTGGAGGCCTGTTCCACCGCATCCATGGCCAGGACACGGATGCTGTTGATGGCGGCCCAGATACGGGGATCATCGAGCGAGGGGATGGTCACGGGATGTGCGGCCGGGGCGGTGGAGGTCAGGGTGCTGCTCCTTGCGGCGGGCGGTCGGATTCGGGCGAACTCGAAAGGAAACTTAACCCCGTGGTCCACCCCGCTCGGTCACCCCCCCCACCCTGCACCGGGTATTGGGGACTGGGTACGGGGTATAACTGGGTATTGGGTGCTGGGGGTACTGGGTACTGGGTGCTGGGTATTATGTCCTATGTCCTAAGTCGGCAGAGCCGGAACCAAAGAGGGGCCTCGGGGTCGCGCGTGGGTTTTCTTCGGCATGGGTTCCAGTCCCTCTGGAGCCCTCTGCCCACCCCCAGAGCCAACCACAAGAAGCACAAAAGGCACAGAAACCTCTCTCGCCCCTGGTGGGCCCCATAGCCCCGAGGTGTGCCTCTTGTGACTTCTGTGCTTATTGTGGCCATCCCCCTCGCACGGCGCGGTCGTGGCGATCGACGTGTCTGACGGGGGGGTCGGGAGTTGCCCAAAAGGATTGTTGCCGTTTTGTGTTCAATCTTGTCCGCAAGGAACTATGTCCTATAATGTCCTATGACCTGTGTCGTCCATCTTCGAACGGCCAGGTCCTCAGGACTCGATCCCGACCTCGATATATCGGTAGGCCGGGTCCTCATCGTGTGCCACCGGCGCAAAGAGCACTCCAGCGGACCCCACCGCAAACCAGCCACCGACCATGTTGCGCGGAGAGTCGAGCTCCTTCACAATCGGCGCAAACCACCGCCGGATGTGCCGTACTTCCGGCGCCCGACGACCCAGAAGGGCCAAGAGCGATCCACTTCCCCCGGTGGCCCGGAGAAAGTGGGCCAGAGCGTGTGCCCGCTGGGCAAATTCGACCGCCTTCACCCCGGGCTGATCGAAGAGTACCGCGCCCTCGAACACGTCCATGGGGGGCGCATCGAGACGGGGACCGAGGTAGACGTACTGCTGCTCGGGGGCCGGGCCGGGTCCCCGTCGCTCGATCATGACCGCCCCGGTCTCACTGGTGAGCCGGGCGGCATGCAGCAGGTCGTCGTCGAGGAGGATCCCCACGGCGCCGGTCCATTCCAGGGCGGCGAGTGCCGTGTCCACCGGGCAACCCAGCACGTCGTCGAATGCGATCAGCCTGGGGGACTCGCCCGCCCGCTGGATGAAGTGCGCGAGGGCGTCGGCCCGCTCGCCAATGGTCCGAATGACAAGTGTCCCTGGAACGGTCATGGTGAAGTGTACACAGATTGCGGGCCAGGCGCCTAGGGGAGGGGTGTTGGGCGTTGGGTGTTGGGTGGCGGGGAGCGGGTAATGGGTATTGGGTTTTGGGGATCGGTGCTGCGGCGGGGGGGCCAATACCCGATACCTGGTCCCCAGCCCCCAATACCCGGAACCCAATACCCAGAACCCAGTACCCAGTACCCAGTACCCAGTACCCCCTACCCAGAACCCAGTACCCGGTGGGGGGGGGAGGTCGATTTCGAGCCGGGATATTGACAAAACCGTGACCGTGGCCGACCTTAGTTGACACCATGTACGTCGCGGTCACGATTCGCTCTGGACGTTCCTGAGGACGCCGCCCGGCACCAACGCCGGACGGTCTTTTTTTGCCCGGTGCCGGTGCTCCGGGCACCACGAGCCGCAGGCTCATCAGCCACGAGGTTGCAGCAATGGCCAGGGGTACCGTAAAGTGGTTCAATGACGCGAAGGGATTCGGGTTCATCGCGCAGGAAGGCGGCAAGGACGTGTTCGTTCATCACACCGCGATTGTCGCGGATGGATTCCGGTCCCTGGGAGAGGGTGACCAGGTCGAGTTCGACATCGTGGACGGACCAAAGGGGCTTCAGGCCTCCAACGTCCGCAAGTCCGCGGGCTGACCCTCCCGCGTGCTCCGCACTCACCGCCCCCCGACGCCGTCGGCCGGCCCGGCGGCGTCGGTGTATCGGGCCCTGCTGTTCCTCCATCTCGGCGCGGCGACCCCCCTGGTCCCGTTCACAGCCCAGTCACCACCGCCCCCGCGTCTCCCCCTCGATCTCTTCACCTTGCGGGCCGGGGAAACCTGGGACCAGAGCCGGGACCGGCTGAATTCTCTCGAGAGCCAGGTCGGGTGCCGGGCCTCGATCGATCCGCGGATCACGGAGTGTCGCGGAACCCTCTCGGTCCCCGTCTCCCCGACCCCCTTCGATCTGGTGATCTCCCTGGTGTCGAGCCGGACCGCAATCATCCTCATTTCCGGCCGCACTTCCCACGAGGTCGTCTCGAGCTGGATCGCCGAAATCAGCGCCCGGCACGGGCAACCCACGGTGCGCTCGACCCAGGGCCAGCAGACCTGGCAGTGGATCCGCCACCGGCAGATGCTGCGCCTCACCACCCGCTCCGGCCGGGGACACCCCGAGGTTGCCCTGAGCCTCATCGATGGCCCTCTCCTCGACGGCCTGGACGGGCCGCCGCAGTAGTGGCGCCCGGCACGCCACCTCGCCATCTTCGACATCATGTTTCGCCTCCCACTCGCCCGGCTCCTGATCGCCCTCCTCCTGATGATCACCGGATGCCGCAATGCCACCGCCCCGATCACCCTCGGGCTGGCGGGCCCCCTCTCCGCTCCCTTCGGGGAGCCGATGCGCCTCGGCGCCCGGCTTGCCGTCGACCGGATCAACGCGGAGGGCGGCATTCGCGGGCGTCCCCTGCGGCTGGAGGAGCGGGATGACCATGCCGACATCGATTCCGCCGTGGCGGTGGCCGGGGACCTCATCGCCACCGACGCCGTCGCCGTCATCGGGCACATGCTCTCCAACACAACCATGGCGGCGGGCCCCCGGTATGCGGCCAGCGGCAACCCGGTCGCGCTCATCACTCCCTCCTCCTCCGCACCGGAAATCTCCGAGCTGGGCCCCTGGGTGTTTCGCCTCTCCCCCACCGACGTGTCCCATGGCATTGCCCTGGCCCTCTGGGCGCACGACCGGCTCGGCCTCACCCGGGGGACGGTGCTCTACCTCAACAACGACTATGGCCGGGGCGTCCGCCGAACCTTCGTGCAGCAGTTCGAGGCGCTGGGGGGGACCATCGAAGCCATGGTTCCCTATCTCGGGACCTCTCCCGACCTCACCCCGTTCCTCGACCGCATCGCCCGGGATTCCACCAGCCAGTTCGTCGTGATCGCGGGACGAGGCGATGCCGCGGGTGGAATCGTGCGTGCCCTGCGCGCGCGCGGCCTCACCATTCCCGTGCTCGGCGGGGATGCCCTCGAGAGCATCGACCGGTCGGACGGCCTCGCCGAGGGAATCCTGGTCAGCGCCGCCTGGCTCCCGTCCATTGACACACCGGCCAACCGGGAGTTCGTCGCCGCCTGGAAAACCCGGTACCCCGACGCGCGGGAGCCCAACCAGGTGGCGGCCGCCACGTGGGACGCCGTGTTCCTCCTCCGCTCGATCCTCGAAACCGTGGGCACGGGACGATCCGCCGTGCGCGATGCGCTGGCCCGCCTGGGCGAGACGGCGCCGTTCCGGGGAGCGACAGGTTCGATCGCGTTCGACAGCCTGGGAGATCTCCGGGAGGAACAGATCTGGATGGGTGTGATCCGGGGAAACTCCCTTCTTCTCGCCGAGGGTCAGTAGCGTGCTGGGGAGCCTGCGGCATCGCCTGATGGCGGGGACCGCCATGCTCGTGCTCCTGGTCCTCGCGAGCGCCCTGGTCGGCGTGAGCGCCATCCGGTCGATGGACGAGGCCCTGACCACCGACCTGGGGCAGGTTCTCCGCGCCAACGCCCTGGCGGGCGGTCTCCTCGCCCTCACCACGGCCCAGATGCGGGCCGGGGAGGCCTACCTCGTCGGGCCCTCCGACAGCATCGCCCGCGAATTTGTCTCCCTCGGCGACTCGGCGCACACCGTGCACCGGCAACTGCGCCTCCTCCCGGAAACAACCTCCGACGACCTGACCGCCCTCAACCGGATCAGCGACAATCAGGCCGCGATCGAAATCGCCTATGCCCGGGCCCATGCCCATGCCGACCTCGGGCAACCGGACAGCGCCCGGGCCGACGCGCGGCGTGCCCAGGAACCCGTGGACCAGCTTACCGCGGATGTTCAGGCCCTCGCCGAGTCGATGCAGCAACGCATCGAGGCCCGGACCGACACCCTCCGGCAGCTGGCCACGCGCCGCCAGTCACTCGTGTGGCTGTTGTTCATCATCGCCCTGGTGATTGGGGTGGTGACCGCGGTCTGGGTGGTCCAGTCGATCGAGGATCCCATTGCCCGCCTGTCCGCCGGGTCCGACCGCATGGGACAGGGCGATCTCCGGCCGGTCGATCTGGGACGGATGCCTGATGAGTTGAGTCACCTGGGACAGTCCATCAACCGGATGGCCGGCCGGCTGCAAACGGTGGTGGAGGCCGTGGCTCGGGAGGCCCGGGAGGTCAACGCGAGCGCGGGGGATTTCTCCGCCATGAGTCAGGAGCTGGCGGCCTCGAGTACCCAGATCGCCACCGAAATGGCGGAGGTCAGCCGAACCGCCGAGCTGCAGGTGGTCAACGTGAAGGACGCCGACGCCATTTTTCATGAGATCCGGTCGGGAGTCACGCGCAACGCCCGCCTCGCCTCCGAAACGTCGGACCTCGCGGACCGGATCCGGAGCATCGCGGAACACCACCGTCACAGCATCACCACCACAAGCCAGGCGCTCCAGGAGCTCCGCGGACTCGTCCGCACCGCCTACAGCCAGGTGGACACCCTCGGAGGCCAGGCGGAGCAGCTGATCGCCATGATCGATCGGCTCCGGGATCTCGCCAACCGCAGCGATGTCCTGGCCGTGAACGCCGCGGTGGAGGCGGCCCGGTCCACCGAATTCGGCAGCGGGTTCGGGGCCGTCGCCACCGAGATCCGAACCCTCGCCGATGGCGGACGGACGTCTGCCGAAGCGGCGGAACGAGTGGGCAACGCTCTGCGCGAATCCCTGGAAAGAACTCTCGACTCGTTGCACACGGGATCCGCCCGAATCCTGGTCATCGAGGGAGCCGCGGAGCGAACCGCCAACGCTCTCCTGGAAATCGTCACGGCGGTGGAAGCGGTCTCAGCAGCCGGGAGCAAGGTCGTCGACGGTGTGCATCGCAACCATTTGCTCGTCAACGGCCTGGCGGACAAGTTCGGAGAGGTGCAGCAGATCGCGCAGCAGCACGCGCTCGCCAACGATGCCGTCGCGGCGAGCACAGCCGAACAGACCGCGTCCACCGAAGAGATGGCCACCGGTGCCACCGAACTCTTCGAGGCCGCGCAACGCCTGCAGGCCGTGATCCGCGACTTCCAGCACGAGGGAACCCCACACTCGCACCGCCCCGCGCCCCCCCTCTCGCGCGGTGGGGCACCACGCCTGGACTCCTAGCGCTTCCGGGCCGGAGGCTTGGGCTTCGGCTTCGCGATCTTGGACTTGGAGGCCGGTGAAGCCGCCTTGGCTTTTGCCTTGACCTTGGCCTTGGGCTTGGATGCGGGTGCAGCCGACTTGCCCTTCGCCGACGCCTTCGCCTTCACCGGGGCCTTGGCTTTGGCGCCCGGCTTGGCAGCGCCCTCCGCCTTGCGCTGAGTCCGGGCCTCGCTCTTGGCCGCTGCGCGCTCACCCCTGACCCGGATCTGTTCCCGGATCTCGCTGAGCAGTCGGTCACTCTCATCCCCGGACATCAGGTTCCGGCGGACGGCGTACGACAGAATCTCTTCCGCCTCCCCGATGGAAAAATCGGGAGACCGGCTGGCCAGCCGAAGCGTGTGAACGAAAGCGTCCGCCACCGGGCTCCGCAGCACCAGAGCAATGCCGGGAAGCGTTTCCATCAAACTGGAGATCTGGGCCCCACCGAGTTCCGTCACCTGACAACCTCCTCTTTCAGACCGGGGGATCCGGCCCGCTGAATCGCAGAACGTAGGCGGGTACTCCCCCAAGGTCAAGCAGAGCCGATGGCCGACCTGCCATTACGGCAGTCGTGAAATCGTTTCACGGTGATCAAAATGCCCCGCGAAGAACCACCGACCCCGTCCACCCGCGCAGGCTGTGCCGACGACGCTGCAATGTCTCCAGCTCCCCGGCCTCCACCCGCAGCGAGCTCACCAGGGCGAAGCGATCGCTCACCCGCACCCGGGCCGCCGACCCCACCGAAACCAGATAACTCCGCCCCACCTCCGGCGAGGAGAGCCGAAACTCGGTCGTGGGTTCCAGCACGAGGGAGGGGGAGACCGGAATCGACAGGGTTCCTCCCGTGGAGAAGAGGTTCTCGCTGTTCGCCGCCGCCACACCGGCGGAGTCACCGGCGGCGCGATAGAAATCCCAGGCGTAGACTGTGAGCCCGGTGGATCCCAGGAGTGTGGTCCACGACGCTTCCGCAATCAGGCGACTGCCCGGGCGGAAGAGACCGGACACTCCTCCCCCGGTACGGAACTCATCATTCCGGAAGGTGCTTCCGGTGATCCCGAAGGCCAGGCGGGAGGAGCCGATGAGTCGATCGGCTCCGAGCCGGAGCCGACCCTCCACCCCCGGCTGAAAGGTGAAGGGGCCGTTCTGGTCGACGAAGGGAGTGTACTCGGCGTTGGCCCGTCCGCTGACGGCAACTCCCAGGTTCCACGGCCCCGCCTCGGTGACCCAGGCCAGCCCGGCGGTGACCGACGTCCCGTTGCCGTAGGAGTTGACCGGGAAGGCCAGAAAGCTGCTGCTGACGGCACTGAGGAGGACCTGGTCGTTCTCGGTCAGGCGGTCGACTCCGGTCGGGAGGTTGACCATGAGGGTCGCGACGAAGGCGTCGTGTCCGAAGACCCAGGTACCCCGAACCTGAGTATCGGTGAAGTCCCGGAAGGTCCGATCGGGCTGTTCGGCCAGGCCGATCCGGGTCACGGCCCAAGCGGTTCCGATGTCGATGGTCACCGGTCCAAGGGGAAAGAGCACGGCGACGGGGACGGAGACCTGCTGAATCGAGGAAACGGGAGAGCCGTCCCCCAGCCAGAGGCCGCGGCCATCGACCCCGCCGAAGGCCGTCACCGGAGAGCGCAGCGCGGATTGAGCGGTGAGCGCTTCGGGTGAGAAAAGGCCGAGGGCGAGGGCAACCGCGGCGCCGGCGAACCGGCGCACCGGCCTCATGGGCGGGGAATCACGATGATGATGTCGCCGATGATCCCCAGACGCCCCGGGGCATCCTGCCGGAGGGCTTCGGGCAGGCGGGGACGGGTGAGGGGAGCCTGCACTGCGGTGCGCCGCTGGAGCTGGCCCCCGCTTGTCGGGGCGATCACCTGGATGGCCTGGAGAAGCGCGCTGCGCCGCCGCAGCGTGGAGGAACCGCTCGCGATGGCGATCGAGGGCGCGACCAGGAGGCCAGGTTCGACCTGGAGCGAACCGGTTTCCGGAAGGTCCCCCGGAGATTCGAGCCCGAACAGGGAGGGATCCCTGGTGGCTGCCCGGGCAAAGAAGGCGGATGCGGCCTGCCAGTCTCCGCGGTCTCCGGCTTCCAGGCCACGGCTGAAAGCGAGAAAGGCCTGGAGATCGGCGCGCGGCCGCTCGCTGATCTCCCGACTCTCGGCGGGGCTCAGGGGAACGCCCAGTTGCTCGATGACCTGGAAGACGATGGCCTTCTCCATGGCGTAAAGATCGGGGAGACCTTCCGAAACTCGGCCCGTGGCCGCCACCTCCCCATCCCGGGTTCGGACCACCTGGGCTTCGAGGGTCACACCCCGGCCGTCGGCGGTCTCCCGCACCACGCCCTGGAGCACATGGGCCGCGCCGAGCAGGCGTCCTGACCGCGCCGCCGTGGCCGGATCCACTCGCCCGCTCGTGCCGGCATCCATCTCCTCCAACAGCACCTCCACGCGCTCCCGTTCAACGAGAACGAGCCGGCTCACCTTGGCCAGATCGGTGAGGAGGAGATGGGCGATTCCCCGTTCCAGCGGACGCAGGGTGGAATCGGACCCCACGAAGGCCCAGGGAAGGATGGCGAGCGAGTGGCGTGGAGCCTCGCCGGTGCCGAGAGTCGCCTCCCGGGCCAGAACCGCGCGGATCTCGTTCCGGAGCTGCCGACGGTCGAGGACGGTCAGTCGCCCCTCCAGTTCCCGCCGGTCGCCTCCCGACACGCCCCGAACGATCGCCTGGCGATAGACCTGCCGGGCCGAGTCGACCTGATCCAGGCGTTCGAAGGCCAGCCCACGGTAGACCACTGCGGAGAACTCCCGGGGATCGAGCGCCAGAGCGGCACCCAGGACGTCCGCGGCGCGCTCCAGGCGACCCGCCTCGAAGAACCGAATACCGATGCGGGTCAATTCCCCGGCATCCCGGGCATGCCGTTCCGCGAGGAGATCGAGCGACTCGAGTTCTTCGGGAGTGACCGGGCCGGTGCGCACGCTGCCCGCACAGCCGGCCAGGCCGATCATCACCATCGCACCGGTGATCCATCGTCGTGGGAACCAGATCATTGCCACCTCGTGCCAGGGCGTCAACATTATCCCCCACAATCTAGGGAATCGGGAGGGGGCGCACAACGAGGCGGGACGGTCCTCCGTTGCGCTTCGGCCTCCTGTCGGTACCTTTCGGTGATCTGGATCACACCTCACGCCCCCTCGGGCCCCTCCCCTTCACGAACTGGCCCGATTTCCCTGATGTTGTCCTCCCCGCCCGACACACCTTCCCTCCCCTCGGCCCCTCCGACCCCGGGGCCGCAGCGCACACTCTATCTCGTCATTGTTCTCGACCTGATCGGGTTCGCCACGTTGATGCCGCTCCTGGCGAGCTATGGAGCCCGGCTCGGCGCCTCGTCGGCGGAGATCGGGTTTCTCGTGGCCAGCTACTCCCTCATGCACGTGGCCCTCGCCGCGGCCTGGGGCCGATGGAGTGACCGCATCGGGCGCCGTCCCGTCCTCCTCATCGGGCTGGCGGGCACACTGGCGGGGGCCGTGACCTTTGCGGTGGCGGATTCCTTTGGCGTGCTCATTCTCTCCCGCCTCCTGGCCGGGGGCATCGGGACCACCACGAACGTGGCCCAGGCCTACCTCGCCGACGTCACTCCCCCCGAGCGTCGCACCCGTGCCATGGGCCTCCTCGGCGCGTCGTACGGCGTCGGTTTCATCATCGGGCCGATCCTCGGCGGAATCGCCAGCAGCATCAGTGATCCCGCCCCCGGCATCGTGGCGTCCTTCCTCGCCCTGGGCAATCTCCTCTACGCGGCCGCCGCGCTCCGGGAACCGAGGAAACACCGGTCGCGCCCCCATGTCACCGTCACCGATCCCGTCCCCCGGCGTCACCTGCGCATCCTCGGGGCCGGCATGGCCGCCACCGCCGCCTTCACCGTGATGTATGTGGTGTTTCCGCTGTTCGGGGAGACCCGGCTCGGCTTCGACCGGAGCCAGGTCAGTTATCTCTTCGCCTGGGTGGGAACGGTCAACGCCGTGGCCCAGGGGGGCCTGGCCGGCCGCTTGTCCCGGCGCTTCGGCGACATCCGCACCGCCCGGCTCGGAGCCATGATCATGGCAGGGGGATTCCTCGTCCTTCCCCTCACGGAGAGCATCCCCGGCACCCTCGGCTTCGGGGTGTTCCTCGCCGCCCTGTTCTGCGTGGCCCTGGGGTTCGGCACCACCCTCCCCGCGCTGACAGGCCGACTCTCCGCTCTGGCCGGGCCCGCTCAGGGGGAGGTACTCGGGCGCCTCCACGGCGTCAACAGCCTGGCCCGGGCGGTTGGGCCCTTGGTGGCAGGAGTGATGTACGGCGTCGGCGGCGCGGGGCTCGCATTTGCCCTGTCAGGCGGGATCGCGATCGGGGCGGTGCTCCTGGCCAACGGAAGCAGGAAGTAGGAAGCGGGCTTCCCGCTGGCCGCGTGTGCCGCTGCTGGCGTAGGCCCTCACCCGGCGCTGCGCGCCACCCTCTCCCGGAGGGAGAGGGGAGCAACGGGCTCTCGCAATGGCTGCGCGTCGCCCCTACCACCGCTCTGGTGAGCATGTATTTTCGACAGGATGAACAGGATTGACAGGATGTTGTCCCGCAGCGAGGAACCGATCCAGCGAATCCTGGCGGTCAGACCAATGGAAGTGGGGAGCAGGTCCCTGGACAGGATTGACGGCCTGACTGGATACTGTCGGGGAGGGAGGGGGGCATCCTGTTCATCCTGTCAATCCTGTCAGAAAAAACTGCTCACCAGGGATCGAATGGCTCCACCACCGTGGGCGTCGGATCGGGATCCCTTCGTGGGCTCCGCGAACCGTTGCGCCCCTGCGTCCTGGCGCCTTTGCGTTGAGGCAGTTCCATGTACATCAAGACCCGGACGACGGGAAGTACACCGGGAACCTCCTCAGATCCCTCGTTTCACTCGGGATGACGACTGAACAGAGATCACCTAAACTGGAGGAGAACCAAAACTGAAAACTCTCTTTACTGCGGAAGGGTGAAGAACCGAGTCCACCGCACCGCGGTCAGGAAGGGGAGCGGCTTCCAGCTCTCCGACTCGTAGCTGAAGTACACCATGAGGGGCCGCCCGCGGACATTGATCCGGGGCAGGAATCCCCAGTAACGGCTGTCGTAGCTGCCATCCCGGTTGTCCCCCATGACGAAGAACGAATCGGGGGGCACCACGATCGGACCCCAGTCCTGCAGGTCGGGCCGATAGGTTTCCGGGTCGCCACCCACGAGATGGAGCAACTGCCACCGGCGCATCCGGGCCCGTTGGACCGGGTCGGCCCCCGCACTCCGGTCGTTGTGCACCACCCACGGCTCGGACAGCGCCTCTCCGTTCCGGAAGAGCGTTCCCCGCTCCATGGCCAGCGTGTCCCCCGGCATGCCCACCAGCCGCTTGACGACCTTGATGTCCTCCTCGACCGAATCGAACACGATCAGGTCATTGCGCCGCGGTTCCCGGATCGCCGGGAGTCGCTTGTGAATCAGGGGGATCTCGGCCCCGTAGAGCGCCTTGTTGACGAAGAGAAAATCCCCGATCAGGAGCGTGTTTTCCATGCTGCCCGAGGGGATCTTGAAGGCCTCGACCAGGAAGGTCCGGAGGAAGAACCAGACCACCAGCGCCACCAGAATCGACTTGGTCCAATCCCAGAGCCAGGCCACGGCGGAGCGGCGCTCCACGGGGGTGGCGGGGGTGGGGGTGGGGGTGGGTGACGTCATGATACTGTCCTCCTACGAGCAGGTCGAGTGTGCTGTTTCAGAACGTCCCCGGCACTCACTGTGGATTCTCGACCCAATCGGCGATGAACAGGTTCGTTTCGCCGGTCTGGCTCTGGTGCCGGTTCGAGGCCCAGACCAGCTTGGAGCCGTCGGGACTGAACATGGGGAAACTGTCGAAGTCGTCGAAATTCGTCACCCGATCGAGCCCGGTGCCGTCGATGTTGACGAGGAAGAGGTCGAACTTGCCACTGCGGGGATTTTCGTGGTTGGACGAGAAGAGGATCCGCTGGCCGTCGGGGTGAAAATACGGGGCAAAGTTGGCGCCGCCGAGCCGGGTGACCTGCCGGGCGTCGCTCCCGTCGGCGTTGGCGACCCAGAGCTCCACCCGGGCGGGACGCACCATCCGGTCGGCCAGAAGACCGAGATAATCCGCGCTGTCCGCGGCGGTTTCGGGATAGGCCGCGCGCCAGACGATCCGGGTCCCGTCGGGAGAGTAGAAAGGCCCCCCGTCATACCCGACCCGGTGGGTGAGGCGCCGGAGATCGGTGCCGTCGACCCGCATCGTGTACAGCTCGATGTCCCCATCCATGGTGCTGGTGAAGATGATCCGCTCCCCATCGGGCGAGAGCGTGGACTCCGCGTTGTAGGCCCCGTTGTTCGTGAGCGGCCGCAGGTCGGTGCCATCGGGACGTGAGGTGTAGATCTCGAGGTGCCCGAGCGGCCACACATAGCCCCGGGACTGATCGGGGGAGGCCGGACACGCCTTGTCGTGACCAAAGGTCGAGCTGTAGAGCACCCGCTGGTCGTTGTCGTAGAAGTAGCCGCAGGTGGTGCGGCCCTCCCCGTTGGAAATCCGGCGCATCCCGCTGCCGTCGATGTTCATGATGTACTGCTGATCACACCCCTCCCCCACCGCCTCCTGCCGCTGGAAGATCAACTGCTCCCCGGATCGCGAGAAATACGCCTCGGCGTTGTTGCCGCCGAAGGTCAGCTGACGGATGTTCCGGAGATGACCCTCACCCGGTTCCGGGTCGACAAAAACGGTGGACGGGGGTGTTCCTTCAGGAAGGGCGGAGTCTCCCGCGGACGCCCCACACGCTCCCAGGAGGGCGAGGACCGGGAACGACAGCAGGCTACCTGCGCGGCGCATCGAAGCATCCTCTCGGGTCATGCCGAAAGATATCATGGGTCAGGTCTGCAGCGCCGCCAGCACCTCAGCCGCGTGCCCCTTGGGTTTGACCTTGCGGAACACCGATCGGACCCTCCCATCGGGGCCAATGACGAAGGTGGTGCGATGAATCCCGAAGTAGGTGCGCCCATACATCGACTTTTCCCCCCAGACCCCGTACGCCTCGGCGAGAGTGTGATCAGGATCAGCCAGGAGCGGGAAGGGGAGCGTGTACTTGTCGCGAAACCGGGCGTGGGACGTCGCCGAGTCGGGGGAGACGCCCAGAACCACCGCCCCGGTGGCCTGGATCTCGGCCCAGAGGTCGCGGAAGCCGCAGGCCTCGGTGGTACACCCGCTGGTATCGTCCTTGGGGTAGAAATAGAGGACCACCATCTTCCCCTTCCAGTCCTGCATCCGGACCACTCGCCCCGCATCGTTTTCCAGAGTGAACCCGGGGGCCTTGTCGCCAACCTCGATCATGCCAACCTCACGGGAGGAGGAGTGTGGGGACGTTCGGGCGGATGCGGGCCCGGAGGATCGGGGCATCGGTGCCGCGGCGGAGCACCCGGTCGAGCCGGTTCCATGCCACGTACCCGTCCTCGGAGGCCGGTTCCAGGAGGTACGCCGCCAGAACGCCGAGACGCTGGTCGGTGGAGACGACGAACCACCCGGGGGCGAGCGTTGCCGGGTGGGATCGCCACTGGCCCTCCACCTGCACCGTCCGGTGCCCCTCAAACGGGAATGGAGCGCTGGAGAGCGAGTCGATGCGGAACGCCTCGGCGGGACCCGACCACGTTTCGGTCGACCGCTCCACCACGACGCCCTGGGCCCGGAGCGACACAGCGAGCCCCGACTCCGAGGGCGGGATGAGGTACACCGCCGGCATGGCCTCGCGACGTGCGGGGGCAAACCGATCGAAGACCGGCATCCGGATGGTGCGGAACACTCCCGTCCGTTTCCGCCGGGCGAAACCTCCCCCCCCCCGGCCCCCGTCTCCCGGTTCGGTGATCTCGGCGATGACATCCTGTGGCGTGGATGGCGCCAGCACCGAGCGGACCGTGACCGAATCCGGGCGCCACCGGTCACTCGCGGTGAGCAGGGGCCGGATCGTGGTCCACGAATCGTTCAGGAACCGGAGCGTTTCCAGGACGAACTGCCAGGTTCCCCGCACCCGGGTCTCGAAGTCGGCGTTGCTGTAGGCCTCGCTCAGGATCGAGAGGCGCCCTCGCATCCCCATCCAGTTGGTGCCGAACCGGGGACGGGCGTCGTAGGTCTCCCATCCCAGCACCAGGGAATCGGGATGCTGGTTCCGGAAGTTCCCGTAGGAAAAGACCTCGGCGCCGTGCCGCTCCCGCATCCGCTGCCGGATGGCCGGCAACATGCGATCTCTCACGAAGTCGTTGGCCGGAGGGCTGTTCGGATTGAGGCCCGGGGCGTAGGTCAGGACATACCCGTGGTAACTGCCGTTCGTGGTGTGCAGATCCAGGAGAAGGTCGGGATCCCATTCGGCCAGGAGTCGTGCTGCCCCGCGCGTTTCGGGGGCCTCCTGCTTGATGTAGTCCCGGTTCAGGTCGAGCCCGAGCCCGTTCGGGCGGCGGCCCACGGTGTCGGGGCCGTTCTGCCCCGGACGGTTGCGCGATCCGGGAGCGAAGGCGTCGTTTCCATCGGTGTTGTAGATCGGGACGACGATCAGAATGAGACTGTCGAGCAGGGGCCGGAGGGAACCAATCGTGAGGTCCCGGAGGAGCATCTGCGCCGCCTCCTTTCCCTCCACCTCACCCCCGTGGATGTTTCCCTGGATGTAGACCACGGGCTTACCGGAACGGTGGGCCTCCGCGGGACTGGCCACCAGCGGATGGGCGGCCAACACCCAGGGGACGACCCGCCCCTCCGCACTGGTGGCCAGAGTCCCGACCCGCAGGGACGCGCCCCGGAGCGCCAGAGAATCGAGAAAGGCGAGGACGTCGGCATGGGAGGAGGTGGTGGTGAACCCGCTCCGCTCCGCCACGGTCTGTTGGGCTCCCACGCCCGGGGCGCCCCCCAGAAGGAGGGCGACCGACAGGCGGAGCATCCTGTGACCTGCTCGCGCAAGCTGCATTAGGTTTCATCTCCCATGGCAAAGAAACTGTCGGCGGCCGCCCAGGCCCAGTACAATTTTCTGCAATCCCTCCCCCCGCAGTTCGACCGGATCCACCGGCTCATCGAGGAGATGTCCGCGCTGCGGCTCGACGAGGCGAGAGTGCGTTCCCTCACCCGCCAGCTCGATCAGCTCAAGACCCAGGCGGCGAGCCTGAGCCTCGCCCCGCTCGCCGACACCTTCGGCATGATGAGCATGTTGGCCCGGCGAGGAGGAGGGATGCAGCTCAAGGTCCGGGGGCTCCGCGAGGGGTTGGCGTCACTCAAGATCAACCTGGAGGGGGCGGTGCGCTCCATCCAGGCCCAGGCGGTCGACGACCACGATGCGCCGGGAGACTCCGGCCCGTAAAGGGACGAGCGTCAGGAATCCTTGACGAACCGGTCCACCAGCGGCCCCGCCATCAGGGCCACCATGGCGTTCACCAGCACCCCGATCAGCACGGTCACGAAAGCCAGGGCAGCCAGGATCATTCCGGCACCGAGGCCGGCGAAGAGGAGGACAACGGGGTTTCCGAGCATGGCATTCATCTCCGGCGGTCGAGCCCGACCAGGTCGGGCGGCAGGGCCGAAGTCTATTGCCCGGACCCCGCCGGGGCAACTCGGTGGGAATTCCGCGTTCAACCGGCGGTGGCAATCTCCACCGGGATCGATAGCTTGGGACCCATGACAACGCTTCCCCCTGCCCGCACGATGTTCCGGGCCCTGGCCGACCGGGATCCCGCCTGGGACGGCGTCTTCCTGGTGGGCGTCCGCACCACCGGGATCTTCTGCCGTCCCGTCTGTCCCGCCCGCAAGCCGCTCCCCGCGAACGTGGAGTACTTCGCCACAGTGCAGGAGGCCCGCTCGGCGGGATACCGTGCCTGCCGCCGGTGTCGCCCCGAGGAGGAGCCCGGATCCCGGCCGGAGTGGGCCGAACGGCTCCTCGCGGCGGTCAATGCCGATCCCGCCGCCCGCTGGACCGACGAGGATGTCCGGCGGTTCGGTGTGGAACCGGCCCGGGTGCGGCGGTTCTTCACCGCGCGGTACGGCATGACCTTTCAGGGATGGCAGCGGGCCCGGCGCCTGGGAGGTGCCCTGCAACAGATCAACCAGGGAGAGGGCCTCATGCGGGCAGGATTCAGCGCGGGATATGAGTCGGACAGCGGATTCCGGGACGCGTTCAAGACGGTGTTCGGGGCACCACCCGGCCAGGTACGCGGGTCGGACCATGCGGTGGTGGAACTCCTCCCCACCCCGATCGGGCCGCTGCTCGCCGCCGCCACCGACCAGGCGCTCTGGTTTCTCGAATTTCTCGACCGGCGCGGCATCCGCGGTCAGGGGGCCACCCTGCTCCGGCGGGTCGGGATGCCGGTCCTTCCGGGCACCAACGCCATCCTGCAGCGCACCGCGGAGCAGCTCGGCGAATACTTCGCGGGAGAGCGGCGACAATTCGACCTGCCGCTCGCCGTCGTGGGGACCCCGTTCCAGGAGAAAGTCTGGCACGCGCTGCTGGCCATCCCGCACGGAGAGACCCGCTCCTACGACCAGATCGCCGAGGCGGTGGGGAAACCCGGGGCGTCGCGGGCGGTGGGGACCGCCAACGGGATGAACCGGATCGCGATCGTGGTGCCGTGCCACCGGGTGATCCGGAAGGACGGGGCGCTGTCGGGGTACGGCGGCGGGGTGTGGCGGAAGCGGCGGCTGCTGGAACTGGAAGGGGCGGGGAATGGGGAATTGGGAATCGGGAGCAGGGAATAGTCCCTTACGGACAATTGAACACAAAATGGTAACAATATTTTGGGCGACGCCCGGAAACCCACGCCGGTACTGCGTTCGACGGCGGTTCGGAATGTATCCAACGTGGGTGCCTTCGCGTCGCGGCGCGCGCCGTGACCAGGCGAGTGGTTTTTCCCCGGGGCTGACGCCCCTTGCTCGGCCGGGGGAGGTGGCTTACGCCACCGGCAGCCCAGACGAACACCCGGCCGGGTGAACGGCCTCTCGCCGCCGAGCCCGGGGCGAAAGCCCCGGGGAACCCGCGCGACCCCGAGGCCCCTCTTTGGTTCCGGCTCTGCCGGCTTTGGAGGGAATAGGGAGAGTGGGTGTAGGGGCGCGGCGTGCCGCGCCCGCCTACTGCGTGGCCCGGAGACGATCCCGGAGGTTTGCCGCCACCGGGTTCATGCAGTCCGCGCCGAACGGCACCGTCGTGGAACTGATCAGGGTGAAGGGAGCGGTGGTGGCGCGGGTCGTCACCAGGCAGGTCAATCGGCCACCGGAGACCGTTCCCTCCCTCAGGGTCATGCGTGCCGCCTGGGCGTCGATCTGCGGCATCTCGAAGTTGAACCCGAAGTCGCTGCTAAAATTGTTGAATATCCCCGAGGGGTAGGCAAAGCGCTCCGGGAAAGTCACGTTCGCCCCGATGGCACCCTGGGAGATTCGGTGGGCCGAATAGGTCAGGGAGGGATTGGGGCCAAAGGCAAAATTGAGGACTTCACCGAGAACGAACAGATCGCCGTCCGGACCCCACACCGCACCAGTGCTGGTCCCCCCGGTACAGCCGTGAGCCCTGACTCGGCTCCGGTCACTGGTTTGGATGCTGATCTTCCACGTGGTGTTCTGGGACCCGAATCCACACGCCCCCACCTCGGTTGCTCCCACCAACAGGTCTTCCCCCGTCGGAGAAAACGCCAGCCATCGGATGAAGGTCGACACCAGGGTAGCCGATTCCACTCGGTCCTCCAGCCGCCCGAGGTTCTCGATGGCTCCGGAACCACGCCGGATGGTAACGTGATAGCCGAGATGCATGCCCACGAGGTTCACCCCAACGTCCGCCGGAGCGTCCACTGGATCCCCCCACCAGATATCCACCGTGTCCGATTCGAGAAAGCGCCGGGCATACAAGGTCCCCAAGGCCCTGCCCAACCACATGCCGGAATTGAGCGACATCTCGAAGCTCGGGCCACTCAAATCGGGAGGGGTGTTGAACCGGAACCCCGACACCGCCATCTTCCGGCCACCCTGGGCAACCGAGACGTCGTGGTACGGCTGTGCCAGGGGCGGTAGGGAAATCATTTCGGTTCCTCGCGCACGTTTGAGGGCGATGCTCTGGCTCCCTACTCCCCCCGTGAGCACCGCCGGGAACCCGCAAATCGGGATCCCCGAGCGCTCGGCGGAGAGGAGGGAGAGGGCCCCGTAGGCGTCGAGCTGGTAGATCGTCTCCGGGGCGCCCGCCACCGGCTCCGCGGCCACCGAATCCCCGGTCGCGGGGTCGAGCCGTGCCACCCGGGCCCCGCGGAGGATGTAGTCCTTCACCTGCGCCGCCGTGAGCGTCGGGTCCATGGTCCACAGCTGCGCGGCCACCCCGGTGACGAACGGAGCTGAAAACGACGATCCAGAAAGCGCCAATGATGTCTGGTTGCTTGCGCCCAAGGTCAGTATCCGCTCCCCGGGCGCCAGGATATCCGTTCCCCCCTTCCAGAAGTTCGTACCTGAAAGGAAGGTTCCATCAACTCCGGTCGCACCCACCGTGATAATATGGTCCGCCTTCCCCAGTGAGTCCCGAAGTATCGCCACCGCCTTGTCAAGTGCAGAGAACATAGTGTCGGTCGTTCCCCGCAGCTCGGACATCGTCGGGGTCAACCCATCGTTACCTACCGCATAAACGAGGATCCCACCTCGCCGAAAATATAGGTCGAATGCCTTCACGAGGTTGCGAATCAGCAAGGACTCTGCCGGAAAGCCAATGTCGGACGACAGAGACAAGAGACGTGTCTTCTGTATGTCACTCAGATCCTCGAAATGCTTCCAAAGCTCCGTCACCACGTCTCTTGACTTCCCGCCGGACTTCCCATAGCCATAGATCGTGAGGTCCGCATTCCACATCACCCCCGCAATTCCCGTGGCGTTGTCACCTTTAGCTGCGAGAATTCCGGCTACCTGGTTTGCGTGCTCGAGATCCTCTCGAGTTGGCAGCGGGGTGAATTCAATCAGACCGCTGGGCTCGCGGATCACAACTCCAGGGAGGTCCACATGGCTTTTAGCCTCTCGATCAATCACTGCAACCTTGACCGTGTTCCCATACATTCCGTTTTCGCAGCCCCATGCCAAGGGAGCCCGGATAGCAAGCAACCCTCTCGTCGCATCCGTTGCCGTTGCCGAAAACCAATCCTCTCGAGTTGATTGCGGCCCATCATTGGGATAACGAGCCTTCAGCCGAAACCGACCACGCCAAGTGGGAATATATGCGCCGAGCACCCCCGGTTCCCTGTCAATCTCGTTGGCGATTCGGTCAATTGCTTCGTAGGTGCCGCCAGGATCTTGGACTTGAACAAAGAACACTGTGGCCGGGAAGGCGCCCGTTCCTCCGATGATGACGCCTTGGTATTTCACAAGAATCTCCTGGATTCTCAGCCCGCTCGTCGAGTCATCAAACATCACGCCAACAATGTCCCGGTAGTACCGAGCTTCGGTACTCCAAGGAGCAGTCACGGTCCTCGTAGAGTCATCCGGAAGATCGAAGCTCGCCGGAATCACCGGCCGACTGGTGTCCCCCACCACCAACTCCATGACCAGCCGCGGCATTGTCCCGCTCTCCCGGCTCCCGAACTCCACCCGGCCCGCCTGACCCTCCAGGGTCTTCTTAAGGATCCACCCATGGTGCTCCCCACTCCCTGCGAGCACGGCCGCCAGCTCCGCGGTCACATCGAGCGACACCACCCCGGTCAGTCCATTCGTGATCGTCGCTGTCGCCGCCGGGACCTCCTCCCAAGGACGTGCGCCGCTCCCGCCCATGGCCCACTCCGTTTCGCCCGTGCAGTCAGCCCGGGAATTCGATGGATCGGCATCCACGGCGCAGTTCCAGGTGGCCCCCGCCTCGGTCCACGCCTGAGTGAGCCGGTGCAGGTCGATCGTCCGTCCCGTACTACCCCAGTTGTTGGCGTTGACCGCGATGGTGAGCTCGAGCCGAGCCCCCTGAAGCGTGCCGGCCCCCACGGCGGCCGCGATCGCCGCCCGGTCGAACCGGAGCAGCGCCCGGTTGTTCCCGCTCGCCTGAAGACGAAGGATCGGATCAGCGCCCTGCGACTGATTCGGGGCCCCCTGCCGGAGGTACGTATCGGCCGCCGGCAGCAGGGTCGTTTCCTGCACCGAGGCCACGGTCTGGAATTCGGCTGCCCGTTGTCCGGTATCAGGGTCCTGCTCGGTGGGGAAGAGGCAACCCGACGCCACCACGGCGCCACACAACGCGATGAGACTCATGCGGAACCTCCCTGTGTCACAGGAGACGAACTCCGGGCGCCATGCGTGACACCGGAGCGGAACCGCACTGGATCCCGCTATCACGGAATGCGAGCGGTCAGATGCAGAAAGTTGCGCGGGGGGGGGGGGTACTCCAGAACGGGGCTCATCATCTCCTCCACTGGCGTTGGGATACACCACTCGACCCTCTCAAGCTGGGAAAGATCGTGGCGCGTGTCAAGCACTTTGTTGTGGTGTCGGCGGGTTGTCACATGCGAACCCACCCTGGGGCGACCACGAGTCGGTTCGCCCCTGAGCCCTTGGGTGCGTCGCGTGCGGCGCACCATGCCCGTGCGGAGGGTCAGTTCACCTGGATCCGGGTCGGGCGCCGCGCCTGGCACACCGATCTCAACGGACGACGGTGGAAAGTATCCTTAGACGAGGGAATGGATCGTTGGACAGAGAGATCGCCTGCGCAGCCGTGACCTCGATCAACGGAGGCAAGTCATCGCGTTCACCTAGCACTCGTCCGTCCTTGGAAACCAGGAACGTCTTCCTGCCCACCACGGTTCGCCCAGCGACGAAGTTTCCTTCGAGTCGCTCGAACTGCACTCCGACGATGCCTCCCGGACTCGCGAACACGCTCGCGCCGACATCCGCGATTCCATCCTGCGGAACGATGTGACGCACCCCCCGTTCAGTGTCCTCGATGCGATGAGGCCTGAGATTCGGAAAGACTTTTCCCCATCGCTTTTCCCCATCAAGGGAAAACGCCTTCGCTTCAGGCAGCCAGTGAGAGACCAAGAGAATCATCTCCGACTCCGCCGAGCAGGCCATTTCAGCCGGACTGAGGATGCGCTCGCGAATCGGGTTGCGAGCACCAGAACTTTGGCCGAATCGCTCTCCGAACCGGCGCCCGATTGGGGTACCCAGCGAGTCTATCTCCATTATGGGTGGCTGATCGCTGAGGGGCAGGTACAGGAAGATCCGAGAACCCACAGAACACGCCCGCTCCGCAAAGACCGGTACGGGAAATTGCCCACGCAGGCTCATTCCGTTTGCGGTGATCTCCACGACCGTCATTCGGGAATTACGTGGATCGAGAACCCCGACCCCTGTTTTCCCCACACGCACAACCGCCCTCGGAGAGAGGAACTCGCCAGGCCCACTTCCTGTCCTTCCGAAGCGATCGACCAACCGGCCGGTCGAATCGAATAGCAATAATTGGCTCCTTGCCTCATCAAGCACCAAGACCCTGCTCTCGAGTACGAAAGCTCCCGCTAACTTTCCAAAAACCACTCCCGTGCCCCTGCCTGACATCGCCGTGTCGGGACTGCCAAGGGCGAGACGTTCCGCACCAAGCCTGAACTGTTGCCCCACCACCTGGGAACCCGGCACAACCATGCCCAGAAGCAGAGTGAGACGTGTCAGCCGAGCAATGTCCCTGTGAACCAACCGGCCCGTTGAGGACCGGACCCAACCCTCAAGTGACCAGCGATCAATTCTCATCAGCACCATTCCCTCTCTTCTCCCTACTGTGCTGCACCGTATCAGATGCCAACGGACCGCCGCCCGATGCCATCACGCCAGGAAGGGACATGATGTCCTCTGTGCCAGTATACCTACCTACTATTGAATCCTGTCCCAAGGATATGCCAGCCATGCTGAACTGCCGAGTCCGCAGGACAAGGACAACCTGTGGAACCTCCGGTTGTCCCGGCGAATCCCTCCAGACGAAACGAACGAGGCCCTCATTAAGCCAATTACCACCGAGCACGTATTGGTCGAACCGACCCATCTTGTCCAGAAAGCGTAGCCCTTCCTGGCGATTCCTATCCATCGCGATGCCAAGAGTACCGAACGCGAGTCCCCTCGCCTGTGCTCGTCCAGCAAGCGAGGCCTTTAGCACTTCAAGAGAATCGGGAAATCCCTTCGCTGTGGAGGCGCCACACCATGAAGATCCGATTAACACAAGCGTTAGCTGTGGTCTGCTCTGTTCCTCCAGGAATGATACGACCTTCTGCTGCCAAGCCAACGAGTCCGCCGCCGAAATAACGGTAGAGGTCCGAGGCGGAAGAGACTCGCCCGCGCACCCGGAGCAAAGCACTATCCATGGAAGCACGCACAGCTTTCGCCACATGATAGCATCTGTGCACATAGCCAGCAATCTCATCTAAAATGGGTTAAGTGTTCCCTCGCAAAAGGAGGTTTCACAGGACATCGGATTCCAAGGGTCGAACTGGCAATTCACCCCCGGCTGCCAGGTGCAAAGCGAGAACAAGCAGCCGCCGTTTACGCAGTGAAGGCGCGTATCAGTAGTAGCTTTCGCGGAAGCAGCTATCAAAGCGATCAAACCGAAGGAAACCAAACCTACCGTGACCGGAATGAGAAATCGCTTGAAACTCATGGCCATCTCCCAAATCAAGGAGTGGAATAAATTGCCCACCGCCGCAACGATCGGACGAAACGACTGGAGGTCGGGTTCCTCTGCCTCGAACAGCCGGCTTATGGCTCCAAGGCAGTGTCACATGGAGCAGTATCGCAGATGTCCTCGGCAAGGAAGTGGCACTGCATGTACGGCCCCCAGATACAGGTCTTTGGCCCACCGACTTCCGGGCATCTGCCATGGTTGCAGTGGAGAGGACTAGCGGCCCGAGCCCCTCTCTCAGGCAGAACGAAACCGGCGAGGGTGACGGCGACGACCACAATAATCGCAGCTACAGAACTCCGCCTCCTCCAACTGTGATCGCCTATCATGGATCCCTCTCCCGCGTTGTGACGAATCAACTGCTGGTGTGTTACCCACTATAACACCTGAGGCGCCCCAAATTACCCAACCAACGCGCCTTTACCGCCCGGGTGGTCGGGGGCTACGAGTGCCCAACCACAACTGGCGTACCTTTCGCCGAGCCCGCCGCGTGATGCCTTCCACAAAACGTGACGTCTTGCCTAGGAGCCCGGCAATTTCCCTCGCTTTCCAGCCCTCCAAACATGTCAGAGCCTCACCGTCCTGTCGGGCTCTGCCAGACCTTCGATCGCAGCCCGAACTCCGGACACCCACGCATCCCCTCCTCCGGACCCGAGTACAGGCTCCACACAGCATTCCAGTAAACTCCCTCCTGATCCCTTGACGAGAAGTTCTGTCCGCCTCGATCGATCACGCAGGTGGTTCACTGCACGACGCTGCCCAGCATCCCAGAAGTACTGCCCGGCCAGCTTCCGCTGCCGGAGTTCTGCGCGATTCTCCCAGATCTTTGCCCAAATCTCCGCAGCCACGTCTTCGGCATCGTCGCGGGAGAGGCCTCGACTCATCACGGCGCGGAGCGTACGATCTTGGTGTTTCTGCCACAGACAAGAAAACCATACGTCATCCGCCTCGGGTTCCAACTCAGTGACGAAGCCCCGCACTCCGTTCATCGCCCCTTGAGATCGGGTATTGCTGGAAGCCACCGCTCGAAGATCCGATTCTCCTGACAAACTCACATGTCCGCTGCATTGTTCTACCTGAACTGGTATTCCCGAGAACATGCCCGCTGGCGTTGTCCGCGATACCCAGCGCAGGATGCATTCCGTCGCTCCAGATCGGAACAGTGTGGCCGCCTCAATGCCGAGGCGGCGGCATTCCAGATCCAGCTCCTCAAAGGATTTGAATCCTGCTTGCTTCACCACGTCCGTGATGTCACCGTGGCTCCGCACCTTGATGAGCGTCCCGTAAAGCCTGGCCGCGAAGCAAAATCCCAGGATTCCAGAGTGCATGGCCTCCGAGACGCGCTCACCTATGGCAACGTCAAGGGGGAGGTCAGTGCTACTCTGTTCCCAAATTCCGTCCTTCGCATCACACACCAGCTTAGCCAACGCGAGCCGACACCTTGGCGTAAGGCCCTCCGGCAGCGCGTACAGGAACCCTCGAAGATCATCCGGAAGTAGGATCCCGGCCAACCGGAGGGCTGTCATGTCAGGACCTTCCTCAGTCCTTCGAACCCGAAACATCTGCAGGCCGGACCGTGTGTCGTTGGACGGAAGTACCTCTCCTTCCGAGTTGTCCAAGAGGATCACCTCGATGCCGGCTGCGATCAGAGGGTTCAGAGGGGAGGAGGACCCCACCCCACCCCTTGGGCCCAGATAGCGTTTCCACGCTTGAACGTCCATCAATAGGACGACTGGCTCCCCAGACTGGATGAGCCCGGAGGTGTGCGGAAAGGAGCCGAGAGGGTGGATTACCCAACCGCGATCAAAAGCTTCCCTTAAGATCACCATGGCCTCGCATACACACGTCAGGACATCCAGATCCCCAACCTCCACTGCAAGTCGCCCCCCCATCATACCCACCCTTTTGATTGTGAACGCATCCAGTCGTGGTAGCGACTTCTCCCATCCTCTTCCGCTTCCCGCCACCGAACATGCAAGTGCACCCGCAGTACCTCCCCGTTCCACAGGAGACGAACCCAAGGTGCCGGGCGGGATATCGAAGCAGGCCCGCCCAGATTCGGTTGTCGCGGATGAGCGGGGGGGGGGGGGGGGGGGGGGGACGGGAAAACCTTGCCCTCCCCCCCCTCCACAACACGATACTTTTCCACGTCAAACAAACCACCGCCTTTCACCTCTTTTTT
>JBDIWC010000028.1:0-56307 GCA_039794085.1 Gemmatimonadales bacterium
TAAGATGTGATCGCACCGTCTGGGTGCCTCCGTTTTGTGAGGATACTTCCGCGAAGAAGTCCGCACAAAATAAGGCCGCAGACGGTGTTTCGCATCTATCTCAGATCCCTCCATTGCAGGATCCGGGATTATAATCCGGGCCTGCGTGGGCTCACGGGCACTCAGTTCATCGTGGGTCTCGGCCAAGGTTTCGGAACATCTGCCTCTGGGGTGGAGGCGCCGGTCGCAGCCACGAAAGTCCAAAGGGCGAACTATCGGCCGTCTCCTGAGCGCATTGTCCAACCTCCTTCCGTGACCCACAGGTCCTCACAGGAAGCCCGTCGTCTATGACCTGGATACTCTCGCTCATGGGCCTGCTCATCTTCACCGGGCTTGCCTTCTGGTGGTGGGCCAAGCAACCCGCCGAACACAAGGTGGGCTTATAATAGGAGACTTGGACTCCTATCTCGCTATCCTGCTGCACCGGGGCTATGACGGTGGCTATGTATTGATCCAAGAACCACCTGGCCACACAGGACAAGGAAGGTTCGTCCAGTTCAGGAAGTACATCACATCACCTGGCCGGTTCGGAATCGAGTTCTCCTTTCCAGATGCACCGTGGTCACATGAGTACTTCGAGCGCACCCGGAGCTTTCTTGGGGAGATCGGTTATCCGATCCGTCATAAACGCATTCCTGACGGCGATGTGTCTGGTTTTCTCAACGTTGACCTTGTACACGACGTTTCCACGGGTGCACGGATAGCTTCGTACATCATGACACAGATCTTCCACGTGCCCACTGACGCACAGGTCCTCGTTACATTTCACGACATTAGCCCCCACGATGAGTCTATCACTCGATAGCGGATGAACCGCCGGTGATCCGCAGATCGAAAGCTGCCCTCGTGGCATCACTCAATCCTTCCGGACCCCAGACGCAACCCCGTTGGGGTTGGCCAAATCGGGGTGGCCCTCTCACCCGGGGTAGGCGCTTCGCGCCAACCCTGGGCTGGGAACCACGGAATCCCTTCGGGATTCCGGGCTGAAGGCCCGGAGCATACCAGCCCGGGGCAACGCCCCGGGAATGGATGGTGCAGACGATCCCGAAGGGCTGAAAGCCCGACCCATCGAGCCCGGGTAATGCCACAATCCCTCTCCCTGGTCCTCATCCACGTGGTGTTCAGCACCAAGGATCGGCGCCCCGTGCTGACCCCGACGCTCCGGCTGGCGCTGCATGCGTATCCGGCCGTCGTGTCCCCCTCGCCGGGTGCGCTCGACCTGGCCCGCACGCGGACGGTCGCGGGCCTGGTTGAGACCCGGCCCTCCGCTCTCTCCCCACTCCCCTCCACTCACTCCTCCACCCCCCACTCTGGCCCGGCACCGCGGGAGGCGCTACTCTTGTCATGGTGCCTCCCACCCCGCCAAGGAGCCCTGACATGACTCCATCCTCCCCTCCTGATGATCTCGCCGCCCGAATTCGTCGGCTCCCGGCGAGCCGGCAACGAGAAGCTCTCGCCTACCTGGCCGCTCTGGAGCGAACCACGGGGCATCCCGTGGACCTGTCGGGCTTCGCCGGTCGCATTCCGGCCGATGACCTCGCGGTGATGGCATCGTCCATCGCATCGGCCTGCGAGGGGGTCGATGCCACCGAGTGGTAGAGTGCTTCTCGACACCAACATCATCATCGCCCTCTTTACCGGGGAACCGGAGGTTCTTCGCGGCCTCGCACAGGCAGAGTCAGTCTATGTCCCGGTCATTGCTCTCGGCGAGTTGCTCTACGGCGCACTCCACTCCTCGCGCCCCGAGGACAACATCGCCCACCTTCAGGCCTTCGCGGCCGCCGTGACGGTGCTCCCCTGCGACCCAGCGACTGCGACCGCGTATGGGGAGATCAAGGCAGGCCTGCGGCGTCGCGGAACACCGATACCGGAAAACGACATCTGGATCGCCGCAATCGCTCACCAGCACTCGCTTTCGTTGGCCAGTCGAGACGCACACTTCGCCCTCATCCCCGGGCTTGAGTCGTTGCGATGGGAGGGGACCTCCTCCGGAGGCTGAACCCGGGCTCGGGCTCGCTCCGCCCGACACCGCACTGAAGAGATGACAACCCTCGGTGAGACTGAGACGCAACCCCGTTGGGGTTGACCGGTTTCGACACCCTCCCGTACCCAGGGTAGGCGCTCCGCGCCAACCCTGGGCTCTTGACCACGGAATCCCTTCGGGATTCACCCCGCCCTGACCACCCTGCCCCGGTCCCGTGCGCGACCGCCCGCCGGAGAAATCCCGTCGGGATTCTCCCCTCGCGTCGCGCGGGATGACTCCGCGTAGTGACCGGCCTCTCTGGTCCTTCAGGACCCGTCGCCGTAGGCGCCGAGCCGGGGCTTCAGCCCCGGGTCGCTGCCGCGCCAACCCTGGGCTGGACACCACGGAATCCCGTCGGGATTCTCCCCTCGCGTCGCGCGGGATGACTCCGCGTAGTGACCGGCCTCTCTGGTCCTTCAGGACCTGTCGCCGCAGGCGCCGAGCCGGGGCTTCAGCCCCGGGCCGCTCCGCGCCAACCCTGGGCTCTTGACCACAGAATCCCTTCGGGATTCTCCCGCGAGGAGAGGGGGAAGCCCAGGGGGAAGCCCACTCCTCAATTCCCCGCCGATGGACCCCGGCATCCGCCGGGATGACGATCCTGCAAGGATGCGTCGGTGCTCGACTCCCCTCTCCCGCCCTGCGGGAGAGGGGCCGGGGGGGGGGCCGGGGGTGAGGGCTACCTTGTCGCCGGAGGCACCGAGCCGGGTCTTCAGCCCGGAGCGCTGCCGCGCCAAGGGGACCATTGATTGACCCCCCTCAAGGACGCGAGTAGCATTCATCAGAGCCCCTCTGCACCCCGATGCACCGAGCAGAGGGCAGGCGCGCATCCGCTGGTGGACGCGCTTTCTCCCGGCCAAGGATCGACCGATGGAACAGATCGTCACCCTCCATATCCAGAAGTTGCCTGAGGGCATGTACGTGGCGACCTCCGACGAGATCCAGGGACTGGTGGCACAGGGACGCACCGTGGTCGAAACCCTGGAGATTGCCCGCACCGTGGCCAAGCGGTTGCTGGAGGCCCAGGCGGAACGGGAGAACTCACCCACGCTCAAGAACACGTCCGACTCGTTTGACTATCCTCTCGTGGTCAGCAGCTGAGTGGGACGCCTGGCGGGATTTCGGTACCGCGACATCGTGACACGATTGAGATCCTTCGGCTTCGCGTTTGATCGCCAGGCGGCAGGGTCCCACGAGATCTGGTACTGTTCCGCAACCAATCGCTACACCACCCTCCCGAATCATCCCGGCGACATGCCCGAAGGAACGCTTCGCGCGATCCTCAAACAGGCTGGCATTGATCCGGAGGATTTCCTGACTGCGCGGTAGTCGCTCCAGGCTGGGCGCCCAGGCCGGCACCGATCCCTCGTTTCACTCGGGATGACTCCGAGTCATGACCGGATCTCTGGTACAAGAGAGCAGCGAGAAGCCTCTCTCTCTCCTCACTCCTCTCCACTCACTCCTCCCGATCGTTCCACCAGACACGGAGCCGGGCCGTGATGGGACCCGGGGCCGCATACACCGTGTCCTCCGCCGAGGCGACCGGAATCACCCCCGCGAGACTGTTGGTGAGGAACACCTCCGAGGCCCGAGCCACCGCCGACCACGGCACCGACGACTGCACCACCTCGACTCCCTCCTTGACCAGTCGTGCCACCACCTGCGCCCGGGTGATCCCCGGCAGCGCCCCATCCTCGATCCGCGGGGTGTGCACTCTCCCCTGCACCACCACGAAGAGATTGGAGTGGGATGCCCCGGCAAATCCGCGCAACCCATTCGGGAGCAGGGCATCGTCGAAGCCGCGCGCCTCCGCCTCCCGGAGCGCCATCACCTGGTCGAGGTAACTCACGGTTTTCCATCGGCTGGTCACAGCACCGGGATGGCGCACCACCGTCGACACCACCACACGACGCGGTGCCGGCTCCACGAAGTCATACGGCTCCGCCGTGAGCACCAGAACCGGGCTGGCCGGTTCGGGAACCCGGAGGCCTCGGGTGCCCGGTCCCCGCGAGAGGGTGATCCGGAGCACCCCGTCTCCCACCACTTCATTCGCCGCCAGCAAGGACGTGACCTCCTTGCGAAGAGACTCGGCGGCAAACCGGAAGGGAATCCCCAAGGCATCCGCACCACCCGTGAGCCGGACCAGGTGCTCCTCGAGATCCACCGGCTCACCACCGCGGATGGCCAGGGTCTCGAACAACCCGTCTCCCAGAAGAAATCCCCGGTCCGCGGCGGAGAGCACCGACACATCCGCGGGCACGAGCTGTCCATTGATCCAGATCATGGGCGTCATCATGAGCGTCCATCAAGAAAGTTGAGCAGCATGTGATGCCCACACTCGGTGAGCACCGCTTCGGGATGAAACTGGATTCCAACCGCCGGATACTCCCGATGCCGGAGCGCCATGAGGACGCCGTCGTCGCTTCGGGCGGTGACTTCCAGGTCCGCGGGGAGAGTGACCTCCTCCACCGCCAGAGAATGATACCGGGTTGCCTGAAAAAATGACGGGAGACCGTGAAAGATCCCCCCCCGCAGTGTCGTCTCGATCGTCGAGGTCCGCCCATGAACCGGCGCCGTGCGCACCACTCGGCCTCCGAATGCCTGCGCCAGACACTGATGCCCGAGACAGACGCCGAGCAAGGGAATCGTGGGGGCGAATCGGCGGATCAGGTCGAGGGAGATTCCCGCCTGGTCGGGACCGCAAGGCCCGGGAGAGATGACGAGGTGGGACGGGGCCAGCTCCCCGACCTGGTCGAGCGTGATCCGGTCGTTCCGAACCACCCGGCAGTCGGCACCGACCTCGCGAAACGTCCGGACCAGACTGTGGACGAAGGAGTCGTAGTTGTCGATGACGAGAACGGTCATGAGGCCAGCGCCGCCAGGATCCCGCCGACCTTGGCGAGACACTCCTCATGCTCCTGCTCCGGCACCGAGTCGGCCACGATCCCCGCGCCGGCGGAGAGACTGAGCCTCTTCTCCCCCACCAGGAGGGTGCGGATCAGGATGCTGGTGTCCATCGATCCGTCCCATCCGATGTACCCCGCCGACCCGCAGTACGGCCCGCGGGGCGCCGTCTCCAGTTCGGCGATGATCTCCATGGCCCGGATCTTGGGCGCCCCGGTGATACTCCCGCCGGGGAACGTTGCCCGGAGGAGATCGGTGGCCGTGACACCCGGCGCGAGGGTCCCCTGCACTGTCGACACGAGATGATGCACCGCCGTGTGCGACTCGATGGCGCAGAGCGACGGCACCCGCACCGAATGGGGTTCACAGACCTTGGAGAGGTCGTTCCGGAGGAGATCGACGATCATCACGTTCTCCGCCCGGTCCTTGGGGCTCGTCGCGAGTTCGTTCTGGAGACGGGCATCCTCCTCCGGCGTGGTACCGCGAGGGCGGGTCCCCTTGATCGGACGGGTCTCCACCTCGCGGCCGCGAAGGGAGAGGAAGCGCTCCATCGACAGGGAGAGGACCCATCCGTTCCCGGTATTGATGCAGGCCGAGAAGGGAGCCGGTTGTGCCTCCCGGAGGTGGAGGTAGCTGGAGACGGGGTCGAATCCGGTGGGCCGATCCGCCTCGAAGCGCAGGGAGAGGTTGGCCTGGCAGATATCGCCGGCGTGGATGTACTCGACGATCCGGGCCACCCGTTCCCGGTAGGTCTCGGCCGCCTCGGCCTCGGCGAGCGTCACCGGGAACCTGTCACCCGCCGGACCCGCTGGGGCTCTCAGAAGCGACTCAAACCAGTGGAGACGTTTCCTCGCTCGGGCCCCACGACGCTCGGGATCGGGTTCCGGAACCCCGGTGGAGACGATCCAGGCGCGCCGGGCCACGTGATCGAATGACGCCACGACGTCGTAGTACATACAACTACCATCGGGAAAGCCCAGCGATTCCGCCCGGTGAGCGGGAACCGTCTCCAACGTCCGGCCCAGGTCGTAGCCCAGCACCCCGATCATTCCCCCCTGAAACGGTGGAAAGCGTGGATCGGCTTCCACGGTCCATCGGGACAGGTACTCCGGCAGAGAGCCGAATCCGCCGGTCACCGTGGGCACCGGGTCGGCGGCGAGGTAGCTGAAGCGGCCGACGGTAGGATCGAGACGGGCCGAGTCGAGGAAGGCGAGACCCGGAAGGTGCGCCAGGGAGGGAAGCAGGGAGGCGGGGTCGGAGTAGGGAATCTCCCGGATGACGGGATCGAGCGGCACCGGCGGGCCGGAAGTCGCCGAGGTGCTATCCTGGGGGAAGGGCCGGAGGACGCTTGTCATCGCGGAACCGGAGCTCGGTGACCTTGAGCAACTGGACCACGTCCGGAAGACTGTTCCGCTCCCGGGCGCGCTCCTCGGTTCGCCACCACCAGGCGAGGGTCGAGTCGGGGATGACAACGAATGGCGACACCTCGCGGAAGGTGGTGGAACCCTCGAACCGGGCAAGCGACCTGAACCCCGCCAGATTCACCAGCTCGAATCTAATCTGGCGCAGGATCCCGCTCTCTGGGTCGAGGAGAATGCGGCCGGCCCAGTCGACCTTGTCGAGGGATGGCACCGGCGTGAAACTGAGAATCCGGAAGGGTGATCCGTCCACGGTGCCCAGACTGTCGTAGCGGAAGCAGTGATTCTCCAGAAAGGTCTGGTTCCCGAGGAGAGTGACAAAGAAGATGGGGACGGAAAACCCCAGCCGGTCACTCTTCACGACGTTTCCCGGCCGGTATTCCTCTCGCCACCGCTTCCCCTCAACCCGTTCCCGTTCCTCCCGCAGGGCGTAGGTACCCGTGGGCCGGCGAGAGCTCGTTCTCCGTTCGAGCCGCACCTCGAAGGGCCAGGTGTCGACGAAGCCCTCATAGGTGGACGCGGCGAGCTGGACCTGATCGAGGAGCCAGGCCGCGGTTCCTCCCGACCCCGGCGACGATCCCGGGCATCCCGAGCCGGAGAGCACCGTCAACTCCTCCAGGGCGAAGGCGGCCCGGCTGAGGCTCACGACCAGGGTGTCATTCGGGGCGGGCGCGGTGCCCGAGGGAAAACCGGCGGGGAGATACCCGATCTGCCGGACCCGGTAGCAGGTGGGGGAGAGGTCGAGCCGGAGCCGGATCAGACCGTTCCGATCGCTCCGTCCCTGAACCCGCAGGGAGGTGGTGTCCAGCAGTTCGGCGTTGGGGAGGGAGGTCCCGGTGGCGGCATCCCGTATGGCGATGATGACGGAGACGGGCTGGGAGAGCGCGACACAATGCGATGCCGGCGTGCCCCCCTGAACGGCGAGGAGAGCGAGAAGCAACCCGATTTCACCACTCATGGATCCCTCCGGTGCCCTAACGCTCGATTCGTGCCCTCACCAGGAACTGCACCCCGTCCTCGTTCGTCGTCATCCCGATCAGATGGTCCGATCCGATCACGGGGCGCGGGCTCAGGCTCAGCCGGAACGGCAGGTGAAGCGCGCCGAGAAAGCGCCCTTCGGGGTCGAAGACGTCGAACTCGCGGCCGATCCGGGATGTATCGGCGAGGGTCGCGGCCACCCAAAGATAGCCGTCCTCCGCCACTGCGAAGTTGCCAACCGCGGGCTTCGTTCCCGGGATCTTCCCCGCGTCCACCACTCCCCCCTGCCGTGTGAACCAGACCATCCGTGCCACGACAGTGTCGCGCTCCGCGCTGGTCACCGAGATCCGCTCAAACGGCTTCGTGACCCGCCGGGTCGTGTCTCCCCTGCTGGACATCTGATAAAGCTCATAGGTGCCGGTGTGGACGAACCAGAGCGTGCCATCCGGGGCTAGCCGCCACTGGAGGCCTGGAGAGTACGGGACCGTGGCCGATATCATCGGTCTCCCGCCGGGTCCGTTGAGCAGGAAGACGTTCGACTCCCCCTGCCAGGTCGGAGGTAGGAGTGTGTCCACCGGGGTGAGTGTGCTGTCGTACCGGACCAGGGCCACGCCAAAGGCGCCCTCCGAGGCCGGGGCGATATCGTAGAGTGTGCCATCCCGGAGCACCCGGCCCGGCCAGGGGAGGACCTGGAATCCCGCCGAAACCGGCTTGCTGGAGAGGAAAACCCCTGCCGTGTCGAACCACGAGATCCGGGCGTTCTGATGATCAATCACCATCATCCGGCCGTCGGGCAGCGCGGCGATTCCGGCCACATTGGCGAACTCGCCGGGGCCCCCTCCCTTCCGCCCGATGGCGCGCACAAATCTTCCATCGGCATCGAACACCTTGAGGACCTGCTCCTGCGATTCCATCACCCAAATGCGGCCGGCTGCATCAGTGGCCATCGCCCCGAGGCGACCGAAGACTTCCGGGCCATCCCCCTCTTCAGCCCCGATCCGCACCTCCTCGACCACCCGCCACCGGGTCGTCGAGTCCCAGATCCCGGCGGCCGGATTCGTCACCACCACCCGCCCGGTGGGCAGCGTGTCCATGGTACCGGCCCATCTCCCGGTTGTTCCACCCTCACCTGCACACGCTGCAAGCACTCCCAGCAGCACCATCAGGGCCCACCGATTCATGTCAACTCCTTGTCGCCCGGTGTGAGGATCGAATCGCTTCGAACGATCCCCCAACCCTCCGCGAGTGTGGGGATCCACCTCGGGGTTTGGAGGATGTCATGATAAGACGTCCGGGCCATCCTCTGAGACACACAAACCGGAGGAACAGTTGGCGGGGTGCGTCCTGTGCTGCCGACCTCGGTTTCGGTCGTCACCCGCACCATGATGCAGAGTCACCTGGCCCACGCGGTACGCGCTCTGGGATGCCTCCTGGCGGTTGGGACCCCGTTGGCCGCACAGCAGCCCCCCGACACCGGCGCGACCCTGGTCGTCCGGGTGCTCGACAGCACCGACGCGCCTCTCGCACTCGCCGATGTCGTCCTCCGGCGCGCCGGTCGCTTCGAAACCAGCGGGCCCGGCGGTCAGGTGGTTCTCCGAAACCTCCCCTCGGGACTCGATACCCTCCTCGTCCGGCGGCTCGGCTACAATCCCCTGATAGTGCCGGTACGATTCCGCCCCGGGGATTCTCTGATGGTGGACGCGGTGCTCGATGCCCGGAGCGTGGCCCTCGACGACATCACCGTCTTCGGGCGACCGGGGCTCTCCACCTTTGAGCGCCGGATGCGCAGCGCGGTCTTCTCCCCACCCAACTCCTTCTACCCCCCCGAGGCACTCGACACCTTCCCGCCCACCATCAATGTCCACGACATCCTCCTCCGCTCAGGCATCGTGCGGCGGGCCCAGCGGGTTCTCGTGAATGGACGCCGGGAGATGAGTCGCCCCCGACTCTCCTGCCCGCCGGGTCCCTTCGGCGGCCCCTCGTATCCGGTCACCATCATTCTGAACGGCGTCGAGTACCCCGACCCCGACGACGGTTTCTTCAACATCCAGCTCCAGAACGCCCGGATCCGGGCGATCGAGATCTACCGCAACAAACTGGAGGTACCGATGGAGTTCTCGCCGGACGTGACGGGACGGGGATGTGTCGTGGTGGTGTGGAGCCGGTAGGAGGAAGTTTGAAGTTCGAAGTTTGAAGTTCGAAGGGTGAAGTTTCGCCGCCTATTGTATCCCCTCGACGAGAGGCACACAACGCTGCACCGATGCGGTCGGCACCGTCACGACCCCCTCCCGCCGCTTCACTCCGAACTTCGCCGTCCGCGCCAGATACTCCTCGCGGGTTCCCGCATCCTCATGCCACCCCACATCCTTGAGCACGATCTCCCGGTCGTCGGCGGTGTCGAGCCGACCGACATAGAGCCGCTCCGCGGTGTCCACCACGACGGTGATTCCGTGCAGGTCGTGCCGGTTCCGGTGCGGGACGAACGGTTCGTGTCCCATGTCAGACCGACGCCACGCAATGGGCGTCGAACGCCGCGGTCAGTTCGGCGGCGATCGCCTCGGGGTTCCGTCCCTCGATCTGATGCCGGTGGACGAAGTGCAGCACCTCGCCGTCCCGCATCAGCGCCATCGACGGGCTGCTCGGCTCGTACTCGCTGAAGTAGCTCCGAGCCCGGGCCACCGCCTGCACGTCCTGGCCGGCAAACACGCTGACGACGCGGGTCGGGCGGGTCGGATGCTGCAGCGCCCGTGCCAGGGCCGGCCGGGCATTGCCCGCGGCGCATCCGCACACCGAGTTCACGAACACGAGGATGGTTCCGTCCGGGTCGCCAAGGACGGCATCGACCTCGGCCACGGTGGTCAACTCGGTGACGCCGAGACGGGTGACTTCCTCACGCATCGGCTGGACCAGGGCGGGATTGTAGGCCATGAACAGTTACTCCTTCGTGGTGGTGGTCTGCGCCAGGGCATCGCGTAGGGCGTGCCAGGCGAGGGTGGCGCACTTGACGCGAATCGGAAACTGGGCCACGCCCCGGAATACCTCGAGCCGGGTCGGGAGCTTTTCGTCTCCCCTCCCCTGCTCCCCGGTGAGCGTGGCATGGAACCGGGCAAAGAGGGCGTCGGCCTCCTCGACCGTCTTCCCCTTGAGCGTTGCGGTCATGATCGACGCCGAGGCCTTGGAAATGGCGCACCCGTTCCCCAGGAAGCTGAGATCGGCGATCCGGCCATCCTCCACCTTGACCCAGATCTCGACCCGGTCCCCGCAAAGGGGATTGTACCCCTCGGCCTTTCCGGACGCGTCCTCGATCGCGCGGAAGTTCCGCGGCGTCTTGTTGTGATCGAGGATCACGCTCTGATAGAGCTCGCCGAGATCGGGGGTGGGGAGGCTCATCCGAACAACCTCCCCACCTCGTCCAGGGCCGCCACGAGAATGTCCACCTCGTCGCGGGTGTTGTAGACGCCGAAGGAGGCGCGGGCGGTGGCACTCACGCCGAACCGGTCCATCAGGGGCTGGGCACAGTGGTGCCCGGCGCGGATCGCGACGCCATACGAATCGACCACGGTCCCGATGTCGTGTGGGTGCGCGGCGTCCATGACGAACGACACGACGCTCACCTTGGGAGAGGTCGTCCCGAGGATCCGGAGCCCCGGCACCGACTGAAGCCGCTCGGTGGCATAGGCCAGGAGGTCGTCCTCGTGGGCCCGGATGGCGTCGAACCCCAGGTCGGTGAGGAAGGTGATCGCGGCGCCGAGTCCGATGACTTCGGTGATCGGCGGCGTTCCCGCCTCGAAGCGCGCGGGGGGAGGCGCAAACGTGGTCCGTTCCGCGGTCACCCGGGCCACCATGCCGCCGCCCGTTTCAGCCGGGGGCATGCGGGTGAGGAGGTCATGCCGTCCCCAGAGGAGGCCGATCCCGGTGGGGCCGTACATCTTGTGGCCCGAGAGCACGTAGAAGTCGCAACCCAGCGCCTGGACGTCCACCGGAAGGTGCGGCGCCCCCTGGGCTCCGTCCACCACCAGGACCGCGCCCGCGTCATGCGCCATCCGGGCGATCTCGGCGATGGGCAGGATCGTGCCGAGCACATTGGAGGCGTGGGTCACCGCCACGATCCGGGTCCGCGGGTTCAGGAGGGCGGCGAGCCGGTCGAGAGGGAGGGAGCCGTCCTCGTCGACCGGTGCCACGCGGAAAATGGCGCCGGTGCGGGCGGCGAGCTGCTGCCAGGGCACGAAGTTGGAGTGGTGCTCCATCTCCGTCACCACGATCTCGTCCCCGGGCTTGAGGGTGGAGCCACCGTAGCTGGTGGCGATCAGGTTGATGGCCGCCGTGGTGCCGTGGGCGAAGATGACCTCTTCGGGCTCCCGGGCGTTCAGAAACCGCGCCGCCTGTTCCCGCACGCCGTCATACGCCTGGGTCGCCTCCTGGCTCAGCCAGTGGACGCCGCGGTGCACGTTGGCGTTCAGCTCGTAGGTATACCGGACCATCGCCTCGACCACGGGCCGGGGGCGCTGGGCCGAGGCGGCGCTGTCGAGATAGACCAGCCGCCGCCCCTGGACCTCGCGTTCGAGGATGGGGAACGCCGCCCGCACCGTGGCGACATCGAGCGAGTGAGCGACGGGCAGGGCCATTGGATCAGGCCCCCTCGGTGAGGCGGGAGTGGACCAGGCGGCCGAGCTCCTCCCGCACCGGTGCCACGACCACCTCGTCGATCACCTCGGCGGCAAAGGCCCAGGTGAGAAGGGTGCGCGCCGCGTCCAGCGGAATCCCGCGGCTCCGGGCATAGAAGAGGGGGAGTTCGTCGAGCTGGCCCACGGTGGCGCCATGGGTACACTTCACGTCGTCGGCGAAGATCTCGAGCTGGGGCTTGGTGTCCACCCGGGCCCCGTCCGACAGGAGCAGGGTCCGGTTGGTCTGCTTCGCGTCCGTCTTCTGCGCCTCGGGCTTGACGAACACCTTCCCGTTGAATACGGCGCGGGACCGGTCGTCGAGAATCCCCTTGTACACTTCCCAACTGTGGCAGTGCGGATGGTCGTGGAAGATCGCCGTATGATTGTCCACGAGTTGGGTGCCGCGGCCGAGGTAGAGCCCGTACAGGAGGGACTCGACGTTCGAGTCGTTCATCTGCACATGGAGGTTGTGCCGGGCGATGGCCCCACCCATGGCGAGGGTGAACGACCGGTAGTGGCTGTCCCGCGCCTGGTCCACCTGGGTGAATCCCATGTGGAACGCCGACTCGCTCTCCCGCTGAATGCGGGAATGCTCCATCCAGGCCTGCGGGCCCAGCACCATTTCGGTCACGGTGTTGGTGAGGTAGCGAGCCTCGGGTGCCAGGGCCACATACGACTCGATGAAGGAGGCCCGGGCTCCCGCGTCAACCAGGATCAGGTTGCGCGGATGCGCGGCGGCGTCGGTCGTGTCGCCGGTGGCGACGAACAAGGCGTGCACCGGCTGCTGGAGAGTGACCCCGGCGGGCACGTGGAGCAGGGCGCCATCACGCACAAAGGCGAGGTTGAGAGCCGTGAACGGGGTCGCCTCCGGGCCGGCGTACCGCCCCAGGTGCTCGCGCACCAGGGGATGATCCCGGGCCACGGCATCGGCCACGCTGCCCAGGGTGACACCGGCGGCGAGGTCCGGACGGACGGACAGTTCTGCCCGGTACCGGCCATCCACGAACACCAGCATCGGCCACTCGGCGTGACCAAAGATAAACGGGGTGAGTTCCGCGGCTGCCAGCGGGCGGGCGGCGGCGGACACCGGCGCGAAGGAGTGTTCCGACAGCGGGGCGACCGGAGTGAAGCGCCACTCCTCGTCCCGGGTGGTGGGAATCCCCACCTCGGCAAACCGGGCAAAGGCCCGCTGCCGCACCGGGGCAAGCCAGTCGGGCTTCCCTCCCCCGTTGGCGGCGAAGGTGGCGAAGGCCTCGGCGAAGGGTGCGCTCACGCCACCGCCTCCACCGCACCGGTGATCCACTCGTAGCCCCTGGCCTCGAGCTCGTGCGCCAGCTCCTTCCCACCCGACCGCACAATCCGCCCCCCCGCCAGAACATGCACCTGGTCGGGCACGATGTAGTTGAGCAACCGCTGGTAGTGGGTGACGAGAATGACCGAGCGATCCTCCCGCCGGAGCGCATTCACCCCGTCGGCCACGATGCGGAGGGCGTCGATGTCGAGTCCCGAGTCGGTCTCGTCGAGCACGGCGAGCTTCGGCTCGAGCACCGCCATCTGCAGGATCTCGTTCCGCTTCTTCTCACCTCCGGAGAACCCGGAATTCACCGCGCGCTGCATGATCTCCGGTTCCCACTTCACGATCTTGAGCTTCTCCTCGAGCAGGTCGATGAAGTCGATCGGGTCGATCTCTTCCTCGCCCCGCGCCTTCCGGAGTTCGTTGTAGGCGGCCCGGAGGAAGTAGGCGTTGGTGACGCCGGGGATTTCCACCGGATACTGAAAGGCGAGAAAGATCCCGGCCCGGGCCCGTTCCTCGGGCTCCATCTCCAGCAGGTCCTCGCCGAGGAACGAGATGGAGCCACCCGTGACCTCATACGCGGGATGTCCCGCCAGCACCTGCGCCAGCGTGCTCTTGCCCGATCCGTTGGGGCCCATCACGGCATGCACTTCGCCGGGGCGCACGGTCAGGTCGATCCCCTTGAGGATCTCGGTCCCCTCCACTCCGGCACGGAGTTCCTTGATTTCAAGCACGGCACATCCTCGCTGGTTTGACGGTCATCACCTATCCAACACTTCCTTCAAGACTGATCCCCAGAAGCTTCTGGGCCTCCACGGCAAACTCCATCGGGAGTTCCTTGAACACTTCCTTGCAGAACCCGTTCACGATCACCGAGATCGCGTTCTCGGTGTCGAGCCCGCGCTGCTTGCAGTAGAAGATCTGGTCCTCCCCGATCTTGGAGGTGCTCGCCTCGTGCTCCACGGACGCGGTGCGATTCTGGACGTCGATGTACGGAAAGGTGTGGGCCCCGCAGCGATTTCCGATGAGCATCGAGTCGCACTGGGTGTAGTTCCGGGCCCCCTCGGCCCTGGGCAGCACTTTCACCAGACCGCGGTAGCTGTTGTTGCCCCGGCCGGCCGAGATCCCCTTGCTGATGATCGTGCTGCGGGTGTTCCGCCCGGAGTGAATCATCTTGGTGCCGGTGTCGGCCTGCTGGCGCCCGTTGGTCACCGCCACGGAGTAGAACTCGCCCACCGAGTCGTCCCCCAGGAGGAGCACGCTGGGATACTTCCAGGTGATCGCCGACCCGGTTTCCACCTGGGTCCAGGAGATCTTGCTGCGGCGGCCGGCGCACTTGCCGCGCTTGGTGACGAAGTTGTAGATCCCGCCCCGGCCCTCGTCGTCCCCGGCGTACCAGTTCTGGACGGTGGAGTACTTGATGGTGGCGTTCTCCAGGGCCACGAGCTCCACCACCGCGGCATGGAGCTGGTTCTCGTCCCGCTTGGGCGCGGTACATCCCTCCAGATAGCTCACCGTGGCACCCTCGTCGGCGATGATGAGGGTCCGTTCGAACTGTCCCGTGTTCTGGGCGTTGATCCGGAAGTAGGTGCTCAGGTCCATCGGGCACCGCACCCCCTTCGGGATGTACACGAAGCTGCCGTCGGTGAACACCGCCGAGTTCAGAGCGGCGAAGAAGTTGTCGCTGGTAGGAACCACGGAACCCAGGTACTGCCGGACCAGGTCGGGGTGTTCCTTCACTGCCTCGGAGAAGGAGCAGAAGATGATGCCCTGCTCTGCCAGCGCCTTCTTGTAGGAGGTGCCGACCGAGACGCTGTCGAAGATGGCATCGACCGCGACCCCGGAAAGGATCTTCTGCTCGTTGAGCGGGATGCCGAGCTTGGTGTAGGTCTCCAGCAGCTTGGGATCCACCTCATCGAGACTGCCCAGCGGGGCCTGGGTTCTCGGTGCGCTGTAGTAGACAATGGACTGGTAGTCGATCGGCGCATGGGTGACGTTGGGCCACTGTGGCTCCGTCATGGTGAGCCAGGACCGATAGGCCTTGAGCCGCCACTCCAGCAGCCACTCGGGCTCCTCCTTCTTGGTGGAGATGAGCCGGATCACGTCCTCGTTGAGGCCGGGCGGCACCGAGTCGGCGTCGATGTCGGTGACGAAGCCCCACTTGTATTCGCGATTGACGAGTTGTTCCACAGAACCGGTCATGCCTGCTCCCGGGAATCGATTTCATTCCCCAACGCTGAAGACTCCAGCCCGGTCAGACCGGGCCGGACGTGATATTCGCAGGATCCGCATCCTTCCACCATGTGGGAGGTGCGCTGCACCGCGGCGCCGAGCACTTCGGCCAGGAACCTCGCCTCCGCGGCGCAGATCTCGGGAAACCGCTCGGCGACGGCACGGATCGGACAGTTGTGCTCCACCAGGGACTGCTCCCCTTCCCCGCTCCCATGCCACTCCGGCATGTACCCCTCGTCGGAGAGAAACCGCGAGAGAGCGGCCACCCGCTCGGAGAGGGGTGCCCCTTCGAGCTCCTCACAGAGCCGCAGGGCCACGTCCCGGAAGCGGGATTCGAGCAACGATACTGCGGCGGCCCGGCCTTCGCGTGCCACCAGATGATCGAGCAGGTGGGTGAGGGCCTGCTGGTAGCGGTGCGGAAACATCGCCTCGCCCGATTCGGTCAGGCTGTACAGGAAGGCGGGGGCCCCCACGCTGCCGTAGGACCGCTCGTGGACCACCAGCGAAGAGACCTCGAGCTCCTTCAGGTGATGCCGCACCGCGTTGAGCGACATCCCCAGCCGATCCGCCAGGTCCTTGGCCGAAAGCGGCTGGGCCCGCTTGAGCTCAACGAGCACATTCCCCCGCGCCCCGCGGATTCCCGGGGGTGGAGCGATCGGCTCGTTTCGCTGGTGCAAGGCAGTTCCCATGGAGGCAAATCTAGCTCCGACAAATGGGTGTGTCAACATTAATCTGGTGTTTTTGGCGTGAACTACGTAACGCTTTGTCACGGTGTAAGATACCAGCAGACAATGTCTGGGCGGAACCGGGCCTAAAGCTCTTCGCCTCCGGAACCGCACGTAGGTCTTCTAGAGGCAGGGGACTGACCCTGCCACGCTACTACTAGTAGTTGTTATTACAACTGCTGTCTTGCTGGCGTCGCGCAGGTCGTTCGGTCTTGTCCGAGACCGGTTTTGGCGCGAGATTGGAAGGGCCATGACCATACATCGCATCCGACTTCTCGGTGATCCCGTGCTCCGCTCCCGGTGTGAGCCCATTGCCAAGCCCTCCAGCGCGGCGGTTCGGGTCGTGGTGGACGACCTGCGTGAAACCCTGCGGGATTGGCAGTCCCGGTTTGGCAGTGGGAGGGCCATCGCGGCTCCACAGATCGGCGCCCCGGTTCGCGTGGTGTTCGTGGAGATGGACAGGCCGTGGCCGCTGCTCAATCCGGAGATCGTCGAGGTGGGCGGGGAGGATTTCACCGTGTGGGACGATTGTTTTTCCTTTCCGAACCTTCTGGTCCGCGTGGTACGGGCCTGGCGGATCCGGGTAAAGTACTCCGACCTCAAGGGTGCGACCCACGAGATTGATCTCGAGGGAGATCGCGCCGAACTCCTGCAACACGAGATCGACCACCTGGATGGGGTGCTCGCCGTGGACCGTGCCTTCGGATCCGACCCCTTCTGTCTCCGGGAGGAGTGGACCCGCCTGTACACCTCGGGCGATCGGTACGGAGAGCCGGAGCCCCGCTCCGATCAACTGACCGCCGCCCCACTCGGATAGAATCTTGGCTCCTCAGAAAAGCCCTTCCTGGTTGACTGACATGATCCGGTACCCCGCTCGACATCGAGGCCTGGGCCACAACAACCGACCCCTTCAGCCGCTGGCGGGCCGCGTGATCGTGGGCTTGCTTCTGTTGCCGGTGACAGCGCTCTCGTCTGCGACCGCCCAGTCAGTGCAGTATCGGTCCCCGGCAGGGGTAAGCTATCACTCCGAGACTGAAAGCGATGCAGTAATGCAGGCCCGGAAGGCCCTCGCCGGCGATCCGACCAACGTGGACCTCATCATCGCACTCGGAGTGGCGCAATCGGGGGTCCGTCAGTATCGCGAAGCAATCGCCACGTTCACCGAGGGGCTCCGCCACGCGCCGGGACACCCGATGCTGCTCCGGTGGCGCGGGCACCGGTACCTCTCGATTCGGGAGTTTGATCGCGCCCTGGCCGATCTCGAGGAGGGGATCCGCCGTGACCCGTCGATCTACGGGCTCTGGTACCACCTCGGAGTAACGCGGTTTGCCCTCGGGAACTTCGCCGGGGCAGTCGAGGCCTTTGTCCGGGCCCAGCCGATCGCCCCGGATGGGAACGAGCTGGCGGGGGCCACCGACTGGCTCTGGATGTCCCTGATGAGGGCGGGTCGTCCCGCGGAGGCGGAGGCCATGCTCCGCGCGCGCCCCGACACGCTCCCCTCCACCAACCTGTACGCCCGGCGATTGCAGATGTATCGCGGCCTTCTCGAGCCCGGCACGGTGGGGGACCCCGCGGACACGGCGGACGTGTCCCGGGCCACACTGCACTACGGACTCGGCAACTGGTATCTGGTCCGGGGGGACAGCACCCGGGCCCGTACCGAGTTCGAACAAGCGGTGGCGTCCGGCGGGTGGCCGGCGTTCGGGTTCATCGTGGCGGAGCAGGAGCTGCGGCGACTCCCCTAGACCAGGTGCAACGACTACCCCTACTCCCTGTTCCCGACTCCCTACTCCCTCTCTCCCCTCACTCAGGATGCCCCATGGGAAAATCCGTCACCTTTCCAGCCAACGGCCACACCGCCGGCGGGTATCTCGCCCTTCCCGCCACCAAGCGAGGGCCGGGGGTTCTCGTGATCCAGGAGTGGTGGGGTCTGGTGGATCACATCAAGGATCTCTGCGACCGCTTCGCGGCGGAGGGCTTCGTGGCGCTGGCACCCGACCTCTATCATGGCGAGACCACCACGAGTCCGGATGACGCCGGGAAGCTCTTCATGGCGCTCAACATCGACCGGGCGGGAGTGGATCTCCGGGGAGCGGCGGATCATCTCCTGTCCCTCGAGGAGTGCACGTCGAGCAGGGCAGGGGTGGTCGGCTTCTGCATGGGGGGTCAGCTCGCGCTCTACGCGGGGATGAAGTACCCCGATCGCATCGCGGCTGTGGTGGACTTCTACGGGATTCACCCCAAGGTGGAGATCGACCCGGCCAAGGTGCAGGTCCCGGTGATCGGACACTTCGGCCGGCAGGACTCCTCCGTGCCGCTCGACGGAGTGCACGCCCTGGCCCGGGCGATCCGGGAGGCGGGCGGCACGATGCAGGTCCATGAATACGACGCCGGCCACGCCTTCTTCAACGACACCCGTCCGGTGTACGACGCAAAGGAGGCGACGCTGGCATGGGGACGGACCCTGGCGTTTTTTCGAGACACGGTGGAGTAGGGATGGAGCAGGGAATCGGGAGTAGTCCCTTACGGATAATATTGAACACAAAAGGGCAACAATATTTTGGACGACGCCCGGAGACCCACGCCGGTACGGCGTTTGACGGCGGTTCGGAATGTATTCAACTTGTGTGCCTTCGCGTCGCGGAGTGCGCCGTGACCCGGAGAGTGGCGTTTCCCGGGGCTGACGCCCCTTGCTCGGCCGGGGGAGGTGGCTCACGCCACCGGCAGCCCAGGCGAACACCCGGCCGTGTGAACGGCCTCTCGCCGCCGAGCCCGGGGCGAAAGCCCCGGGGAACTCACGCGAAAACCCGACACGCCTCTTTGGTTCCGCTGGTTCCGCCGGCTCTGCCGGCTTAGGACGTAGGACGTAATAGGTCCCTTCCGGACAAAGTTGAGCACAAAACGGCAACAATCTCTTGGGCAACTCCCGGCCCCCCCGTCAGATCCGTCGATCGCATCGATTGCGCCGTGCGAGGGGAATGGCCACAAAAAGCACAGAAGTCACAAGAGGCACACCTCTGTGCGCATGGGGGCCCACCAGGGTCCCGCCAGGGGCGAGAGAGGTTTCTGTGCCTTTTGTGCTTCTTGTGGTTGGCTCTGGGAGTGGGGAGAGGGCTCCGGAGGGACAGGAACCCCATGCCAAATCCGGAAGACACCCAGTTGGGTTCCGGCTACGCCGGCTTAGGCGGTAGGCGGCAGGCGGTACCTTCTCTCTCCTCACTCCTCTCCATTCACTCCTCTGGCGCCTTGTTCACTGTTCATTGGTCCTTGTTCCTTGTCAAAACCACTGCCCCACCCGCACAAACGCCGTTCCCCGTCCGTTGGTGGCCACACCGTACTCCAGGGCCACCAGCCCGAGCGGGGTCTCGGCGCCCATCCCTCCTCGGCCGCCGCCGAGCCAGCCGTCATTGCCCAGAAGGGAGCCGCCGATGGCGGTGCGCCCCCCGGCGAGCGTTCCACGGAGCGCCAGGGGCCCGAGCACCCGATAGCTCACGACCACGGAGCCGTACACCTCACGATCGCCCCGGCGCTCGCCGAGATGAAGGCCGGGGAAACCATCGTCCCCACCCAACGGGAAGGACTCCTGCAGGGGGAGCCCATCGCCCCAGGCCACGCGCGCGGTGGGATGGACCGTGAGTCTCCCTCTGGTGAGGGGCACGGAGACCTCACCCACCACGCGTTGCATCTCCTCGGAGAGGAGGAGCTCTCCCCGCGCCAGGGTTCGGCGTCCCTCCGAATCGTCCCACTCTCCGCGCAGCAGAGCCCCGGCGCTCCGGTCAGCGGATCCGTCGGGATTCCGCCACCACCGGGCATCGACCCCGGCCATGAGGCGCACCCGTCTCCCCAGTGCCTGTTCCACACCGACCACACCGATCACCTCCTTGGTGTCGAGTGATTCGAGTTCGACACCATCGGGAGTGAAATCCCGCACATCTTCCGTGCCGAGCCGCAGGGAGGCCAGGACCGTGGTTCGTCCCACCCCGGCGCCGAAGTTTCGCCGTACCCCCCCCGTGAGGTCCCGCCGGAATCGTCCCAGGGTGAGGACCCCGCTCAGCTCATACCGGGCGTCGAGTTCCACCCGGTTGAGGAACCCCAGCCAGAGCCGACCACCGAGATCGTTGTCGAAGGCGAGGCCGAGGCCGGCCACCCGGGGAGAGGCGTGTCTCACCTGGACGCGAAAGGCCGTACTGTCTCCGGCGGACGTGGGGTGGAGCCACACGCTGCGGTAGGGCTCCATGTCGGCCAGATCGAGAAGAGCGGCACGCAGGTCGGCCGGGTCCACGGTGCGTCCGGGAGCCAACCCCAGGGTCTGGTCGGCCAGGGCACGGTCGTGGGCATGCCCGTTGACCACCGCCACCGGTCCGACCGTGATCGGAGGAGTGCTCGTGAGGAGGGTGTCCGCCCGCGGGGGCCCGCCCGCATCGCAGGACCACCCCCTGAGCGCACTGTCCGCGGCGATGCGCCCAAGGGCGATGAGCTGGGTGATGGCCCGGGCCGAAAAGTCGAGAGAGGGAAAGCTGTCGACCGGCGAGCGGATGAGCAGGTCATCCGCCGTCAGGGAATCCGCCGGCTGCACGAAGAGAAAGCTGAGCACCTGGCCGGCCACATCAAGAGGAGCCGACGAATCGAGACTATCCTTGGGTTGCTCCGTCACGTCGGACACGATGATCCGGGTGGCGCCGAGGGCTCGCGCCTGGGCGACAGGGATGTTCGCGGAGAGCCCCCCGTCCACCAGCGCTCGGCCGCCGATGATCTCGGGAGGAAAGACCAGGGGGATGGCGGCACTCGCCCGGACGGCCTGGGCCAGGTCCCCGCTGTCCAGGGCGACGGGGGAGCGGTTCCGGAGATCGGTCGCCACGGCCCGGAAAGGGATCGGCAGACGCGCAAAGTCTCCGCGGGCCAGGAGATTCCCCCGAAGCAGCGCCGCGTTGAAGAGCGCATTCACCTCCCGCTCCCGGATGGCTGCGGTCTGCAGGGCGAACCCCCGTTCGCCCTGCTCCCAGATCGCCACCGGGAGGAGGTTCCCCCAGGCCAGTCGGCGCCCCGGTGCGTAGCGGCGGAACAGGGAGGGAAGGGGGAGAACCCGCGCGAGGGAGTCGATGACGCGCGCGGGATACCCGCTGGCATACATCCCGCCGATGATGGCGCCCATGCTCGTCCCGACAATCAGGTCGGGCCGGATCCCCCTCCGCTCCAACACCTCCAGCACTCCCACATGGGCCAACCCCTTGGCACCACCACCGGAGAGCACCAAGGCGAGGGGCCCCGCCGGACAGGAGGACTGGGCCCGGGCCGGAGTGACGGTGACGGCACAGCCGATGGCCCCGGCAAAGAGGAGCGCCCGCAGACCCTTGCGCCACGGACGGTCGGTTCTTATCTCTTGTCCAGCGCTACGGGCGGGAGCGTTCCGGGCGCGGCGGGTCCATGTACCCGGGGACGCCGCTCGCACGTTTTCTCGAGGAGTTTCACTCATGACGTATGTGATCACCGAGCCGTGTATCGGGGTCAAAGACCGGGCCTGCGTGGACGTCTGTCCCGTGGACTGCATCTACGAGGGCGAGGACCAGCTGTACATTCATCCCGATGAATGTATCGACTGCGGGGCGTGTGAGCCCGAGTGTCCGGTGACGGCCATTTTCCCCGAGGATGACGTTCCCCCGGAGATGCTGAGCTACACCGCGAAGAACAAGGATGTGTTCCTGAGCGACGACCCCCCCGGGCCTCCCCAGCGCTGACTCCACCCCGCGCCCGGTGTCTCGCCGATCCCGGACGAGAAGGAGCCCTCGGGTCACGAATGGCCCGAGGGCTTTCTTGAGGTGGGAGGATGTTGCGTGTGCAGCGTTGACCTGGTGAACACCTGGTCGGGCCGCTACACCCATAAAGACGTGTGGCGATCGCATTCGGTTTCATGAGACTCCCGCCAGGAACTCCCGGAGGGCTGCCCCGGTCTCCGCAGGGTTCTCGATCGGTGTCAGGTGCCCGGCCTTCGCGACGATCCGGCACGAGGCCCCGGGGATGGCCCCGGCGAGATCCTCGATGACCGCGGGCGGGGTGATCGGGTCGTCCGCCCCACCAATCACCAGGGTGGGAAGATCCCGCAAAGACGCCAGCATCCCCGTGCTGTCCGGCCGGTCCCGCAGGGCAAGCAGCCCCCCCAGAAGACCCGCGAGTGGAGTCTGCTCGATCATCCCCCTGATCGCCTCCTCCATGGCCGGGTGGTTTCGCGCCGTGGGACCCAGAAGACCGGGGAGGAGGGCCTCCACGGCGGCACCGATGCCCCGCTCCCGCACCTCGGTTGCCAGCTCATCCCGGCTCCGCCGAGCCTCCGGACCATCGGCCGTGGCACGGGTGTTCAGGAGGACGAGACCATGCACCCGGTTGCGGGCCTGACGAAGGATTTCAAAGGCGACGTACCCCCCGAGCGAGAGGCCGCAGAGCACCACCCGCCGGATCTCGAGCAGATCGAGGAGGGCAATCATGTCCCGCGCGTAGGTGGCCATCGAGTACCCCACATCGGGGGCATCCGACTCACCGAAGCCACGCAGGTCGGGAATCACGGACCTCCACCCGGTGGGGAGATCGGCCACGGAACCCCAGAGCGATCGGTTGAGCGGGAACCCATGGAGGAAGAGAACCGTGGGACCCGAGGCCGACCCCCGCAGTTCCACTGCCAGTCCAACGCCGTTGACCGTATGGCGTTCCCCGGGAAGCAGCATCCCCGCGTCCCGCATTCCGCGCGACACGGAAGAGGGGATGGGGGTCGGCCGACCGTCCTGCCCCACACACACGAAGACGAAATCGGCCCGGGCCACAAGGCGTTCGGAACCCCGGGACCGCGCCTCCTGCCTCATGCGGAAGCTGGTGCGACCGCGATGGGTCAACTGGAGGGTGAACACCAGGACGTCCCCGGGCCAGGCGGCCTCCAGATACTCGATTTCCGTTCGGCGCACGGCCGGAATGACCTGCTCGCGAGAAAAGATCTCCAGGCCCGGTCCCCGCTCCAGGACCGACCACCGGGCCTGCTCGAACAAGGTCAGAAAGGTGGCCTGGTTCACGTGCCCGAAGGCGTCACAATGGTGGGGGTAAACGGTGATTTCGACCGGTCGCATGCAGGAAGCTACGCGAGCCATGTCTCCCCCCGCTACCTTTCAAAAGCGGAAACCAACCAGGAGGAGAGAAATGGCCCCGGCCACGGATTATATACGCCACGCCGCGCGCCTGACGCGCAAGTTGCAGCTGGAGGCAGGTTTAGGGGCTTCACCCACCCCTGACGCCGAGTACTGGAAAACGCTTGCCAAGGCGTTCGAGGAGATCGCCGATGCCTTCGAACAAACCGCTCGGCGGGAGTAACGTGGCCGACACCCCCTCCTCTCCCTCCCGCCCTCCGACGCGGAACCTGAGCCCCGAGGTCGTTTCCACTCAGGAGACGCTCGAGCGACTGCTTTCGGCCTGCGCCGAGGCCCCCCACATCGCCATCGACACCGAGGCCGCGAGCTTCCACCGGCACCACGACCGGATCTATCTCATCCAGGTATCCACCCGGGACGTCACTGCGGTCATCGACCCCCTGGCCGACCTCGAGCTGGCCGGCTTTGGAGAACTCCTGGCGGATCCGGCACGGGAGGTCGTCTTCCACGATGGGGACTATGACCTTCGCCTCATGGACCGGCAGTACGGATTTCACGCCCGGAACGTCTTTGATACCCGCATTGCCGCTCAATTCCTGAATGAGCCCGGCATTGGCCTCGCCGCACTCCTGGGTCGGTATCTCGGGGTGACCGTGGACAAGCGCTTTCAACGGGCCGACTGGTCGGCCCGTCCCCTTCCCGCCGACATGCTCTCCTACGCGGCCACCGACACTCATTTCCTGCTCGAACTGCGCGACCTGCTCCGGGAGCGGCTTCGGGAGATGGGACGTCTCTCCTGGTGCGAGGAGGAGTTCGAGCACATCGTGACGGTCCGGTGGACCGCGGGAGACGACCGGGAGCATGCCTTCCTCAAGATGAAGGGCGCCCGGGACCTGACGCCGCGCTCCCTCGGCATCCTGGGCACGCTCTGGCAATGGCGTGAGAGCACCGCGGACCGGATTGACCGGGCCGCCTTCCGGATCCTGGGCAATGAGGCGATGCTCGAGTTAGCGCGCCTCCCGGTAGGGACCGTCGACGAGCTCGCCCACCACAAGGGCGTGGGCCGACAGACGGCGGGGCGATGGGGGAGGGAAATTCTCGAGGCCCTGGCCCAAGGCCAGAAGATGCGCGAGAAGGACCTGCCCCGTTTCGAACGGACGGAAAGACGCCCCATTGACCGGCAGTTCCAGGTGCGGGTGGAGCGTTTGAAGAAAGTGCGGAACGAGGTGGCAGGGCGGCTGGACCTGGCCCCCGGCGTCGTCTGTCCCAATGGAACCCTGGAAGCGATCGCGCGCGCGGAACCGGCGAACCTGGAGGCCCTGGCCCGTGTTCCCGGGGTGCGCCGGTGGCAGGCCGCCACCTTCGGGCAGGATCTTCTGGATGCGCTCGGGGTCAGAACCCCATGAACGCCTTGACCCTCGGATCCATCCGGTCCGGGGTCCAGTAGGGTTCCCACACCAGCTCGATTTCCGCTGAACTCACGTCCTCCAACTGCTCCAACACCATCTTCGCGTCGCCCATGATCTCGGGACCCGAGGGGCATCCGGGGGAGGTCAGCGTCATCTTGACGTGGACCGCCCCTTCCTCGTTGACCGCGACATCGTAGACCAGGCCGATATCCATGATATTGAGTCCCAGCTCGGGATCCTTGACCTGGCGCAAGGCCTTCCGGGCAGTTTCGACGGTGATCATGGGATACCCTCCCGCGTGAAGTGATCTGTGGAAGGAAACAGGGGAGCGGGGAATAGGGAATAGGGTCGTCCTTCCTACACCCCACTCCCTATTCCCGACTCCCTGGAAGGGGGAAGGGAGGTGGGGGAGTGATCCGGGAGTGATCCCCTCCTGGGCACGGCGGTGGTCTCCGCCCTCGCCTCCACCGATGACCCGCGCGCCCGGGACGCCCTGCGGCAACTGGTCCGGGGCCCGGGCACCCGGGAGGAGGAACTCCGGGAGGCCATCCGCGGGCTGGGCCGACAGTACACCGGAATTCTCAGATTCGCGAGACGGTCGTGACCGAGCTCCTGCAGGTCGGGAGTGGCGGGGCCATTGATGCCGCTCTCTCCCTCGTGTCGGGGGAGACCGACACTCGTCTCCAGCGGCGGCTCGTGTCCCGGCTTTCCCGGTCTGAACATCCCCGGGTACGCACCTTCCTCCAGACTCTGGTGGAGCGGTAGCTACCGGCGAAGAGATCCGGGGGGGATCCGGTAGAGGAGAGTGGCCGTGTTCCGGTCTCGCACGGTCAGGGAGTGAGATCGTGTGACCGGGAACATCACATCGTTCGGGTCACCCGAGTGAGGGAGCCCGATCGCATGACCCACCTCGTGAACGGCCACCGCCCGTTGTCCCTCGTCGGGTAGGTGCTCCCCGGAGGGCAGTCTCACCGCGAGGGTGACGGTGGCGGCGAGGATCGATCCGTGGGACGTGGCCCGGACCCGGGTGACCCCGGCTTCAGGACCACTGAGGGTATCCACCCATTCCACCCTGATCTCGGCCGAGGTGTCGTCCGGCGCCACCTCGCGGAAGCGCAGGCCGAGCCCGATGCTCTCCCAGATCGCCAGCGCTTCCCGCAGAAAGCCCCTCTGGGCCGGGCCCGCCAGGGAGCCGGGGAGGAGGGCCACCCGGACCGGATCCCGGTCCCGGCCAACCCAGCGGCGCAGAAGCGAGTCCCGGCTGAACACCGAGTCGAGATACCCTGACGAGCCCGCGGTCGACACCGCGCTCCGGAGCGCCTCCCGGTCCTGGCCGGAGTTCTCCCCGAGTTCCGGTCCGACCACCGCCGGGTCCACCCCTGGCTCCGGACCCATCGGTTCGGAAACGCCGGGAGACCACACCCTCCCCCCGATCAGGAGAAGGCCCAGGACCAGCACAAACCCGAGCATTACCCGACCCATGATTCGTCCCCCGAATCCGCGCGGCAACTGGCGAAGAGCGCCCCCATCCTCTTAACATTGGGCCGACCGCACACCACGTGCGGGCTGTCCGACGAGGAAAGGTCGCCTGTGGTCATGCGATACCTGGCTCGCGGGCTGGTCCGATTCCGCTTTCTGATCATCGGGATCTGGGTCATCCTGGGGGGCATTGCGTTCCTCCGCGCGCCAGAGACACCGAACAAGCTGAACCTCCGCGGCGGGAGCGATCGGATCACCGAGGCCCACCGCGCGGATCTGCTCCTGCACGATCGGTTCGGACGCCCGTTCAGCGAGTTCTTCGCCATCAGTATCGAGGGCACGAACTCGTTCCGCAACGGCCGTGCCGCGCAGGTCCTCGACTCCCTCACGGCGGCCGCCGCGGCGGAGCCGTACGTCCGCACCCTGATCAGCTACGCGACCAGCGGCGACTCGACCTTCCTGAGCGCCGACGAGCGATCCACCTTTTTTCTCCTCGCCCTGGACGTGCCGGGGGACAGCGCCGGCGCGTATGTCGAACCGTTTCGAGAGGCGATGCGTCGGACCCTGGCCCGCATGCCGGGAGCCGGGGAGTACACCCTCCGGGTGACGGGACGGGCCCCCCTCGACCTCGACGTGCGGACGGTGAGCTGGGCGGACAGCAAGCGGCTCGAGGCGCGGCTCCTCCCGATCAATCTGATCATCCTGGTGCTGGCGTTCGGGGCCCTGGTGGCCGCGTTCATTCCGTTGCTGATCGGCACCCTGGCCATCGCCGTCTCGCTGACCATCGTCGGATACCTGACGGAGATCACCCCGATGTCGGTCTTCGTCCTCAACATGACGACCATGATCGGTCTCGGCGTGGGGATCGACTATTCGCTCCTGGTGATCACCCGGTTCCGCGAGGAATTGAACCGTGGCTACCGGCGGCAGGAGGCCGCCATCCGGACCATGTGCACCGCCGGAGTCGCGGTGGTCACCTCGGGGCTCACGGTGGTGGTCGGGTTCTCGGCCCTCCTTCTCACCCCGCTGGTGGAGACCCGCAGCGTGGGGATCGGCGGGCTGGTCGTGGTGGCGGTGGCGGTTCTCCTCTCCACGACCTTCCTGCCCGCGCTTCTCGCCATCGCGGGCCGATCGATCGACCAGCCGCGGTGGCTGGCCCGCAAGCTGTCGTGGTACTATTCGCCGCAGGTCTGGGAAAGGTGGGCCCGGTCGCTCAGCCGGCATCCCCGGCGCGCCCTCGTGCTGGGCCTCCTGGGCATCGGCGTGCTCACGGCACCCCTCGTGTTCATCCGGGTGGGGCTCCCGGCCCGGCACTGGTGGCCGGTGCAGACCGAGGCGGGGGCCGGGGTGGAAGCCCTCAACCGCATGGGAGTCTCGGGTTACCTGCTGCCGGTGCGGGTCGTGATCGAGGTTCCGGAGGGGGTCCGGGCGGCGTCGGCCACCACGCTGCGAGGCCTTCGGGCCCTCTCCGACACCCTGCGGGCCGATCCCCGCGTGCGGGACGTCCGGAGCCTCGTGGACCTCTCCCCGGGGACATCCATCCTCGGGTACTCCCTTCTCTACTCCGATCTCGACTCGGCCCGGGCGCGCCACGGGGCCTTTCTCGACGCCTATCTGAGCACGGATGCGCGGGTCACCCTGGTGGACGTGATTCTTGCGGACACCACGAGTCTCACCTCGGCGATGGAGGTGGTGACGGAGACCCGCGACTTCCTGGCCTCGGGGTCCATCCGGCAATTGCGGGACACCGAAATCTCCGTCGGGGGATATGTGGCCGCGAGCGTGGACTTCCAGGACGATCTTCTCGCCCGGTTCCCCCTCCTCGTGATCCTCACCCTCACGGCGACCGGGGTCATGCTCGCTCTTGCCTTCCGATCGCTCCTGGTGCCGATCAAGGCGATCATCATGAACAGCCTGTCGGTCATGGCCACGTTCGGATTGATCGTGCTGGTGTTCCAACATGGCATCGGAAGCCAACTCATCGGCTTGGACGGACCGACCGAAGCGATCTTCGTGGCGGTGCCGGTTCTGGTGTTCGCCGTGGTGTTCGGTCTCAGCATGGACTACGAGGTCTTCCTCCTGAGCCGCATCAAGGAGGCCTATGATCGCACCGGGCGCAACACCGAGGCCACCATGGAGGGCCTGAGCGCCACGGCCTCGGTGATCACCTCCGCCGCTCTCATCATGATCATGGTGTTCGGGGCCTTCGCCTTTGCCGGGGTCCTGGTGATGCAGTTCCTCGGGTTCGGCCTTGCCGTGGCGGTGCTGCTGGACGCCACAATCGTGCGGATGGTGCTGGTCCCCGCCTTCATGCAGTTGATGGGGCGCTGGAACTGGTGGCCCGGGGGCCGGCGGGTGGTGAAGCTCGAATCGGGAGACCGGCCGGAGGCCGGGTGAGGTCACCTTACTCCGGCCATGGTGGGTCCGTTCAGTCCTCCCGCCGCTTCGCCAGGATGTCCTCCAGCACCACCCGGTCGATCAGGCCATCCATCCGGACCCGAACATCGTAGTTCTCCCAGTACATGAAATCGCGCAGCGCCTCCAGGAACTGCGGGGTGGCGCTCCCCTCGGGCTGACGAAGCCAGGTTGTCGGCTGTCCGATTGGTTCCCGGAGCAGGATCGGCTCGAGAAGCGCGACCCGTTCCGGCGTCAGGCGGACGAGATCCTCGGGTACACTGGGGAAGAAGTGCAACTTGTGCAGGGCGAGGAGGCGGGCCAGCTCCGCGATCGGATCGGGGGCGTCGTACACCCGGATGTCGATGAACCGGTCAGTGGCGCCCAGATATCCCGCCCCCGCACGCACCACGAGCAGGGCCGCCGACTGCATTCCCCGCTTGTCTCCCCCCCCCGCCTGACCCGCTGCCAGGGCCGCCATGAGTCGGTCGGCAAGAGCCCCGGGTGTGCGCTCGAAGGTCTCGGCCATGTTGGCCACGGTCTGGTCGGACACCATGATGTTCGCCTGGGCGGCAAATCCCCGACCCGCGATCACCTCTCCCTTCCCACCCACCGTTGATCCGCCTCCCGGTTTGCCCACGCGACCCCCGGCCCAGTCGAACGTCCGCTCGCCGGTGAAGCTCGCCGCGTTCCCGCGAGCGTCCACGAGACCGACCTGCCGGTCTCCCAGCAGGGTGTCGCTCCGCATGATGATGCGCAACGCCTCCTCCGCGCTCGCGCCCTGGGCGAGCAGGGTCAGGCCCTGCTCCCCATAGGCCGTGTTGGCGAGGCTCTGGGTGGCCACGGCTCCGACCCCGGCCCGGGCCCACGGAACCAGGCCTCCGACATTCGGAAACTTCGACTGCACCACCACACCCAGGTCGCCGGTGACGGAATCCCAGGCGACGATGCTGTAGGTGTGGGCAAGCTTGTGGAAGTGTCCCGGGGGCGTCGGCTGGGCCGCGAGGGGAATCGCCGCGAGCAGAGTGACGGCCAGTGTGCGGAAGGGGGCCATGGAACGTCCTTTGGCGGAAGAGACCGGGTCCACACCCGGGGACATGGCGATGCTCATGAATCGAGGATTTTGCGCACCGTGGCGGTCAGGGAGTCCGCGGAAAACGGTTTGTGGAGCAGGTGCAGATCTTCCGGGGGCACGCCATGGCGCAGCATGGTGTCGTCGGCATATCCCGAGGTGAAGAGAACCCGCACGGGAGGATCCCGCCGTCGGATCTCCTCCGCCAATTCCGGTCCGCTCATCCCGGGCATCACAACGTCGGTCAGCACGAGCTGGACCCCGTCCGGGGAATCATCCAGCCATGCCAGGGCCTCCCGTCCGTCGGCCGCGGTGTGCACGGTATAGCCCGCACGCTCCAGCACCCGTCGCGCCAGCTCCCTCACCCCGGTATCGTCGTCCACGACCAGAACCGACTCCCCGCCCGGGGCGCCGATGGGCCTTGGAGGCACGGCACGTCGCTCCACGTCACAGCCTTCCGCCGCGGGCAGGAACACGCGGACGGTCGTTCCGACGCCCGGTTCACTCTCCACCGAGACCCCACCTCCGCTCTGCGTCACGATTCCGTGTACCGTGGCCATTCCCAGGCCGGTTCCCTTGCCCGGTTCTTTCGTCGTGAAGAACGGCTCGAACACATGCTGCAGCGTATTCGGGTCCATGCCCATCCCCGTGTCACTGAACCCGAGCGCCACATGACGCCCGTGCGACAGGGAGGGGAATCGCAGCCGTGACTCGTCATCCACGGTGACGTTGCCGGTTTCGATGGTCACGGTCCCGCCCCGGGGCATCGCGTCTCGGCTGTTGACGGCGAGGTTCATGAGGACCTGGTGAAACTGCCCGGGATCGACCATGACCAGTGCCAGGTCCGGCGCGAGGCGAGCCGTGAGCTCGATGTTCTCGCCGAGCATCCGGCGCAGCAACACCTCCACCTCCGTCACCAACGTGTTCAGGTTGACGGCCTCCGGCCGCAGCATCTGCTTTCGGCTGAAGGCGAGCATCTGACGGGTCAGCTCGGCCGCTCGCGCCCCGGCGTCGCGGATCGCGGCCAGATCATGGCGCAACACCGTTCCGGGGGGCAGCTCCGCGAGGGCCATCTCCGCGATGCCGTTGATGACCGTCAGCGCGTTGTTGAAGTCGTGCGCGATGCCGGCCGCCAGTTGTCCCACGCTCTCCATCTTCTGGGCGTGGTGGAGTTGCTCCTCCGCGGCCTTGCGTTCGGTGATGTCGCGCGCCACGCCCACGATCCGATCGACCTGGCCCGTGGCGCCGCGGACCGGATAGGCCCGTTCCCGAATCCAGCGCACCTCGCCATTGGGGCGGACAATGCGGTATTCCTCGTCGTACTCTCCCCGGCTCTGGCGGAGGGCAATCGCCTCCACCACATGGTCGCGGTCCCCGGGGTGCACCGCCTCCACCCAGCTCTGGGGACGGGAGTAGACCGTTTCCCGGGGGCGACCCCACACCGTCTCATAGGCCGGGCTGACGTAGAGGATTCGAGTCTTCCCGACATCGGTGATCCAGAACACCTCCTGGATGGTCTCGGCCAACTCCCGGAAGCGGGCTTCGCTGGCCCGCAGGGCGTGCTCCGCTTCACGCTTTCTTTCGGCGAGACGATGTGCCTCCAGGCCAAACGAGATGTCGCGGGCCAATTCCTCCAGAAGATCCAGCTCCGCGGAGTCGAAGACACCGGAATCCGCGGCGTAGAGGTTGAAGGTCCCCACCACCTCGCCCTCGATCGTCAACGGCAGCGACGCCATGGACCGGATGCCCCGCTCCAGAGCGGCGGCCCGCCAGTGGGAGGACTGGGGATCGGTCTCGATGTCGTTGCAGACCGCCACCGTGCCGGTGGTGAGAGCGCGCCAGGTATAGGCGCAGCCATCCTCCGGCCGCTCGACGTGGAGAAGTTGGTCCAGGATGGCCCGGGTGTCGGCGGAGGCCCCGGCATCCGCAACCCGCTCCAGCCGTTCGGTTTCGGCGGACCGGCGCCCGATCCACGCCATCACGAACCGGCCGGCGTCCACCGCGATCCGGCACGCCGTGTCGGACAGATCCTGCGGTGTGGGGCTGCGGACCAGGCTCTGGTTGATCCCGCTCAGCAAAACCCGGACGCGGTGGTGTCGCTCAACCTGAGTCTCCGCCTCCCGTCGTGCCGTGATGTCCACCATGATCCCGCGCAGCACGGCCCGCCCTCCGGGCTCCTCCACATAGGTCACGATGTCGCGCACCCAGACCGCCCTCCCATCCGCCGCCACCATCCGATACTCCAGCACATGGTCCTCCCCCCGGCGGGTCGAACTCAGACAGGACAGCACCGTGTGATCCCGGTCCTCGGGATGGATATGGTTCGACCAGAAATCGCGTTCGGTGGTCCAGGTCGCGACCGGATACCCCAGGATGAGGGCGGCCCTCTGACTCACGAAGGTGAACTGCATCGTCGTGGCGTCCGCCTCCCACACGATCCCGTCGATGGACTCGACCAGTCCCACATACCGGGCCCGGGATTGTTCCAGCGCCGCCGCCGCCCGCCGGCGCTCCGTCACATCCCGAGTGATCCCGAGCAGCCCCTCGACCAACCCCTCGGCATTCCGCAACGGGGTGGCATGGGTCTCCAGCCAGCGCCGGGTTCCCCGCCGTCCCACGATCTCGAACTCCAGAACACCCGATCCTCCCCGGAGGACCTCCTTGTGGAGCCCGGTGAACGCCTCCTTATATTCGGGCAGGAGATAGTCCAGCAGTGGGATCTGTCGGGCTTCCTCCAGCGAGTCGACCTCCAGCATCGCCAACCCCGCCCGGTTCATCTCCACCAGCCGGGCCTCCAGGTCGAGAACCTTGACGCACTCCGGCTCCGCGTCGAGAATGGCGCGCAGGTGTGCCTCCCGCAGGACCAGCTCGCGGTTGGTCCGTTTCAGCTCCTGCAGACTGCCCCCACTCCCCATACCACCTCCGGTCGGAGGTTGAAGGTACGACTTTGTAAGGTACGGCGTTTTCCGCCACCCAGCAATATCAGTCCGCCTCGGCGCAGAGCCTTCAGGCCTTTGCGTCAGGGTGCGGGGGGGGGTCGTGGGGCGGAGGTCGCCCGTTCAGCCCTTTGCGTCGAGCCAGTTCGGACCGGTCCCGACATCCACCACCAGAGGCACATCGAGAACGGCCGCCGACTCCATCATCTCGCGCACCATCGCCGCCACCCCGTCCGCTTCCCCCGCGGGGGCTTCCAGCACCAGTTCGTCATGGACCTGGAGGAGCAGCCGGGACTCGAGGCGTGATTCCCGAAGTGCCGCATGGATCCGGATCATCGCGATCTTGATGAGATCCGCCGCCGAACCCTGCAGGGGGCTGTTCTGGCAGAGCCGTTCCCCGAAGGCGCGTACGTTGAAGTTCCGGTCCTTGAGCTCGGGAACGTAGCGGCGACGCTTGAACAGCGTCTCGACATATCCCTCCGTGCGCCCCCGCTCCACCTGGCGGTCGAGCCAGGCGCGGACTCCGGAAAAACGTTCAAAGTACTGCGAAATGAACGCCTTGGCCTCCTCCTGTGAGATGCCGAGTTGGCGGGCGAGGGCAAAGGGCCCCTGACCGTAGATTGTCGCGAAGTTGATCGTCTTGGCCCGGGCGCGCATCTCCGGCGTCACCCCCTCCGCCTCCACCCCGAAGATCGCCGCGGCCGTTTCCCGGTGGATGTCCCCGCCCCGCCGGAACGCCTCGGTGAACGCGGGGTCGCCGGAGAGATGGGCCATGAGCCGAAGCTCGATCTGGGAGTAGTCCGCCACCACGAAAAGGTTTCCCGGAGCGGGGACGAAGCCGCGCCGGATCGCCTCGCCGCGCGCGGTCCGGATGGGAATGTTCTGGAGATTCGGGTCGGAGGAGGAGAGACGTCCGGTGGCGGCACCGGTCTGATTGAACGTCGTGTGAATGCGGCCCGTTGTCCGGTTCACGCAGGATGGGAGCACGTCCAGATAGGTGGACCGCAACTTCTCGAGTTCGCGGTACTCGAGCAGGAGGCGGGGCACGTCATGCTGGTCAGCCAGCTGCTCGAGCACCTCGGCATCGGTCGAGGGGCCGGTCTTGGTCCGCTTGATCACCGGGAGCCCGAGGGTGTCGAAGAGCACGGTGGCGAGCTGTTTCGGGCTGTTCAGGTTGAAGGGAGCCCCGGCGCTTTCCGCGATCGATGCGGCCAGCCTGTCGAGTTCCTCCTTCGTCTCCCGTTGCAACTGTCGAAACACGGCGGGATCGATCCCGATCCCGGTCCACTCCATGTCGACCAGAACCGGGATCAACGGGAGCTCCATCTCCTCGAGAAGCGGGGTCAGCTCCGCCTCCCGCAGCCCCGGCGCGAACATCTCCCCCAGGGTGTGGATCGCCCGCAGCCTGTGGACGGCCGCCTCCGCCACGCGAAGGGGAGGAACTTCCGCGAAGGGCACTTCGTTCCGTCCCTTCCCCGTGAGGTCGGATCGGAGGGGAACGGTGTGGCCCAGGTGATCGAGGGCGAGGGTGTCCAGGGTGTGCGACCGCCGACCCGGTTCCAGAAGGAAGCTCTCCAGGAGCAGGTCGGACCGAACCCCCTCCAGTTCCACTCCGGCGCTGCGTAGCACTTCCCAGTCCCGCTTCACGTCGTGACCCCGTTTCGGCACCGCCGCGTCCTCCAGGAGGGCACGCAGCGAGGCACAGCGGGAATCGGCAAGCGGAGGGAGCACCGGAACCGGCTCGGGTGCGGCGAGATCGCCCTCGGCGGGCCGGTGGCCGAAGGGGAGATACCACGCCTGATCCCCGGCGCCGAGGGCCAAGCCGAGAAGACGGGCGCTGCGGGCATCCCCGGGTGTGCTCCAGGTCTCCAGGGTGACCATTCCGAGAGATCGAATCTGTCCCACGACACCGGGGAGGAGGCCGGGATCATCCACCACGGCCGGGGAGAGGGCCTCCCCGGTGGGTTCGAGGGACACCGGAGCCGGTGGTTCGGATTCGTCGAGATCGAGGCGCCGGAGGAGCGAGTGGAACTCCAGGTCGGTCAACACCTGGATCAGGGCCGCGGGATCGGGGTCCTGCGCGGCCAGCGTCTCCAGCGACACGTCCACCGGAACATCGCATTGAATGGTGACAAGGTCGCGTGAGAGTCGCGCGTTCGCGGCATGCTGCTGCAATGCCTCGCGGGTCCGCTTGGCGGTGACCTCATCCGCATGCGCGAGAATGGCCTCGAGGGATCCATAGCTCCCGAGCAGGCCGCGGGCTCCCTTGTCCCCGATGCCATGCACCCCGGGAACATTGTCGGAGCTGTCCCCCACCAGGGCGAGGTAATCCACCACCTGCTCCGGGGGGACACCCAGGCGCTCCGCGGCGTTCGACTCGTCCACCCACAGTTCCTCCACTCCGGCCGGCCCGCCGCGTCCGGGATTGAGAAGGGCGACTCCGGGACGGATGAGCTGGTAGAAGTCCTTGTCCCCCGACACGATCACCACCTGGAGATCGGCTCCGGCAAACCGGGCGGCCAGGGTGCCGATCACGTCGTCCGCCTCGTAGCCGGGTACCGCCACCACCGGGATGCGGAACGCCGCGAGGAGGGCCTCGACGTGGTCGATCGCCCGGTCGAAGTCTGCCTGCAGCTCTTCGTCGAGCTTCTTCCGGGTCGACTTGTACGCGGGATACCGGGCCGTGCGGAAGGAGTCGCCGGCGTCGTGGACCCAGGCCACATACTCCGGATGCCGGGAAGCCCTCAGTCGAAGCAGAAAGTTCACCACTCCCCAGGCCGCCGAGGTGTTCTCCCCGCGACTGGTGCGCAGCGGGCGGCTGATCATGGCGAAGAACGCCCGGTAGATCAGCGCATAGCCGTCAACCAGAAAAAGACGCGCCGGGGAGGACGGCATCCGGATCAGTTGATTCCGACGCGCTGGACCAGCGACCGGAGTCGGCTGAACTCGGCTCGGGATTGCGGGGTGAGCCGCATGCGGAACGTGGCCAGTTGGCCGGTGAAGGTCAGGGTGGAGTTATAGGAGCTGTAGAACCACTGGATGATGCGGTTGTCGGCGCCGGGAGACGTCTCCGCCGTCTGATCCGGCTCCCCCAGCGTGATGTAGACCTCGCCGCGATCGCTCCGCCAGCCCGAGTTCACTCCCTCCTCGCGGAACCGCTCGTTGGCGATGGCCACGCGGGTGAAGTACTGGTCGAGCGCTTCGTTGTCGGTGGTGACCGGATTGGGGTCACTCTCCACCCAGAACTCCCGCCAGAGTCGCGGACGATCCTCCGGAGTGGACTTGCGCAGCTCGTCGAGTTTTGCCGACGCGGGGAAGTAGCGCAGGAGGCTGAGGAGATTGTCGTAGTTGGTCACCACCCAGGACCGGGAGAAGGAGACGAGTGCTGTGGTCTGCTTCCCGGCGCTAGTGGCCACCGCCAGCGCGGTCGGATCGATCACGGTGGTCCCCTCGCCCACGGTGATGGTGAGTTGCCCCAGCGGGGGGGCCTCCGGCGGCAGCCGCAGTGTGCGGCTCTCCACCTCATGGCCGCCGTCGAACAACACCGACGCCTGGAGTGTCACCCTGCCCTGGTCGTCACGGAGCGTGAGCGGGAACTCGCGGGGGCCCTCCAGGTGGTAGGCCTCGAAATAGACCAGGAGCGAATCCCCCCCCTGGGACACGGACCCCCGCGGGTTGAGCAGGAGCGGAATATCTTCGGTCCGCGTCGTCCGGGACGACGCCTGATAGGCAAGTATCGGGGCGGTGATGCTTCCCGGATCGAAGGCCGGCACGCTGAGAGCCTGCTGCGCCCGTCCCTGCGTCGCCGCCTGCAGGTCCTCCACCACCACGGTCAGGGTGTATTGTCCCGGCTGAAGCAGGAAGGCCTGCTGCATCACCACCGACTCATCGGAGCGCTGCGCCTCGGAGAAGGATCCCACGGCGATGGTCCCGTCCTGTGCGTAGCTCAGGGGCGGGGAACCGGGCTGCTCGAATGTCATGGTGACCCGGTACAGCGCCTGGAACACCAGCCCCGCCCGCTGGAAGGAAAAGGTGCGGTTGGCCAGGGAGATACCGACCTGGGCAATGGTGGAGTCGTTCCGACCCCCGAGATACACCACGCTGCCCACGAAAGAGACCGGCGGTCCGCTGGTCAGGCGGCCAATCCGGCTGTAAACCGCTTGAAGATTGAAGAGCTCCTCCAGGGTCTGATCCACCCCGGCGGGGCGCACGCCATCGGGGCCGGTACGAGAACCACCGCAGCCCACCAGACCTGCTGTAAGGACCACGAGGACGAGGGGGAGGGGGAGGGGGAGGGGGAGGGGGAGGATTGAGGACGACACCGGCGTATGGCTCATGAGTATCTGTCCGGGACGGCGTGAGGAGCGGAAGGGGAACCTACCCGGGAGACGATGCCAACGGCACCACCTGCACGCGAGGAATGTCGTTATCTTGCCGGTCCACCGGTAACGCTGTACCTTGGACTGTTCCCATGAGCAAAGATAATCTCGTCGGCCGCACCGTGGCCGGATACCGGCTCCTCGACTACATCGGCGAGGGTGGCACCGCCACGGTCTACCAGGCGGAGCATCCCGAACGCGGGCGTGCCGCAGTCAAGGTTCTTCGGGACCGGACCTCCAAGGACCCCATTGCCGTCAAGCGGTTCCTCCGCGAGGCGGAATTCGGTTCCCGGGTCAACCACCCCAACATCATCCAGACCTACGACTTTGGCGAGGTGGACGGACTCTACTACCTCGCCCTGGAATGGGCCCCCGGGGAGCCGCTGGCCGACTTCCTCCTCAGTTCGGGCCGTCTCGCCCCTCCCCTGGCCGCCCGCATCATTGAGCAGCTGGGCGAGGCCCTGACCGTGTCCCATCAGGCCGGCATCATTCACCGCGACCTCAAGCCGGCCAACATCATGTACGACCCCGCCACTCAGACGGCCCGGCTGCTCGATTTCGGGATCGCCCGGGACGCCGAAGATGAACCGGAGGAACGGCTGACCCGAGCCGGTTTCTTCGTGGGGACGCTCCAATACGTGGCCCCCGAGGCGCTGAGCGGAGAGTTGGTGGGCGAGCAGGCCGACGTGTTCAGCCTGGCCACCATCGCGTACAACCTCCTGACCGACACCCTGCCCTACCTGGGCAAGAGCCCCAGGGAGTTGTTCCAGCAACTACTCTCCCAGCCCCCTATACCACTCAACGAAGCCGTGCCGGGGCTGCGGTTTCCCAAACCCCTGGAAACAGCGGTGATGAAAGGGCTCGAGCGGGACCTCTCGGCGCGCTGGAAGACCATCAACGAATTCGCCACCGCCTTCTGTCTTGCCGCCCGGGGCGAAGGGTCTCCGGAACCGAAGCCGCGAGGAGGGTTCCTCTCGTCGATCTTCCGCCGCGGCAGTGACTGACCCGCAACACCCCGAGGCGTTGATCGACCTCCTGGCGAGGCGGTCGGTCGCCTTCGGGGAGTTCACCCTCGCCTCGGGGGAGCGGTCCTCCTGGTACATCGATGCCCGAATGACGACCATGAGCGCGGAGGGGCTCCGCCTCATCGGGAGCCTCGGGCTGCAATCCATCCGCCGCTCCGGCTGGAACCCTTCCGCCATCGGAGGACTCACCATGGGCGCCGATCCGGTCGCCTATGGCATTGCCCTGGCCAGCACCCGTGAACCCCCGATTCTCGATGCCTTTTCCGTGCGGAAGAGCCCCAAGGGCCACGGCACCGGTCGCCGGATCGAGGGCAACTTCGTCCCCGGGTCCGCGGTCGTGGTGGTCGAGGACGTGATCACCACCGGGGGCTCGGCGCTCCAGGCCATCGAGGCGGTCCGGGAAGCGGGGGGAACCGTGGTGGGCGTGCTCGCGGTGGTGGACCGGGAGCAGGGCGGGTCGGAGCGGATCGCCAGCGCCGGGGTTCCCGTCGTCTCGCTGGTGACCGCCGGGCCCGTGGTCGCCGCCGCCCGTCGGCTTTCGTCACCCCCTGAGAACCTGCCGCTTCCGTAGTTCACGACCCGCAGTACGACCGGCCGGGTCGATTCGTCCTACCGGACCACCTTGTTTCCCTCACTTCGGATCCCGGTCCGGCTCAGCCGAGCCGACCCACCCCGCCACTGCGTTTTCGCGTCGGCGAGCGGGGGAGTATGCCGGTCACCCGCCGCAGTAAGCGGGTGGAACTGGGCCCATCGGTCAGCATGGGGGGCGATCATCAACCGGATGAATCGGTCGAGTGCCACAGGGAACGGAAACCGGCGGCGGAATTCGGAACAGGTAAGGCCCAGCATCGAGCGGAGGTGGCGACCAAAACTCTGGGGACTGGAGTATTCGAGGCGGTACGACACGTCCGCAATGGAGAGTCCATCATTTCCAAAGTACCAGGCGGCGTGCAGGAGACGGACACTGGCCAGGTACGCCTTGGGGGAGGGGAGTCCGGCCCGGGCGAATCGCGACATGAGTGTGCTGGGAGGAAGCCCGAACTCCCGAGCCAGGGCCCGGACCACGGGTACCGACGGGCTCCGGCGCACCAGGGTTTCCATGAATTGCCGTGCATCACCGGGGAGGGCGGGGAGAGCATCCAGAACGCCGGCCAGGATCCGGGCGGCGGCCTTCCCCGTGGGCGGTGTCACCACACTTCGCAGTCGTCCCCACCCGTTCGGAGTCGACACATCCACGACTTCCCTGACACCGGAGGCGCCAAGGCGGAGGAGGGTTCCGGGCGCGACGGGTTCGGAACCGGTCACCACCGCGACAGTGGGCAGTCCGGGGAAGCCCCGGACCAGGTGGTGAAGGGGCCCGATCTGTTCCGTGGCCGCACGATGCACGGAGAGGATCACGGCATCGACCCGACGCTCCCGGACGACGCGCAGGGCGTCGGGGATCGAATCGCGGTGGAGGACCTCGAAATGGCCTGCACTGGCGGCGTCCAACGCTGAGCGTTCGGCCGGAAGCAGCACAGCGGCGATCGTGGTGCGCGGAGCGGGGGACATGGACAGAGTCTCCTGGGAGCGAGAAGGCATAGACGCTACCATGGCACCTTGAACCAGCCTTGAACTTTCCCCCTACCCAATACCCAGCACCCCACACCCAACACCCCGCCAGGGTTCTGGGGACTGGGTCGTGGGTTTTGGGCCCCACCCCGCAGTTCCCAATACCCACCCGATACCCAACACCCCGGGGACGGGGGGAAGAGGAAACGATTCGCCCGGTTCAGGCATCCAATGAGAACGGCCGGTCGTGCTCCCTCCCCTGTGGCGTGCAAGTCCCGGCGGTGAAAAACGTCCTTCCTGACACGCCCGGTACAAACCCTGTTGATTGGTGGCCTGGTGACCGACCCTCGAAGCGAACTCACCCTGCGCCTGGAAAGAGCCCTGAAAGGCCAGTATCGCCTGGTCCGGGAGCTGGGGCGGGGCGGGATGGGGGTCGTGTACGAGGCGGTGGACGAGGCCCTCCTGCGACCCGTCGCGATCAAGGTGGTCCACCCGGAGCTCTCGGCAAACCCCGCCACCGTCCACAGGTTCCTGGAGGAGGCCCGGGTCATCGCCCGGCTCAAACACCCGAACATTGTCCGAATCCATGCGGTGGGACAAGCCGACGGCTTGGTGTACTATGTCATGGAGGCCGTCGAAGGGCGCACCCTCCGGGAGGAGTTGTTGCGCACCGGACAGCTCCCACCAGACCGGGCCCGCCGGATTGCCGGAGACATTGCCCTCGCCCTCGCGGCGGCGGGGAAGGCCGGGATCGTTCATCGCGACGTGAAGCCGGAGAACATCCTGCTGGAGGAGGGGACGGGAGACGCGTTGCTGGTCGATTTCGGTATTGCCTGCATGGCGGCCATACCTCCGTTCCCAACACCCAACACCCAACACCTGGCCCCCAAGCTCACCATGGGCACCCCGGCCTACATGAGTCCGGAGCAGGCGGCGGGCGACCCGGTCGACGTCCGCAGCGATCTCTATGCATTGGGCATCGTGCTCTACGAAATGCTCGCCGGCCGGCCCCCCTTTCACGGGACGCGGCGGGTGGTCCTGTCCCGGCAGATCGTCGATCCGCTCCCCCCGGTCACCACCTGGCGGCCCGGACTCCCGCCGGATCTGGTCTCGGCCGTCGCCCGTGCTCTCGAGAAGATACCGGACGCCCGGTGGCAGTGTCCGGAGGAGTTCCGGTCGGCCCTGCTGAATCCCCCTCCCGCCACCAGATTGATCCGGGTATCGTCCCGGCTCCGGCGCGCGGCGGTCTCCCTTGCGGTGGCGGCAGCGGCGCTGTTCGCACTCCTGGCCCGGACCCCCGGTCCCGGTGAGCTTCCCCCGGAGGGCAACCGGAATTCCGTTCTGATCCTCCCCTTCGCCAACATCCGGGGAGATGGGGAGTCGGACTGGCTCCGCCACGGGAGCGTGAGCATGCTCGCGCTCGCCCTGGGCCAATGGCGCGAAATTACGGTTGTCGACCACGACCGTCTCCACGACCTCCTCTCCCGTCACAATCTTCCACCCGATGCCGTGATCGGCCTGTCGGAAGCCCGGCGCATCGCCCGTGACATCGGAGTCCAGACCGTGGTGCTCGGCGATTTCACCCGGCTCGGCGATTCGGTCCAGCTCGTGGCCCGGGCGTGGGACGTCGAGAGCGGACAACGCCAGGAGCAGGCCCGGGTCGACGGTCCGGTCACCGGTGACATCCGGGTTCTCTTCGACGACCTCGCGGCGCGGCTTCTCGACCTCACGGTGGCCACCGAGGATCGTGGTCCGGGCATCTCGCTGGCCGCCCGGACCACGGCGTCGCTTTCGGCCTACCGGCAGTACCTTCGCGGCACCGAAGCCCTCAATCAGTGGCGCCTGGGCGAGGCGGAGCTGGCCTTTCGTGAGGCGGTCGAGACCGACTCCACCTTCGGGCTGGCCTACTACCAGCTCGCGGTCACCCGCGGGTGGCGGGCGGGACCCGAGGACCCGGCGGGCCGGGAGGCGATCCTCCAGGCGGGGCGGTTCGGCGACCGTCTCTCCAGCCGGGAGCGCCAGGCGGTCGAGGCCTATCGCGCCATGACCGACAACGAACCGGCCCGGGCCCGTGACCTGTACGCCCATCTGGTGGCGGCGGACTCCTCCGATGCCAGCGCCTGGTACGGGCTGGGGGACGCCTGGTTCCATCACGGCCCCGACGCCACCCCCGCCGAGGCGATGACCGCCTCTCTCCGGGCCTTCCAGCGCGCGATCGCCCTGGAGCCTCGCAACTCCCTGGCTCGGGAGCATGTGACGGGCCTTCTGACCGAAACCGCGCGGGCCGACGGCGACCTGCTCCTGATGCCGGGAAGCCGGATCGTGGGCGTGGACCCGGACCGGCGCGACTCCCCGCCCGTGCGACTCGCACGGAGCCGGGCAGGCCGGGCCGCCGTCGAGGCCGCCCGGGATTGGGTCACGGCACAACCCCGCCTGGACCGGGCCCGCCGAGCCCTGTTCGAGGCCCACGTGACCGTGGGAGACTATCCCGCCGCGACCCGCGATGTGCGGCAGCTCCGGGAGCTCCTCGGTGCCCCGCTGCGGCCCCTCGCCGGCTTCCTCGAGGCCCGGGTGCAGTTCGCCGCCGGTGAGGGATCCCGGGCCCGGGCCATCCTGGACCGGACCCTGCGCGAGGTGCGGCCCGATTCGATGGTGGCCCGCTCCGGGTTGTCGGAGGTGCTGGTGGCCGATGTCCTGGCGAGCGCCAACGTCTATGCTCACGCCGGGGACCTGGAAGGAGCGGAGACGGTCATTCTCCTCGCCGATTCGTTGCGCCAGGGGATTCTGGCCACAACCGCACCCGGTTCCACCAGACCCGACGTCTGGAAGGATTCCCGTCTGGCACAACTCTACAGTGCCACCGGCGGGTCGCTCTATCAGCTGCGGGGTCTGTGGCAGAATGTCCTGCGCGCAGCCGTGGTCCTCCCCCGAGAGGACCGGGCCAAGGTGGCCTGGGCCGGGGCCGCGGCGGCGCAGGGACTCTTTCTCGGCGCCTCGGCGGACACCGTGGCCCTCGACCAGCTCGCAGACCTGACCGGGACAACTCACCCCAAGGCGATCCGCGCCCTCCGTGCCCTGAGCCAGGGCGACTCCACCCGGGCGCGCTCCGTGCTCAGCGAGGAGCGTCCCGACCCCGACGCCCCGGGCGCCATGCCGGAGTGGAACCCGCCCTCCGCGTTCGCCATGGGAGATCTCCGTCCGGTCACCGCCGAAGCCCACTTCCTCCTCGGCAATTACCGCGAGACACTCCGCACTCTCGACGGGTTCGAACCGGCACACTTCTCCACCCGGTACTTCGACTCGCGCTGGGGACTCCTCGCCCGGGTGACCCTGCTCCGCGGCATGGCCTGGGAACGACTCGGGGAAACCACCCTGGCCGACGCGGCCTATTCGAACGTCCTGGCCCAGTGGAATGAGGCCGACGAGGCCCTCTACCCGGTGCTCCGGATGGCCCAGGCCGGACGGGAGCGGCTGCGGGGACTCGTCGCGGGCTGAGACGGGGTCGCGAACCAGTCAGGACAGTAGTTTCTTACGGACAAGGTTGAACACAAAAAAACAACACTATTTTGGGCGACGCCTGGAAACCCTTACGGGCAGCGTGTTTGACGGCGATTGGGAAGGCATCCAACTTTGAGGGATCTGGAGTATTCGCGTCGCGGAGCGCCGTGACCATACGATCGGTGTTTCCCGGGGCTGACGCCCCTTGCTCGGCCAAGGGAGGTGGCTCACGCCACCGAGGAGCCCGGGCGACCAACCCGGCCGTGTGAACGGCCTCCCGCTGCCAGCCGTGCGTTTGGCAGCGATTGAGAGGGTATCCGACTTTGGCGCATCTGGTGCATCCGCGTCGCTGAGCGCCGTGATCCGGTGATTGGTGTTTCCCGGGGCTGAGGCCCCTTGCTCGGCCAGGGGAGGTGGCTCACGCCACCGAGGAGCCCGGGCGAAAGCCCCGGGGAACCACGAGAAACCCCGACGCCTCTTTGGTTCCGGCTCTGTTGGCTGAGGACGTAGGACGTAGGACATACAGTCACAAGGTCCCCGGGTCTCATGTTAGTCGTCATCCCGAGCAAGGCGACGAAGCATGCCCCCTTCCCTCTGTTCTTGTGTCTCTTGTGCTTTTTGTGGTTGATTCGGTTGACTCATCGGGTGGAGCGAGACCTCCCTCGGTCCAGCGTGGCCAGTCGCGGACGGAGATGACTCCCCTCTCCCGCCCTGCGGGAGAGGGGCCGGGGGTGAGGGCATTCGGATGATCCCGGTTATATTCCTTGTGGGGTTGGACGCGATGGTCGCGGGCGATCTCGCATCGTCCCGAGGAAAGTCCGAGCTCCACAGGGCAGACTGCCAGGTAACGCCTGGGCGCCGCGAGGCGACGGACAGGGCAACAGAAAGCAAACCGCCCGAGGCCTCGGCCAAGGGTAAGGGTGAAATGGTGGGGTAAGAGCCCACCGCACTGCCGGCAACGGTCAGTGGCACGGTAACCCCCAGTCGGAGCAAGGCCAAATAGGCGGCGAGGTGCGGCCCGCACCGTCCCCCCGGAAACGGGGTAGCCGCGGGTAGGCTGCTTGAGGTGGTCGGCGACGACCATCCCAGAGAGATGACCATCCGGATCCTCGGATCCGAACAAAACTCGGCTTACCGTCCGACCCCGCGGCTTGTGCACCTGCGCCCCGTTGCCCCTCCCGGGTGGCGGGGCGCGGGTTGTCATTGGCCCACAGCGGTTGCCACTTCAGACCCGCCGTCGTACGTTGAGTCCTTCCCGTTCCGGTGCCGCCATGCCCCGCCCCCCCATCTCCAGCCTTTGGATTCTCCTCCTGAGTGCCGTCGGTGCCTGCAGCGCAGGACCCTCGCGGGATACCCCCCGACCCACACCCCGACCGGCTTCGGTCCCCACAACACCCGACGCCACAACCTCCCCTACGGAGATCCTCACCTACCAGCCCTTCTCGTCGCCGGTGCAGGTTCGAATCCAGCACCGAGACAGCATCATCGTCTCCCTCGGCGACGCGGGAGACCAGGTTCAGGTCAGCGGGGAGACTGCCTTCTTTACCGTCGGGACGCGAACGATCGGGCGATCAGGGCCACATGTGCTGGAAATGACCCTCGACTCGGTGACGACCGAGGGGCGGGATGCCGACGCACCCACCACCGCGGTCGGCGTACGGTGGTCGGGGGACCGCACCGACCGTGGAGTGCTTCAAGGCCTCACCCCAACCCGGTGGGGAGACGGGGTCGCGGCAATCGGACACCTTGTCGCATTCCTCTACCCGATCCTGCCGGAGGGTGGAGCCACAGCCGGTTCGAGCTGGAAGGAAACGAGACCAAGGGTCGTCCACGCCAACCCCCTTCGGGTTCGGGACAGCCTCGTGGTGAGCTACCAGGCCGACTCGATGGTGACGATGGCCGGAATGCAGTGGCTGCACCTCACCGAGGAGGCCTTCTACACGAGGGAAGGGACGGCAAGCAACCTGGCCGGAGCAACTCTTCCGGTGTCCGGATTTGGCATTAGTAGTATCTCATACTACGTTTCCATGGATGGGCGGCTGGTGCGGGCCACCGGGGTGGACTCAACCTCAATGACGCTTTCTTCTCCCGAAACCGGCGCTCGCATCCCCGTTCGGCAGATCAGCCGGATCTCGATTTCTCCCCTTCCGTGAACTCACGGGTGCTTTTCTGGACAATGTTGCGCTGGGGCATGCGGCTCGCCGTCATGTCAGGCGCCGCATTCGTCCTCTGGCTTCTGGCCGTCTGGCCGCCGCCGAGCTGGTACCGGAACCATTGGCCTCGGGAGACGCCCTTCATGGCAGTGCGACACGATGATTCGGTCCGCCGGTACACCCCTGTCACCCTCGAGAAAATCTCCCCCCATCTGGTGAGGGCAATCGTTGTGGCGGAGGACCATCGATTCCGGGAGCATGGGGGCATCGACTACGCCGCCATGCGCGACGCGCTGGGTTACCGGCGACGCGATTTTTCCTGGCGCGATCCTCGGGACCGGCGGGAACTCTGGAGAGCACTCCGGAAGGTGGCCGGAAACCCGGGCGATCTCCGGGGAGCCAGCACCATCACGCAACAGGTGGCGAAGAACCTGTACCTCTCTTCGTCACGAAACCCGATGCGCAAGGTCAAGGAAGGGGTTCTGGCGTGGCGATTGGAACGAGCCCTCGGAAAGGACCGCGTCCTCGAGCTCTACATGAACATCGCCGAACTCGGCACCGGAATCTGGGGGGTGGAGGCGGCGAGCCAGAAATACTTCGGTCGCTCGGCCAAGGGGCTGGGAGCACGCGACGCAGCCGCCCTGGCGGCCACTCTCCCGCACCCGAGGACGTCCAACCCCGCCTACAGGCCCGGGAGGATGCGGTGGCGTCAGAACCTCATCCTGGGGCGAATGGGGAGGGAGGAGTAACACCCCCCCCCCGCACCCCACACCGGGACATAGGACATAGGACATTATAGGACATAGGACATTAGGACATAGGACATAATAGTCCCTTACGGACAAGACTGAACACAAAACGGCAACAATCCTTTTGGGCAACCCCCGACCCCCCCCGTCAGACACGTCGATCGCCACGACCGCGCCGTGCGAGGGGGATGGCCACAAAAAGCACAGAAGTCACAAGAGGCACACCTCGGGGCTATGGGGCCCACCAGGGGCGAGAGAGGTTTTCTGTGCCTTTTGTGCTTCTTGTGGTTGGCTCTGGGGGTGGGGAGAGGGCTCCGGAGGGCAGGAACCCATACCGAAGCCGGACGAGCCCAACCCTGAAGTGGATGGACACGTTTGGTGAACTCGAGTCACTGAGCGCCGCGGCCAAGCGGGTGGCGTTCCCCAGGGCGAAGCCCCGGGGAACCAACGCGACCCCGACGCCCCTCTTTGGTTCCGGCCTCATCGGCCTGGGATAGGGGCGCCGGTGTCATCCCAGGCTCTGTGTCCTAAGTCCTAGGTCCTAAGTCCGAAGTCCTACCCGGTGCGGGGGGCTCAGTCCACCAGCCGCAGCGGCATGACGAGGGTCAGGTAACTGGCGGCATCGTCCCACCCCACCGGTTCGCAGGTCGCGGCACGTTCGGGGGCCTTCAGTGTGAGCCGGATCTCGTCGGTCGGCATGTACTTGAGGATCTCCAGCAGGTAGGTGGCATTGAAACCGATCTCCAGGGGATCGCCATCGTAGGTCACCGCGATCTCTTCCTGAGCCTCTCCCAGGTCGGGGGTTTGCACCGAGAGCTTGCACGCGCCGCTGGTAAAGGCGAGCCGGATGCGGTGGGTCTGATCGCTTGCGACGATGCTCATGCGCCGCAGGGCGGAACTGAGGGTGGATCGGTCGACCGTGGCGGCCTTGTCGTTCTCCCGGGGAATCACCTGTTCGTAGTTCGGATACGGTCCCTCGATCAGGCGAGTGAAGACCTGGGTCGTGGCGGTACGGAAGCCGAGGTGATTGTCGCTTCGGGAGATCTGAAGATCCTCATCGCCGGGGAAGAGCCGCCGGATCTGTTCCAGTGCCTTCGGTGGGACGATGAGATCGGCCGTCGTGCTCCCTCCGGTCACCGGCACATCCATCTTGGCGAGACGATGCCCGTTGGTGGCCACCATCCGCATCCGTTCCGGCTTGAGCTCCCAGAGCACCCCGTTGAGGATCGGCCGACTCTCTTCGGTGCTCGCGGCAAACGCGACATGGGAGATCAGCTTGTGGAGCTCCTGGGCCTTGACCTGCCACCCGCCGTCGAAGGACACGGAGGGGAACGCGGGGAACTCCTCCTTGGGAAGTCCAAGGAGCTTGAACCTGGCCTTGCCGCATTCGATCGAGACCCGCTGCTCTCCCGAGGCCGACACCTTGATGCTGGCACTCGGAAGCTCGCGGACGATCTCCAGGAGCTTTCGTGCGGGAAGCGTGATGCCTCCCTCCTGTTCGATGGACGCCGGCACCGTGGTACTCACGGCAATGTCCAGATCGGTTCCGGAGAGCCGCAACCCATCCGCGGACGCCTCCACCAGGATGTTGGACAGGACAGGGAGGGTGGTCTTGGTCGGCACACTTGCCGCCACCGCGACCAGTCCTTCCTGAAGCTTCTCCCGCGTGATCGTGAACTTCATCCTCGTCCTCGGGTTGCTGATAAGTCCTACATCTTCCGGATTAAAAGAATCTAGCCGCAGTAGTAGAGGGGCGGGAAATGTTGATGGTCTCCCGATGTCGTCTCCGGACAGACGATTACCTCGACCCGGCTCATGTCAATCTCTGTGGGACCATGTGGGGAGTGATCGCCCCCGGTCCCCGCTCTCCGCACAACCCACATGCTCTCCCCACTTTTCCCCGCGCCCCTGTTCACGGTGCGCACAACTCCTGGCGCGCCGAATCGATCCGGTCCCGGAAGGGCCGGTCATGTTCCATCTGACGGGTCACCTTCTCCACGCTGTGGATGACGGTGGAGTGGTCTCGTCCCCCGAAGGCCTGCCCGATTTCCACCAGCTGCATGTGCAGCAGTTCCCGGGCGAGATACATTGCCACCTGCCGCGGGACCGTGAGCGTCTTGATGCGCGCCTTGGAGCGGAGTCCTTCCGGCGTCACTCCCCAGCGCCGGGCCACAATGTCCTGCACCCGGTCGATGGTGGGCAGGCTCCGCGGGGCGGCCTGGGTTCCGTCATCCTCGGGGCGGATCTTGTCCGCCAGGGCCTCGCGCGCCAGCTCGATGGTGACTTCCCGGTGCTTGAGAGAGGCGAAGAGGAGGAGCTTGATGATGCACCCTTCGAGTTCCCGCACATTGGACCGGACATTCCGGGCGATGAAGGTGAGCACCTCGTCGGGGATCGCCATTTCCAGATGATCCTGCTCCTGCTTCTTGCGCAGGATGGCGATCCGGTGTTCCAGGTCGGGAAGGATGATGTCGGCCACCATGCCCCACACGAACCGGCTGACGAGCCGTTCCTCGAGGCCGGGCAGTTCCTTCGGGTGACGGTCCGAGGTGAGGATGATCTGCTTGCTCCCCTCGTACAGGGCGTTGAAGGTGTGGAAGAACTCTTCCTGCGTCGCTTCCTTCCCTTCGAGAAAGTGCACGTCGTCCACGAGAAACAGGTCGACGTCGTGCCGGTATCGCCGCCGGAGATCCGGCATGGTCCGCCCGTGGATTCCCTCGATGACCTCGTTGATGAACTGCTCCGCCCCGACATACAACACCCGGGTGTCCGGTTTCCGGGCCAGGACATGGTGCGCCACCGCCTGCATCAGGTGGGTCTTGCCGAGGCCGGTGGCCCCATGGATGAACAGCGGATTGTAGGTCTTGCCCGGGGTCTCGGCCACCGCGAAGGCCGCCGCCGCGGCCAACTCGTTGCTCTTGCCGATCACGAAGGTGTCGAAGGTGTACCGTTCGTTGAGCGGCTGGTTGCTTGGATTGGCGCTGGCCGCGGGTGACGCCGGGGTGGTTCCGGGCGGGGGCGGGGGTGGGGCAACGAAGAAATCCATCTGGGACCGCTTCCGGCGGTCCTCCAGGACGCGGAAGATCACCTCGGTGGGGTGACCGAGGACCGGTTCTGCCAGCCGGGAAAGGAGGGATGCATGCTTGGTTTCGTTCCACTGGACTGCAAACTCATCCGGGGCACCGACGATCAGCTGGGAGCCTTCCAGGGCAATCGCTTCCGTTGGTGCCAGCCAGCTCTGGATGGTGTGCTCCGGGAGCTCCCGGTGGGCCTCGTCCAGTATCCGCTTCCACGCCTCTTTGGCTGACAGCTCCATGAGAACTCATTTTCAATCGGGGTGACGCTCAGGGGAAGGCGAGTTTACGGGGCCCGTGTGGAAAAGTCAACCTTGACCCGGTGGCCACCTCTCGGGTACTTTTGCGCCCTTACGAAAGGGCGGGAAACAGAGTATGAAACCATCGTATCGTCCGCGCAACAGGCGCCGAGTCAACAAGCAGGGATTCCGGGCCCGGATGGCCGACCGGTGGGGCCGGGCCGTGCTGAGCCGTCGTCGCAAGAAGGGTCGCCGGGTTCTGACCGTCCGGATTCCGAACAAGCACGGAGGGTCCTGACGCCATCAGAGCGGCTCCCGAGGGCCCGTCGGCTCGCTCGGAGCGCTCTGATTCGCCGTGTGCTCCAGGAGGGGCGCCGGAGACGGACAGCCCACTTGGACGTGTTGTGGGCACCGAACACCGTTGGGCACCCTCGCCTCGGGATGATCGTTCCGAAGCACCGGGAAACCGGAGTGGACCGCAATCGGCTTCGGCGCCAGATCCGCGAACTGCTCCGGCGCGACCTCCAACCCCTGCTTCCCTCGTGGGACCTGCTGGTGCGGGCTCGGCGCGAGGCCTATGACGCCACCTTCTCCGAACTGAGGTCCGAGTTGCACGACTGGGCAGACGATGTCCTGGGCCGGTAGCCCGCTCGACCCGCGCCGGTGGCCGCGGGGCGTGGCGTGGTTCCTCATTCGAGGGTACCAGCGCCTCATCTCGCCCGCGCTGCCGCCGAGCTGTCGTTTCCACCCCTCCTGCTCCCAGTACACCCTCGAAGCGGTCCAGCGATACGGTGCCCTCCGGGGCTCGTGGCTGGGTGCCCGCCGATTGATCCGCTGTCATCCGTTCCATCGGGGCGGATACGACCCCGTTCCGTAGGCCAGAGAAAGCGAACCATGGATCGACGCGTTGTTCTGGCGATCGTCCTGATGATGGTCATTGCCATCGTCCCGGCGACTTTCCTGGCCCCACCGGCGCCCCCGGCCGCCGTGGTCGACAGCATCCCGGCCATTCCGTCCACCCCGTTTGCCCCGCAACCCCCCGCGGAGACCAAACCTCCAGACCCGCTGGCTCCACTCCTCCCCGCCGACACGGTGAGAGTCTCGAGTGCCCTCTACCACTACGGAATCACCACCCGGGGTGGGGGTATGGTCGAGGCGCACATGCGCCGGTACCGGTCCCTGGCCGAAGGGGACACGGCGGACGTTCAGCTCTTTCCCGACAACGGGACCTTCCTTCGCCTGGCCGTGGCCACCGGCCGGGACACCATTCCACTCCACCAGTTCGCGCTCCGACCCTCGGCCCGGGCGCTGACGGTGGAGGGTGTGTCGGCCCTGACCCTCACCGGGTCCCGGGACGGCATCGACGTCACCCTCACCTACACTTTCTCCCCGGACACCTACCGGATCGGGGTGGAGCTCCGGGTGGGCGGGCTCGGTCCGAACGGGGGGGTGCTCCTGGTGGGCATGGGGCCCACCATCCGGAACACCGAGGCGGACTCGGTGGAGCACATGCGGAATCTCGGTGTGGTCACCAAGCAATCCGACACCGATCTGCTCCGTTTCAGCAGTCTCGACCGGGGGGAATCCCGCATCCTGACCGGTCCCTTCGAGTGGGTGGCGGTCAAGTCGAAGTATTTCGTGACCGCGGTGCTGGCCTTTGATCAGGCGGCCACGGGGATCGGGGGCCGGATCGGGGGCGTGCAGGTGGCGGCGCCGGACGGGATGGCGGGCAAGCCGACGTCGGCCGACATCGTGCTCACGCACCCGGTGTCCGGTGCCGGTGAGGCGTCCTTCGAGGTCTATGCCGGCCCGATGGAGTACGACCGGCTCCGGGCCGTCGGTCACGATTTTGACGATGTGAACCCCTACGGATGGCCCGGGTTCCGGACTCTCATCCGGCCGGTGGCCGTCGGGGCGCGGTGGCTCCTCGTCTGGATGCACGAGACCCTGTTCCTCTCCTACGGCATGGTGCTCGTGGCCTTCGGGGTGATGATCCGGTTGCTGCTCTGGCCGCTCAACCAGAAGGCGATGCGGTCGGCGATGCAGATGCAGGCGATCCAGCCGCACATCAAGGACGTCCAGGAGCGGCACAAGAAGGATCCCCAGAAGGCGCAGCAGGAGATGTTCAAGCTCTACAAGGAGCATGGGGTCAACCCCATGGGGGGGTGCTGGCCGATGCTCCTCCCGATGCCGGTGCTCCTGGCCCTTTTCTTCGTGCTGCAGAACACCATCGAGCTTCGCGGCGCCCCCTTCCTCTGGATCGCCGACCTGTCGCGACACGACCCGCTCTACATCATTCCCCTCGTCATGGGAATCTCGATGTTCGCGGTCTCGAAGATCGGGCAGATCGGCCTGCCTCCCACGCCGCAGACCAAGATGATGGTCTACGTCATGCCGGTGATGATGACGTTCTTCTTCTTCCGGTTCGCCTCGGGGCTCAACCTGTACTACGCGGTGCAGAACATCGCGAGCATTCCGCAGCAGTGGATGCTCTCCCGCGAGCGGTTGAAGCGGATGCCACCCGCGCCGCCGCCCAAGAAGCCGCCGGCCCAGACCGCCGCCAAGAAGCCTCCGGCGCGCTGACGGCAGGTACCTTCCATGCTGACCGACCCCATCGCCGCGCTTGCGACGGCTCCCGGCCGGTCGGCGCTGGCGGTGGTGCGCTGTTCGGGGACCGGCATTTTCGACGTGGTGCGCCGGGTGGTTCGTCCCTTCACGATTGAGCCGTCGCGCACGGCCCGCCTGACCGGATTTTACAGCGTCCATGGCTCCCTCCTCGACCGGGGACTTTGCACCACGTTTCCCGGGCCGGCCTCCTACACCGGGGAGGACATGGTGGAGCTCTCCTGCCACGGGGGCCTGCTGGTCCCCGCCGAGCTGCTCGGGGCCCTTCATGCCGCAGGGGCGCGTCCCGCGCGCCCCGGCGAGTTCACCTTCCGGGCGGTGCTGAACGGGAAGCTCGACCTCCTGCAAGCGGAGGCGGTGGGCGACCTGATCGATGCCACCGCTCCGCGCCAGGGAAAGGTGGCCCTCCGCCAGATGGAAGGGGGGTTGAGCCGCAGGCTCGATGCGCTCCGCGAGGACCTGATCGGGCTCCTCGCCCTGCTCGACTACGAGGTTGACTTTCCGGAGGAGGACGACGGTCCGGTGCCCCGGGAGGAGATCCTCTCCCGGGTCGGCACCTGCCAAGCGAAACTCGATGGTCTCATCGCCACCGCGCCGGCGGGGGAGCGGCTCCGGGAGGGCGCCCTGGTGGTCATTGCCGGACCACCCAATGCCGGCAAGTCCTCTCTCTTCAACGCCCTCCTCGGGACCGACCGCGCCCTCGTGACCGAGCTGCCCGGCACCACCCGCGACACCATCGAGGCCGCCACCGTCCTGGAGGGGTGGCCGGTCCGGCTCGCCGACACGGCAGGCCTCTGGGAGGCTCCCGACCGCCTCGACCGGCTCGGCGTGGAGATCAGCCGACGGTATCTCGGGGCGGCGGACTTGCTCCTGGCCTGTGTGCCCGCCGGAGAGGAACCGTCGGAGGAGATGCAGCGCGTCGCCGACCGGGGAGATGCGATTCTGGTGCGTACGAAGGCCGACCTCGACGTGGATGCCGAGGCGAGGGAGGCGCGTGGGATTGCCGTGTCCATCGTGACCGGCCGAGGCCTCGACCACCTTCGGCGGGAGATCGTGAGCCGGATTTTCGCCGAGGGCGCCACCGCGGACCTGGAGCCGGTTCTCACCCGGGAACGCCACCGGGTTGCCCTGGTGCGGGCCCGGGAGTCGCTCGGCGCGGCCCGGGAGATTCTCGAGACGGAGGGGGGAGACGCGGTCCTCGCCGCACACCAGGTCCGGGCTGGGGTGGCGGCACTCGACGAGCTCGTCGGAATGGTGGACCCGGACGAGGTGCTGGGGAGGATCTTCTCGCAGTTCTGCGTCGGGAAGTAGTCGATGGTGCTTCGCCCCGGTCTCTGGCGATGGGGGTCGGTACTGGGGACGGCGCTTCTGGTCCTGGTCCTGCCGGTGCCGGAGGGAATCTCGGTGGATGGGTGGCGGATGTTCGCGATCTTCGCCGCCACCATCGTCGGGGCCATCACCCAGCCCCTGCCGGGTGGAGCCATGGTGCTCATCGGGCTCTGCACCACGATTTTTACCGGGGTTCTGAGTCTCGACGACGCCCTCACGGCGTACGCCAACCCCATCGTCTGGCTCGTCCTCGCCGCCATCTTCATGTCCCGGGCCATGGTCCAGACCGGACTTGGCAGGCGCCTTGCGTTGCATTTCATCAAGGCGATCGGCCGACGCAGCCTGGGGCTCGGGTATGCCATGATCGGCACCGACCTGGTGCTGGGGAGCGTGGTGCCGTCCAACGGGGCCCGGAGCGGTGGGATCATCTTTCCGATCGCCACGAGCCTGGCCCGGGCCTATCAGTCCGAACCGGGACCGACCGCGGGCCGCATCGGGGCGTTCCTCATGGTGCTCCTCTACCAGACGGACGTGATCATCTGTGCCATGTTCCTGACCGGACAGGCCTCGAACCTGCTCATGGCGGAGTTTGCGCGACAGGTGACGGGGGCCTCGATCGGATATGTGCAGTGGATGGTGGCGGGCTCCGTGCCGGGGCTCCTCTCCCTGCTCGTGGTACCGCTCCTCCACTACCGGGTGGCCCCCCCCACGGTGAAGGAGACCCCGGAGGCCGCCGCCTTCGCCGCGGAGGAATTGCGAGTGATGGGCCCCATGAGTCGGCACGAGGTGATCCTGCTGCTCACCTTTCTGCTGGTGGCGGGGCTCTGGATCGTGAGCGGGTGGCTCGGGCTCAACTACACCGTGGTGGCCCTGCTCGGCATGGTTGTGCTCTTCCTGACCGGGGTGCTCCGCTGGGAAGATGCCCTGGGAGAGCGGGTGGCCTGGGACGTGTTCATCTGGTACGGCGGCCTGGTCAAGCTGGCGGGCGCGCTCACCGATTTCGGCCTCACGAAACTGTTCGCCGAGACCGCGGCGGGGTACACCGCGGGCTGGCCCTGGGCGCTCGCCTTTGCCCTCCTGCTCGTGGTGTACTTCTTTGCCCACTATGGATTTGCCAGCATCACCGCCCACGCCACGGCCATGTTCATCCCCTTCACGACGCTCGTGATCGCGGCCGGGGCCCCGCCCATGCTCACCGTGATCGCGTTTGCCTGCTTCTCCAATCTCTGCGCGGCTCTCACCCATTATGGCACCACGCCGGCGCCGATCTGGTTCGGGGCGGGATACGTGAGCCAGGGGACCTGGTGGCGGTTGGGGCTCATGTCGGGCCTCACCACCGCCGCGATCTGGGCGACGGTGGGGGTGGGGTGGTGGCTGGTGCTGGGATATTAAGGTAGGCGGTAGGCGGTAGGCGGTAGGGGCAAAGGATCAATTATGTCCTATGTCCTAAGTCGGCACAGCCGGAACCAAAGAGGCTCCGAGTACCTCTCCCCACCCCCAGAGCCAACCACAAGAAGCACAAAAGGCACAGAAACCTCTCTCGCCCCTGGTGGGACCCCATGCGCACCGAGGTGTGCCTCTTGTGACTTCTGTGCTTTTTGTGGCCATTCCCCTTGCACGGCGCGGCCGAGGCGATCGCCGTGACCCGAACGGTCGGCGGGGGGGGGCGGGAGTCGCCCACAATATTATTGCCGTCTTGCGTTCAATCTTGTCCGTAAGGGAACTATGTCCTTTCAGAGGGTAAGCGACCCCGCGTCGAGGCGTCGCAGGGACCCGTCCTGACGGAGGAACACCGAGACCCGGTATGAGCCACGCGGGAAATCCGTGCGAATTTCCTGCGCTGATCTCTGGAATGCACTCACGTCCCGGGTCTCCCCCGGACCGAGCTGGAGCACGATACCAATGTCGATGCACGCCGCGCCGGGCGGGATCCGGTTGTCCCACGTTGCGCCGCCGGGACCCACCCCCAAGACGGCGAACGAACCGCAGCCGTAAAGCAGGGTGCCGGGTGAATTTCCGGTATTGGTCACTCGAAGGAACACCCTCACGGTGTCGCTCTCCAGGGTGGAACGGGCCCCAAAATCGAGGGCCCCGGGGATTTCCAGGGAGCGATCGCCGATCAGTTCGGTCAGGTCGGGTTCGGTGGTACCGGAACAGGAGCCGCAGAGAAGGACGAGGAGAAGGGCAAGGTGTTTCATGTTGGTCGGCCCGGGCGCATGGTGAATAGTCGTGTGGCCTCTTCACAGGCGACGCCAACCGAGGATCGGGATTGCACACGGGCGGAAGACTCTTCCCGGAGGATCGCACCAGCGGTACAATGGAGGAGACGCCCGTGCCGATACACGCACTCCGGGTTGGAGCTGCCGGTGAGCCTTATGGATCCACCCTTCAAGAAACTCGCGAAAAGAGCCCGCCGCAGGTTCCGGGGGTACCCCATCGCGACCGTCCCGTTCTATGGTCCGACCAACGAGTTCGCCTCCAAGGTCGTGGCGAGCATCGTTGAGGGGTCCGACTGGGGGCCGACGGTGCTGGAACGGTGGCTGGGCACAGGTCCCGATGTGCGCCACGACGAGGGGATCGGCGCCATGGTGGAGAAATTCATCAGGGACCACGGGGCCCGGAGCCTTGTGATGAGTCGCGGCATCATTGGATGTCCCCACGAGGAGGGCGTCGACTATCCGCGTGGCGCGGCCCGAGCCTTCGGCGGGGACATCCGCGAAACGGGATACTGATGGTGTCGGATCCGCTCAGCATTGTCTCGAGGGTGGTGAACGCCCTGAAGAGTCAACCACGAAAAGGCACGAAAGGACACGAACGGGGATAGGGGGCCTCTCCTTCGTGTGTTTTCGTGTATTTCGTGGTTCCAGCTTTTCTCCCCGCTGGATTGCCATCACCGTCTCGGCGCGGGAAGCCACTCCGGATCCGCTTTCCGCCTTGGTCTTTCCGGTGGTTGGCTCGGGGTGGGGTGAGGCATTCCGGGTGAGTACCTGTTCT
>JBDIWC010000029.1:0-51906 GCA_039794085.1 Gemmatimonadales bacterium
TCGCACCGTGCGGACAACGCCCGATCGACGTGTCTCTCACCCACGCGAAACCCTGAAGAGCCCCAAGTGGGATGCCGTCACAGACGCCGTCAAACGCACGGCCGGAGCGGGTGTCCGGGGGGCGCCCAAAATATTGTTGCCGTTTTGTGTTCAATCTTGTCCGTAAGGGACTACTCCCCACTCCCTATGATTCCCTATCTCCTGGGCCCCACCTTCCGCTCCGCCAGATCCACGGTGAACGTCTCATCTCCCACGGTCACGGTGGCGAACTGGGTGCCGTTGAACGTAACGGTTGCGGTGCGGGTGCGGGTGTTCCCCGATCCCTCGCCGTCGGTGATCGTGACCGTCACCGTGTGGGTGATGGTGCCCGAGAGGGGCCAGGTTCCTTCACCGCGCGGAACCGGCACCACGACGTTGGTCGTGACCGCGCTGCTCGCCATGTTGTAGGTCCGGTTGGGTCCGCCGTCCGTGTGACGGCTCCGGGCGACGTTATTGGTCCCGGTCCCGTTCCAGGTGCGGGTGGTCTCCTCGCCGGCCAGTCCGCTCACCGTCATGTTGCGGCTTCGCTCGATCGATGCGGACCAGGCGTCCCGGGAAATTTCTCCACTCACCGTCGACTGGAAATTGGCGCTCGCCGTGGTGATAGGGTCGAAGGCGCCCTGGGCGTTCCCCTGGGCATCGAAGAAGGCGAAGGATCGGGTGATGGTGAGGTTGTCGGTGCTCACTCCGGGGCAGATGAAGCGGGCGCCGTCGAAGACGCACCCACCGGTGCGGAACCCTCCGCCCGGACCCGCCATCATAAAGTTGCCGCTCACTGTGCCGAGCGAGGGATCCACCATGATGGAGACATCCTCCCCCGCGGCATCGGCCACGACCTGGGCCACATCGCGGTTGAGAAGGGGGGACACGGCCAGGTCGGGTGCGGTGGCGGAGTCGGAGCAGGCGCCGAGCAGGAGGGCGAGGGCGCCGGTGGCGATCAAACGAGGTGTGGTGCGCATACGACACTCACTGGTTGGGGTTCTGTCCTCCAAACTTCCACAGCCGGTCATTCCAGGAGACGAACGGCGCCCGTTTCCGTTAATGGCCGGGGGGAAGCAATCCCATTCAAGTTGCTGATCCCCCTCTGACGCCTCCTCCTCCGAACTTCCAACGGATTCCCGTGCCCCCTCACCAAGGCGCTGTCGCGGCACCCTGGTGAAGTGGCCCTGGTTCACTGTCGGGGTGCTCGAAGTGTGTGCACCAACCGTTACGGTGAATTGCTCATGCGCACATACTCGTACATCCAGTCGTTCCCTTCCGGACCTCGCAGGATCCGTCGGTTGTCCAAGGCATCGTACCAGTCTGGCCCCCCAGTGGAAAATCCCCCCTCCGGGAGAGGAGGCCCCTCGATCGTCACGGTGAGCCTGTCCCCGTTCCAGCGGTAAGTTCCCCACATGCTTCTCCGGCCAAGATCTTCGGTCACCACCCCGTTCACCTTTCGAACCACGTCTCTTTCGATGCGCCAGGTGTTGTCCGAGAACAGGGTGAACGTTCCCGACAGCACTTCCATTTCGATGATCGTGATGCTGTCACTGGCTGGATCCATCCGAACCCCCATTCGATCCGAGGCGGCAGGGAGCGGTACTCCGCGGATCGACGAGAGGGCGTAGACCGCGGCCGGCCGGGCGGGCTCGGTACACCCGGCACTGGCCATGGCGCTCGCACCGGCGGCACCCGCCCACACCATCGCCCCGAGAAGTCTGCTGGCCATGGCTACTGTGCCTCCGGGCCCAGGCCGCCACCGGTGACTTCCCGCAGCTCCCGCAGGACCTCGTTGAGGGGGCTGAACGCTCCCGCCTTGCTCCAGTGGAGACCCCTCGCCACGAGCGTGCCGTCGGGCCAGACCTCGAACACCGGCGAGCCGCTGTCCCCGCCCGAGGAGGAATAGCTCCCCCTCGATTGGCAGAGCATCGTCCGCCCAGTGTCCATATTATCCTGGAGTTGTGTGAAGTTACCGCACACCTCGGTGACCGTACCTGTCGTGTGCCCTGTGGTTCTGCCGACCTTGTGGACCGCCATCCCCACGATGGGATCGCCGGTGCCAACGACTACGCGGGTTTCGTCGGCAAGGGTACTTCCCACCGGAGGAAAGGCCACACGACCGTTCGAGGCCGAGGTGGGGTTGTCGTGGATGAACAGCGCGGCATCGGAGTACCGGCAGAGCCGACCCGCCGGACAAGCCGGATCCACAGCGCCTGTGAAGAGTGCCGGATCGGCAAACTCCCGGCCAATGACGTCCGCCAGGGTCGACTGTCCCATGGGCATCTGGGTCATGACTCCGAAACCGTCGGTGCAGTGCGAATTGGTGACGAAATAGCGGTCCGGGTCGGTTTCACCACTTGTCAACACCCGGACGATGTTGAATCCGAGGGTACAATTGAAGGCGCTGAAGCCATCCACGTACTCGACTTGGACTCCCCCCGGCGCGGGGCGCCACTTGGTCGTGAGGCTCAAAGGCGCACCCTCACCTCCCTCGTCGGGGCAGGGCTCAAGGGCGGTTTCCGGATCGCAGGAGGGGGCCGACTGGATGGCCAACGCAGGATCGTACCGGTGTCCGCCAAACTCAACGACCTCGACGGCGCCGGCGGGTACACCCAAGTCGCGCATCCGTGCCAGCATGTTCGGAATGAGTCCGGCGTCCTGTACCCCGATCACGATCCGGTTTCGGCGGTCGTCGATGTCGGTCATCGTCACTCCATCGGCAGCACCGGCGTTTGGAATCACGTGGGTCATGTACCACACCCGCAACTCGCGAAAATCCCATGTGGCGGGAAGAACCCGCATCCGCGACACGTCCCCCGCGATCTGCCCGAGGCGGGACACGTTGCCCGCGGCGCCACGGGCGAGGAAGGCCTGCAGTGGAGCACGCGATTGGTTCAGGCGGGCGGGATCCTTGAGGTACACGGTCAGCACCCCGCTTTCGTCGTAGAAGAGTCCCCCGAATCCGGGAACCTCCCCTACCAGGTCCGAGAACTCGTCATCGATGGTGCGAACAGACCCAAGCCGAACCGGGCGGTCTCCGGCAGCGAATGACGGCTGGCTTTCTGTCGGGCTGCCGGTGGAGTCAGGCGCGCAGGCGGCAACGACGAGCAGGAGTCCCGCGAGGATATAGAGCGGACGACGGACGATGGACTGGGCAATGGACACTGGACACTCGACACTGGACACCAGACACCAGACACCTTACTTGTGAGGGAGGTTCTTCTACGGTAGCAATCAGCCATGCTGCCGTCAACGACTTTTTCGGTCACCTGGAGTAATGTCAATGATGGGGTGACGTCTCGGGGGCCATGAGGGCACACACCGGTGCCTCCTTCCCGCGAACCGGGGAGTAGGTCGGGATCTCCCGTCCGTCTCATGCCCCGGGGGAAGACTCAACGCAAAGTCGCCAAGACGCAGGGACGCAGCGGTGCTTGGAGCCCACGAAGGGAGCCCAATCCAACGCGTAAGGGGTGGAAGGGTCTGAACACTGAAAACTGAACACTGAACTGAACACTGAAAATGGATTCCCGCGTTCGCGGGAATGACAGGCATCGGAGTCCTTGTGAATTATTTCACAAGGGCCGCACCCCCCGGGGATTCTCCACCTTGTCCTGCAAGGATCGATCCGGCGGACCCCCGCTCACCCCACCCGACACGATGAACGACATCAGCTCGGCGCTGTCCCCCGACACCGGGGTCACCTGGTCGGCGGGCACCAGGATCAGGTTGCCGGCAAAGTTGTAGCTCTGGGGCAGGTACACCGCCACATACCCGGGGATGCCGAGATGCTCGAGTGAATCGGCGGTCACGAAGCCGAGCACCGCGGTCGGGCTTCCGGGGGCGAGAGGGACCATCACTCCTTTGGTGAAGCGGCGGTGCTCTCCTACGAAGGCGTTGAGCAGATCCTTGCTGGAGGTATAGAGCAACCGCACGAACGGGACCCGCTCGAGGACCCGATCCATCCCGTCGAGCAGGGTACGGGTGACGAGGGTGCTCGCGAGGGCTCCCACGGCGGTGATCAGCAGCAGCGTCACCAGGATGCCGAGCCCGGGGATGCCGAAGGGAATGAGATTGTCGACCCAGCTGATGAGGAGCCAGGTGATGTACAACGTGACGACGGCGGGAGCGACGATGATGAGACCGCGCAGAAAATATTGTGCCACCTTGCGGATCTCGCCGTTGCGCTCGGACGTGATCTTGCTCATGGAGATCCCTCCCGGAGGACGTCGGACAGGGCGGCGAGGAGACCGCCCAGGTGATCGGGGGTGAGGTCCCCCATGTGGCCGATGCGAATCACGCGATCGGCAAGAGGATCCAGTCCGCGCGCGATGGTCCATCCCCGGGCGGAGAGTGCTGCCATCACGGCCGGCGGGTGGTGAGATGGGGGCAGTTCGATGGCACTCACCGCGGGAGAACGGCGTCCCGGCTCCGCGAGGAGGCGGGTCCCCGGTGTGGTCTCCACCCAGGCCTCCACCAGCCGGAGCATCTCGGCGTGGCGGGCCCACCGCGGCGGCATTCCACCGGCCACGGCGATGTCCCGCATCTGTGCCGCAAGCGCATGATAGAGCGGGAGACAGGGGGTGTGCAGCAGAGCCCCGGTCTCCGCGATGCGAACCAGGTCGGGGATGGACCAGTACCACCCCCGGTTGGGAAGGGTCAGCGCCCGTTCCACGAACCGGGAACTCGCCATCCCCACCGCGAGGCCGGGGGGAATGGCGAGGGCCTTCTGCGACCCGGTGAAGGCGAAGTCCACCCCCCAGGCATCGGCCTCGAAGGGGACCGCGCCCACCGAGGTGACCGCGTCCACCAGCAGGAGCACGCCGGGGTGCCGGTGTACCACCCGGGCCAGCTCGGCGAGGGGGGCGAGGGCGCCGGTGGAACTCTCGCTATGTACCAGCGCCACGGCATCCACCGGGGGACCATCCAGAAACTGTTCCAGTTGGTCGGGCTCGATCGTGGCTCCCGGCGGCACATGGACCCGGATTACCTCCTTGCCGCACCCTTCGGCCACCGAGGCGAACTGTTCGCCGAAGTATCCCCCGACCACCACGAGGACCCGGTGAGGCACCCCGTTCCGGATCGCCGCCTCCATGAATCCGCTCGCGGAGCAGGTCTCGAGGAACACCGGCTCCGCGGTGCCGAACATCTGCCGCAACACCGGCTGCATGTCGTGCAGCATCGACACGAGACGGGGGCTCCGATGGAAGTACATCGGCTCCAGCATTGCCTGCATGATTTCGGGCCGGACATCGGTGGGGCCGGGGAGAAACGAATGGCCAAAGGTGGTCATGAGGTGAGCACTTCCTTGCAGGTGGTCAGGGAGACACCGCGCCGGGCCCACCCGGTGAGGAGTTCGTCGCGGCGGGTTTCGTCGATGGCGCGGGTGGCGTCGGTCACCACGGCCAGAGCGATGTGGGGACAATGGCGGAGGAGTCCCTCCACCGCGTACCGGTTGCAGACGTCCAGGGCCACCCCGTACAGCACGATCCGGGTGGGGGCCAGCGCCGCGATGGCGGGGAGCAGGTTGGGGTTGGTGAAGACGTCGAACCAATGCTTGAGGAAGAGGAGGTCGCCGTCGTGCGCGCGGATGGCGGCGGCGAGTTCCGCCGGATCCCGCGGGCTCGGGTTGATCACCATCGGATTGCGGAGTGCCGTCTCCCGCACCTTGGTCTGCCCCGGGGTGCCTCGCATGCAGTGGGGTGGGAAGGTGGTGTGATAGTCGGGCGTGTCGCTCAGTTCCCGGTGACCGGGCACATGGTCGTCGGCGCTGGCAAGGATTCGGATGCCTCGCGCATGGGCGTGGTCGGTGAGCAACTTCAGGGTCGGGAGGATTGCTTCGCTCCCCGGCACATGCAGCAGCCCGTCGGGGTGGAGAAAATCCACCTGGGTGTCCACGTCCCAGAAGAGAGTGGCTGTGGCCTCCGGATGGCGCTCGATGGGCATGATCACGTCACCCTTTCGAGGCGCGGGTTGGGTCGCTCTTCCCGGCCCACCTTGGCGCACGGCGTCCCCTCATGACACACCACGTCCGCCGTGAAATCGAACCGCCCGCCGAAGAGGCTGGAGCCAACGCCGTATGCGTCCACCGGCACTCCCTGGCGCTCGAATTCCCGGATCTTGTCCTCGGTGAACCCACCCGACACGACGATCCGAACCTTCTGAAATCCTTCGCCGTCCAGGGCGCGCCGGACATTCCACACGAGTTGGGGGCAGACACCGGTGGGCCGGAAGTGCCCCATCTGGCCGATCACGCTCCGGTCGACCAACATCTCGCTGGTGTCGAGCCGAACTCCGTAGAGCCGGTCCCCCAACGCGCGGGCCACCTCGAGGGAGGTTCGCACCGAGTCGTTCTCGAAGTCCACCAGGGTCACGAGCCGCACGTCGTCCGGCATGTGCTCGGCAAACTTGATGCTGGCCCGGACCGTGTCTCCCCCATAGGCCGCGATCATGGCATGGGGCACAGTGCCGATCCCCTCGCTTCCCCACCAGGAGGCCTGGGCGTCGGTCGAGACCCCGATCGCGCCCGCGATGTGCGCCGCGTACCCGTCTCCCGTCTGCACCAGCCAGTGATCGTGCCGAGCCGGAAAGAACATGACCTCCTTGGGAGCCGCCGCCTCCACCACGCGCCGGGTGTTGGTCCCCACCCGGGTCCGGCGGGAGATGACGCCGAGATAGAGGGTCTCCAGGTGGGCGAAGGCATCGTAGGGTCCCTCGATGCGCAGCACCGTTTCCCAGGGCTCGATCTCGTCGCCGTCGTACAGGGCATAGACGGTGAGTTCCTCCCACTCGGCGGCGCAGAGCTTCAGGATGGCGATCGCCTCATCCATGCCCCCCAGAAAGGCGTGATGCTTGCCGAATACCTGCATCGCGACCCGCGGGCGATACCCATCGGCGAGCAGCACCTCGCGGGCCCGGACGAAGTACTTGTCGGAGTAGTACCCCTCGCGCATCCGCTCCACCGGCAGATGGAAGATCGAGGGGTCGAGTCGGGGAGCGTGTCTCGGCATGGAACTCAAGGTTGGGAGTCAGTGGTGGGAGACGGGGCCTCCACCGAAGTGTCGAAGCGTTCCTCCCGCAGGGCGTCGAGCATGATCCTGAGCCGCGGGGCCTCGGCCGACTGTGGATAACGATCCAGCAGCCGTCGTAGTTCCACCATCGCCCTCCCCGGTGTCTTCAGGGGTCCATCGTACAGATCCACCAGGGTCCGGCCGATCCAGAGATCCTCCGCCGTGGTGAGCTCCCGCCCCTCCCGGAACAGGGTGAGTTCCCGGGCCGCGCTCTCGGGCACTCCGAGTGCCTCGGCCAGGAGACCGGCCCGCCGGATCATCGCTTCCGTCGCCACCCGCGGATCCCGGCTCCGGGCCAGGTACGCTTCCGCGGCCTCGGCATGGTGCCCCCGCGCGGCCAATGCCTCGATGGCGGAGAGGCCGTTGGTGGCGGACACCAGCCCGATGTTCTGGAGAAAGTGGGCTGCGGAGTCGGGAAAGATGGTGACGGTTCGCACCGCCAGGGTGAGGAGGCCGAGGAGAACCCAGAGCACCCCGGCGACGTACAAAAGGGTGTCACCGCCGGGGTCTCCCCGGAGGATCCGGATGCCGCCCCAGAGGGTGAGGCCGGTCAGGAGGAGGGTGGGGAGCGCCCGAAGAGCGGCCAGGAGCCATCTGTGCGACGGGAGGGAGCCGGAATCGTCAGGGGAATGCACGCCGGAAGGTAGGGCGGGCCCACGGCGTCCGGCAAGTTGACAGGGGCCGCCGGGCGGGCCTTTTTCCGGGTCGGCCGAAGTGGCCCCGTTTTGTCTGTCTTCCAGGAAGGCGATCCGATGCCCGAACCCCTTTCCCGCCGGACCTTTCTCGGCGCGGCCGCCGTGGCCGCGGCCGGCGCCGCGATTCCCGCCGTGCCGATCGGGGCGCCCGCCATCCGCCGGAGCCGGGCCGCGACCTTTGCGGCGGTCAGCTCCTCCAACGGGCTCCGGGCGGTGGATCTGGCGGTCCGCCACATGCGGGAGGGGATGGACACCCTGGATGCCGCCGTGGAGGGGGTCAAGATCCAGGAGCTCGACCCGGACGACATGTCGGTTGGCTTCGGCGGCCTCCCGAACGAGGAGGGGGTGGTGCAGCTCGACGCGAGTTGCATGCACGGACCGACCAAGCGGGCCGGTGCCGTGGCGGCGCTGGAGGGGATCAAGACGCCGAGCGAGGTGGCGCGTCTCGTCCTCAGGTACACCGACCATATCCTGCTCGTGGGAGAGGGGGCGAAGCGGTTTGCGCTCTCGTACGGATTCCGGGAGGAGGATCTCCTCACGCCCAAGAGCCGGGAGGGGTGGCTGCGCTGGCGGGCCAACCGGAGCCGGGGGGATGACTGGGTGGACATTCCCGGAGAGGATCCCCTCTCGATCCGGCCCACCGGAACCATCAACCTCAATGTCATCAACGACCGGGGCGACCTCTCCAGCGTGACCACCACGAGCGGCCTTGCCTGGAAGATTCCGGGTCGCGCCGGCGATTCCCCATTGGTGGGGGCCGGCCAGTACTGCGACAACGACATCGGCGCGGCCGGCAGTACCGGGCTCGGCGAGGCCAACATCATGGTGTGCGGGGCGTTCCTCACGGTCGAGGGGATGCGGAGGGGCTTGAGTCCCACCGATGCCTGCCTGGAAACTCTCCGCCGCGTGGTGGAGATGACCCGATCCGGGCTCCTCCGGCCCGATGGGCGTCCCTCGTTTCAACTCAACTTCTACGCCGTGAACAAGCGCGGGGACACCGGATCCGCGTCGCTCTATCCGAGCCGGTATGCGGTCCATGATGGGGCCACTGCGGTAGAGCGGGACACGGCATTTCTCTACGAGCGAGTCCGATGATGCGAGTGTCGGCGATCCTGACGGTGGGTGTCCTGCTCACCGGCGCCTCGGGCGCACCCCTCCACGGTCAGGAGCCGTGGAAGGCGAGCAACTATCCCTATCTGATTTCCAACGAGAACGACGGTGTGCAGCTCGTGTTCCGGTACGAGGTGAGCAAGGCTGCGGACTACTTCGACCGCCACCCGCGGGCGGGAATCTTCTCGGTCGAGGGGGGGATCAGCGACCGGGGGAGCCGCTTTGCCCGGGCCCGGTTCTTTGCTCCGCTGCTCACCCCGGGCTGGCGGTTCGACGGCGAGGCGTACGCCACGCGCGAGGCGCGGTTCGGCTTCTTCGATCAGGAAGGTGGCCTCCTCCCGCCGGGACCGGTGCCCGATCCTGACATCCGCGACCGGGTGAGGCGGACCCGCTACGGGTTCCGGAGCGAAGTGACCCGCCGGATCGTGGGGCCGCTGCAGGTGGCGGTGTCGGGGACGGTGGAGCAGGTCCGGTTCACCGACGTGTCGGGCCCGTCGGTGTTCGAGAACGTAGTGCCGAGCGGCGAGGTGGAGCAGACGGATGTCCGGGGGCGGGTGGCGCTGGTGCTGGACGCCCGGGATAACGAGTTCGTCACAGCCACGGGGGTGTACGTCGAGGGCGGGGTCTACACCGGCACCGGGGCGGACGGGTATCATGGCGGCTACGGCATCATCAAGGGGTTTGTGTCGCCTCGGGAGGGGACGGTGATCGCGGCGCGGGTGGCGGGCCGGAGCCTGGGCGGCGGGCCGACGCTCGACGCGCAGTACACCATTCCGGCCTGGGAAAACCCGATCACCGCACTCGGCGGGGTCGAATCCCACCGAAGTTTCGTGCGGGGGCGGTTCCGGGGGTCGAACGTGCTGTTTGGCGGGCTCGACCTCCGGCACGACCTGCTCAACGCCGGTGACTTTGGTGCCGTGACCCTGCTCGGCTTCGTGGACGCGGGCCGGGTGTTCCGGGATGACTTCGAGCTCACGCTGGATGACATGGAGGTCGGGGGCGGGGGAGGGCTGGCCCTGCGGATCCTGCGAACGGCGGTGTTCGTGTTCAACTTTGCCGGCGGGCCGGATGGACTGACCTTCACGCTGGGGACGGGGTGGAGCTTCTGAGGTCGGTGAGGGGCCGGGATCCCCTGATTATGGGTGTGGTTACGAAGGCGCGGTACCCGAGACAGCCGCTTTAGCTGCTGCCGCTTCTTCCGCGGTTGGAACCGCCCGTGAGTCAGGAGACGTCTCGGCGGCTGCATGTACGGCGAAGTTCAAGGGTGCGCGTTTTGCATACACCAGCACTCTCTGATGGACGTCGGTGTCGACCACATGGCTCTTGGCAAACGCCCACACGCCGAAGCAATGAGCCTTCGTTGCATATGCGAGACCGAGGACAGTCAATTTGAGAATACCAGAGGAGAAGTGTGGATCCAATTGTATTCGCAGTGTACCCTCGCTGCCGGCCAAAATCCCGTAACGCTTGAGAATGGCTGGATTAGCATGCTTTGCCGCACTCAACTGTGAGAACGCCCTATACAGAGAGTCGACGTTTTTGACGGGCAGGTCGAGCAGGGTAATGGTGGCCTTTATCGCTGCCCGCACGTTCCAAGGCGTCTTGTTAAAATCCTCATGAGCGAACCATGTCGTAGCGCGTGATTCGGAGTCGCCAATGTACCCAATCGAGTAGGCTGCCTCGATCAGGGATGTGCCAAGCGCCCAAGCTTGAAGCAAGTATCCTGAGCGTGACAGGTTGACCATACACCGCAAATCATTCGACGCACGTACCAAGAGCAAGGACGCTGCGGCCGACGCGTTAGTTGCCTTTCCCTCGCACGCGCTCTGCGCCAGAAGGTCATGGACGAGCCTATCCCCTCGTCGGCAATTCGTCGAAAAGGGTAGCAACGCTTCGCGTACCAGTGGTCGGATTGCCTTCTCAGCCATTGTTCTTGTGCGGCCTGACAAGTGTGTACCTCGCAACGGTGGTATCGTGTGGTTTATGCTGCGTGCCCTCTGCATCGGGGTTCCTCTTCACTGAAAAGGCGAGCAAGACAATAATAAGCGATCACAACACGGCGCTATTCCGAGCTTCGGGTGTTGAGTGCGCCCCATTCTGTACAAAGGGCTCCCGGGCTGCCCGCCCACCCGCGACATCTCCATCCCTTCGGGATGCCGACCTCTAATTCACCAGCAGCAGAAGTGTTTTGTTAGGCAGGTCACGACGGCGAAGTCGTTGCCGCGCAGTTGAGACATAATATGCCTCTAGAGGAGTCCTGCATCTTCAAGAATGAACCTTGTCTCTTGCCGCCTCATCGCAATGTAGACGTGAAGATACTTCTGCCGATATGCAGCATGCTCACCGGTCGCCATCGAATGAGCGTATGCTCGGAGGGCCTCGCAGCGATTGACGACCGCGACCAGTTGATTGCGAGAGGCGACGGACTCGGGCGCGGGGTCGGTGTTGCGGCCGGTACCAGCGTCACGTTGACGGGCTAGAATTGCGTGAGCATCCTTGCCTTCTTGGACAAGTCGCTCCAACGTGCTGGCGGCATCCGAGTAGTTGGGGGATCGAATGCGCGCCCAGAGACGCCCGAACGCGAAACGAGAAAGTGAGGCGTAGATCGCCTTGTCGATGGCGTCGCATTCGGCAGAGGTAAAAAGGCGGAAGTTGCCTATCGCGATGCGTTGGGCTACATCCGGTGCCTCTCCGTGCTGCCGGATACGTTGCGCGATGTTGTCTCTGAGGGTCATCGGTGTCCAGCCTGCAGTGCGTGTCTAAACCTCAGTCCCATCGTGAGCATACAGGTCGCCTCTGTGTCACGGTCACGGCGCGTTACGAGAGAAGGTGGTTTGGCACAGCCAAACGCATCTTCAGAGTGGCCACGGGGCGCATCCCGGGGTCCGCAGCCAGTCAACCCTCGTCCATGTGCCGAAACGCGATCTTGTATTTCATCCGCAGGTCCTCCTGCTCAGAGAATAGCCCGTATGGTCGCATCGCCGAAGTCGTGCCGCGGCGGCGCGCAATGGAAGCCCGTGCCCGTCAGTCCCCCGTGGCGCGTGTGCGCCGAGTTGGTCTCTTCGGGGGCGGCCACGCCGAGATCACCGAGCGCAGCAATTGGTTCACGGACTCGGAGGAATGGAACACTTGGGCCCATCGGGATCGAGAACGACCGCAACCACGTCCGCGCCCATTCGAGCAGCGAACCGGTTGGGCCTGGCCTTGCTGTAATCGAACCGGTACTCCTCGCCGAGTTCATCACCAGATTGTGGCTTCTTCTCCTCGCGCTGTGTCATGGTTCTTCCCCGGGCCGGGAGCGGTCTGCCTCAGTATTCACTTCACTTCTTTGTTGTTGCCCGTTTCGCCCGGGGGCGGGCCGACCTGGGTGGGCCAACCTGGTCAGCAACAGCCGCGAGTGAGCGCAATGCTTCGTTCACGGCTTCCGCCGTAGGGAATCGGGCGGCCACATCCGGGGCGAGGACGACGATGTTAGTCCCGAGCGCATAGCGTTGGGCCGTGACACCGCGAACGGCTTTCGCGAAGTCGTAGTGAGGGCGCATGGTATCGCGGTCGGGATCCAACCGGGGGGTCTTAGGCTTCGTCATATAGGTGTCGTTCACCGGTTTGACCGATCCTTCGCCGGATCCCATTCAAACTCGTACCCCATCGGGCAAATCTAGCCAAACGCGGATGCTCGCGCGAATACGGCCAATCTGTCAATCGGTTGGAGGACCTTACCACCTTGGAGATATGCCCGCAAGATATGCTACCCATCCTCCCTTGGGGCCCAGGACGGGCCGTTTGTGTGCGGGCCGTTCGCGGGAATGACGGGCCATGGTGGTCCGTCAGATGAAACAGGGTGTCCCTAGGGCGCGCCCCACGCCAACTCGAGTCCGCCGGCGCCCAAGGAGGTACAGTGAAGCGCGCCAAGGGACGTGATCACCGCGTTTGCCCCTGCCAGACGACCATCGGGGTAGGTCCCGCGGATCGCGAGGACGGTCATCCCGGCCGCGAGCCCCGCCTCCACGCCCGCAGGGGTGTCCTCGAGCACTACGCAACCAGACGGGGGAACCCCAAGTACTGCGGCTGCGCGGAGATAGCCCTCGGGCGCGGGCTTGCCTTCGCGGACATCCGCGCCGGTGATGAGAAGCGGCGGCTCGGGTACCTGCCCGAGGCGGAGCCGGAGGCGAGCGACGGCGGGGCTTCCCGAGGTGACAACCGCCCAGCGTGACACGGGGATGTTCGCCAGCAAATTACGGGCGCCCGGGACGATCTCCACGCCGCGATGCTCGGCCTCCTCCAGTGCGTCGAGCACGGCAACCTCAGTGGGAATGTCGAGGCCCGGTGTCACGTCGCGCAGCGTTTCGCTGGCCCGGCGGCCGTGTGCGACCCGAAGGATGGTCGCAGGGTCGAGGTGGTGCCGCCTCGCCCAGGTATCCCACACGAGTTCGATACATCGCCGGGAGTCCACCAGGACGCCGTCGAGGTCGAACAGGATGGCGTGACATCGGATATTCGGGATGGTGTTGCCTCCAGGACGCTACTCAGTCGTCAGTCCCGTGCGAGCCGCTTCGCCGGAGAACGGGTCGGCCTGGGTCGGCGGACCTGGTCAGGGACCGCCAACGTCAGGACGAACTGGAACGTCCAGTTGTGGCGGTGCTAACGGGTTACTCGCAGCGCAGCTCCTGAAGAATACTCCGCACCTCGGACTCCAGGAGTGGAAGGTCCTTCTTCACCATGTCCCATGTCATCTCGAGATCAACGTGGAAGTATTCATGGATCAAGATATCTCGTGCACCGGCGATGTCGCGCCAGGGAACGGTCGTGTGTCTCGCCCGGATATGGTCCGGAACGCCCTTCACCGCCTCTCCGATAATCTCCAAGCGACGGATCACCGAATCTTGCTTTTCGACGTTCGCGGCAAACGCGTCGAAATCCAGATCTTCCGTGTAGTCGCGAAGAAGGTCGATGGCGTGGAGGATCTCGCCGAGGAGGATATCAACGCCTCGGCTCATAGCAGCGGAACCAGTTCCCTCAGGATGTGGTCTCGCAGCCTGGGGTGGAGCGAGCCTCGGGTCGCAACGTCGACATCTCGGCCGAGGATCTCGCACAGGTCCAAATGAAGCCCGGAGAGGTCAACAAGCGTCCGGCCCTTTTCGAACTCCACGAGGAAGTCGACGTCACTGCCGGCCGTGGCTTCGCCCCGCGCGACCGAGCCGAAGATGCTCGCTCGGACCACGCCACGCCGTGACATCGGCGCGGCGACCTTTTGGCGGATCTCAGCGATGGTCGGAGTCATGGCCTGGAATCTATTCTGGCCGTCGTCCCAACCCAACACCCCGGAGCCGGACGAGCCATCGAACAGGCCCGGCCCAGAGTGCGGCTTGGGCTTCCTCGGGGTTCAGCCGACTGGTGTGGATAATCGTCGTTCTCACGTCGCGGTGGGTCCCGCGGACCGCGAGGACGGTAACCACGCAATCAGAAGGGGGGTGCCCAAGTACCTCGGCTGCACGGAGATAGCTCTCTGGCGCGGGCTTGCCCTGGCGGACGTCTGCCCCCGTGATGAGAAGCGGCGGCTCGGGTATCTGCCCCAAGCGAAGCCGGAGGCACGCGACGGCCGGGCTTCCCGAGGTGACCACCGCCCACCGTGACACAGGGATGTCCGCCACCAGCTCACGGGCGCTCGGGACGATCTCCACGCCCCGATGCTCGGCCTCCTCCAGGGCGTCGAGCATGGCAACCTCCGTGGGGATGTCGAGGTCGGGTGCGATATCACGCACCTCTTCGCTGGCCCGGCGGCCGTGTGGGACCCGAAGGATGGTCGCAGGGTCGAGGTGGTGATGACGCCATGCGGATCAGCGGAATCCCTCCGCCAAGCGGTACCCCGCCAGCCTCAGAGGGGGGTGAGGCCACCCATCGTCGCCGTCACGGGGGCAGGGAACTAGGCGGGGGCCGATCCGGCAGTGGGATACGGAAATACCGATGAATGCGCCATACTCCGTCCGGCTCCCGGCGCCATTGCATCACGAACCTGCCGTGCTGCGCACTCTCTGGCTGGCCCGGAAAGCGGAGGTGCTCGAAATAGGAGCCCCAAACAAGGGCCATGTTGCCAAACACTTCCACCGTGTCGGCCGTTGCGATGGCAGAATCGACCTGGACGCCGGGGAAGGAGCCGATGAACGCCCGGATGGAGTCGCGCGTGACGATGGGAAAGATGCCGGGTTCGAAAAGCGTTCCTCCCGCTGTAAAGAACGCGGCGCTGGCATTCGCATCGACTGCGCGTGCCGCCACCGTGTACCCATCGAGCTGCCGCCGAATGTCGCGCTCCGCGGTGGCGTCCTCGGCGGGCGCCGTATCCTTTGCGCCGGACGTACACGCCTGCAGAAAAAGCGTGGCGCCGAGAAACGCCGCCAGGTAGGGCAGCGAGTCATGCCGGTGCGTACTCAAGGGACACCGTGCCTGTCTTGGGATAGATGCGGGAGTTCACGAGTCTGAGTTTGATCTGCTTGGCTGGGTGGGGGAGCAACGGAATTCCTCCGCCGAGTAGTACGGGGATCACCGCAAGCTCGACCGAGTCAACGAGCCGCAGTTCAAGCATGCTGCGGAACAACTCACCGCCTCCGAATAGCCACATGTCCTTTCCATCCGACCGTTTGAGATCCGCCACTGTCTCCCTCAGGGTGCTGGAGACGGTCACTTCAGGACAGTCCTCCTGGCGTAGTGTGTGCGAAAAAACGTAGGCTTGCATGCCAGGCATGCCACCCCCACCCTGTTGCCGTGTCGCCTCGTAGGTCTTTCGGCCGAGCAGAACGGTGTCGAATGCGCCCATCAGCGCGCCAAAGTCAATGTCCGGGTCCATGACGATCCAGTCGTACTCGCCGTTCGGCCCGGCGATGTACCCGTCAAGGCTCACGGCCACCGAAAACCGAACTCTTTTCATGGGTGGGTCCTCTCGTCTGCCCAACGTTTCCTGTCGCTCACCTGCGGCGCCGCAGGCGGCCGTCAGGTGCGGTCTGTTCGTTAGACCGGAATCCCGTGAACTCACTTTCCCAGCTCCGGCACCGAGAGTCCGCGGCAGACCTTTTCGGGCGAGCCCATCGGGGATTTCGGTGTGCCAAGGAACCGCCTCGACCTCACCCGTTTCAGGGTTGGTCGACAGAGAATGGGACCGCCCCTCCCGCTTCAGATAGCACCCATGGATTCGAAGATGCCGGAGGAGCGCCGCTCGCTTCACTCAAGTACCAGGATCTCACGTTCCGCATCGTCCGGCACTCCCCAGAGGCCGTCCTCCCGGCGGTCCTCGAGGATCAACCTGACGGCCTCGACGATTCCGCCGCGCGGCGGGGTCGACCCTACCCCTCGGTTCCAGGCACGGACACCCGTCATGTCCCTGTGCGTCCCTGTGCCTTTGCGTTGAGTCCCCGCCTTCTCGACGATGGGCCCCGATTCCCAATCCAGAAATCCCAGCCTTGGCCGTAGTGACGTTCCGATGTACACTCTGGACCCGGCTCTTCTTCGCGCCTTCGCGTCTTCGCGTGAGTCCCCTACACAATCCCTGGGCGTTCTCCTGCGCCTCGGTCTTCACACTTCGAACTTCGTACTTCACACTTCGAACTTCACACTTCAGTCCGTCCCAGGGAAGATCAGGGGCAACGCCACGTTCGCGGTGAACATGCAGCGCGCGTTGTGGCCGCACAGCGGCACCGTGACCACCGTGTGCTTCCCGCCCAGCTTCTCGTTGACGTACTTGGCAAACGCCTGCCCCCGCGCAAGGCGGGTGGGCCCCTGGGCCATGGCGGCGCACGATCCGTCGAACCCGCCGAGCGGCAGGATATCGAGTTCGCCAAGAAGGTAGGTCACGGGCCGGGCGGCAAGCTGCCGCAGCAGCAGCTCATCGGATTGGTTGGCGGAATACCCCGACCGGTTCTGCATTCCGTAGGGCCACTGATCGTAGGTGGTGCAGCCGCGTCCCTCCCCCATCGCGCGGAACGCCGGCGCATCCTCGCGCGGCTCGGCGATGTATCCCGGGGCATTGGCGGTGAGCGCCCAGGCGGTGGAAGTGGGACGGTCGCCGGCCGGCCAGGCGTAGCTCGATGGGTTCGACACCACATACTGTACCGGCACACCGAGCGTCTCGTGCACCCGGTTGGCCATGGCATACCGGTTCACCACCTGTCCCCCCGCGGAGTGCCCGGCCAGGACGATCGCGCGCACGTTGGGGAATGTCTCCTTGCGGGCCACCGTGCGGAGGAGCTGGTCGAGAAAGTCGAACGACGTCACCGTGGAGTCGCTGAGCGCGGGTCCTCCGGAGCGCCAGGTGCCGCACGGCCAGCTGATCTCGTCCTCCGCCAGTGCATCGCGGCAGCCGCGGCCGTCGTTGGAAGCGATGCGCGGGGCGATGACCAGGGTATTCTCGAGCGCGCCGGCCAGGAAGGCCGCGGCCGCCGCGGACCGGAAGTAGTCGTCGCCGTTGCGACCGGCGCCATGCACCAGGATGAACACCCGGGTGATCGACTCGTTGCGCCGGTCGAGCGGAAAGGTACGGTAGACGAGGGAGCGGGACGGCCCGCCACCCAGCACGACCCACTCGGTGCACTCAGGCGCCGGGGTGGTGCAGGGGCCTGCGGCGGCGAGGGTGAGGAGCGCGATCAGCCCGGAGATCATGGACGGTCCTTTCGAGAGTATGGGCCCAGTCGGTTCAGGAGCTCCTCAACGGTGAGCCCAATGTCCCGGGCGATTCGACGAAGCAGCAGGCGGAAATATCACGACCGGAATGAAAGGGAACCGTTGTTGCCTGCCGTCGGGGTGCCGGAACTGTTGATGGGATCCGCGTTGTCGCACGAGGCGAAACCCCAACCGTTCCAGCCGCGCGACTACCTCCCGGGGCCGAAGGACCGGAAGACTTCCCACGGGCTAGCCGATCAGAACTGTCTGCACACCGATGAATACAGACGTCAGCTCCGGCTCGCCGTCCTCAAGGAGCATCGTCACCACTTCCTGGAGATTCCTGCGCAACTCATCCAGGCTCTCACCCTGGGAGTGCGCGCCCGGCCACCCGGAGATATGCCCGACATAGAGGTTGGTGCTTGGATCGCGTTCCACGATCGCGGTGTTGGATCTCATTGGCCTTTCCTTACGATCAAAACCCCGGAAGTCAGCCCCGATGGTAAGGATGCTACCATTCTGAAAGCATGGCCGCAAGGACTCGGACATGGAACCTACCGTCTGCCGCCTACCGCCTACCGCCTCTTGGCTACCACCTGACCCTCGGGCGACGCTGACGCGTCACCCCTACTCCCTGCTCCCTGACTTTCCGGCACCAACACCCCGGCCACGGCCAGCACCTCACGGAGCGTCGTTTCCCCCCGATCCTTGGCGTACCAGCGTCGGATCTTCGGATAGCGCTCCTCGGGCGGCAGAGTCGCCTTGTTCTCCATCACCCACGCCTGCAGCTCCGTGGGGCGGGGACCCCAGTGGCCCAGCTCCTGGAAATCCTCGTCCAGCACGATCACGATCGGAATCGACCGCGACCCGTTGGTGAGGTAGCGATCCATGACGTCGGGGTGCTCGTCCCGCTTGATGATCCGGTGGTCCACGCAGGGCACCGCCTCGGCGAAGCGCTCCACGATCGGCACCGTGTTTGCCGCGTCGCCGCACCAGTCCTCGGCGATCGTCAGGAGCTTGAGGGGAGGAGCCGATCCACAGATGGCATCGGCCCAGGCCGGGAGCCGGTTGGTCCGGTACACGCCCTCCCACAGGGCCTGCTGATCCACGGCCTCGGCGAGGAACCGGGTGAACGGGAGGGCTTCCTCCCAGAGTTTCTTGAAATCGGGTGTCATCTGGACGACCTTTTGGAGTGTCTGCTGGAGAACGACTGGAAGGATGGAGTGGTTCCCCGTTCAAGGGAAGCCCGAGTCATCGCGAGGGCCCGAAGGGCCCGTGGCGATCTCGTGAGCGGGCGCTGTCGACGCGCAGGGATGCCTGGACTTCCAGCCGGAGCCGGTGGGTTCCGGTGAGAAGGCCTGCCGGACGTCGAGAGGAGCCGGCATGGGCTCACGGGATTGCCGGGTCGGCTTCGCCTCCTCGCAATGACGGCGTTGGGTCCGTCATCGCGAGGGCCCGAAGGGCGGTCCGTTCCGGTGAGAAGGCCGGCCGGACGTCGAGAGGAGCCGGCATGGGCTCACGGGATTGCCGCGTCGGATTCGCCTCCTCGCAATGACGGGACGGGACGCTACTGCTCGGTGATCTTCACACCCTGCGCCGCGAGGCCATCCACGTACTCCCGGAAAGGCACGACCTCGTCGGGAGTGTGCACCCCCGTCTCCCGAATGACACCACGGGCCTGCATGAGGCCGGTGAGGGCCAGGGAGTACCCCGTCGTCCGCATCATGGCGCTGATGCCGTGGACGGTATCGTAGTAATCGAGGAGCTCGAAGGTGATCGTGACAGGTGCTCCCTCCCGCGTGCCGGACACGATGACGCGGAGCGCCACGAGATCGTGCCCCTCGGGCTTGTACAGCATCGGCTGAACCGCGGCGATGAAGAGATCCCGGGGGACCACCTGCTGGCCCCGAACGTCGATCGGCTGGTCGCTCAACAGGCCGAGTTCGCGGATCGGATGCATGATCGCCACATGGCCCGGATAGCGCAGCGTCTTGTATTCGATGGTGGCGATCTTTCCCTCCCAGGTGAAGGGGAGGGTGCTGACGCCGCCCCCGGTGTGGAAGGCCTCCAGCGTCCCCACCGGCTCGGGAAAGGCGATCGGCTCGAGTTCGCTCAGGGCCTCGACCCGGACCGTCTTCCCGTCGCGAAGGATCCAGCTCGGCGTGGTGTAATAGTCGAGGGCTCCCTCCAGGGAGTAAACGATCTGATAATTGAGGGGGGGCTCGGGATGCTGCGGGAGCCCGCCCACATAGATGCGCACCGCGTCGGTCGTGTCGAGACGACGGATCCCCTCGGCCGAGAGGATGTTGACCATCCCGGGGGCGAGACCGCAGTCGGGAATGACGGACACGCCGCGAGCGGTGGCGGCGGCGGTCTGCTCCCGCTGCTCCATCACGATGTCGGTATTGCCGCCGAGATCCGCGAAGTGGCACCCCGATTCGATCGCGGCCCGGGTCATGTCGGCGTTGAAGTAGTAGGGAAGGGCGCAGAGGACCGCCGTGTGGCCGCTCATGAGCGCACGGACGGCGTTCGGGTCACGGGCGTCCAGCTGGGCCCTGTCCAGGCGGTTGCCGGCCTTCGCCAGGAACGGCGGCAGGGAACCCGCGCGTTGATCGGCGAGGGTCACCTGGGTGACATCGGGCTGTTGCAGGAGATGGTATGCGCAGGCGCGTCCCTGGAGTCCAGCGCCGAGAACCAGCATTTTCATGAACAATCACTCCGGAGCAAAGTCGGTGAAAAAGCCCCGAAAGATAGTCAGGATCGTGCTCTCATGACGCCTCCCGTGCGCCGTTCCGGTCGGGGTGAGGAAACGAGGCTCCGGCTGCTGCGAGTGGCCTCGGCTCTCTACGCTGAGCGCGGCGTGCCGGGTACCACGACGGAACTTCTCGCGGCGCGGGCGGGAGTGGCCGAGGGAACGATCTATCGCCATTTCCCGGGGAAGGAGGGGCTCTACCGGGCAGCAGTGGAACAGGCGGATCGCTGGCTCCTGGGGGTCATCCGCTCGGCCGACACGGGGGATGGCGTGGAACGGTGTTTGGCCCGGATTGCCCAGAGGTTGGTGGAGACGGCGCGCCGGGAGCCGGGCCTGGCGCGCCTGGCGCTCCTTCCCCGGGAGGAGGCCCTTCTCGATACAGCCACCCGGCTCAGTGCCGAGGAGGCGCTGGGGGTTCTGCACCAGGTGCTGGTGAAGGGGAAGCAGGAGGGGAGGGTGCGCCCCGGTGCCGTGGAACATTGGGCCGCCCTCTGGTTGCACCTGGTGGGTTTTGCGGTGGCGCGGGTGGCGTCCGGCGCCTGGCCCGAGGATCATCCCCAGGTGGCCGGCACGATCGCCGCCGCGCAGCGGATGGTGCTGCAGGATGGGGGGGAGAGTAGGACATAGGACATAGGGCATAGGGCGTAGGACATAGGACATAGGACATAGGACATAGGGCGTAGGACTCAGGGCATAGGCCTATGCCCCAGCGCTCGAGACCCGACACCAAATCCCTAACGCTAAACACCCGATATCCAACACCCAATACCCAACACCCGCTTCCCCAATGCGATTCACCCCTACCGCCTACCGCCTACATCACACCACCATCTCGTAGCTGCAGCCGCGCTCCTGGACCAGCCCGATCAACAGGGTATGAGCCGGGATGAGCTTGACGCCGGGCATGAACCCCGCGATGAGCTCGGTCCGGATATCTGCGGCGGGGCGGCCTGTGTCGGAGGCGAATTGGGCCGCGATTCCTCGCAGCGCGTTGTCGCACTGCCAGAAGATGGCTCCGCGCGCCTGCAGCCCCTCGACGCTCGTCGAAAACGCGGGAGTGCCGGGGCGGGCCGAGTAGATGTTTCTCGTGGCCCAGGTTCCCGTGGCGGGATCGGTGACCTTCCACTTCTCTCCCAGCTCGTACCTGGCCCAGATGGCGTCGGACACGTTGATGGGGAAGGCGCTGCTCGCGATCCCGATCACGGTGTTGACCTCGGGGAACTCCTTCTTCAGCACTTCCCGGGCGGCATTCAGGTAGTTCCGGGGGACGCGGAGGGGAGTGCGCTCTCCCAGAGCGCCCATGTCGAACACCTGCTTGTGAGCGCCGGTGAGAGTGTCGAGCCACGACAGGTCCCACTCCTGCGAATCCACGGACTCGGGGGCCCGGCGGGAGGCGGCGACCACCACCTCGGGACGGAGGGCGGCGACCGCTCCCGCCGCGGCGAGGGTGGCCAGAAAGGCTCGGCGATCGGGGGTTGGACGGTTGGATGACATGAGGCACTCCTCGGAGGAGGGAATAGGGGGAACGTTAACGTGTCCGGGACCCGACGGGAAAGGGTCAGCGCCCGGGAAGAAAAACCGTCACCTCGCGAACCCCGGTCGGGGGAGCGGTCCACTCGATCTGCCGCGATCGTCCGCCCGCCAGGGGACGGACCACCACCGCGGAACCATTCCGCCAGGCCACGGAATCGGCACCCCAGCGGAATGGTTCCTCCACCCCGGCCACGAGGAGATGTTGCAGCCCGTCCGAAGATTCGGTGCAGAGGGTCCGCCCCGTCGCAGCGAACACATCTCCCGCCTCACAATCCACCACCCGGGCCAGTGGTGGGTCCCCGAGCAGGACCGCGAAGGTGGAGTCGGCCATGGCACGCTCGGAATCCCCGAGTAGGGCCAGGGAGAGGTCAGCCGGAGGTGCTTGCGTGGCCAGAACGTGCTCCGACCCTCGCAAGAAGATCCGAGCACCATCCCCCGCCCAGGCCACTCCGGTGATTGGTCCCGCCCCATCCGGCACGACGGTGGTTCGTTCGGCGCCGTTCAGCAGGTTCATGACCACGAGTTCCAGCTCTCCACCGGACAACTCACGAAGGAACGCAAGGGCCGTTCCAGCCGGGGCCAATCGAGGGAGTCGCTCAGCGGGCCGGGAAAAAGTGAGCTGCCAGGCGACGCCGCCTGCCGGGGTGCCGGCAAAGAGGTCGGTGACCCCGTCGCGACCCTCGGCGACGAAAACCAGGAAGGGGTCCACCCCCACTTCGATCCGGCGGTCGATCGAGGTCACACCGCATCCACCGGTGAGAAGCCCCGTCGCGAGGGCGGCACCGAACCAGCGGGAGACGCCCCCGACACGAGGATCACTGGCCAAGCGTGCGTCCCACGAAGGCAAAGATGTCGTTCCAGGCCTTCTCCACCTGATCGGTGTCATGACCGCGGCGCCCCGGCTTCAGGAAGCCATGCCCGGTGCCCGGATAGCTGTCCGGGGCAAACGATTTGCCCAGGGCGTTCATCTGCCGCACCACCGTGGGGAGCGCGCTGTTGATCCGGGCGTCGTTCTCGCCGTAGACCCCCATGACGGGGGAGGCGATCCGCGCGATGGCGGCACTGTCGGGGGCCGGGCCATAGCAGACGATGGTGGCCTTGAGCTTGGGATTGTTGGTGGCGTAGCGGAACGACTGTCCGCCTCCCCAGCAGAACCCGATGACGCCGATGGCATCACCCCGCACCGAGGGCTGTGCCTCCAGCCAGGCGTAGACCGCCTCCAGGTCCCGGGTGATGCCCTCCGGAGTCAACTGGGCGATCAGCTTCCGGCCCGAATCGGCCGTCGGGGGCGACATCCCCCAGCGGGAGGAGAGGAGGTCGGGCACGATGGCCACGTACCCCCGGCCGGCGAACCGGTCGGCCACGGTCGGCTCCCAGTCGGTCATGCCAAAGACCTCGTGGATCGTGATGACGGCCGGGGCCGCGTCGGGCCGTTCCGGAAAGGCCACGTAGGCACGGATGGTGTCGGCACCATTCGGAATGCGGATCCACTCGCCGTGGGTGGTGACGGCATCGAGCGGTGTGGGGAGGGGAGCGCGAGAGCTGAACATCCACATCGCTCCGGCCCCGGTGGCGAGGGCGAGAGCGGCGATGAGGGTGTGGCTCGCGAGTCCGGACCGGTGGTGTGTCGGGGGTATGACAAGGCTCCTGAATGATGAGGGGAACGGATCAGATCGAGTATCGGGCCGAATCGGTCAGCGCGCAACCGGGCCGGCACTGGCGCGGAGGGCGAGACCGAAGGTGCGCATGTCGGGGAACCGGTTCCGCGGGCTTGTGGCGAGGGATCGGAGCAGCACCGATTCCAGGGCCACGGGGAGCTCGGGACGGAGGTCGGTGAGCCGCCGGGGGAAGCCGGTGAGATGGTTCATCATCAGGTCCTGGGCGGTATCCCCGGCGAAGGGGAGTTCCCCCGTCAGCATCTCGAATGCGAGCACTCCCAGGGCGTAGATGTCGCTCCGGGCGTCGAGGGGAAGGCCGCGGATCTGCTCCGGACTCATGAACTCCGGGGTGCCGAGGACGATTCCGGTCGACGTGATGCGGGCCAGGGGACCCGACGTCTCGTTGGCCTTGGCAAGCCCGAAGTCCATGACCACGGCTCGTTCCCCCCCGTCGGGCTCCGGCACCAGCACCACGTTTTCCGGTTTCAGATCGCGGTGCAGGATCCCCAGATCGTGCGCGTGCTGAAGACCGGCTGTCAATTGCACGAGGACTGCGATGGCCTCCTCGATCTCGAACCGTCCGATCCGCTCCTCGCGCGCGGCCAGGGTCTCGCCCTCCAGAAAGGGCATGACCAGATAGGTGGCTGGACCGGTGCCGCCCAGGTCGAGAATCGGGCAGATGTTGGGATGGTCGAACTGCCGGGCGAGCTCGGCCTCGCGGGTCAGGCGGGCGATGGCGTCGCCGTCGCGGGTGAGGGTGCCGAGCAGCATCTTGATGGCCACCGGGTCGTGGGTGGTTCGGTCCACGGCGCGGTACACCGCGGCCATCCCTCCGACGGCCACTCGCTCCTCGATGGCATACCGACCATCCAGAACATCACCCGGCCGCAGCGGGTTCAGGCGGGTGACATGACGGAAGGCACCCGGCGGTGTCCGCATCGTGCGGCGCGGGGTGGTCCGAGGTGAGGCGCCGAAGAGGGGTGGGGCTCCGGGAAGGGGGGTTCCGTCCTGGGTGCAGAAACGGGCGGGGGGATCGAAGGTCCGTCCGCAGAGCGGACAGCGGAGCGACGTCACCCCTGATACCGGTTTCGGCCCGCGGCCTTGGCCCGAAGGAGGTTGGCATCGGCGCGCTCGAGCAGGGACGTGGCATCGGACACGCCATCCTCGGGCAGGGTCGCGAGGCCGATGCTGACGGTCACATGCACCGGCAGGTTGGGGCGACCGAAGGCAAAGGCATCGACCCGCTTGATGATGCGAGCCGCCATGGTGCGGGCTCCGACCGGTCCGGTTTCGGGCAGCAGGATGACGAACTCCTCCCCGCCGTATCGCGCCACGAGGTCCACGGTGCGCTGCTCCCGGCGGAAGAGGTCGCCGAGCTGGGTCAGGACGAGGTCGCCGATCTGGTGGCCGTAGGTGTCGTTCGTCGCCTTGAAGTGATCGACGTCGATCACCAGGCAGGACAGAGCCTTCCGGTAACGCAAGGCGCGGTCGACTTCCACCTGCAGCCGGGCATCGAGTGCCCGGCGATTGGAGAGACCGGTGAGCGGGTCCGTCTCGGAGAGGTGGCGAAACTGCTCCTGATCCTCGATGGCATGCTGGAGATCATAGGCCCGCTCGATCGTCGGGAGAGCGGCCGTGATGACCTGGTCGGCGTACCCGAGGTCCTGCACGTTCAACATCGGTTCGGTCCCGACGGTGCGGAGATAGAAGACCCCCGACCGGTCGCCCCGGACGCTGAAGGGAAGGACGATGGCGGACGTGGTGAGCACGGCCTGTCCCGCGGCTTCCCACTCGGTGCGGACCGGGGCGAGGAGGGGATCGTGCGTGAGGGAGGTGATGATGGTGGGTGACCCCGTCTCCAGTGCCTGCCGAACCTCCGGATACCGGCTCAACGAAATCTCCATGTTGCGCAGGGTGGGGTTCTCATAGGCCGCGATCACCGTGGCGGTGTCCGGAGCGCCATCGGCCATGACAATGGAACACCGCGAGATGCGGAGGCCCTCGGCCACCCGCCGCACCAGCACCTGAAAGATCTCGTCCGGGCTCTGGGAGGCGGTGATTTCCCGGAGGATCTCCAGGGTTTCCCCCTGCGACCGGGCGGCGGTCCGCGCCTGGTTGAGTTCCATCCCGGCCCGCAGCCGCGCCTTGACCCGCGCGAGCAGGTCCCGGATGCTGAAGGGCTTGGCCACGAAGTCCACGGCCCCGAGCCCGAGGGCCTTGACACTCGCCTCCTCCTCGGCGATCGACGAGATCATGAGGATGGGAATGCTGCGATAGCGATCATCCGCCTGAAGGCGGGCGAGCAGGTCGAAACCGCTCGCGCCGGGCAGCGAGATGTCGAGCAGGAGGAGATCGTACCGGTCCGCCTCGAGCCGGCTGAAGAGTTCGTCGCCGGAGGGGATCGACGTCACATGGTAGCCGTGCTCCGAGAGGACCCAGGCGATGGTCCGCGACAGGGCGAAGTCATCGTCGATCAGGAGGATCCGGGCCGACGGCGTCTCGGTCACGTGGACACCACCTGGTGGAAGAGGTCGGGATCGACATTGCCCCCGCTGAGCACGATCACCGTCGGCCCGCGCGGGATCCAGCGTCCGGCCAGAACGGCCGCCACGCCCACAGCACCCGAGGGCTCGATCCGGAGCCCCATCGTCTCCGCCAGCCAGCGCATCGCCGCCACGATGTCATCCTCCGAGACCGTCACCGCGTCGCGGACCACCCCGTCGAGCACGGAAAAGGGGATGGTGCCGGTGGCCCGCGCCAGGAGTCCGTCCGCGAGGCTGGCGGTGGTGTCGAGGGTGACGGGGTGACCGGCGGCCAGGGCGGCCGTGAACGAGGCGGCACCCGCCGGTTCCACTCCCACCACCGTGGTGCCGGTGCCGGTGGCCACGGCGGCCGTGGCGAGCCCCGCCAGCAGTCCGCCTCCTCCGATCGGCGCCAGGATGGTGTGCGTGTCGGGGGCGTCCTCCAGGATCTCGAGGCCCACCGTGGCCTGACCCAGGATCACGGCGGGGTGCTCGTACGGCGGGATGAAGGTGAGGCCCTCCTTCGCCACCAGCTCCGCGGTGCGGGTGGCGCGTTCGGTGGCGGGCCGCTCCACGAACACCACCTCGCCGCCGTGACGCCGGACCCCCTCCACCTTCACGGCCGGGGCCCGGGCCGGCATGACCACCACCGCCCGGACCCCGGCCCGGCGGGCGGCGCAGGCCACCGCCTGGCCATGGTTCCCCGAGGAGTGGGTGATGACCCCGGCCCGGCGATCGGATTCCGACAGCCGGGAGAGCGCGGTCCAGGCGCCCCGGATCTTGAAGGCGCCGGTGGGTTGCAGGTGCTCGCACTTGAGGCGAACCGGCACGCCAACGCGCGCCGCCAGACCCGGGGCCTCGACCAGCGGAGTGCGGAGAGCGATCCCCGCCAACGCCGCCCGGGCCTCGCGGATGTCCGCGAGGGACCACCCGGCCAGAGAGGCCGGCACCTACTCCGCGGCTCCGGGGAGGGAGGCTTCGTCTCCAGTCGGCTCTTCCTGGCCCCCCTCGTCCTCGGTCACCACACGGGCCACGTCCACCAGGGAATCCCCCTCGTCGAGATTCATCACCCGCACTCCCTGGGTGTTCCGGCCGATGACCCGGATACCCGCCACGGGCACGCGGATGATGACCCCGTGCCGGGTGATGAGCATCAGCTCGTCCTCATCGAGCACTTCCTTCAGGGCCACGCAGGAACCGGTCTTGGCGGTGCAATTGAAGGTGATGATCCCCTTGCCGCCCCGCTTCTGGACCCGGTACTCGCCGAGTTCGGACCGCTTGCCGTACCCGTGGTTGCTCACGACGAGGAGCGTGGATTCCCGGCGGACCACGACCATGCCGATGACCCGGTCCTTGTCCCCCAGCACGATGCCGCGCACCCCGGTGACGGCCCGGCCCATCTCTCGCACGTCGCTCTCGTGGAACCGGATGCTCATTCCCTGCTCGGTGGCGAGCACGATGTCGTTGGTACCCCCCGTGACCTGGACGTCGATCAGCTCGTCGCCCTCCAGGATGTTGATGGCGTTGATCCCCGTGCTGCGGGGGTTGGCGTAGGCCGAGAGCGCCGTCTTCTTGACCGTTCCGTTCCGGGTGGCGAAGAAGAGCCACTGCTGGTCGGAGAACTCCCGTACCGGCACCAGGGCCGCGATCCGCTCGTCCGGGCGGATGGCGATGCACTGGATGATCGGCTTTCCGCGCGCGGCGCGACCTCCCTGGGGGATCTCGTGCACCTTGAGCCAGTAGACCTGACCCTGGTTGCTGAAGAACATCAGGTAGTCGTGCGTGCTGGCGATGAACAGGTGCTCCACCCAGTCGTCTTCCTTGGTCCCCATCCCGGCCAGGCCACGCCCGCCCCGGCGCTGCCGTCGGTAGGTGCTCACCGGGATCCGCTTGATGTAGCCGGTATGACTGATGGTGATGACCATGTCCTCTTCCGCGATCAGATCCTCGATCGAGAAGTCGGCCTGGTCGGGGACGATCTCGGTGCGGCGATCGTCGCCGTACTGCTTCGCCACTTCCTCCAGTTCGCCGAGGAGGATGCTCATGCGCCGGTCGCGGGAGGCGAGGATGTCCTTGAGGTCGGCGATGAGGGAGCGGATCTCCGCGAGTTCCGCCTCCAGCTTGTCGATCTCCAGACCGGTGAGCCGCGCGAGCCGCATGTTGAGGATTGCGTCGCTCTGTTTTTCCGTGAACCCGAACCGGGCCCGCAGCCGCTGGTCGGCGGTGTCGGTGTCCTCCGACCCCCGGATGATGGCGATGACCTCGTCGATGTTGTCGACCGCGATCTTGAGCCCGTCGAGGATGTGCTCCCGCGCCTGCGCGGCGTCGAGGTCGAACTGGGTACGCCGGACGATGATCTCATGCCGGTGGGCGATGAAATGCTCCAGCATCTCCTTGAGCGGCATCACCCGGGGCACGCCGTTGACCAGCGCGAGGTTGATCACGCCGAACGTGCTCTGCATCGGGGTGTGCTTGTAGAGCTGATTGATCACCACGGTCGGGATGGCGTCCCGCTTGAGTTCCACCACGAGCCGCATCCCCTCCCGGTCCGATTCGTCGCGGACCGCGGACACCCCCTCCACCTTCTTGTCGTTCACCAGGTCCACGATCTGCTCGGCCAGGCGCGCCTTGTTGACCTGATAGGGCAGCTCCGTGATGACCAGCGCCGACCGGTTGCCGGTCTCCTTCTCCTCGATCACCACCCGGGCCCGCATGATCACCTTGCCCCGGCCGGTTTCGTACGCCTCCCGGATCCCCTGGATCCCGTAGATGTACCCGCCGGTCGGGAAGTCGGGACCCTTCACATGGGCCGAAAGCCCCGCCGCTGTGATCTCCGGGTCGGCGATCAGGGCCCGGATGGCGGCGGTGATCTCCCGCAGGTTGTGGGGCGGGATGTTGGTGGCCATGCCGACCGCGATGCCACTCGACCCGTTGACCAGCAGGTTGGGGATCTTCGACGGGAGCACCGTGGGCTCCAGCAGCCGGTCGTCGAAGTTGGGCTGGTAATCGACCGTGTTCTTGTCGATGTCCTCCAGCATGGTGATCGCCACCCGGGTGAGCCGGGCCTCGGTGTAGCGATAGGCCGCGGCGGGGTCGCCGTCCACCGAGCCGAAGTTGCCCTGACCGTCCACCAGGGGGTACCGCAGGGAGAAGTCCTGCACCATGCGGACCAGCGCGTCATAGACCGAGTTGTCGCCGTGCGGGTGGTACTTGCCGAGCACGTCGCCCACCACCGTGGCCGACTTCTTGTACGGCCGTCCCGGCACCAGGCCGAGCTCGTTCATGGCGTAGAGGATCCGGCGGTGCACCGGCTTCAGACCATCCCGCACGTCGGGAAGGGCCCGGGAGACGATGACGCTCATCGAGTAGTTGATGAACGATTGCCGGAGCTCGTCTTCGATCGGACGGGGAACGATGCGCTCGCGCGAATTCGGGGCTGTCATGGGACTCCAGAACACCGGGTGGAGGCACACCGGAAGCTCCGGAGCACGGTCGGGGCTCGCCCGATGCGTTTCCGGAGCTGATCACGGTGGAATCAAGGAAATATACCCGGGGACGAGGGGTTGTTGCAAGTCGGGGCGGTACTGCGAAGTGGTTGCAAGGCAACAGCTTATGGAAGATCAGGCGAATGTCGCCGCGGGCCCTCACCCCCTGGCCCCCTCTCCCGCACGGCGGGAGAGGGGGAACTGAACACCAAACACTGAATTGGGGAAACTGAACACTGAACACTGAATTGATCAGAGTTTCCCTGAGCCTGAAGAGCCAAGTGAAGGGGGCGGGGGACCTTGTTCGTGTCTTTCGTGTTTTTCGTGGTTCCTGCTGTTCCGCAGTGGGGACCGGGAGGATGTCAGGTGGCGACGGCTTTTGCCACCCGCGCTCGGCGGAGCCGCAGCACCAGGAGAGGCATCACGAAGAGCGCTCCGAGCGTGCCGGCGATCGTCCCCCCGGTGGTGGCCAGAGCGATCGATCCGAAGAGGCTGTCCACCGGGGTGCCGATGGCGAGCGGGAGGAGGCTCGCCAGCGTGGTGAAGGTGACCAGCAGGATGGTCCCGGCCCGGTCCCGGGCCGCCCAGTAGACATCCCGGCCGTCGAGCTTGCGGTGCTCCCGGTGTCCGTCCGCTCGCACCCGACGCCTCCGGTGCAGCGCCGCGTCGACCAGCAGGATCGACTGGTTCACCGCGAGACCGACCACCAGGATCACTCCCACGGCGGCTTCCCGCCCGAAGGCGGCTCCCGTGGGCCAGTAGATGGCCACCACCCCCGCCAGAGCGAGGGGGAGGCTCAACAGCACCATCGCGGACGCCCAGACGGAGTCGAACACCATCGCCACCGCGAGGAGCACCAGGACGATCCCGGCGGCAAACACCAGCCAGAGACCCTTCCCGCTCTCGTCATCGTTGAAGCCGTACTGTGCCTCCGACACCGCGTACCCGGGGGGAACCGAGATCGAGGCCATGAACGCCTTGTGGGTTCGGTCCGCCAGTCGGTTCGGGCCCCGGAAGTCGTAGGTCACATACCGGACATACTGCTGGTCCTCGCGGGTGATGGTGCTGAGACCCTCCCGTTCATCGACCACCGACAGGTCCCCGATCCGCACCGGCGCCCCGATCGGGTTGGCCACCGCCGCCGCCCGGAGGTCGAGCAGGGAGCGCTCCCGGGATCCGGCTGCCTTGAGGGTGACGGTCACCTCCTCGTCCCCGAGTTCCAGGCGCTGTCCCCCCCCCACGCCACGCACCTGTTGCTGGACCGTTCGGGCGAACGCCTCGACCGTGAGACCGGCCCGGGCCAGGGCGGCGCGGTCGGGTTCCAGGGTCACGCTCGTGGCCTGGCCGCTTCCCCAGAAATTGGCGGCGTTGATGTTGACCTTCTGTACCCGGGGGATCCGCTCCAGCCGCTCCTTGAGGTCGAGCGCAAACTGCTCCAAACCGGAGTACGAAAAGCCAAGCAGCTTGATGCGATAGGACGCGGAGCCGCCACCTCCCCCGGAGGAGAAGGCCGGACCCTGTCCCACGACACTGATGCTCGCCCCGCCGATCAGGACCGCGCGCTGGTTGAACTCCTCCTGCATGAAGAGGGGAAGAGCCGTGAAACCCGCCTCCCGGTCGAACGTCACCTGAACGAAGCCACGATTCGCTCCCTGGGGCACCTGGGCCTGGACCCGCTCCACTCCCTCCCGACCCACCGCGATTCTTTCGAACTCGGCGAGGGCGCGGTCGAGGCTCTCCGTGTCCGACCCGCCGGGAAAGGTCAGATAGGCACTGAGCGTGGTGCGCTGTCCTCCCCATCCTCCCCAGTTGAACCGTGGCACCTTCTTGACGAAGGCCCATCCCATGACGCCCAGAGTGGCGAGCGTGAGGGTGAGCACGACCCAGCGGAGCCGGAGCATCCGGATCAGGGTCCGGGAATAGACCCGGTGCAACCGTCGCCATCCCGCGCGCTGGGCACCGTGGCCCGCTCCCACCGCGGGGATCATGATCACCGAGGCCACGACCGACCACCCGAGTGCCAGGGCAAAGGCGCTGGCAAAGGGCACAAAGGCGGCCCGTGCGTCGCCCTGCAGGTAGAGGAAGGGGAGGAGTACCACCGCCGTGGTCAAGGTGGCCCCGACAACCGCCGGCACGATGCGGACCCCCGCGTCCGCCCGGCCGTCCGGCGTGTCGGGCGCGGATCGCAGACGGGCCACGACGATCAGGCCGTTCTGGACCAGGATGCCGATCCCCATGCCGAGCCCGGCGAGGGTGAGCAGATTGGCCGGGATCTTGAGGAGGTACAAGCCGAGCGCGGTTCCGGCGATCGCCACGGCGGCGCTCCCCATCACCAGGGTCACACTCATCACGTTTCGCAGGGTCAGCAGGAGGACCAGGGCCACGGCCACTCCCGCGATCGCTCCGCGCCGCATCAGGTCGGTGAGCTGCGAATCCAGCTCCAGTGACTCATCGGAGGCGACGCGGAACCGGAGCCCGGGCGGAAGCGTGGGCTGGAGGTCCTCCATCGCCTGGCGGATCCGCGCCGCGGTCTTGATCGCATCGGCGTCGGCCAGTCGGGAAATCGCAATCGTCACGGCGGTGAGACCGTTGAGACGGTTGATCTGGCCCCGGGTGTCCTCCTCCTGGCGGATCGAGGCGAGGTCCCCCAGGGCGAAAACGCGCCCCCCCGCTCCGCGCACCGGGAGCCGGGCAAGGTCCTCCATGACCTGCGGGGTGTCCCGCAGGGAAACCGGTCGCGTGGTCGTCGCGGCGTGCTCCTGCCCCAGGGGGCGGACCTGGCGGGCCTCGGCCAGCGCCTGGCTGAGCGCCGTGGGGTTGATGTCGAGCTGCCGGAGCCGTGCGGGATCGTAGCTGACCGCGATCCCCGTCTCCGCGCCCCCCGCCGACTGGACCCCCGAGACCCCCGGCACCGCCTCGAGCCGGGGTGTGACCTGGTCCTCCACGATCTTTTCCAGCGCGCCCGGGGTGTAGGGTCCGGAGACGGTGTACTGCAGCAGGGGTTGCTCCGCCAGATCTTCGGGCACGAAATTGCTGACCCTCGGTGCGGCCACGCCGAGGGGAAACTCCGACCGGAGGAGTTCCATCCGCTCCAGGATGGCGAGCCGGGTCATCTGGACGTCCACCCCGGGCTGCAGCTCCACGGTGATCTGGCTCGACCCCTCGCGTGAGGTGCTGCTCGTCTTCTTGACCCCGCGCACCGGCTGTACCGCCGATTCGACCGGGGAGGTGAGGTACATCTCCACCAGCTCGGCCGCGGCGCCGGGCCAGGAGGCCTGGATGGTGAGCCGGGGAAGTTCCACCGCGGTCCGGGTGGCGAGGGGGAGACGGGTGAACGCCACGCCTCCTGCCAGGACCAGCGCCATGGCAAACGACCAGACCACGGCGGGACGATGGGCGGCCCACCGGATCATGACGTCGCCTCAACCGCTGCGGCGGGCAGTCCCGCGGACTCCCGACGGGCGGCGCGCCGCTCGCGGGCCCGTTCCACCACATAGAAGGCCGAGGGGAGCAGGAAGAAGGTCACGAGAAGAGCCGTCACACTCCCGCCGATCACCGCGGCGGCCAGCGGCTGATAGAGTTCCCCGCCGGCGCCCACGCCGAGCAGCATCGGGGTCACGCCGAGGATGGTGGTGAGCGAGGTCATGGTGATGGCGCGGAGGCGCTGCCGGCCCCCGAGCAGGATCGCCTCGTGGAGAGGGTGTCCCCGCTCCCGGAACCGGTTGATGGCGTCGATCTTCACCACCGCGTCGTTGTCGGCGATGCCGATCATCACCACGATACCGATCATCGCCACCGCGTTGAGGCTCTGCCCGGTGAGCCAGAGAGCCACGATCGACCCGGTGCCCGCCAGGGGCACCACCGTCATGATCACGAGCGGGGTGGTGAACGACCCGAACTCCCCGGCCAGCACCAGGAACACCAGCGCCACCGCCAGAAACGCCACCAGCGCGAGTTCCCGCATGGTGCGCTGTTGTTCGGCATCGGCCCCCGACAGGGCCCAGGTGAGGTCGGCCGGAACCGGCAGTGTTCTGAGGGAGGCCGCGACCTCCTTCGCGGCCCGGGCGGTGCCCCCCTCCTCCACCACGCCCTCCACCACCACTACCGGTCGCTGGTTGATCCGCACCACTTCGATGGGAGTGCGGGTCTCCACCACCGTCACCAGCTGGCCCACCGGTACTCCCTGGATCGGGGTGGCCAGGGCCGTGGCCAGATCCTCGTTTGCTTCGCCATGGAACCGCACCATGATCGGGGTCCGGCGGTCGGTTTCGCGGAAATCGTTGGCGGCGACGCCGCCCAGGCCACCCGCCAGCACCGAGGCCACCTCCTGGATTGCGATGCCGCGCTCCGCGATCCGCTCCCGGCGCAACCGGATCTCGATCGCGGGTTGCGTGGTGCTGAAGGCGTCGCGCACATCGGTCAGGGTGGGCATCGCGGCCAGTCGCTGGCGCGCGGCGTCGGCCCAGAGCTCGGCCTCGTCGGCGGCGGCCGCCGACACTTCGACCCGCACCAGGCGTCCCTCCCGGCCGATCAACGATCCGAACTCCGACTGCCCCGCGAGGTCGATGGCCAGGGCCCCGGCGGCCAGGTCGGGCACCATGGTCCGGAGACGTGCCGCGAACGCCGCGGCCGATTGACCCTCGGGAACCGGGATCAGGAGCTGCGCCGTGGCGGAGGTGCCGGGGTCGGCGCCGGCCAGGATCTCCTCGTCGGTGGCGAGGCCGGCCCGGGTGTAGACTCCCCGGCTCCCGAGATCCCTCGCCGCGGTTTCCAGCCGGGCCGCCTGGCGGGTGGTCTCCTCCAGAGCGGTGCCCACCGGAAGCCGGAGTTCCGCCACGGCGATCCTCTCCTCCACGCTCGGCAGGATCTCCCGGGGGAGTTCCAGGGTGAGCCAGACGGTGATGATGGAGATGATGAGCCCTACCAGAAGGACCCGCGGGGCGTGATGGAGCGACCAGTCCATCCCCGCCTCGTACCGGTCCCCCAGTCGGTTCCCGAATGCGCGGAGGCGCGCCATCGGCCCTGCCAGAGGGCCGGGGGAACCGGTGGAGGGGGAGCTGGCCCCGGCGCGTCCGACCATCAGCACCGGCATGAGGGTGAGGGCCAGCACCAGCGAGGCGGTGAGGGAGGTCACGACGCTCAGGGAGAGGTCCCGGAAGAGCGCCGCGCCGAGACCCTGCACGAACACGATAGGTCCGAACACGAGCAGCGTGGTGAGCGTGCCGGCGATGAGCGGGCCCGACACCTCCTCGGCGGCGCGACGGGCCGCCTCCAGCGGGGGGACGCCCTCTTCCCGCAGCCGCCCCGTGGCCTCGGCCACCACGATCGCGTTGTCCACCAGCAGGCCGACGCCGAGCGCCAGCCCACCCAGGGAGAGAATGTTGATGGTGACGTTGAGGACCTGCAACATCACCAGCGCGATCAGGACCGAGAGAGGGACGATGAGCCCGATGGCCAGCGCCGACCGCCCATGCTGCATGAAGAGGAGAATCGAGAGCAGCGACAGCAGCCCGCCGACGATGATCTCCTGGGCCAGATTGGACAGGGCGCTGGTGACGAACTCCGCCTGGGCAGCCACCACCTGCACGGTGACCTCGGGGAACTCCGCCGCCAGCTCCTCGATGGTCCGGTAGATTCCGCGCGTCACCGCCACCGTGTTGGAGCCGGCGTCCTTGTACACCACGAGCCCCACCGCCGGTGCGCCATCGAGGCGTGTGGTGGTCACCGCCTCCGCCGTTTGCAGGGACACCGCGGCCACGTCCCGGAGCTTGATCCCCGACTGCTCCGGACCCACCGGTGTGTCCAGGACTTCGTCGAGGGTCTGGAACTCGGTCAGGGCGCGCATCGAGTAGCGGAACTGTCCCCGGCGGATCGTCCCCCCGGGGGCGGCCACGTTGGCGGCCTCGATCGCGTCGGCCACCTGATTCGGGGTGATCCCCAGCGCCCGCGCCCGTTCGGGGTTCACATCCACCCGGATTTCGTCCTCGGGGGCTCCCACCACCGCCACGCTCGCCACGCCGCTGATCTGCTCCAGCCGCCGGGCGTGCACGTCTTCCGCCGTGCGGGCGATGGACCGGAGATCCCCGGGGCTGGTGAGCCCGAGAACCGCGATGGGCCGCTCGCCGGGGTCGCTGGTGAGGAGGATGGGCCGCTCGGCGCTTTCGGGAAGGCGGTCGCGGACGTTGTCCAGCCGTTCCCGCACCAGCAGGATCGTCCTGGGCATGTCGGTGCCCCACCCGAAGCGCAGCGTGGTGGTGGCCTCGCCGCTCCGGCTCACCGAGCGCACCTCGACCAGGCCGGGTGTCGCGGCCACCGCCTGTTCAACCGGTTCCGCCACGAGGCGGGAAACCTCGGTGGCGGCAGCACCAGGATAGGAGGTGCGGACCGTCAGCACGGGAAGGGTGATGTCGGGGAGAAGCGACACCGGGAGCCGGGTCAGCGACACGCTGCCCAGCAGCACGAAGGCGAGGACCGCCGCCACCGTGGTGACCGGCCGGCGGAGGGCGGATGAGCTCAGCGACATGGGACCGTGCTCTGGAGCTGGGGAGGGGAGGCGGTCATGGGGTCTGCTGCCGCTCGTCCCGGGCCAGCAGCCGGACCGGCGCGTCGTGCGTCAGGGTGAGGTGACCTTCCACGAGCACGATGTCGCCGGGGTTGAGCGGGATCTGGCCGGTGGAGCTGTCGGGGAGCACCTCGGTTTCCGTCCCGTTGCTCCGGCCGGGGAAGATGTAGGTCCATTGGGCTCGGCCGTCCCGCACCACGAACACCAGCGGGCGGCCATCCCGCTCGATCACGGCCCGGGCCGGAACCACGATCCGGTTGGGGAGGCGGTTGGCCTCGAGCCGGATGTCGGCGTACATCCCCGGCCGGAGGACCCCGTTGCCCCGGACCAGAATGAGCGCCCGCCCGGCCCGGGTGGCGCTGTCCACCAGGGGGAGCACCGCCGCGACCCGGCCACGGACCGGAGCGCCGAGGGCCGCAGCGGTCGTGATCACGGCATCCCCCCCGACGGAGATGGAGGGGAGGTCGTGCTCCAGCACCGCCGCCTCGATCCGCAGGTTGGTCAGGTCAACCACGCGGCCGATGTCCTGCCCGCTGCTGAGCCGCTCCCCGACCGATACCAGCACCTGGTCCATCACGCCGTCGAAGGGCGCCGTGATGACCGCCCGCTCCCTCTCCAATTTCGCCTTCTCCAGAGCCACCTCGGCCGCGCCGATGCCGGACCGGATCTGCGCGTTGCGCAGCCGCTCACCGGTCACCGGCTTGCCGGTCACGATCGAGTCGGGGACGGTGGCGTCGAGAAGATCGAGGCGGGCCTTGTCGAGTGCCGCCTCCTTTTCCTGCACCGCGATGTCGAGGAGCTGACGGTCGAGCCGCACCAGGGGTTGACCCTTCCGCACCCGGTCGCCGGGGGAGACCATGACCTCCTCCACCATCCCCGCGACCTCCGCCTTGAGCAGGGCGCTCGCCTCGGACCGGATCTGGCCGGTGGTGTTCACGCTGAGGATGAGGTCCCCCTTCCGCACCGGCTCGCCCACCACCGGGAGAGAGAGGGCACTCGGGGCCTCCCCCGTGGCCGTGGAGTCGGCCGAGCCCTCGCCGTCGGCTGAGCCGGTGGCACAGGCGCCGACCAGGGATCCCAGTACCACCAGGCAGAACGGCAACGTTGGACGACCGGACACACGGATCATGGGGGCTCTCACGGTTGGAGCGGCCGGCCGAGAATCGCCTCGATCTCGGCCTTGGCACGAAGGAAATCAAAACGGGCATTCACGGCGGCTTCTTCCGCCTGGTCGAGGCGGTCCTGCACCTGACCAAGATCCAGGATCGAAATCGATCCGAGACGGTAGCGTTCCTGCTGTACCAGCACGTTGGCGCGTGCCGCCTCCACGCCGATTTGGGTCACGTCGATCCGTTCCCGGGCGGTCCGCAGGGCGGAGAGCTGGCTGGCCATTCGGGCCAGCACATTCCGCCGGGTGTCCTCGGTCCGCGCCAGGTTGGTCTCCAGCTCCACCTTGCGCTGCACCACCTGCTGCTCGCGGGAGAAGCGATTGAAGAGGGGCCAGGTCAGCCCGAGCGACAGACTCCGCTGGTTGAACAGGTCGTAGTTTCTCTGCTGGCTGCCAGAGAAGGAGGTGTTTGCGGAAAGGGAGAGAGTGGGCCAGTAGGTGCTCTTGGAGGCGGACAACTGGGCCCGGGTGGTTCGGGCCTGGGCCTCGGCACGCGCCACCTCCGGGGCCGAGGTGGCCGCCTCTCGCAGGAGCGCCGCCGAGTCGAGGAGGAAGTCGAACCGATAGAGGGAGGAGTCGTCCGCCGCCTGCACCCGGCCATCGCGACCCACCAGCCGCCCGAGGTTGGCCTCGGCGGTGGCGAGCAGATCCTGCTGGGTCAGGAGTTGCAAACGGGCGTTGGCCAGGGAGACCACGGCGTCGAGCGAATCGGAGATGGTGGTGGATCGGGTGCTCAGCTTGGCGATGGCGATGAGCAGCTTCTGCTCCTCCCGCTGGATGCTCGCCTCCCGAACCCCGATGAGGGCCCCCTGGGCCAGGACGTCGTAGAACTGGCGGCTGGTCGCCAGTGCCGAGGCGGCCTCCTCCACCGAGAGCGCGGCCTCGTTGACATCCCGGGTGGCGTTGGCGGCCCCGAGGTCGGCGGTGCGCCGGAAGCCGGTGAAGAGATCGATTCTGGACGAGGCCCCGAACGAGACGCTCTGGCTGGTGGAACCGCCGGAGATAGTTTCCCCGGTCGCGGGATCCACGAAGGAGGACCCATCGCTGATCGTTCGCGACCCGCTCGCGTTTGCGGAGAGGTCGGGAAGAAAGGCCCCCTTGGCGGCCAGGACCCCCGCGCCCGCGGTGCGGACTCCCCCGCGGGCCTGGACCACCGTCGGGTTGACCCGGGCGGCCATGGCAATCGCCTCGGCCAGGGTCAGGGGCCGTTGCTGGGCGGAAAGAGAGAGGGGGATGGTGACACCGATCAGGAACAGAAGCCCGAGACGCCGCACACGCACTCCGCAGCTGAAGAGATGGAACCAATCGTGCTGGTGACGAACGACACGTCCAACTTCACACAGGATGCCCGTCCCGGGAGGACCGTCGCGCCTGGGTTCCGGGGGATGGTCGCAATCTACTCCTCACGCCGGTAAGAGCAAGCAAGGGGGTCATGGTGGCCCGTCCGTCCGCCCGTTGTCACTCGCTCTTGGGGCGCTTGCTCTCTTGGTCGCGGCTTTGTGAAACATTTCACAAGCAGGCAGCCCCAGATGCTCGTTCGCCGCCCACTGCCCGTCATTCCCGCGCACGCGGGAATCCATTTTCGGCTCTTCCGGGTTTCGCGTGGGTTCCCCGAGGCTTTCGCCCCGGGAAACACCAATCACGACCGAGCACACTGAGCCCGGGTGTGCGACTCCGCCCCTTCGCGTGACCCCATTCCGGATCCCGGCACAGTGACAATTGCCACATGGCACGGCCCACAGAAAATCCCGAAGAGCCCCATTCTGCACGGGCCGTTCGCGAACGGCCCCTACGGGTTCTCCCGGACTCGATACAGGTCGATTCCGTCCAGCCCCTCCTCGTCACCTTTCAGCCGCTCCACCAGGACGGCCACGAGGGGCAATCGGACCGCCAGGGCACGGACGCGATCGAATACACGAACGGTCTGAACGAAGCGGCCCGTGCTGTCGAACAGATCGATCTCGGTCATGCCACCCGTGACGCGCGTCGTGGCCACCCAGAGACGACCCGTGGTATCGGTGGCGAGGGCTGTCTGCACAAAGTATGGCTTCTCCTGCAAGCGCTCCGCACTGCCAGCCATACGAGATAGCAACTCATCCGATACGCCTTTCCCCCGTGCCCCATCCAGATTCCTCCGGAGGCGCTCCGAGCGGGTGGCAGCCTCGATGGCGGTCTCCATTTCGAGTGGTAATTCGGGTCGGCCAAACCTGCGGAGCGGTGTTCCATCCGGGCCGAAACTGGTCATCCGGTAGGTGAGGGGATTGCCGATGATGATCTCTCCCTTTCCGGTCATCACGGCACCGACCACAGAGTAGGGAATCAGAGAGGTTCTGGCTTTGAGCATGAACCGAATGGTCGTGTCCCTGGCGAACACGTCGAACCGGTCCACGGATCGGTCGCCGGATATCTCCACATCGGCCACCCTTCGCGTCCCCATCGAAATCGAAGGGGTGTACAACACCGTGAGCCGAGCAGGATCCAGCTGCAACAGCACTGCGTTCGGGTTCCCCGTCCCCGGGAACGCCGACAGAAAACCGAGATCGGCCCCAAAGATGCTGAAGCGTCGAAGGCTGACATCCTCCACCACGATCCGGCCCCGGGCATCGGTGATCACCCGGAACGCGCGGCGGAACTCGCCAGGCCCGCTTCCGAACCGTCCCACCCGGCGCACCTCTCCGTCCCTCAGACGAGTGACGATCAACTGGTTCTCGCTCGCGTCGATCCAAACCAGCGCGGTGTCACCCAGCCACGCGATCAAGGGGGTGGCGGTGCCATCCAGGCCGCGCCACTCCGGGGGGGGCCGCAACGGGCACAAGGGACACGCGCTCCGGTCACCTGCCCGGCCGCGGGGGAGGCGACCACCAGGAAGGCAACGCCCCAGACCGCCCGGGGGAGCCCCATTCGCCGCATCATGTTGGCTGGCATGATCTCGTCATCTCCTGCCTCTTCGGTGTTCGTCGTGAACCTGGGGGCTTCCGTCAGGTAACGCCTTGACGCAGGCATTGGATCCACTGAGATACAACGAACCGGGGCTGGGTGACGGCCGCAAGGGGTACCCCCAAGCTTCGAACTTCGGTTCTTCTCCAATTACCGTGCAAGCGGCATGGCCGAAGCGCGGTACGCCTGACCGCCAGGAGACGCGATTTCGGTTCCCCTGCCCAGGGGACAACATCCTGTCAATCCTGTTCATCCTGTCAGAAAATGCGCACTCACCAGGGATCGCAATGGCTCCACCCCCGTGCGCGTCCGATGGGGATCCCTTCGTGGGCTCCAAGCACCGGTGCGTCCCTGCGTCCTGGCGCCTTTGCGTTGAGGCAGTTCTATGGGCCTCCAGACCCGGACGACGGGTTGCAGGGGCCGTTCGCGAACGGCCCGTCCTACACCGGGAACCTCCTCAGATCCCCTCGCGGGCTCGGGGCAGGCTCCTCGCTTCACTCGGGATGACGACTGAACAGAGATCACCTAAATTGAAGAAGATCCCGAACTTCAAACTTCGAACTTCGAACTTCAGAACGTGGCGACCCCGTGTCACCCGATGGGTCGTGACAGACCTGCCGCCACGGACATCCGGATGCCACGGGGTCGCGGTCGGCGGGCCACATCGGCCCACCGACCAGGACCACGGGATGCTACAGGGAGAAGCTCAGCCCCGCGGTCCAGCCGAGGTCGAACTGGGTCTTGCTGACCCCCGCGAGGGGGCCGTCGGAGAGGCCGCTCGCCTTGTAGACGTAGCCCCGGCCCTCCACGATGATGCCCCAGGGGGAATCGCCGAGATCGATCTTGACGCCGGCTCCGAAGGTGCCCTGGCCCCGGGTCTTCGACTCACCGCCCGGCTGGTCGAGGGTTACTCCGCCGCCCCCGCCCAGCACGTACGGGGTCCATCCGTTGAGCGGAAGCTGCAGTTGGAGGGCGGCGCCGTAGAAGTAGCGGTTCATCTTGTCGCCCGTGTCCACGCCGTTCAGCTCGAGCTCATCGCGGGCGTAGTCACCATCGACACGCACCACGAGATTCTTCGATAGCTGGTATCCCACGCCCGCGCCCACGGTGAAACCGGTCTTGGTTTCGATGGTGGGGGCGTTCTCCCGGAAGTCCTCCAGGGCTGTGAACCCGCCGCCCCGGGCCATGAAGATCCAGTTGCGATTGCTCTGTGCCATGGCCGGAGCCGCCGCGAAGGCCACGAATCCGAGCCCCAGAAGTACCCGATGCATCTGCATGTTCCTTCCTCCGTGAATCGTCCACGCGTCGTGTCGGTCCCGGAAGTGGCACCGTCTGACGCGTGTTCACAGGGAGAACGACGGCATGAACGAAGCGGATCTGCTGGGAGAGAGTGTTTGTCAGCCCGCGAACAACCATGTCCGGGGACAGTCACTCACTTCCCCGGTGCGATGGTCCCGGGGTGCGGTGGTCACTCGGACTCCGGATCTGCGGGCGCTCGCGGAAGGGTGACGATCCCGGGATTCCTGAGGAGAATAGTCCGACATCCGGGTCATGCCCGATCGGGGCGCGGTGAACGGGTCGATGGGAAGGTCGAATTCAGGTCGCACGCACGGTGGATCTGGTGCGCTCTGTTGTGAGGACGCAACATGGCTTCCGAGGGCATCAGGTGCTCATGATGTTGAGGTTCGGTTGCTGAAGGATGCCCATGGTCCCTGGTTTCCCGGCACGTGGGTGGAGGCAATCTCTTGTTGGGGCAAGGGGTTTGAGCGCTGGGGTCCCGATCTGGGCAGGGTGGGACCCCCCGGCAGCGTGGGGGATGATGGAGCACGGCGATGACTCACTCGCTGGTGGCAAGAGTCTTGCGGATTACACAACGTGTTCCCGTACCGGGATCTCTTCATCAAGAGCGACAGGGTCCATGAGCGACACTCGGCCCGCAGGTAGGCCCTTCGGCGTGAGCATGGGGAAGCTGACGGCCCTTTCCCTTGCGGGGTTAGCCGTTGGGATGCTCGCCGGCACCCTTGTTGTTGGAGAGGGAGGGCAGGGGACGGATCTGTTGCTCGCGACGGCGGGCACCGTGGTCCGTGCCTGGACCAATGGTCTCCGCTTGCTCGTGGTGCCGCTCGTGGTGGCCCAACTCTACCTGGCGATGACCAGTGGCGGCCGCGCCGATCGAGCGGTCACACGCTCGTTCGGCGTGTTGATCCCCGTCGTCTTTCTCGGTCTCCTCCTCCTGACGGCCGGAGTGACGGTGGTGATGGCCAGCGTGCTGCTGACCCATCCCTTCTTCGGCCAGGCCTCGCTTGGTGCCGTCGCGCCCTCGGCCGGGGCGATGGTGCCGTCGTCGGGGGGACTCGAGTGGGTGGATGCGATCATCCCCCCGAATCTCTTCTCGGCCGCCGCGAACGACAGCCTCCTTCCCCTGATGCTCTTTGCCGCCGGGTTCGGGCTTGCCATGCGCCGGGCTGCGCCCGAGGCCCGGGAGACCATGCGGCGGGTGTTCCAGGGAATTTCCGAAGCCTCGTTCACCATGGTGGGGTGGCTGCTCTCGCTGACCCCTTTGGTCATGCTCGGATTGGGCTACCGGGCCAGTCAGGCGGCTGGGCTGAGCGTGGGGCAGGCGATACTCAAGTTCGCGGCGCTCGAGGGGACCATCGTACTTCTCATGGTTCTCCTGCTCTACCCCCTGGTGGGAGCCGTGGCACGAGTACGTCCGGGGGAATTCGCGCGCGCGTTGTGGCCCGCCCAGCTGATGGCCATGGCATCTCGGTCGTCCCTGGCGACCCTTCCGGCCCTTCTGCGCGCGGGCTCTCCGCTGGGCCTGCGCTCCGAGAGCGTGGCCTATGTGGTGCCTCTCGCGGGGGCCACCCTCAAGCTGTCACGGGCCGTGTCGGGGCCCGCCAAGCTCTTGTTCCTGGCCCATGTGCTCGGGGTGCCGCTGGGGGTGGAGCAGGTGGTCGTGTTCGCGGCCACCATCATCGTCCTCAGTGCCTCCACGGCCGGCGTGCCGAGCGTCACCTCCATGAATCGGTCGCTGCCGGCCTTCGTGGCGGTGGGGGTGCCACCGGAGTATGTCGTGTTGCTCGGGGTGGCAGTGAGCCTCACCGACGTTGTCCTCACCCTCCTGAACACCTCGGGATATCTCGCCGCCGCGGCCATCGTCGATCGTCTGGGGGCTCGGCGCGAAAGACCCGCGGCGTCCCCCGCGGCCGTCGCCGTGGCCTCGTGACGTGATCACCTACTGGACGGAGGAGCGGGGCGAGTTCGGCATGCGGGAGTACCTCGCCGGGCGGGGTCGCCCGATCGCCGGGCGCATGACCGTCCGGTGCTATGGATCACTCGGGAAGGAGACGGTTCTGGAGGGTGGGGCGCACATCTTCTCGGCGCTCGATCAGCTCACCCCGGCGGGACGGAACCTGGTCACGGACATCTGGGACCGGACGCGCTCAGTGGCTCCGGCTTGGCGGTTGCTGAACGACCCACGGGCCGTCCTCCTGCGGCTTCCTCTTCTGCAGGCCATGACGAGGACCGGTCTCAATGCCTTCGCCGCACATCCCGCCTCGGAACCACTCGACAGGGTTCGCTACCCTGTCTTTATTCGGGAGGCCAATCGTCACACGGGAAGCCGGACGGGACTGCTCGCATCCCCGGCCGAGATTCAGCGGGCGCTCCGATCGCTTCGGTGGCGCGGACTCCGCCGGCAGGACTTGCTGGTGGTGGAATACGCTCACGCGGGAGACGGCGAGGGGCATTTTCGCAAGTATGCCGCCTATCGCGTGGGAGGCGCCACGGTCCGAACCCACCTGATGATCGGCACCCACTGGACCGTCAAATCGAGCGGGGATCAGGTGAGTGTCGACTCCGCCCGAGAGATGCATGAGTATGTGCTCGGTCGCCAACACGAGGAGTGGCTCGAGCGGGTCTTTACCACCGCGGGAGTGGACTATGGTCGCATTGATTATGGTGTGGTGAACGGTGAGCCCCAGGTCTGGGAGATCAACCTCAATCCCACCATCACCCGCCGAGCCGGTGCGCCACCGAGAGCCGGGGATCCCGAGGCACTTGCCCTTCGGGATGCGGCCCGCCAGCATGCGCATACCCTGTTGCGCGAAGCGTTCCTGGCGCTCGACCCGGGGGGTGTTCCGGCCCGCGTCACCCTTTCCCCACCCGCCTCGCTGCTTCGGCAGGCGGCTCGGGAACGCCACGCCGTCTGGCGCCGCGATCGAGCCGTGGAGCTGGCCACACGGATGGCGGATCTCCCGCTCCTGGGATCGGGAATTCGCGCGCTCTATTCCCGGGTTTTCCCGCGTCAATGAGGTCCGAGAGCTCACGTGACTCCGTGGTGACCGAGGCCGCGAGATCACCCCATTGTCCACTCTTCCTGCCGCATCCCACCCGGGTCGCCGGATGATGTCATTCACCCATCCCCCTGTCGAGTACCGGGAGTGGCACACGGTTCCAGGTGACGTCCGGGAGGGGATCCGCGAGATCTGGACCTATCGTGAGTTACTGTACCAGCTTACCATGCGCGACATCCGGCTCCGGTACAAGCAGGCGATCATGGGCTTTGGCTGGGCGCTCTTCATGCCGGTTCTCGTGGTTCTGGCCGGACTCATCGTGCGCGGCATCATCGCGCAGGCCTCGGGTCAACCGCTGGTGGGAGCCGGCCTGGCCGGGGTCGCGGTCAAGGCGGTGGCCTGGGCGTTCTTCGTCGGAGCCGTGGGATTTGCCAACACCAGCCTGATTGGAAATGCCTCCCTGGTGTCGAAGGTGTTCTTCCCGCGCGAGGTACTGCCACTCGCGGCGGTGCTGGCCCAGGGCTTCGACACACTCATCGGCGCGGTCGCCTTGCTGCTTGTGTTGCCTCTTCTCGGAGTGGGGGTGGGATGGGGGCTCCTCTGGATCGTCCCGTTGGCCGGGTTGCTCCTTGTCCTGACGGTGGCCCTTGGTCTTCTCCTCGCCTGCGGTAACCTGTTCTTTCGCGATGTGAAGTACATCGTGCAGGTGCTGCTCACCTTCGGGATCTTCTTCACTCCGGTGGTGTTCGATGCGGCCATGGCCGGCTCCCGCTACGCCCCGGTGCTCATGCTGAACCCGCTCGCCCCGGTGCTCGAGGGTCTCCGGCTCGCGGTGGTCCAGGGTCACAACCTTCTGCAGCCGCTCCATGTCGCGGAGGGCACGCGTCTCGTGGAGATCTGGTCGCCCTGGTACCTGGTCTGGAGCGGCGCTGTCGGCGCTTTCGGTCTCGTCCTGAGTCTTACCCTGTTCCGCCGGCTGCAGACCCTGTTTGCGGAGTGGGTGTGATGACGGGGAAGGCCGGGGCGGGCATCGTGGTCGAGGGGCTTTGGAAGAAGTTCCGGAAGGGCGAGCGACACGACTCCCTGCGGGATCTCCTGCCCAGTCTGGCACGCAGGGCGGTGGGGGCACGGAGGGATCCGATGGAACTCCACGCGCGGGACTTCTGGGCCCTGCGCGACGTGTCTCTGACCATCGGGCCGGGACAGGCCCTCGGCATCATTGGCCACAACGGCGCCGGCAAGTCCACTCTCCTCAAGCTCATCACCCGGGTGCTCCGGCCCACGCTGGGTCGCTGTGTCGTTCGGGGTCGGATCGGGGCGCTGATCGAACTCGCCGCCGGATTCCATCCCGACCTCACCGGCCGGGAGAATGTCCACCTGCAGGGAGCCATCATGGGGATGTCCACCGCGGCCATCCGGCGGTCGTTTGATGACATCGTCAGCTTCGCCGGGATCGAGGAATTCATTGACACCCCCGTGAAGCGATACTCGAGCGGCATGAACGCACGCCTCGGTTTCGCCATCGCCGTCCATCTCGATCCCGATGTCCTGATCATCGATGAGGTGCTGTCGGTGGGAGATCTGGCGTTCCAGGAACGCGCGTTCGCCCGGATGCAGGATTTGGCGCGAAGCGGGATCCCCGTTGCGGTCGTCAGTCACCAGCTCGATCGCATCGCCACCCTCAGCACTCATGCGATCCTCCTGCGGCGGGGAGCGGTGGTCTGTGCGGGGTCGCCCTCCGAGTGCATCCGGGCCTACGTGTCGGGCGAACGCGACGCCGTGCAGGCCAGTTTGCAGGCCATCCCCGGGCTTCATCTCGACGAACTCACCCTGGACGAGACGACGGTGCGTAGCGGTGCTCGCCGTGTCCTGACACTCCACGGGGTGCAGGAGGGTGCGGTGGAACGACGCGACTTCGGTTTCGGTCTGAAAGTCCGGCGATTGGATACCGGGCAGGTGGTGTCGACGATCTGGACTCATCGGCAGGGGCTCCACCTCGGTGGTGCGGGTCGGTTCGCGGTCCGGTTCGACCTGCAGTTCAATCTTCCGCCCGGAGTCTGCTCCGTGGAGACCGTGGTCATCGACGCCCGGACCGAGGAGAAGCTGGGAGACGGCCCCTGGGCCCATGTGGAGGTGACGCCCGGGTCCCTCTTCCGCGGCCAGGTGCAGCTCAACGCAGTTGTGGAAATCGAGAAGGAGGGGTCCTCGAACTCCGGGGCTGGATCCTCCTCCTGAAGCTGGGGAGAGATCTTCAGGCGACCAGGGCCGTTCCGAGTCGCGTCACTGCCACCACCAACGCATCCAGGTCCGCGGTCGTGCTCCGGTGGTTCGTGATGCACACCCGGAGTGCATAGCGGCCGCCAAGCGTTGTGTAGGATGGCGCCGCGATTCCCTCCTCGTGCAACCGTACCAGGATCCTCCGGTTCAAATCGTCCAGGTCCGGTTCGGGCACCCCCTCCGGACGATACCGGAAACAGACCACGTTGAGCACGGTCGGCGTGAGCAACTCGAGGGAGGGGTGCCCGGACACCACCAGGTCCAGGTGCCGCGCCAGCTTCACGTTCCCCCGGATGAGGGACCTGTAGGCCTCCGCACCGTGCGCCAGGAGCGACATCCAGACCTTGAGCGCACGGAACCCCCGCGTGAGCTGCACGCCGCGCTCGGCGAACGCCGTGACGTCCACACCGATTCCGCCCTCCATCGAAGTCACGTAGTCACCCGCCACGCGGAAGGCCCGGCGGTGGGACTCCCCATTGCGCACGAACACCGCGCCGGCCTCGATCGGCACCACCATCCACTTGTGCAGATCGAACGCGAGGGAGTCCGCGCGCTCCATGCCACGCACCAGGGGAGCGAGGCCGGGATCCACCGCGGCGAAGGCTCCGAACGCACCGTCCACGTGGAACCAGAGTCCCTCGTCCGCGGCGAGGGTGGCCAGGGCGTCGAGGTCGTCGAAGGCCCCGGTGCCCACGGTGCCGGCGTTGCCCACCACCGCGACCGGGTGATGTCCGGCGTTCCGGTCCGCCGCGATCGTGGCCCGGAGGGCAGCGAGATCGATCTGGAACCGGTCAGTGACGGGGATTCGGCGGTGTCCCGCATCGCCCACGCCGAGCAACCGGAGGGCACGGTCCACAGAGAAGTGGGTTTCGGTGGACGCGTAGAGGACCGGTCGCTTCGGGGCGCTGATCATTCCCTGGCCCGGAAGGTCAAAACCGGCGCGATCCACCAGGGCCGCGGCGAGCCCCACGAAGTTGGCCATCGACCCGCCGCTCACCAGAAGCCCGCTGGCCTCTCGGGGGTATCCGAGAAGTTCAGCGAGCCACACCAGGACCTGATCCTCCACGTGCCGAGGGGAGCCCTGGTGCCCGGCCACGTTCGGGTTCATCGTGGCGGCAAGCATCTCGGCGAGAGCACCCAAGGGAGTTCCACTCCCGTTCACCCACCCCCAGAAGCGGGGATGAATGTTGCCCACCGGATAGGGGAAGACATCGCGGAGGAAAGTTGCGTAGGCCTGCTCCGCCCCGACGCCCTTCTCGGGGAGCGGTTGACTGAGACGTGCCACGACGTCCGCGGGGACCGGGGACCAGACTGGTTGGTCGCCGATCTTCTCGAGGTGCCCCATCATGTCGTCCACCATGCGGTGCCCCAGCGAACGGAGGGTGTCCCAGTCCGCGGGATCGAATGGATGGGGAGGGAGAGCAGGCGACATGGCCACGCTGGCGGTAGGCTATGGGCTATAGGCGATAGGTGGTAAGCGATAGGTGGTTGCTGGCCTACCGCCCACCGTCTACCGCCTGTCGTTACGACTCGTCGTCGTCGGGGCGGATCGGCGTCTTCATCACCTTGAGAAAGAACTTCGCGGTGAAGAAGATCACCACCGACCAGGTGATGCCGAGCATGATCCAGGCGTTGGTGGTCATACCTGTGCCTCCTTTCGCTTCCAGGCGGTGCGAACCAGCAGGCCAAATCCGAGGAACACCAGCAGCAGCAGGGTGCGGACGCCATCCTGAACCAGCGCCTTGGTGGGCTGGCCATCCTTGAACCACACGTACTCCTCTCCCACATGGAGTACCTTCCCGATCACGCTGGCGGGGGAGAACGGCCACCCGTCTCCCTGGAACAGTCCGCTGATCGCGCCACTCCAGGTCCCCTCGGGCTGGATCATGGCACCCACGAAGATGACCGTGATGAAGGCCGGCGTGATGTACATGATGATGAACCGGAAGATCCGGGGCACCTTCATGTCCGCCCCGCGGGTGATTTCCTCCCACCCCTTCTCCATGCCGAAGATCCGGGTGAAGATGAAGGCTTCCAGCAAGGCGAACACCACCAGGGCGAAGGTGCCGGTCCAGAAGTCGAATTCATCGAAGGCGCCGCCCGGATAGAGCCAGACACAGACGAACCCGAGCAGCAGCACCGCGGCGCCGAACAGGAGCGATGCCTTGGCTCGGGACATCTTGTACTCGTCCTCCACGAAGGCCATCAGCGGCTGTCCCATCGCCATGCTCGAGGTGATGCCGGCAAAGAAGAGGAGGCCGAACCAGATCGCCCCCGCCACCGGGGCCAGCACTCCCCAGTTGTTGAAGAGGGTCGGGAGCGTCATGAAGCCCAGGGAAAAACCGCTCCCGCCCGCGGTGGCCGCCTGGACTGCCGCGATACCGAGGTAGGCGGTGGCGATCGGGATGATCACCGAGCTGCCGAGGACGACCTCGACAAACTCGTTCATCCACCCCGCCGAGGCGCCGTTCAGGGCCACGTCCTGCTTGGCCTTGAGGTAGGAGGCGTAGCAGTGGATCGACCCCATGCCCACCGACAGGGTGAAGAAGATCTGGCCCGCGGCCGCGAGCCAGGTTCCCGGGTTCAGCAGGCCGCCCACTTTCGGCTCCCACACGAAGTTGAGCCCGGCCAGCGGGCTCTGGATCACCCCGGGATCATCGGGACCCAGGGTGAGACCGCGGATGGCCAGGGCGGCGGCAAAGAGAAGGAGCACCGGCATCCCGATCTTCGCCATCATCTCGATCCCCTTCACCAGCCCCCGGCTCAGGATCCAGACGTTGAGTGCCGCGGTGATCAGGAACCAGAAGAGAGCTTCATAGGGGACCGTGAAGATCGAGGCCGAGTTGGCACCGACGTAGGCGGGAAAGAAAGCGGTCGCGTCGGTCGTGGTGAAGGTGCCGGTGATCGAATGGAACACGTAGGCCAGGGTCCACGACTCGAGATACGTGTAGTAGGCGGCGATCGTCATGTTGGTGAAGAGACCGAACACGCCGACGTACTTGAGCCACTTCTGCTTGCCCAGGACGTCCAGCAGCCCCGGCGCCGAGTGGTGTCCGTACTGGCCTCCGTGCCGGCCGATCGCCCACTCCACCCAGAGCAGGGGGAGACCCATCAGCACGAACGACACCAGGTAGGGGATCAGAAACGCCCCGCCTCCGTTCTGCGCCGCCTGGGCGGGAAACCGGAGGAAGTTTCCGAGCCCGACCGCGTTGCCGGCCATGGCGAGGACCAGCCCGACCCGACTGCCCCAACTCTCGCGCGAAGTCATGGTGTGGCGCGCCTCCCGGCGCATGGTTCACACCTCACCCGACTCACCGGCGCGTACCGGCGAGGGAGACGATGTGGCGTGGAACAGGAATTCAGCGCGCCCGTGGCAGGCCCGGCGACGACAGTGTGATGGTTCAGGGGCCGGGCTCGCAGTGAGTGGACATACCAATCTCCTGAAATCGGGTCGTGCTGTCAACCACCGGCTCTGGCATGGTGGGTGCCGGGGACTGGGGGTTGGGTACTGGGGACTGGGTGTTGGCTGTTGGGTGTTGGGTGCTGAGTACAATACCCGATATCCCAATGCCCAATGCCCAAAGCCCATGCCCGAAACCCAGTACCCGAAACCCAGTACCCGAAACCCAATACCCAGAACCCAATACCCAGAACCCACCACCCAGAACCCGTGCGACGGTTGTGGTCTTTCCGGCATCCAGCCATGGGAGATCATTACTCTCCACATCGCGCAAACCCCATGGAGGCTCCGGTGCGCCTTTCTCCCTTGCTGCTGTCCGGTCTGGCCGCGCTTCCCCTTGCGCCGGGGGAGGGCGCCGCCCAGGCCCCCCGCGAGATCACCCTCTCCCGCCCCTCGGCGACCTTCGCCGAGCCCTTCAGCTTCATTGCCGGCCTGCGGGAGCTGCCCGGCGGAGTGATCCTGGTGTCGGATGGCCTCGAAAACGTGCTCCTGCGGGTCGATCTCACCCGGGGCACCGCCGACACCGTGGGCCGGTCAGGTCGCGGCCCGGGGGAGTACATGAGCCCCGACGGGATCTTTCCGTATACCGGCGGAGGGACCCTCCTCATGGACCTGGGCAACGGGCGGCTGTCACACTACGCCGCGGACGGATCGTATCGCGAATCGTGGTCCATCGCCCGGGGGGAACCGGGCCGCGGAATGACCATGGTGGTGCCTCAGGGAACGGACCGGGCCGGCCGGATCTATTTCGAAAGTCGAGGGGGCGGCGTGCCAGGCACCGCCCCGCCCGATTCCGGGAAGGTGCTCCGGTGGGACCCGGCCCGGGACATCATCGACACGGTGGCGACGGTGAAGCTGCCGGAGACGAAGGTGAGCACCTCGGGCAGCGCCAACAACCGCTCGGTCAGCATGAGGCAGACTCCCCTTTCGGGGCGCGACGCGTGGGCGGTGGCTCCCGACGGGCGGATTGCCCTGGTCAGCGTCAAGGACTATCACGTGGAGTGGCACGACGCGGGCGGCCGCCGGGTGGTGGGGAAGCCGGTCCCCTTCCGGCCGGTTCCGGTCCGGCAGGCCGACAAGGAGGAGTACCAGGCGGAGGTCGCTTCCAGCGGTTTATCGATGTCGGTGGAGGTCAACAATGGCCAGCGATCCACGTCGTTCCGGCGGGGAGGGCAGCGGGGTGGCCCCGGAGGTGGGGCGGCACAGCCGGAGCCCGAATGGCCGACGGTCAAACCCCCGTTCAATCCCACGGGAGTGCGGGTGAGTCCCGAGGGGGATCTCTGGGTTGAGCGGTATGTGCCCGCGGGGGCTCCGCGGCAGTATGACGTGTTCGGCTCCGACGCGAACCTGAAGTTTCGGGTCACCCTCCCGGCCGGCCGGCGACTCGTGGCACTCGGTCAGGGAGTGGTCTACACCCGGCACCTCGACGACGACGATCTGCAGTATCTCGAGCGGTATGCGATCGGGAGGTAGGGAGTAGGAAGTAGGAGTAGGGAATAGGACATAGGACATAGGACATAGTCCCTTGCGGACAAGATTGAACACAAAATGGCAACAATATTTGGGGCGCCCCCCGGACACCCGCTCCGGCCGTGCGTTTGACGGCGTCTGTGACGGCATCCCACTTGGGGCTCTTCAGGGTTTCGCGTGGGTGAGAGACACGTCGATCGGGCGTTGTGCGCACGGTGCGAGGGGACGCCCCGGAGTCCGGGGAC
>JBDIWC010000030.1:0-51611 GCA_039794085.1 Gemmatimonadales bacterium
TGTGGGGTGGATGGGCCCCCATCCTGCCGAGACCCGCCATCCACGACTGGGAACGTGTCGTGGATACCGTCAACCCTCCGCGTCCTCCGTGCCCTCTGTGGTTCAATCCGGGGTGGGGCGGGGATCACCACGGAGAACACGGAGGTCACAGAGGGTCTCCGTATGATTCCCGTCGCTCCACGCTTGCCACGCCGAGATCAAGAGTTGTTTTGTGGGGTGGATGGGCCCCCATCCTGCCGAGACCCGCCATCCACGACTGGGAACGTGTCGTGGATACCGTCAACCCTCCGCGTCCTCCGTGCCCTCTGTGGTTCAATCCGGGGTGGGGCGGGGATCATCACGGAGAACGCGGAGATCGCAGAGGGTCTCCGCATGATTCCCGTCGCCCCACGCCTCGCGCGCGGAGATCAGGAGCCTTTTTGTGGGGGGTGGAGGGGTCCCCGTCAGGCGGATTCTGGAGGTCTCTGGAATCACTCGTGTACGTGTACGTGTACGTGGTATGAGTACGTGTACGTGGAAACGGGCGTCCTTCAGGACCCGATCCCGCATGACACCAGATCCTCGATCCGCGCCCGGGCCCGGGGCACGATCCCCACCTCGCGCGCCTTGCGCCGGAACTCCGCCCCATGGTCGAGGGGGCGGCCCGTCTCCGCCTGCCACTGGTGCACCATCTCGTGAAGGAGCGTACGCTCCACCGCCTCCCACCCGTGTTGTCTCAGGTGCAACCGGCTGATCACGATCTCGAGGGCCTTCCCCGTGTGCCGCTCCGCGCGCAGTTCTCCGAGCCGGGTGCGCATGAGGGACGAGAGCCGGATCGGGAGGGACGCCAGCGCCCCGTTGAACCGGTCCTGATTCAGTCGGCGGTGCATCTCGGCGAGCCGATCCAGAACGGCACCATCCCCCGGCCGGGATGGCACCGGGCGGCGCGCCGGAGCAACCGGGGGCACATGCTGATGAACCGGGAAGGCCATGAACTGCGCCTCGAGCGCCTCCCGCTCGCGGCGCCGAAGCCCCGGACGGGCCCACCTCACGATCGCCTGCAGCACCTCATCCGGGGCGTGCCCGTAGCCGAGATGGATCCGGAGTCCCCGGGCCGGATGAAACCGGAGCACCACGGTCCGGTTGGTGTGCACGATGATCGGACAATCGCGGTGCAGGCCCAGTCGGCGAAGTCGCTCCCCCAGAATCAGGTGGGGGGCCGCCGGAGGTGGGACGGGGGGCCCGGTCATCGTGGGGGCGTTTTCCGGCGTCGGCGTCGGCTCCGGCGTCGGCTCCGGACAGGGGACCGGATCCTCGCCCCCGAAGAGGGTGAATTGAACCGTCACCGCCGAATCCGGGCGAAGCGCGCCTCGTCGCTCGGGCGGAAGGTGCCGGCGTCCCGGTCCCAGCACAGGTGCCGCACCGAGATCGAGGTGTCATCGGCGGTGACCAGGTTGAACGCCGACGGCCGCTTGCCGCGGGTCCGGCTCGTGTGAGTGCTCGCGGTGCTCACCACCGTTTCCCCGTCGATCTGTCCCACCCCCTCCTGGTGATCGTGCCCGCAGAGCACCAGATCGGCCCCGCTCTCCCGAAGCCGACGCTGGGCCTGCCGCCACCGGGCCAGGCCCATCCGCTGGGAGATCTCGCCGCGCAGGACATTGTGATGGAGCACCACCACACGCAACGCTCCGCTGGACGCCGCCCGGAATCGGTCCCGCACCCGTGCCACCTCTCCCGCCGGCAGGTGCCCCTTCACCGCCGTGTCCCGCAGGTTCCAGGTCATCGATCCGAACGCCACTCCGTGGGCACTCAACGCCCCGGCGATCACGGCCCCCGGCACCTCGAGCACGGGCGAGAGATCGTCTCCAAAATATTGCCGGTACTTGGCATGGATCGGCCCCCGGCCGAACAGCCCGAGGGGACTCGCCCACCACGCCGCATCGTGATTGCCGGGGATGACCAGGACCGGGGCGTGCGCGCGCATCCGGTCCACGAACGCCAGAGCGCGCTGGTACTCCCCGTGACGCGCCCGCTGGCTCAGGTCGCCGGAGATGACGATGGCGGTGGGTTCGAGCTCCGGAACCTGCGTCTCGAGCCGGCGCACCTGGTCCAGATCGGAGTGCACACCGAAGTGCAGATCCGACAGATGCACCAACCGGAGGGAACTCACCAGGTGACCCTGACGCGATAGGTCAGAACCGCCTCGCCACCGGCCGGCACCCGCACCCGGAAGCGCGTTTCCGTGGAGCTCAGCTTCTCCGCGGGCACCGAGCTGGAGAGCACCGTCCACTCCCCGCTCCGCCGTTCGAGCACCTCCACCGTGGCCGCACTGTCCGCCGCGTTGGCCACCGTCACCCGGTAATCGGCGAAGGCACGCGTTCGAGTGCGGGACGTGTCCCGCTCGGTGCGGTAGGCTGTCTGGATCCGGCGGGCGGTGAGGTCGAACGCCTGACCCGCGCCGAGCCGGAGGTCCTGTCCCGCGGCGGTGTGGCCAAAGGACGATTCGCCAACGAGCTGGGGCCGTCCCGCGGCATCGGGTTCATAGATCCGGGCCACACCACCGGGGATCGGGAGGTCGCCGAAGGGGGTCCGGCGCGGGCGGCGCAGGACATGGGTGACCAGGACGGGAGTGATGTCCTCGTCCCCCATCTGAGGGAGAACACCCCGCCAGGACACGGCACCGGCGATGGTGAAGGTCTTTTCCGTGGCGGTGACGGCGGGATCGAAGAGCGGGATCGTGGTGGTGACTCCCGGCCGGAGGGTGTGTCGCCCGGCGAGGGAGTAGAGGTGCACGTCCCCCACCGACTCCTCAGTGGTCCCGGCCTGGCGCTCGCTGAGCGAATTGGCCCCCCTGATCTGGTCCATGACAAACATTTCCCGCGCCACGCGGGTCGGAGCACGCCCGACCTCCCCCGCCAACAGCTGGAGGTCGGCGCTGTCGGCGGAGAATTGTGCCGACAGGATCGCCGCGACCCCGCTCACCCGGGCGCGACCCCGATCGATCAGAACGGTGTAGGTCGCGGACCAGTTGGCCCCGCTGGAGAAGAACCCGAGCGGGAGGTCGGACCGGGCCCGGGTGGTGCTCACCCCCAGTTCCATCGTGGGGGCCACCTGAATCACGTCGGCGGGGTAGACCGGGGTGCCCGGCGCCTGGAAGGTCACCGTTCCATCCGCCAGGCGATAGAGGGCCGGATTCACTCGCAGGATCTCCGCCCGCACCGTGTCGGCGTTGCCGGGCCGGACGTATCCCCGGTGGAAGAGCATGCTCCGCCCCACCATCCGGCGCAGGGTGTTCTGCTCGTCAGTCGCCGCATCGTAGGACACCCGGAGAATCCGCACCGCCGAGTCGAGCGAAAAAACGCTGGCGGGGTCGAGATCGCCGAGCGGAAACCGATGCACCGACTCCCCACGTGGCACGGTTGCGGGCACGGTCCGGCGCACCAGGACTCGACCATCCTGGAACAGGGTGACGCTGGTCTGGGCGGCGAGCCCGGCCGGCACGAGGAGAGCGAGGACGATGGCGTGGTACAGATGACGCGACATGGCATTCCTCCCGAAAAGGGTCACTTGGGCAGGAACTCCATCAGGAGACGGGTTGCGATCTGCCGGACCAGGAACCAGGTGGCCACGACGACCCCCGCACCCCACACCCGGGCGGTCACCGTCACCGGCAGCTCGATGAAGACCCAGACCGCAGTCAGGACTCCCACCACTCCGGAGATGCGTCTGGCGATCCGAACTGCACGTTTCCTCCGTCCTTCCCGGCAGGGGGGGCAGTACTCCCCCCAGGCGAGCCCGGGGACGTGCTGCCCGCATTTGGTGCAGGGAACCTCAGGCAACCCGCCGAGCGACGGCATCGCCAAAGTCCGAGGTGGAGGCGGTTCCCCCGAGGTCCCGGGTCCGGATCCCGTCCTCGACGATCACCGCGTGGATGGCATCGCGCACCCGGTCGGCGGCCGCCCGTTCCCCGACGTGCTCCAGCATGAGGGCTGCAGCGAGCATCTGCGCCGAAGGGTTGGCGATGCCCATGCCCGCGATGTCGGGGGCGCTCCCGTGCACCGCCTCGAAGATGGCGGCATGGGTGCCGATGTTGGCACCGGGCGTGAGGCCGAGCCCTCCGACCAGCCCGCTGATCTCATCGCTCAGGATGTCGCCGAAGAGATTGGTCGTGACGATCACGTCGAACTGCTCGGGTTTGAGCACCAGTTGCATCGCGGCGTTGTCCACGATCAGATCGTTGCTCTCCACCCGGCCCTCGTACTCCGCCGCCACCTGGCGGCCGATCTCCAGAAAGAGCCCGCTCACCATCTTCAGAATGTTGGCCTTGTGCACGAGGGTGACCTTCTTCCTCCCTTGCCGCACCGCGTAGTCGAACGCCCAGCGGACGATCCGTTCGCACCCCTGGCGGGTCACGATCGCCTGGCTCACCGCGACCGCGCGCGGGTCTCCCCCGATGGTGATGAAGTTCTCGACCCCCACATAGAGGCCCTCGAGGTTCTCCCGGACCAGCACGATGTCGATCCCCTCGAACCGGCTCCCCGGCACGATCGTCCGGGCGGGCCGGAGGTTGACGAACAGCTCGAACTCCTTGCGGAGTGCCACGTTCACCGACCGGAACCCGGTCCCCACCGGCGTGGTGAGGGGGCCCTTGAGTGCCAGCTTCCGTTCCCGGATGCTGGCCAGGGTCTCCTCGGGGATCGGGGTTCCGGCGGCGTCCACTGCGGCCATCCCGGCCAACTGGCGGTCCCACTCGAATCCGACCCCCGTGGCCTCCAGTACCTTGACGGTCTCGGCGGTGATTTCGGGTCCAATACCATCGCCGGGAATCAGGGTCACCTGCAAGGTCATTCGAGCTCCGGTTCGAGGGGGAGGATGGTGGAGAGGGCGATGCGCACCGCCTCGGTGGCGGTATCGCCCACGCCGGGGGCCGCCGTGCGCCAGACAATGGAGTTGGACCGGACGTCCGCCATGACGGCGGTGAGGGTGGCGCGTATCTGTCCCGTCTCCGTCACGCTGAACGTGAGCGACGCCGGGACGAAGACGACTCGTCCCCCCGCCACTGCGGCCAGGCTTCGGAGCGAGGATCGGAGCGGATCGGGGATCTTCTTGATCTTGCTGCCCCGGAGGATGGAGGTTCCCATCCGGTCGGGGTCACCCACCATGGGGGTGTTCCGCCGGGCGATCCGCCGGAGGGTATCGGGAACGATCCAGTTCACTTCGGGCGCCCGGTCGAGGAGCGCCTCGATGAGGAGTGAATCGGCCCAGCGGCCCCGGGCCACCCGGTCGTCGGGGAGGGTCCCCTCGGGGAGGCCGTCTCCCGCGACCAGGGTGAAGGGCATGACCGGCACCACCTGCCCCGCCAGCGGGACGGTGAGCAGGGCCGATACGCCGTCCTTCTGGCCCTGGAGCGGGGCGGCGCCGAGCGCCAGCAAGGCCAGCACCGCCAACCGGATGCGCGTCGTTTTCATGGGGAAAAAGCTAACCAGCCGGGGGGTGGAAGCCAAACCTGACCAATGATCAATGACCAATGACCAGTGAACAATGATCAATGACCAGTGATCACGGCAAACATCCCTGGCGCCGAAGCGCACGGTGTGCGCAGAGCGTCATTCCGGCGCACGCCGGAATCCATGGTCGTTGCCGCTATCCCTTCACCCTTTCAAATTCGACCTTCACACGTCTCAATCGCTCACGCGGGATGAATCCCGCGTTCCCCGGGGCTTTCGCCCCGGGCTCGGCCATGCGGCCGTTCACACGGCCGGGTGGTCGTCCCCGCTCCCGGTGGCGCGTAGGGGCGGTTCGTGAACCGCCCTTCCCACCTCCCGCGGCCGAGCAAGGGGCGTGAGCCCCGGGGATCCCATAACCCAAAGTCCGCTGTTCAGATTACCGTGTCGAGCGGAGTGAAAGCTGAACCACTGATGCAGGGCTGCGATAATCTCCTGGCGCCGCCTCGCAACAGGGGGGCCGGGACCCTTCACACTTCGAACTTCACACTTCACACTTCACACTTCACCCTTCACACTTCCTCCCTGCTCCCTATCTTTCCGTCCCTACCCGGGTCCAGATCGCGAGCACCCCGCACATATTGTCCGGTGCATTGAATTCCGCAGGGAGCTCCGATGTCGACCGGTAGAACTCCAAGGCCGCCATCTGCTGCACCTGCAGGTCATCGAGGTTGGGCGGTTCCCCGATAAACGCCAGCCGTGCCCCATCGAGGTAGATGCTCACATAACATGCCAGCGGTGGATCGTACTCCGACTGCCCCCCCTTCAGAGACAGCGATCCGCGGGTATCCAGCAATCCCCGCGGCCGAGGCATGGTAACTCCGGCACGCCCTCCCCTGGTGGCCAGGTAGGTCTTCCCCCGCCACCGGACCAGTTGGGCCCCGGAAACAGACTGGAGCACGGAGGAGAGCCGCTGGTGCTCCTTCGTCCTCAGCAGGGAATCGTCCCAGAACTTGCCGCCCACATTGAACTCCCGGCGCCGGGCCCACTCCCGCAGCTTCACAGGCACCTCCGCAGGGCCCCGGGCCTTCGTTTCCACCTCGGGCAGCACCACCGCTTCCGCTGCGAGCTGCACCTCCAGCACCGTGGTCCCCGTGTCGCCCAGGAAGCTCCGGAACAGCACCGCCGGGGCATAGCCCAGCCGCCGGAACACCACCTCGAAGCGTCCGGTCGGGATATTGGAGACGGTGTACTGACCGTTGCTGTCGGTGACGGATCGGCGTCCCGCCTCGGAAAGCACAACCTCCACTCCGGCGAGGCCCGCTCCCGTCGTGTCGACCACCTGGCCGCGGAGGGTGTGCTGGGCGTGCAGGGATCCGGCTCCGGCCCCCACGTGCTGGGCCTGGAGCGGAGCGCCGCCCAGCAGGAGCACAAGGAGAGCTATTGGGCCCGAATGAGTGATCATGCCTCTCGGAAACCGCACAGATCCACTTCTGTCAGGCCACATACAATCACCTCTTCGTTGAGGATCGTACACAAGTGCGGCTACTGCTCCATGATACCCTGTAGGGGGAGGACGAACAGCATCACCGGACATCACACAGCCCCCGGTTGGCCCGCGCTGCGGTCAGGAGGCTGGGAGGTCCTCATAAGCAATCTTTCCGTCCGCGTTGGCGGGGCCCATCCACATCCTCGGACCGACCCCACCTCACGGATCTGAGCAACCAGGGTCCAGAGTGTGAAGTTCGAAGGGTGAAGGTGAAGCGTGAAGGCCCCCGCGAAGCGGCTGGCGAACCTCAAGCCCCCTGTAGGTGCGCCGCGTGCGGCGCACCTCGGAGCAAGGGATTCCGGCACCGCCGTCGGTCCGCCCCAACGGGTCAATGCACGGAACTGCTCCAGGAGACCGGACGACGGGAAGTTCTCCCGCACCTGTCTCAGATCCCTCGCCTGCGGCTCGGGATGACTCCGTGCGCCATCGTCACTGGTCCTGCGGGGGCCTTCGCGATGACAGCACCCTCGTCCTTCAGGACCCGTCGCCGCAGGCGCCCATTCGCGGTTCCCGCCTACTGTGGACGGGGAACGCTTGTCACGGTAACGCCGAGGGTATCGGCGCCTCGCCGGACCTTCACCAGGAAGGTGTCTCCCTCCCGGCGCGGATACTGGAGTGTCGGCAGGACGCCCGGCTCGTGTGGGGGTCGACCATTGATGGACAAAATCTGGTCGCCGACGCGCAGCCCTGCCGCCGGCGGACGCGGGCTGTGGAGATCTCGGCCTCAGCGGCACCTCGCTCCGTTATGAACTCGGATAGCAGCGGGGTACAGGGCCCGGCATTCGGAGATCTTGGCGCGTGGCCCCAAGCTGGTATGACGCGGGCCGTTGGCGGGGGCCCCCGACCATCACACGTCGAACTTCACACGTCGAACTTCACACTTCACACTTCGAACTTCTCTACCGGGTCCAGAGCGAGAGGACCCCGCACGTGGAGCTCGTGTTGAACTGGGCCGGCATTTCCGAGGCGGAGGTGAACACCTCGATCGCGGCGAGTTGCTGAATCGGGAAGTTGTCGAGGTCAGGAGGCGTTGCCTTGGATCCGGATCTCCAGATCATTGCGCCGTCCAGATAGACCGTCATGTAACAGGCGTCCGGCGCTCCGATCGGCTTGGTTCGCTTGGACAAGCTGATGCTCCGGGTTCCGGTTGCGGCCCCGTACCCGGCCCCGTCGGTGAACCGTACCTGCCGATACCCGATGACACGACGAAGGACTTCCTTGAGCTGGCGGTGTTCGTTCTCCCGCAGAAACGCGCTGTCAAAGAAGGTGCCTTCCCCCCGTTCCCGCCGTTCCGCCCACGCCCGTAGCTTGGCCGGCACCGGCTCCAACCCCCAGGCGGTGACCTCGATGGTGGGAAGCACCACCTCCAGCGGGGCCATCCGAACATCGAGCACCACCGTATCGGCGATCAAGGTGTGCAGCGAGTTGAGCGGCTGGAACCCGATCTTCCGCATCACGATGCGCCGCGGCCCTCCGGGGATGCCCACGATCCGATAATAGCCCTCGGCGTCGGTCGTGGCGGTCTGTTTGAGGGCCGGCAGAACGACCTCCACGCCGGGCAGGCCGACGTTCGTGGTGTCGGTCACCCGGCCCTGAAGCACATGCTGGGCCTGGAGCGGAGCGCCTCCCAACAACAGGAAAAGGAGAGCGATTGGGCCCGAGTGTATGATCATGCCGCTCGGAAACCGCACAGATCCACTTCTACCAAGCCACATATCGTTCCCTCCTCGGGTCCAGGATCTTACACCAACCCACTCTGTGATTCTCCATGTGAGGAGTGAGGCCCAGCCTCGCCGGACATCACACAACGACTCGCGTTCACCTTCGCACTTCACGCGTCCAGTTGGCCCCCTAACTCGACCAGCAGTACATTCTCCCCCGGTCCGACCATCTGGGTCCGGTGGATCGGGCCACCCGAGGCCTCGAGGACAGCGGTGACCTCCACACCGAGTGGAATCCCGCAGACCAGAACGAGACCCTCCGCATCGGTTGTCCCCCGCGCGCTCGGAGCGGGCTTCCGTGTCAGCACCCTCGTGCTACCCAGCTTCACGTTCAGCGCCTCGTCCCGTCCGACCGTAATCGTAACCGGGACATCCGGCATCGGTGTCCACCGCACCGTATCCACGACCTTCACGATCACGCTGCCATGGCCCTCGGCCTGGTCTGGGCAACCCAGTACGGCCGGGCTGTTCCAGTTCCTGGCGCTGGTTGCTTCGGAGGCACCCACACCCTGGTGTCCCGGCACGATCTCCAACGCCCGGGCCACGACCTCCGCCTCACCTCCACCCACATGCCATCCGACCACGCCGAGCTGTGCCGAGCGCGTTCCTCGAGCAGACACCACAGCCCGTTCGGGAACCCCGATGATCGGCGTCTCCACGACCCACCGGTTCACGATCCAACCCACTCCGGGAACTGAGGCGAAGGTGACGGTGCCTCCGAAGGGACCCGCCACGCGAAGCACCTCGGGAACATTCACATACTCGAAGGTGACCTCCCTGAGATCAGCCCCCGCGCGATCGAGCCAGAGGGTGCCATTGATCTCGGGGACGGTCCGTCCCGCGAGGGGCACGAAGCGGAGCCCCACCAAGCCTTCCAGTCGCCGGGATTCCACATCGAGGCGAAAGCAGTGGGTGTCCAGGAACGACTCGTCCAGCAGCATCCGCGCGTCCGGAACATGGAACACGGCGCGGCTCCCCCGGACCTCGATGAACCCGTCGTCCCGTATATCCGCGGAGCCGGTGCTCCGGAAGGGCGGTTCCCGGGTGTAGCTCGCGGCACTCCGGGCCGAGTCCCGGGGCTGTCGTCGACGGTTCAGGGTCTGTTCCCAGCGCCATCGCCAGACCAGGGGACGGACCGACTCCTCGGTCAGGAGGACCACACTGAGCGCCTTGCCCGCCTCGGCCCACACCTCGGCCGACTCGGTGCCGGCCACGCCGCGCGCATCGCACGCGACATCGAGTGCCGTGACGTTCACGTCCGGGAGCACGAGTTGCCGGGGTGCCAACGCCACCCGATGGCGCACCGTGTCGCGTGCCGTGGAGAGAGTGAAGGGTCCGACCGTCCTGGTTTCGGAGCCGATCCGGCTCACCTCCAGCCGGTACCGGCCCGGTTCCACTCCGACGAACCGCACCACCCCCTGCAGGTCGGTGAGCCGACGAGCCCGAGGCGCCCCGTCGGCTCCCAGAAGAGAGACGAGGGCGCTGGGTGCTGCCGCCCGACTCGCGGAATCCACCACCCGGACCTGCACGACCTGGCCGGACAGGAGGCCAGGGCCCAGAGCCCAGAGGGTAGCACACCAGAGGACCGTTCGATGTGTCGCGTGCCTCATTCACCGCCTGCCTTTCTTGTGGTACGCCTGCCAGTGATCTTTCAATTCAACTCATACACGCTGGCGAGGCCCATCCAAGTTTCCTTGGATTGGCCCCGCTTCACGCATGTGAGCTACCAGGTTCCAGGCCACAACGGATTATTCCTGGTGCCCGTGGGAATCACCTCGTACGTCCCACATATCACGGTTCGAGGGTGTCTCCTGTGCAATTCGCGAGTTCACAGTACGCGGTCGGATGAGACTCACACCAGTTCTGAGAACTTCCCTGGGGACCGACGCAGAGGAAACCAAACCCCGGCCCGTCGATGGGGGGTTCCTGCGCATCCAGCTCGCTCGCCCTCTCGCGAACGTAGAGGTTGGCCGCGACCAGCGCTCCCACCAGCAGCAGCATCCTGATCAGACCCACGTCCTTCAGTTTCGACATCCTGTACTCCTTGGTTGAAGTTGATACCACTATTCAGGCGACGGATCGCGGACCTCAGGTGCCTGGCAGGCATTGTCCGGGAACCGCCGAGCCCCGGGGACAAGTCACCGGAATTCACGAAGGAGGAGGCGTGGACTATCCCCAGATCCTATCCCCACATGACGGAGTGTTGCCCCCCGGGGCCGGTCCCCGGCGGATTCCCTCGGCTCGGTTTCGGTGGTCCGGGTCGCGGAGGAGCGGTGTTTCCCCGCGCTCGTGGAGCACGTCACCAGCCTGCCTCCCTGGCTGCCGCTGGTGGCGCTGGCCCCGGGCCACCTGGTGCCGGGCCTGAACGCGCTGATCGAGACCACCGATCAGGCCCGAGCCACCCAGTCCCTGGTCCTGTCTCACCAGACCACGGCTTTTCCTGACCCCGAGGTCATCTTTCGCCGGATCAACTCACGACCCGTCGTCTCCCCCCACCATCTTGCCCAGTGGCTGGCCGCCCGGCTCGAACGTCCGGAGCTGGTCCCCCTCCTGGAGGCGGCCATGGCCATGAACGGGGAACCGGAACCGACAACCCTCACACACCGGACCCTTCAGAATCGATTGCGGATCGCCATCGACTGCTGCCCGTCGGACCTCAAGCGACTGGCTCGGCTCGCCACCCTCGAACGGATGTTTCCGACCGTCGGACAGTTGGCCTCCCAAGCGGGTACCACCACGGCCGCCCTCCGCCGACTCACCACCCCGTTGCTCCGCGTGAGCCTCTCGACCTACAACGAGCGTCCGGGATGGGAATGGCCGCTGGAAGCCGCCTGCCGCCAGGGGCTGGGGGCTGGGGGCTGGGGGCTAGGGGCTGGGGGCTGGACGAAAATAACGAGTGAGGGGAAGTTTGAAGTGTGAAGTTCGAAGTGTGAAGTTCGAAGGGTGAATGGTGAAGCGTGAAGGTCCGACCGGGGGTGAGGGACCCCGCGAAGCGGCTGGCTGGCTACGGCCACCCGTGTGGGTGCGCCGCTTGCGGCGCACCTCGGAGCAAGGGATTCCGGCACCGCCGTCGGTCCGCCCCAACGGGTCAATGCACGGAACTGCTCCAGGAGACCGGACGACGGGAAGTTCTCCGACGACCTCCTCAGATCCCTCGCCTGCGGCTCGGGATGACTCCGTGCGCCATCGCCACTGGTCCTGCGGGGTCCTTTCGCGATGACAGCACCCTCGTCCTTCAGGACCCGTCGCCGCAGGCGCCGAGCCCGGGCTTCAGCCCGGGGGCACGCCTAACCCCATACTCACTCTCCTAATTCTGCAAAATCGGCAGCGACCCGCCCCGGTTCCGCGCCAACTGGGCCACCGCCTGCGCCATCTCCGTGAGCACCACCGCCGCCGGACTCTCCGGAAACTCCACCACCACCGGGCTCCCCCGGTCCGCCGCCTCCGCGATGCCGGGCTGCAGGGGCACCCGTCCCAGCAGCGGCACGCCCACCTCTTCCGCCAGCCGTTCCCCGCCCCCGGTCGCAAAAATGTGCCACACCTTGCCGGTGTCGGGATCGGTGAAACCGCTCATGTTCTCGATCACGCCCAGCACCGGCACGTTGACCCGTTCGAACATCCGGGCGCCCTTGAGCGCGTCACCCACGGCCACCTCCTGCGGCGTGGTCACGATGACGGCGCCGTGCACCTGGATGGTCTGCACCAGCGACAACTGCGCGTCGCCGGTTCCGGGGGGCATGTCCACCAGGAGGAAGTCGAGAGTGCCCCAGTTCACATCGTGGAGGAACTGGTGGATGACCTTCATGATGATCGGCCCCCGCCAGATCGCCGGGGCATCGCGATCCACCAGGAATCCGATCGACATGAGCCGGACCCCGTGCGCTTCCAGGGGCTGGATCTTCTGGTTCACGATCCGGGGGCGCTCATCGATCCCGAACATCCGGGGGATGTTGGGGCCGTAGATGTCCGCATCCATGACGCCAACGGAGTAGCCGGCCCGGACGAGTGCCACGGCGAGGTTGACGGTGACGGTGGACTTTCCCACTCCCCCCTTGCCGGAGGAGATCGCCACCACGCGGCCAAGTCCCGGGATCGTCATGGGAGTCGGAGCCGGCACGCCGGTGGCGGCGGAGGCCGGGGCACCGGGGGCCGCATGAGTCGTTTTCGGGGAGCCTCCAGGATCGACCACCTGGATCTTCACCTCGGTGACGCCCTCGATCGCCTGCAGGGCCTTGCGGGTGTCCCGCACCAGGGTGGCGGGATCCTCCCGCGAGAGGAGAAAGGTGAAGGCCACGCGGCCCTGATCGACGACCAGGTCGCGGATCATCCCCGCGGAGAGAAGGTCGTTGTCGACCCGGGGGTTGATGAGACGGGTGAGCGCGGCGGAGACACGCGCCTCGAGATCGGTCACGGGTGGTCCTGCGTCGGAGACAAGTGCGTCTTCAGAGGGAGTCGATCCGGCGGACCTCGGGGACGGTCTGCCGGAGCCGCACCTCGATCCCCTGCCGGAGGGTGACGGTCGAGGCGGCGCACCCATGGCAGGACCCCCCCATCCGCAAAGTGAGCACCCCCTCACCGTCGTCAAAATCGATCACTTCCACGGTGCCGCGGTGCGAGGCGATATAGGGCCGGAGGGCGTCGAGGCTCTGCTCGATGCGGTCGAGAACGTCGGTCGTCGCTGCCATGGTCGCAATATGGGATGGGCGTCCGGCCGGGGTCAACGCCGCTCCCCGTTGGCGAGCCACTCTCGGGCCGCCCCCAGCACCTTCTCCTGCACTTCGGCCAGGGATCCCTCCAGCGCCACCCCGGCCGCCTTCACATGCCCACCCCCTCCGAAGGGCTTGGCAAAGGCCGCCACATCCACGGCCCCGACCGAGCGGAAGGACACCTTGATTCTCCCCTGGGACATTTCCCGGAAGAGCACCGCCATCCGGGTTCCGCTGATCGACCGGGGGTACTCGACGACGCCCTCCAGGTCGTCGGCGCCCACCTGATGGCGCTCCATCGCCCCGGGGGGCACTGTCACCCACGACAGTCCGATCTCGGGCTCGACCACCAGAGTCTCCAGGGTTTCCGCGAGCAGGCGGTGACGGCCCTCGGTCGTGTTGGCGTACACATCGAGATAGATCCCCTCGGGATCCACCCCCGCCTCCAGCAGGTCGGCGGTGATGCGCAGCGTCCGGGGCGACGTGTTGCTGAACCGGAAGCCCCCGGTGTCGGTCAGGATCGCCACATACAGCGCGCGTGCCGCGGCCGTCGTCACCGTCCAGCCGTTGGCCCGGGCGATCTCGTAGACCAGCTCCCCGGTGGCGGCGGCGGACGCGTCCACGTAGCGCGGACCCGGCGGCAAGGTCCCCGGGCTCGTGTGGTGGTCGATGCAGGCCACCGGAATCGTGCCGGCGGCCACCGTTTCCTGCAGGTGACCCAGCCGGCCGAGATCGGCGATGTCGACCACGATGAGAAAGTCCGTCTTGCGGAGCACCCGGACCGCATCCCGGCTCCGGTCCACTCCCGGCAGGCCCTCGAACAGAAACCGGAAACGGGGGCTCGTCGGGCTCGGGTTGGCGATCACCGCCTCGATCCCGATCCGGTGGAGGAGGTGGACCAGTCCAACCTCACTGCCCAACCCGTCTCCATCCGCATTCACATGGGTGGTCAGGGCCACGCGCATCCCGGGAGCAAGGGCCCCGGCGAGTTCGGCAGCCAAGGCGCGCTTCGCGTCGGTGAGGGTGATGGTCATGCGGGTGACGGACGGTGAGGGGGGCGCGTGCGGCGGAGCGAATCAGGCACTGTAATTGGGTGCTTCCCGGGTGATGGTGACGTCGTGCGGGTGCGACTCGCGCAGCCCCGCGCTGGTGATCTGCAGAAATTCCACGTCCTTCGCCAGGGAGGCGATGGTGGCCACGCCGCAGTACCCCATGCCGCTCCGGAGTCCCCCCACCATCTGGAAGAGCACGTCGCCCACCGGGCCCCGGTACGGGACCCGTCCCTCGATCCCCTCGGGCACCATCTTGGCCGCCGTGAGCTCCCCCTCCTGGAAGTACCGGTCGGCCGAGCCGTCCTGCATCGCCGAGAGACTCCCCATCCCCCGGATCATCTTGAAGCGGCGCCCCTCGGCGAGGATCGACTCCCCGGGGCTCTCCTCCGTCCCGGCCAGCATCGACCCCATCATCACCGAGGAAGCCCCCGCCGCGAGCGCCTTCACCACGTCACCCGAGTACTTGATGCCCCCATCCGCAATCACCGGAACCTCCCCCGCCCCGCGGACTGAATCCTCGATCGCAGTGATCTGCGGCACCCCGATGCCGGTCACCACCCGCGTGGTGCAGATGCTCCCCGGACCGATCCCGACCTTGACCGCATCCACCCCGCGCCGCACCAGCTCGCGGGCTCCCTGCTCCGTGGCCACGTTCCCCCCCACGAGTTGCACCTCGGGAAAGGCGGACCGGAGGGCGTCGAGGGCCTGGAGCACCCCGGCGCTGTGGCCATGCGCCGAGTCGACCACCAGCGCGTCCACTCCGGCATCCACCAGGGCGCGGGCCCGCGCCAGGGTGTCCTCGGCGGTTCCGAGCGCGCCGGCCACCCGCAGGCGGCCGTGCTGATCCTTGTTGGCGTGGGGAAACTGCTGGCGCTTGAAGATGTCCTTCACCGTGATGAGACCCTGCAGCACCCCGGCGGCATCCACCACCGGCAGCTTCTCGATCCGGTGACGGGCGAGGATCCGCTCCGCCTCGTCGAGCGTGGTGCCCACCGGAGCGGTGACGAGATTCTCCTTCGTCATCGCATCGCGGATCGGTTGGTCGAGATCCCGCTCGAACTGGAGATCCCGGTTCGTGATGATCCCGATCAGACGGCCGTGGGCATCGACGATCGGCACCCCCGAGATCCGGAACCGCCGCATCAGCGCCGAGGCCTCCCGGAGCGGACGATCGGGGCCGAGCGTGATCGGGTTCATGATCATCCCGCTCTCGCTCCGCTTGACCCGGTCCACCTCCGCCGCCTGGCGATCGATGGGCATGTTCTTGTGGAGCACCCCGATCCCGCCGGTTCGCGCCATGGCGATCGCCATGTCCGCTTCCGTCACGGTGTCCATGGCCGCGGAGATGAGGGGAATGTTCAGCGGGATGCCCCGGGTGAACCGGGTGCGGGTGTCGACGTCTCGGGGGTGGACGTGGCTCTCGCGGGGAACGAGGAGCACGTCATCGAAGGTGAGACCGACACCGGGTCGGAGGGTTGCCATGGAGAAACGTATCGGCGGGTCAGCGGTTCGACAAGCGGCGGCTCACGAGGCCGAGGAATCCGCGGCGGGAGACGGTCGCGGCGGGGCCACGGCCGGGGGCGCCGGAGGAGGCACCCGGGTGGCGGCCTCCGCCTCGTCGATCACGGTGCGCGCGGCGGCGGCCACCCCCTTCATCACCCGGCCCGCGCTTTCGACGAGACCCATCGTTCCGCTGATGGCCTGGATCGGGAGCCGACCCGCCCGCATGGTGTCCTCCACCGACTCGGTGATCCGGGCAAAGATGTTGGTCGGCCGGGTGCGCTCGGCGTACCGGCTCTCCAGGAAATCCACATAATCCAGCACCTGATACCCGCGCTCGTCGCTCAGGGTATCGAGCCGCCGCAGGATTCGCTGCTTCAGCAATTCATTCATGGTCCCTCCTCACCGGATCCGGACAAGCTCCACGACCGGATTGGGAAGATAACGGCTCCGGCCCGACCGGATCACCGCCTCGATCGCGATCTCGGTGAGGGGGGCCATCTCCCGGAAGCGGGACACCAGGGCGGGAGGGACCATCACGTAGACGAACCCGACCTCCGGGAGGGGGCCCCGGGTGAGCAGATACGGCTGCCCCTCCGGCATCTCGCGCCGAAGGGCGTCGGCGGTCTGGAAGGCGAGGAACTGGAGACGCCATTGCACCGTCTGCCCCACGAACCGCTCCGGATTGGCCCGAAGCTCGGCCAGCACCGGCCCATCTGCGGGCCCGGTCTCGATCAGGTCCTCCCGGCGGACCCACCCCTCGAGGCGCACCCGCACCCAGTCTCCCGCATGCTCCTCCGTCGTGGCCCCGATCTCCGAGAGCACCGATGCCGCCTGTTCCCCCCCCTGGCTCAGCCGGAGCCGGGTTCCGGGTGCCAGGGTGACGCGGTGTCCACCCCCGGGCGGTGCAGGTGTGCTCGAATCGGCCTGTGCCGGGACGGCCGTGTCGGGCCGCGAGGGTGACGGTGGGGGCGCCGGGGCCGACGGGAGAGCCGAAGCCGAGATCCACACATCCCGCCGCACCCGGGTCCACCCTCCCTGGACACCCACCCGCGAAAAGAGGGCCCCCTGAACCGCCCGGGCGAGAATGGGCCCGTTCGGGGTCCGCCGGATGTTCTCTCCCGTGACCGTGTTAACCATGAGGTCGAACCCGTCGCGACCGGTGGGGACGAGTGAGCTTGAGAAGATCCAGGCGTCGATCCGGACCTGACGGAAATTGCCCTGTGCCGTGCCCGGGGTGATCCGGGTGCCGGCGGGAAAGGTGCCCAGGACAGTTGCTCCGGCGGCGGCATCGCGCAGGAAAGGGGTGTCAGCCCGCAGCGTCACGGCCTGGCCGGCCAGAAAGCCGGACGGCGTGAGTGCCAGGCCGAGCGCACAGAGCCAGGCTGGTAGGGCCCGGAAGCAGGGACTAGATTGCGGCGCGCACCTCACGATCCGGCATAGTAGACGTCACGGAGAGCCATGTCAAACCAGCAGACCCGCAGCCCGGTCGTCCTCCTCGTCCTCGACGGATGGGGATACCGGGAAGGGCGGGAGGGCAATGCCATCGAACTGGCGGAAACCCCGACGTGGCAGGGGCTCTGGTCGGGTGACACCCCCCGCACCCTGCTCGAAGCGAGCGGTCTGCGGGTCGGGCTCCCCGAGTGTCAGATGGGCAACAGCGAGGTCGGGCATCTGAACCTCGGCGCGGGACGAGTGGTGAGGCAGGACCTGGTCCGGATCGACCAGGCCATCGAGCAGGGCGACTTCGCTCGCAACGAGGTGCTGCGGGATCTCGCCGCCCATTGCCGGTCCACCGGGGGCACCCTGCACCTGATCTCCCTTCTGGGTGCGGGAGGCGTCCACGCCATCGACCGCCATCTCCTCGCCACGGTCGCGGTCGCGGTGAAGGAGGAGGTACCCCGGATCGCAATCCAGGGGATGCTCGACGGGCGCGACTCTCCGCCCACCTCCGCCGCCTCCGTGGTGGATACCCTGCGGCGCGATCTCGAGAGGATCGCGGGCCCGCGGGCCGTCATCGCATCTCTCATCGGCCGCTACTTCGCCATGGACCGGGACCATCGCTGGGACCGGACCCGGAAGGCGTGGGATGCCCTGGTGCATGGACGGGGAGTTCCCGCCACCGACCCGGTCGCGGCCATTCGTGACGCCTACGCGCGCGGCGAGACCGACGAGTTCATTCCACCCATCGTGCTGACCGACACCGCCGGATCCCCCCGCGCTCCGATCCGCCCGGGCGATGCCGTCTTCTGTGTCAATTACCGGAGCGACCGGATGCGGCAGATCGTCTCCGCCCTGGCCGTGGACGGGTTCGACGGGTTTCCCGTCCCCGATCGCCCGGCGGTGCCGCTCGGGACCATGACCCAGTACGACCGGACCTTCCCCTTCCCCGTCGCCTTTCCCCCGGTCACCCTCACCCGCATTCTGGCCGAGGTCCTCGCCGACCGGGGCCGGACCCAGTTCCGCACCGCGGAAACCGAGAAGTACCCCCATGTCACCTACTTCTTCAACGGCGGGGTGGAGACTCCCTTCCCGAACGAGGAACGGGAGCTCATTCCCTCGCAGAAGGTGGCCACCTACGACCTCGCTCCGGAAATGAGTGCGGCCGGGATCACCGACGCGCTCTGCCGGGCGCTGCAGAAGGGGGACCACGACTTCCTCCTCTGCAACCTGGCCAACGCGGACATGGTCGGCCACACCGGCGTGCTTCCCGCGGTGATCCGGGCCGTCGAGACCATCGACACCTGTCTGGCGCGGATCGTCCGTGCAACCGACCGGGCCGGCGCGCGTCTCCTGATCACGGCCGACCACGGAAACTGCGAGACTATGATTGACCCCGACACCGGCGGGATCCACACCGCCCACACTTCCAATCCGGTGCCCTTCCTCGCGCGGGGAACCCCGTTCGGCCCTCTCCGGCCGGGCGGGGCCCTCGCCGACGTGGCACCCACCGTGCTTCACCTCCTCGGCCTCGACCCGCCGGCGGAGATGACCGGCCGTTCCCTGGATCGTCCATGACCCGACTGGCTCTCCGTGTTCACCCACTGGTGATCGTCCTCGCCCTCGCCGGTCCCGTGGCTCCGCTGGGGGCCCAGGTGGGACACGCCCCGGACCGGTCTCCCTATCGGGACTTGACCCGCACCCAGTTCGTGACCCTGGTCGGCAGCTCGTTCGGCGGAGGCGGAGGCCGCATCGGGACCGCCCCCCACGATGGCACCCTGCTCGGCGGGCGGCTGGAGTTTCTGGCCAACCGCACGCTGGGAATCCAGTTCGGCTTTTCCACCGGAACCCTGGAACGGATGATCGTGAACCCGGAAGGCCCGGTGGACAACCGGGTGTCCGGCCCCGTGGACCAGACCCTCACCATGGTGGAGTTCGGGGTGCAGCTCAACGTGACCGGCGGGAAGACCTGGCACAACATCGCCCCCTTCGTCGGCGGTGGAATCGGTCTCGCCTTCTCGGGCGACACACCCGAGGATACCAGCGAATTCGACTTCGGCAACAAGTTCTTCTTCAAGCCGAACATCGGAGCCCGGATCTTTCTCTCCCGCAGCGTGGTCCTGCGCCTGGAGGCCGCCAGTGTGTTCTGGAAGGTGACCCACCCCGACCAGTTCGCCCTCGATCCTCCCGGTAATCCGGGAACTCCCGTCAACTCCAACGCCGTCTTCCCGGGTGGCAACCTCAGGGAGTGGATCGGCAACGGGGTGCTGACCGTCGGCCTCGGAACCGCGTTCTCGTTCCCCTTCTGACGGTGCCCCCGGACTCCCCTCCGATCTCCGGAGCCATCCTCTGCGGAGGAGCCGCTCTCCGGTTCGGCGGGCAGCCGAAGGGACTTGCCCTGGTGGGGGGCCGACGCATCCTCGACCGTCTCATCGCCTCCTTCGAAGCCGCCTTCGGGAGGGAACCGGTTCTCATCAGCAGCGTGGCCGGGGCAGAGGAGTGGTGTCCCGGCCTCCGGGTGATCCCCGACCTCCTGCCGGGGACCGGAGTGCTGGGGGGACTGCTGACCGCGATCGACGGGGCCCCGGCACCTGTGGTGGTGGTCGCGTGGGACATGCCCTTCGTTCCCCCCGGCCTGCTGCGGGACCTGGCGGACCTCCTCTGCTCCTCGGACGCCGACCTCTCCCTGCCCGAGAGTCCGGGGCCCCGAGGCATCGAGCCCCTCTGCGCGGCGTACGGCCCGGGATGTGCCCACCCGATCCGCCAGGCGATCAGGGCCGGGAGACGGGAAGCGGTGTCGTTCCACGATGCGGTGCGGGTCTCCCGGCTCCCGGAGGCTGCCGTCCGTCGTCACGGGCCGCCGGAACGACTATTCTTCAACGTCAACACCCCCACCGACCTGAACCAGGCCGAGGAGCACTGACCATGCGGTGTGCGTCGATCATCGGACGGAAGAACGCCGGGAAGACCACGCTGCTCGTGGCCCTGGTGCGCGAATTTCGGCGTCAGGGACACCGGGTGGCCACCATCAAGCATGCCCATCATCCGGCGGACGCTGACACCCGGGGCACCGACTCCTGGCGCCACTTCACGGAGGGAGAGTCCGACCAGACCCTCCTCGTGTCCCCCACCACCCGCACCCTCTTCGAGCGGGTCCCCGACCGGACCGGTCCCCGGGATCTCGCCCGACGATACTTTCCCAAGGCGGACCTCGTCCTGGTGGAAGGGTTCAAGTCGGCGGGGCTCCCCTGTGTCGAGGTGCATCGCCGGGAGATCGCCGAAGCGCCGATCCACGACCCGGATGACCCCGGCGCCAACCTCTGGATCGCCCTCATGACCGACGATGCCGACTTGCGGGCCACCTGCCCCGTCCTCCGGTTTCAGGACACCATGTGGCTCCATCTTCTCGCCTCGATGATCCGGGAACGAGCCGAGGTTCTCGGGTGAACGCCGGCGAGGCGGCCCGGCTGATCCTGGACGCCATCGACCCTCAACCCAAACTGCGGGTCCCCCTCGACGATGCACTCGGCATGGTGCTGGCCGAGGAGGTGGTGAGCCCCCTCGATCTCCCCCCCTGGACCAACTCCGCCATGGATGGGTACGCCGTCCGGTCCGAGGATGTGCGGGGCGCCTCCGCCACCTCACCCCGCACCCTCCGGGTCGTGGAACGGATCCCGGCGGGGCATGTGCCGATGCACGCGCTCGAGCCGGGCACCGCCTCACGGATCTTCACCGGGGCCGCTCTCCCCCCCGGGGCCGATGGTGTCATCCGGCAGGAGGACACCGACCAGGGCGATGCCACCGTCACCATTGTCAACGCCCGGGATGCGGGAGCCAACATCCGTCACGCCGGGGAGGACGTCCGCCGCGGCACCTCGGTCTGTGCCCCCGGCACGGTACTCGGACCCGCCCATCTCGGCCTCCTCGCCTCCCTCGCGGTGAGCCACCCCCTGGTGGTGCGGCGTCCCCGGGTGGCCCTCCTCGCCGGGGGAGACGAAATCGCCGACCTTGACCAGCGCGACGAGATTCTGTCCGGCCGGAAGATCGGCAGTTCCAACACCCACGCCCTCCTCGCCCTGGTCCGGACGGCGGGAGGCGAACCTGTCTCACTTGGAATTGCTGCGGACACCGCCGCGAGTGTGCGGGATCACCTGGAACGGGCCCGCGACGCCGATCTCCTCGTCACCACCGCGGGTGTCAGCGTGGGAGAGCATGACCATGTGCGGCAGGTCATCGAGTCGATGGGTGGGGCCGTCACCTTCTGGCGCCTCCCGATCCGGCCCGGTGCCACCACGGCGTTCGGCCGGCTCGGAGAAGTGCCCTGGCTCGGGCTCCCCGGGAACCCGGTGAGCACCATGGTCACTTTCGAGCTCTTCGTGCGACCGGCGATCCGCCACCTGGCCGGCCACCAGCTCCCCTTCCGGTCAGCTCGCACGGCCCGCCTCGCCGACCCGATCCACCTCACGGCTCCGCTGCAACACTTTCTGAGGGGAATCGCCCGGGAGGATCCCGCGGGTGGGCGATCGATCCGGCTCACCGGTCCCCAGGGCTCGGGGAGGCTCACGTCCATGGTCGCGGCCAACGCCCTGATTCTTGTTCCACAAGGAACAACCGACCTTGCGGCGGGCGCCGAGGTCCGGATTCTGCCGCTCAATGAGGAGAGATACGGGGATCAACCGGAATATTGAGTTTGCCCTCACCCCTGACACCTCTCCCACAGGGTGGGAGAGGGGAACAACCCGAGGAAAATCATGGGAAAGGGTGCGCCGCAAGCAGCGCACCCACAAACCTCCCGATTCCCTCGATGACTCCGAACACCGACTGAACACTGAAACTGTTCACTGTTCACTGTTCATTGTTCATTGTTCATTGTTCATTGCCCTACTCCCTCTTTCCCACTCCCGACAGATCCGCGAGTCCCGTCTTGAGCGCCCGCATCAACTGATTCAGGTCGAGCCGCTCCGCCAGCGCCCGCACCTCGACCTCCATCCGCGGATAAAGCGTCTTGCCATCCTCGGTGAGCCGCGTATACAGGGCGCGGAGCTCCACCGCCTGAAGCGTCCGTCCCCCGGCATAGTAGGCCAGACTCGCATGGCCGATCCCGTAGGTGGCGGCAAAGGTGAACGCCGCGCTGGTCGCGACTCCGGCGGCTCCGCCGGCCCAGCGCCCCCCCAGGGACCGGGCCACCCCCCCTACGAGCCGTCGCGCCAGGCCGTCCACGAGCTGGGCCGTGGCGCCAATCCCGGCGGTGGCGAGTAGTTCCTGCAGCTGTTCCCCGTTCAGAGCATGACCGTGGGCCGAGCCGATGCGGGCCACGAGCCGCATCTGGATCGGGATCACCGCCAGGGACGAGAGGGAACCGGGCAGAAACTCGGCCGCCGCCGCCAGCATCGCGTGTCGCAGAATCCAGCCGTCGAAGTCCCGGTCCGGCTCGGCGGGTTCCGGTCCGGACGCTGCCGCATCGCCTTCACCGGGCCGCGCCGTCGCGCGGACGGTTGCTCCGAGCGAGCCGGTGGCGGCCTCGGTCACGGACTGGGCACCCCCCTGAATCCTCCTCACGTCGTGCGCGTCGAGACCGAGCACCGGCCAGAGGGCGCAAAGAAACGACTCCTCCCCGGGGGTGACGATCCCGTCCGCGTGGCAGACAGCGACACACGCCTCAAACGCCTCCCGCCTCGCCTCGGGACCGGAGAGCCGTTCCGCCAAGGCCCGAAGGTCGGCGGTCCCGGCCAGCGCCGGAGCGGACGTGGCGCCCAGATCGAGCCGGCGAGCCAGTGCGTTCAACGACTCCCGCTCCTCCCGGCCAAGGTGGCCATCGGAGAGGGCGGCCAGGAGGCTCAGGGAGATGATCGTTTCGGAATCCTCAGGGGTCATGCAACCTCCGGCGAAGCGGACCCGCGACATTGCGCCGCGGCGTGACCGGAAGTAACGTCCGAGCAATCCGTCAGGCAACCCGACCCCACCAAGGAGCACCGATGCGACTCTCCCATCCCGGATGGGTGGTCCTCACCACCCTCATCGCACTCACCCCGGTCCAGGCACAGGACCAGGCGTCGGCCCAAGGTCCGCGCTCCTCCGGACCCGCCCCGGCTCCCTCCACCCGTCTCCAGCTCGCCGACTACCTCGACCTCGAGGATGTCCAGGCCCCGACTCTCTCACCCGATGGCACCCAGATCATCTATACCCGGCGCTGGATCGACCGGATGAACGATTCGTGGGAGAGCTCTCTCTGGATCATGAACGCCGATGGCAGCCGGAACCGGATGCTCATCGACGGCTCCTCGGCGCGCTGGTCACCCGATGGCACCCGGATCGCCTTCCTGGCCAAGGGAGAACCGAGTGGCACCCAGATCTTCGTACGGTGGATGGACGCCGAAGGGGCGGTGACCCAGGTGACCCGGGTGACCGAGAGCCCCTCGGACATCGAGTGGTCGCCGGATGGGCGAAGCATCGCCTTCCGCATGCTGATCCCGACCCGGGAACAGTGGAGGGCCGAGGTTCCCGCGCCCCCCAGGGGAGCCAAATGGACCGAAGCCCCGCGCATCGTCGAACGACTCAACTACCGGCGGGATCGGGTCGGATTCACCGACGAGGGGTTCCGTCACATCTTCGTCGTCCCGGCGGATGGCGGCACTCCGCGCCAGGTCACCGATGGCAACTGGGATGACGGATCGCCCAACTGGACTCCGGATGGGACGGAGCTGGTCTTCAGCGGGCTCCGGGACGAAAACGCCCCCTGGCGGTGGCGCGAATCCGAGATCTACGCCGTCAACGTGGCTTCGGGCGCGGTCCGTCAACTGACCCGGCGCGCCGGTCCCGACCAGAACCCGACCGTGTCACCCGACGGGCGGTACGTGGCCTACACGGGCTACGACTCCACGAACGCCACCTGGCAGGACGCCACCCTGTCGGTGATGCGCCTCGATGGATCCGGCGCCCGCGCGCTCACGCCGAACCTGGACCGAACCCCCGAGAACGTGATCTGGGCCGCCGACAGCCGGGGTCTCTATTTCAACGTGAGCGAACACGGAACCCGCAACCTCCACTACGTCTCTCTGGACGGGGCGGTGCGCAAGGTCACCGAAGGGAGCCATCTCCTGTCGGTGGCCGAGATCGGACGGAACGGCACCGCCGTCGGCGTCCTGACCACGCCACATCGCCCCAACGATGTGGTGGCCTTCTCGGTGACCCGCCCCGAGATTCGCACCCTGACCGATGTGAACTCGGATCTCCTCGCCGGCAAAACCCTGGGGGATGTGGAAGAGATCTGGTATCGCTCGGTGGACGACTTCCGGATCCAGGGGTGGATCATCAAGCCCCCCGATTTTGATCCCTCCCGGAAGTATCCGATGATGCTCGTCATCCATGGCGGGCCCCACTCCGCCTACACGGTGGGCTTCAACTTCGGATGGCAGGAGCATGCGGCCAACGGATACGTGATCCTCTACACCAACCCCCGCGGAAGCACCGGGTACGGGAGCGCCTTCGGCAACGCGATCAAGAACGCCTATCCCGGCAAGGACTACAACGACCTCATGATCGGGGTCGATTCAGTCCTCGCCCGGGGATACGTGGATCCGAACAACCTCTTCGTCTACGGCTGCAGCGGCGGCGGCGTCCTGACCTCCTGGATCGTGGGTCACACCGACCGGTTCGCGGCCGCCTCGGCCAACTGCCCGGTGACCAACTGGCTGAGCTTCGTCGGCACCACCGACGGATCGGGATGGTACCGGAACTTCGAGCACCTCCCCTGGGAGGATCCGAGCGAGCATCTCCGGCGCTCCCCCCTCATGTACGTGGGCAACGTCAAGACCCCCACCATGCTCATGACCGGCGTCAAGGACCTCCGAACCCCGATGCCGCAGACCGAGGAGTACTACCAGGCGCTCAAGCTCCTCAAGGTGCCCACGGCGATGGTGCGATTCAACGAGGAGTGGCACGGGACCTCCTCCAAACCCTCCAACTTCCTCCGCACCCAGGCCTATCTGCGGAAATGGTTCAAGGACCACGCCCGCCCGGGGGCCCCGGTGACCTGACCGGATCAATCGGCAGGACGAGCGAGCCGGTCTCTCCCCGAGAGGCCGGCCCGTTGCGCATCCGAGATCATGAGAATGGCCGGGGCGCCGTCTCCTCCATGAAGCCGGCAAACCGTTCCAAGGACCTCGACACCAGGGCCCGGGTGGGCTCGTCGGTCAGACGCCCCTGGTCATCGAACTTGTTCTGGGCCTGACCCACCAGCACCTCCGGGGGTGGAAGCACCTGCGCCCCCACGGCATAGAGGACCTGCCGAAGCTGGATCTGGGCCCGTGCGGTACCCACGATGCCCGCTGAGGCCCCCATGATCGCCACCGGCTTTCCCCGCAGGGGAAATCCCACCCCCTTCCGCGAGAGCCAGTCCAGAGCATTCTTCAACCCCCCGGGGATCCCGTGGTTATACTCCGGGCAAGCCAGGAGCAGCCCCTCGGCACCGGCGATGGCCCGGGCGAGTTCCAGGACGACCGAGGGTACTCCGGCCTCCTCCACGTCCGCGTCGTAGACCGGGAGTCCGCGGATAGTCCCGAGGACCAGGCCGAGATCGCGTGGCGCAAGATCGCGGGCGGTAACCAGCAGTTTCTGGTTGAATGATTCCCGCCGGAGACTACCGGCCAGGGCAACGACCGTCCGGGGGGTGGTGGGTGACGGAGCAGTGGGTGACACGGAATCCCTCCTCCTGGCGTAGGGTGATGCAGAGGCTCCCCGGGTCGGCGGCCCTTCGCTGGCGACCTCACGACTCCGGCAACGGCCGGAGTCGGTCCACTTTCCGGAGATGGTTGTGAACAGACTGACCCCGACGCTCCTCGGTTCTCTTGTCCTCCTCCCCACCCTCGTGGTTGCCCAGGGAGCCCCACCGCCCGCCGGTGCCGGCCTCCCCCGGACCTGGTCCGGACCACCGACCACCGCCGAAATCACCCCCCGCGATCTCATGACCCGGCTCTATATCTTTGCCGACGACTCCATGCAGGGGCGCGCCGCGGGGACCGTGGGACATCACCGCGCCACCACCTGGCTCGCCGCCGAGCTGGACAAGATTGGACTCGAGCCCGCGGGAGACGATGGCACGTTCTTCCAGAATGTACCGCTCAAAGCTGTCACCGGTTCCGCCGACCTCACCGTGGATGGGGTCCCCATCACCATGGGCACCGATTTTCTCATGCTGCCGAAGAGCGTCGTTCCGGGCTACGGAGGACTGATCACCGGGCCGGAAACCCCCACCATCTTCGGCGGACGCCTCGGCGCCAACAACGCGATCTCCCCCGCCGATGCCGCAGGAAAGCTCGTGGTCTTTCTCCCACCGATCGCGGGGAATGGCCAACCCTCTTTTCTCTTCTGGGGTCATCCGCAGATCGGCCAGTATGCCGACGCGGCTGGATTCCTGGTCGCGGCGCTCGACATCTTCCCCCGGCAGTTCTTCAGCTTCCTCACGGACGCGTCAACCGGGTACTTCCCCGGCGACCTGCCGCAGGCCGGACAGGTCGGGATGTTGATCTCCCCCTCGGTCGCGGTCCGGATCGTGGGCCGTCCCCTGGAACAGGCCCTCCCCGGGGCGATGGGAAAGCCCCTCGGCGGCACCGCCGGGTACGAGTACCGCGACACCGAAGCACCGGCCCGCAACGTCGTGGGGCTGCTCCGGGGCAGCGATCCCACCCTCAGCTCCGAATACGTTCTCGTCGGTGCCCATAGCGACCACACCGGTCTCCAGGATGAGACCGTGGATCACGACTCCCTGCGAGTGTACAACACCGTGGTGCGTCCCCGCGGCGTGGAAAATGGCGATGCGGAGGCCACCGCCGAACAGCTCCCCCGGATCCAGCAGATGCTCGACAGCGTGAGGGCTCTCCGGCCCGGACGCCTCGATTCCATCGCCAACGGCGCCGATGACGACGGCAGCGGATCGGTGGCTCTGCTCGAGGTGGCCCAGGCGATGGCGGCCGCCCCGGACCGGCCCAAGCGCTCCATCCTCTTCATCTGGCACGTGGCGGAGGAACTCGGGCTCTTCGGGTCGGAGCACTTCAGCGACCACCCAACCGTCCCGCGGGACTCCATCGTCGCCGCGATCAACGTGGACATGGTGGGGCGCGGCGGGGCAGCGGATCTTCCCAACGGCGGCCCCGGCTACCTGCAGCTTATCGGCTCCCGGCGGCTCAGCACCGAACTCGGCGACCTGGTGGAGACCCGGAACACCGAGGGCCGCTTCGGGTTCCGCTTCGATTACCAGTTCGACGCCAACAATCACCCCGACCAGTACTACTGCCGGAGTGACCACTACAACTACGCCCGATATGGGATCCCGGTGGTGTTCATGTCCACCGGCGGGCATCGGGACTACCACATCGTCACCGACGAACCCCAGTACATCGACTATGACCAGTTGGCGCGGGTCTCCCGGTTCATCGAGGACCTGGCCCGGACCGTGGCGAACCTCGACCACCGGGTGGTGGTGGACAAGCCGAAGCCCGACCCCTCGGCCCCGTGCGTGCAATAGGCCTTGATTGCCTCAACGCAAGGGCGCCACGGCCCGGGGCGCAACGGTGCTTGGAGCCCACGAAGGGATCCCGATCCGACACGCACGGGGATGAGGCCTTTCGATCCCTGGTGAGCAGGTATTTTCCTGGCTCTTCAGGCATTGGAGTGAGTTCACCCCAGACCCGACCACCAGATGCGCCAAAGCAGACAGCGAATCCGGAATCGCCTCCTGCCCGGAGGCACGATGGCGATCCGGCGAGGAGACGAACTGGAACCACGAAATACACGAAAACACACGAAAGAGAGCCCCCTCCACCCCCGTTCGTGTCCTTTCGTGCTTTTTCGTGGTTGACCCTTCTCCCTCCGCGGCTCCCCGGGTGACGCCCCTTGCCGTGCCCCCCGGTGAGCGGCATATTTCGGGCTGAAGGGGAGTAGCCTATCCGCCGAGTTCAGGCGGACAGCGGTATCGTCAAGACTGTCGGGTATCCCCCGGCACGGTACCGTGGGACCACGACCGGTACGGTCGTCATCAGGGCGAGACCTTCGTCCCCGGCTCAGAGCCGGGCGACGGGGTCTCGCCCTTTTGGCATGGAACACACAAGGAGCATGGCGTGAACAACTTCAAGACCTTCATTCTGATGGCCGGCCTGATGGGCCTCTTTCTGGTCCTGGGCCAGATGCTGGGCGGCACCAGCGGCCTGATCATGGCGCTGGTTCTCGGATCGGCCATGAACTTCATCATGTACTTCTTTTCCGACCGCATGGTGCTCCGGATGTACCGGGCCAAGGTGGTGACGGCGCAGGAGGCCCCGGAGCTCTACGCCCTGGTCGACCGTCTCCGCCAGCGGGCCGGCCTCCCCATGCCGGTCGTGGCCGTGGCTCCGCACGAACAGCCCAACGCCTTTGCCACCGGTCGCAGCCCCCGAAAGGCCGTCGTGGCCGTCACGACCGGGATCCTCAAGCACATGCCGCAGGACGAGCTGGAGGGTGTCATCGCCCATGAGCTGGCCCACATCAAGAACCGCGACATGCTGATCTCGACCATCGCCGCCGGGTTCGCCGGGGCGATCGGGTACCTCCCCTATCTGCTCATGTTCGGCGGGGGCCGCCGGGAAGGAGGGCATCCCGCAGTGGCCCTCGTCGTGATGCTGCTCGGACCGGTGGCGGCCATGATCATCCAGATGGCGGTCTCCCGCCAGCGGGAGTTCGAGGCCGACCGGGTGGCGGCCCAGATCCTCGGCCGACCCGACCCGCTGGCCCGGGCACTGACCCGCCTGGACAGGATGGCCCGGCAGATCCCCATGGATGTGATGCCCGCCGCCGCCCCCCTCGCTCAGGTGAACCCCTTGGCGGCCCACGGCGGAGGGATCGCGGGACTCTTCAGCACCCATCCCCCCACGGAGGCACGCGTCCGGGCGCTGATGGCGCTCGGCCGGTCATCCTGAGGTGACCGCGCACCCCCCGGCGGTGTGGCTCGGGTTCACGCTGCTGGTCGGGGTGCTCCTGGTCCTCGACCTCGGCGTTCTCAACCGACGATCCCACACCCTCGCTCCCCACCAGGCATTGGCGTGGAGCGGGGGTGTCGTCGCAATGGCCCTCCTCTTCGGGGTGTTCCTCGGACTGCGCGAGGGTTCGACCCACGCCCTGGAGTATTACACCGGGTACCTGATTGAGCTCACCCTCTCGGTCGACAACCTCTTCGTCTTCATCCTGATCTTTCAGTATTTCGCCGTCCCCGCCGCCCTGCAGCCCAGGGTCCTCAAATGGGGCATCCTCGGAGCCATCGTCATGCGAGGCGTCATGATTGGTGCCGGTGCCCTCCTCCTGAGTCGCTTCACCTGGATCATCTGGGTGTTCGGAGGAATCCTCATCATCACCGGAATCCGGATGTTCCGGGAGGCCCCCTCCCGGATCGAACCGGAGCACAATCCGGTCGTCCGGCTGGCCCGCCGACTCTTCCCCTTTACCCGGGCCTACGCCCGGGACGGCCGCTTCTTTATTCGCACCCGGCGGGGATGGGTCGCGACACCGCTCGTGCTGGTGGTCCTGATGATCGAGTGGTCCGACCTGGTCTTTGCCATCGACAGCATCCCGGCCGTCTTCGCCGTCACCCGCGACCCCTTCATCGTCTACAGCTCGAATGTGTTCGCCATCATCGGCCTTCGCGCCCTCTACCTTGTTCTGGCCGGTGCCCTCGATCGTTTCTCGTATCTCAAGCCGGGGGTGGCTCTCATCCTCCTTTTCGTCGGGGTCAAGATGGTGGTCAGTCCCTGGGCCCACCTCCCGCCGGCCTGGTCTCTGGTGATCATCATGACCATCCTCACCACGGCGGTTGGCGCCTCCCTCGTCCTCCGCCCTTGGGGAACCCGAGCCGTGTGATCACCCTGTGCGACTGGCGCACGGTGGAACGTCCCCCAGACTACATTTCGGACTGTCCAACGACACCGCCACACGGAATCCAATCATGTCGATTTCACGAACCCTCCTGATCGGACTCTCCCTCCTCGCCGGTACTGGCTGCTCCTCAGGATCGAGCGGAAACACCAGCTCTCAGGAGACCTTGAACCTGGCTCGCGCCGCCTGGGTGAGTTCGGGGATCACAACCTACTCCTTCACCATGCTCCGATCCTGCCTCTGCACCGGGGGAACCCAGATCGCCCGGGTGGAGGTGGCGAACGGAAACATCGTCAGCCTGACCGACGAGACGACCGGCGCACCGGTGACGGCCCCCTCCGACACCTTGTTCCGGACCTTCATAGGCCTCTTCGACCTCGCCCAGGACATCCTCGACCGCAATCCCGATTCCGTGACCCTCCGCTGGCAGTCCCAACTCGGCCATCCGGTCGACATCCTCGCGAACTTCGAGTTCCAGCGCGTGGACGACGACCTCAGCATCAGGATCTCGGACGTCGTGCTCCCGGAGTCGTGAGACTTGCCCCGGGATCAGGGGTGCAGATAGGTTCGTTCGCGTGAACCCACACATCACCCGATCCAGGCCTCCCTGCTCCACCCTCGACCGGGCGCACCCAGTGCGCGCCGGCGGAGGGAAGCCGGGCAGACGGGGATAGCGATCCACGTGAACCGGGATACCCCAGACGCCCCGCCGCGGAACTCGCCGGGGCGTCCGTCGCATGGGACCCACGACGTGGTGACCCTCGCGCGCCAACTCGTCTCCATTCCCTCTCCCACCGGTGAGGAAGGGGAGGTCGCGTCATTTCTGGCGAACCTTCTGAGCCGCCACGGGTGGCAGGTTCACCGCCAGGAGGTCACCCCCGGACGAGACAATCTCTACGCCACGCGGAACACGCCGGTCCTGGTCCTCTCGACCCATCTCGATACCGTCCCGGGAGGACCGGCCCCGCACGAGGACACCAGCACGATGTGGGGACGAGGTATCGTCGACGCCAAGGGAATCGCCGCCGCCATGGTCACCGCCGCGGAAACGCTCGCGGACGAGGGGGAGGACCGGATCGGGCTCCTCTTCCTGGTCGGGGAGGAGGACGGGTCGGATGGCGCCCTGGCGGCCGCCACCCTCTCGGGCACGGGGCGATTCCTGGTCAATGGGGAGCCCACGGAGAACCGTCTCGCCATCGGACAGAAGGGAACTCTCCGCGTCACCCTCACCGCCTCCGGATCCGCGGCGCACTCGGGGTATCCCGAACTCGGACGATCCGCCATCGATCCCCTGCTCGATGCGCTCCACGCCATCCGGTCCCTGGCCCTCCCGACGGACCCGGTACTCGGTCCCTCCACGCTGAACATCGGCCGTCTCTCCGGCGGAGTGGCGCCCAACGTGATTCCACCTCATGCGTCCGCCGAGCTGCTGATCCGCACCGTCGGACCATCCGGCCCCCTCCGCGACACCATTACCGCCATCGCCGAGCCCCTCGGCGTGATCGCCAGCTTCCCCCTGGAGATTCCGCCCGTCTGGTCCACTCCGCTCGACGGGTGGGATACGACGGTCGTATCCTACACCTCCGACTGGCCCCTCCTCTCCGCCTGGGGCACCGGCTACCAACTGGGACCGGGCAGCATCCGGGTGGCCCACACCGACGACGAACGGATCACCAAGGCGGAATTGCGCGAGGGGATCTCGGCCTACATCCGCCTGATTCGCACGCTCCTGGAAGCCGATCGGACATGACTCCCCCGTCGAGTCGCATCCCGGTCGCCATTCTGGGCGCCACCGGCACGGTGGGCCAGAAGTTCGTGCGCCTCCTGGACGGTCACCCCTGGTTCGAGGTGGTGGCCCTGGCGGCGAGCGAGCGGAGTGCCGGACGCCCCTACGCCGACGTGGTCCGGTGGCGCGAGACGACCCCCCTTCCCGAGGCCGTGGCGAAGATGGTGGTGGCGCCCTCCGAACCGCCGCTCCCGGGACGCATCGTTTTCTCGGCCCTCGAGGCGGAGATCGCCACTCCGATCGAGCAGGCCTTTGCCCGTGCCGGGGCCACCGTCGTCACCAACACCCGCAACCACCGCATGGCGGAGGATGTCCCCCTCGTCATTCCGGAGGTCAACGGCCATCACCTCGACGTGCTCCCCAGGCAGCGGGCCGGCCGTGGCTGGACCGGCGCGCTCGTGGCCAATCCGAACTGCAGCACAGCGGGTCTCGCGATGGTGCTGGCGCCCCTGCACCGTGCCTTCGGTGTGGATCGGATCGTGGTGAACACGATGCAGGCCGTGTCAGGCGCCGGCTACCCCGGGGTGGCCTCGCTCGACATCCTCGACAACGTGATCCCCTTCATCGGGGGCGAGGAGGAGAAGATCGCCGCCGAAACCTGCAAGTTGTTGGGAGACATGACCGCGGGCACCTTCAGGAATGCCGCAATCGCCGTGAGCGCGCACACCAACCGGGTTCCGGTGATCGACGGGCACACCGAAACGGTCTCCGTCGGATTCGCACGGCGTGTCACCCCCGACGAGGTGCGCCACGCGCTGCTCGCCGCCGCTCCGTCCGACCTCCTCCGCTCCCTCCCCTCCACGCCCGAGCACCCGATCGTGGTGGACCCTCGACCCGACCGGCCACAACCACGGCTCGACCGGGACCGGGGCCGGGGCATGACGGTCACGGTGGGCCGGATCCGCCCCTGCCCCGTGCTCGACGTGCGCCTCGTCCTTCTGGTGCACAACACGATCCGCGGCGCCGCGGGTCTCGCGATTCAGGACGCCGAACTGCTCGTCGCCCGGGGAGATGTGGCGTGATCGTCGCCAAGTTCGGGGGGACCTCGGTGGGCGACGCCGAGGCGATTCGTCGTCTCCTTCGCATCGTCAGCGACCGCCTCCCCGAACAACCGGTGGTGGTGGTCTCGGCCCTCGCCGGCGTTACCGATCAACTGCTCCGCCTCGCCACCATGACGGCCCACGGCGACGGAGACGCGGTCCGGGACGGTATCTTCGCGCTCGCCACGCGCCACCGCGACGTGGCCGACTCCCTGGGGCTCGACGAGGCCGCCATCGCCCCGGTGCTGGAGGAGATCGCCCAGATCGGAGTGGTCCTCGCGGGACGATCCGGCCGCACGGCCACGCCGGAGGAACTCGACTGGCTCGCCGGCCATGGGGAGCTGTGGAGCAGTGCAATGATCGTCGCGGCCGGCATCGGCGCCGGCCTCCCGCTGGTGCTGGTCGACGTGCGGTCCGTCATGCGGACCGACGCGCGATTCACCCGGGCCACGCCGGACCGGGCCGCCCTGGCCCAGGCCGCTCCCCGGGTGTTCGGTCCGCTCCTGGAACAGGGCAAGGTCCCCGTCACCCAGGGGTTCCTGGGCCGAGCCCCCGACGACCGCCCGACGACTTTGGGCCGGGGCGGCTCCGACTTCACTGCCACGCTGCTCGGGGGGGCACTCGGCGCCACCCGCGTGGAGATCTGGACCGACGTGGATGGGCTCATGACCGCCGATCCGCGCGTCGTGCCCCATGCCCGCCGCCTCACCGTCGCCACCTACGAGGAGGCCGCCGAACTGGCCACCTTCGGAGCCAAGGTGCTGCACCCCGCGACCCAGCTCCCCCTGGTGGAAGCCGGAATTCCGATCCACATTCTCAACTCGAGACGCCCCGAGGGACCGGGAACCCGGATCGTGGCCGGCGTGGACTTCGGCCTCGCCTCCGGGCCGGTCCGGTCCATCTCCTGGAAGCGGGGCATCACGGTGATCACCGTCCAGGCCCCCCGCATGCTGGGCGCCTACGGGTTTCTCCGGCGTCTGTTCGAGATCTTCGAGCGGCACGAGGTGGTGGTCGACGTGCTGGCCAGCAGCGAGGTAAGCGTGTCCCTGACCATCGAGGACGAGGCGGCGCTCGGATTTCTCCGGCCCGAGCTGGAGGCCCTGGGACGGGTCGACGTCGCCACCGGGCGGGCCATCGTGGCCGTGGTGGGAATCGGATTGCGCACCACGCCGGGCATCGCGGCGCGACTCTTCGGCGCCATCAGCGACACCAACGTTGAGGTGATCTCGCAGGGATCGTCCGCGATCAACGTGACCTTTGTCGTGCGCGCGGAGGAGGCGCCCGGCGTGGTGCGCCGCCTGCACGACGCCTTCATCGGCACGGAGGGCTGATGCGCATCGCCATCGTCGGAACCGGTCGCATGGGCGCGGCCGTGGCCACCGTGGCCGAGTCGCGAGGCCACGAGATCGTGGCGCGGGTCGGCAGGGAGGAGAATGGAGACGGGTTGACCCGCGCGCAGTTGGGGAACCCCGACGTGGTGGTGGAGTTCACCCGCCCCGATGTCGTGGAGACCAACCTTCGCCGGCTGCTCGCCCTCGATCTGCCGGTGGTGACCGGCACCACCGGGTGGCTCGATCATCTCCCCGAGGTGACCCGCCTCGTCGCGGAGCGATCGGGTGCGCTGCTCCACGCCGTCAACTTCTCCATCGGGGTGCAGCTCTTTCTTCGCGCGGCGGAATCGCTCGCCTCCGCGGCTCGGGGCCTCGACACCTTCGACGCCGCCGTCACCGAGACCCATCACACCGCAAAGCGGGACGCCCCCTCCGGCACCGCCCTCGACCTGCAGGCCCGACTCCGCGCCTGTGACCCCGATCACCCCTTTCCCATCACCGCGCTCCGCCTCGGATCGGTGCCGGGCACCCACCAGGTGCTCTACGACGGTCCCGGTGAATCCATCACCCTGACGCACACGGCGCGGGATCGATCGATCTTTGCCGAAGGAGCGATCCGCGCTGCCGAGTGGCTCCCCGGTCACCCGGGGGTGCACACCTTTGCCGACATGCTCTTTGGAGGATCCTCATGAGCTTCACCGGATGCGGAACCGCGATTGTGACCCCGATGCGCGGCGATGGCGCGCTCGATCTGGAGGCGCTGCGACGGCTCGTGGAATGGCAGATCACGGAAGGAATCGACTTCCTGGTGCCGTGCGGATCCACCGGGGAGGCCCAGACCCTCACCCCGTTGGAACGGGAGACGGTGGTGCGCACCGTGGTCGAGACCACCGCGGGCCGGGTTCCGGTGGTGGTCGGCGCCACCGACAACGACACCCGCCGCGCCGTGGACGAGACCAGGGCCATGTGCGCACTCGGCGTGCAGGGGATCCTGAGCGCCACACCCTACTACAACAAGCCCACGCCGGAGGGCCTCCGTCGCCATTTCGAGGCCGTGGCCGATGCCTCCACCGTTCCGGTGATCCTGTACAACGTGCCGGGGCGCACCGGGCTCAACATGCGCCCCGACACCGTCCTGGCGCTCGCGGCGCATCCGCGCATTGCCGGGATCAAGGAGGCGAGCGGCGATCTCCTGCAGGCCATGGCTATCCTCGCCGACCGGCCAGAGGGGTTCGTCGTCCTGTCGGGGGAGGATGCCCTCACGGTTGGCATGGTGGCCTGCGGGGGAGACGGGCTCATCTCCGTCACCAGCAACGAGGCGCCCGGCCCCATGACCGAGATGGTCCGCGCCGCCCGCACCGGGAACCTGGCGAGGGCTCGTGCCCTGCTCTACCGGCTCCTTCCCCTGATTGACGCGAACTTTGCCGAGACCAACCCCGGCCCGGTCAAGGCTGCGCTCCACCTGATGGGCCACATCGAGAACGTGCTCCGGCTGCCGCTGGTACCCGTTTCGGAGACCACCACGGAGCGCCTGCGCGATGCGCTGGCCCGGGCGGGGGCGGCATGAGCGCATCCGGGAAGGAGGCCTTGCGTCCGGTCATCGAACGGTACACCGGCGGGGTGCCCGACCGTGAGCGCGCGGCGGCGCTCGCGGTGTTCCTGGAGTTTCGCGATGCCCTCACCCGGGGCGAGATCCGCGCGGCGGAACGGAATACACCAGGAGACTGGACCACCAACACCTGGGTCAAGCAGGGGATCCTGCTGGGTTTCCGGCTCGGGGCTCTGGAGGCGCTCCCGTCGGCCGGTCCCCTGACCTTCGTGGACAAGAACACCTTCCCCCCCCGGACCTTCCGTGTCGAGGACGGGATCCGCGTGGTGCCGGGGGGGTCAACTGTTCGTGAGGGGGCTTATGTGGCCCGCGGGGTCGTCTGCATGCCCCCGATGTACATCAATGTCGGCGCGTACGTGGACGAGGGAACGATGGTGGACAGCCATGCGCTCGTGGGGTCGTGCGCGCAGATCGGCAAGCGGGTGCATCTCTCCGCCGCGGCGCAGATCGGCGGGGTGCTCGAACCGGCCGGGGCGCTCCCGGTGATCATCGAGGACGACGTGCTGGTCGGGGGGAACTGCGGAGTGTACGAGGGGACGATCGTGCGGGAGAGGGCGGTGCTGGCACCCGGGGTCCTGCTCACCGGCGGAACCCCGGTGATCGACCTGGTGCACGACCGGGTGCTGCGGCGCGAGGGTACGGCCCCGCTGGAGATCCCGGCGGGTGCCGTGGTGGTTCCCGGGACCCGCCCGGTGCGGCACGGGCCCGGCGCGGATGCGGGTGTCGCCCTCTACGCGGCGGTGATCGTGAAGTACCGGGACGCGCGGACCGATGCCGCGGTGATGTTGGAGGAACTGTTGCGGTAGTAGGCCGGGGAAAGAGCGAGGAGGGAATGGGGAGTAGGGAGTAGTCCCTTACGGACAAGATTGAACACAAAAAAGCAACAATAGTTTGGGCGACGCCCGGAAACCCTTACGGGCAGCGTGTTTGAGGACGTTTGGAAAGGCATCCAACTTGGAGGCCTCTCGGGAGATGAACAAGAGTCGCGGCGCGTACCGTGACCAGGCGATTGGTTTTTCCCGGGGCTGACGCCCTTTGCTCGGCCAGGGGAGGTGGGAAGGGCGGTTCACGAACCGCCCCTACGCGCCACAGAGGAGCTCGGGCGACCACCCGGCCGTGTGAACGGCCTCTCGCCGCCGAGCCCGGGGCGAAAGCCCCGGGGAACCCACGCGACCCCGAGGCGCCTCTTTGGTTCCGGCTCTGTCGGCTTAGGACAGAGAACATGGGACAGTAGTCCCTTACGGACAAACATTGAGCACAAAACGGCAACAATCTTTCGGGCAACTCCCGCCCCCCCCCGGCAGACACATCGATCGCAACGGCCGCGCCGTGCGAGGGAGATGGCCCCAAAAAGCACAGAAGTCACAAGAGGCACATCTCGGTGCGCCTGGGGGCCCACCAGGGGCGAGAGAGGTTTCTGTGCCTTTTGTGCTTCTTGTGGTTGGCTCTGGGGGTGGGGAGAGGGCTCCGGAGGGACAGGAACCCATGCCGAAGAAACCCCACGCGCGACCCCGACGCGCTTCTCTGGTTCCGGCTCTGCCGGCTTAGGGAATGGGGAGTAGGGGTGATGCGACGGGAGGAAGGAGGAAGACGGGCTGTCATCCCGAGCCGCAGGCGAGGGATCCGAGACCGACGCGGGTGTACTTCCCGTCGTCGGGACCACGATGCCGACCCTTTGAAACCAGCCGGGGCGCACGGCAGAGAGATTGGCGACACGGAGCCCGCCGCCTGCGTGGCCGCCTCCGATCGACACCAAGGCTGCGGGGGGCGCAGCGTGTTGCGCCCTGTTCCCCGCATTTGTGAATTATTTCACAAGCCACCGAGGCAGGCCAAGGCAACGGGTGGCGGTTCCTGCACCCGGTGGCGCGTAGGGGCGGTTCGTGAACCGCCCACCGCAACGGGCCGAGCAAGGGGCGGGTAGGGGCACAGCGTGCTGCGCCCTTCCCGGAAACGGGATCCATTGCCGCAGGCGCCGAGCCCGGTCATGAGCCAGGGAATTCCGGCATGAAGGTCACCCATCACCCGCTGCGCCGTACGCCCGCTCACGAGATCGCCACGGACCCCTGCGGGGTCCTCGCGATGACGATACCGGGGATTCGGCTTTCGCCGAGGTGACGTCCCGTGGATTGTGAACGGGCGAACGCCGTTCGCCCCTACTTCAAACTTCGAACTTCAAACTTCCCTGCCGCCTACCCCAGGGACAACCCCCCGTCCACCACCAGCGTCTGGCCGGTGATGTGGCGGGCCTCATCCGAACAGAGAAACGCCACCACGTTCGCGATGTCGCCGGGATCCGCCAGCCGGCCCAGCACCGATCGCTTGCGGGCCCGGTCGATCACGTCGGGCGGAAGCTCCTCCAGCCGTTCCGTGCGCACGAACCCGGGGGCCACCGCGTTCACGTTCACATTGGCCGGGCCGAGCTCCACCGCGGCGCTCCGGGTCAGCGCCTCGAGTCCCGCCTTGCTCGCCGCATAGCTCGCCACACCGAACCCGGGACGGATCGCCTGGTGGCTCGACACCGAAACCACCTTCCCGAACCGCTGCTGCCGGAACACCGGCGACAGCTCGGCGATGCAGTTGAAGGCCCCCGTCAGGTTCGTCTCGATGACATCGTTCCAGGTGGCGGGACTCAAGCGCCACAGCGCTCCGTCCTTGGCGATGCCCGCATTGTTGATGAGGTAGTGCACCGTGCCGAACCGCTCGCACGCCTGCCGCATGAACTCCGCGACCTCCACCCGGTTCCGGATGTCACAACAGTTGGCGTAGACCTCGACCCCCATGGCGGTGAGCGAGGTCTCGGTGAGCAGGGCGCTCTCCCGCACATCCCGGCCCGGGAGATCCTTGAAGCAGAAGACGATGTTGCATCCCTGGCGGGCGAACTCCATCGCGATCGCCCGACCGAGTCCGGTGGCGCCCCCGGTGATGAGGGCCACTCTGCCCCGGTGTCCCGCTCCGGAGTCGACCGAGGGCTTCGGCTCGGTCAGAGTGGCCCCGGCGGTCCCCTCGGGTGCCCCGGCATGCCAAGGGGTACCCCGGCTCGGATTGGGATAGGGCATAGATGTCGAAGCTACGGGCGCCCGCGGCATGCCGCAAGGCGTCCCCTCACCCGCTAGCGGCTGGCCCGCCACCAGGCGAGGCTCGCCACCCCGACCACCAGCGCCGCTGTCAGGAGCGCCCACTCTCCCCCCCACACCTGGTATAACGCCCCGTACCCCAGCCCGACCGGGAGGGCCAGGAGCGCCACGCTTCCCTGGTAGGAGCCAAAGGCCCGCCCGGTACGGACCGGAGCCAGCCGGGCGATGGCCGCCTTCTCCGCGCTCTCCAGCAGACCGCTGACCACCCCGAAGCCCAGAAACACGAGAATTCCGCCCCCGGTGCCCGTCACCCGTCCGAAAAGAGCGAGAACGACGGCGAGCAGTACGCCGCCGCCCACCAGGGTGCGGGAGCTTCCCACTCGATCCGTGAGCCACCCGCCGGGCCACGCCGCCAGGGAACGCACCACGTGCAATCCCGCCCAGACCAGGGGCACCGTGGCAACGGATGTCCCCAGATCCTGGAGGCGGAGCAGCAGCAGGGCCTCCGGCATCCGGCCGCCCACGAGTACCGCCAGCGCCGCGGCCGGTACCCAGAACCCCCGGCCCTCGGCATCCACCTCCCCGGCCGGAGGATTCATCTTCTCGGACGTTCGAACCGCGGGAGCCACGGGAGTGGCCGATCGTTCCCGGGCCGCATGGATCAGGGCCCGATGGAGAACCAGAAGCACGAGGAGTCCGGGAATCGCCGACCAGAGGATCACGTCCCGTACCCCCTGACCCGCCGCCAGCAGTCCCCACGCGGCCAGCGCTCCGAGGACGGCCCCGAGGTGATCGGCCGCCCGATGGAATCCGAAGGCCCTGCCGTGCATGGCGCGCGGAGTGATGTCCGCGATCAGGGCATCCCGGGCCGGACTGCGGAGCCCCTTCCCCACTCGGTCGGTGACCCGGAGTCCGACGACCTGCCACGCCGTCCCGGTCACCGCGATCAGGGGCCGGATCACCACCGCCAGGGCGTAGCCCCATCGGATCAGGGGAAACCGCCAGCCGGGCCGGTCGGCGAGACGACCGCTGATCCACCGGATGCCCCCACCGGCCAGATCGGCGGCCCCGTCCAGGGCGCCCAGCGCCACGGCGCCGCCTCCGGGCAGGGCGGTCACGAACGCGGGAAGCAAGGGATAGACCATCTCGCTGGCCAGGTCATTGCCGAGCGACACGAGGGAGAGACCCCGGACCGTGGCCGGGAGACGTGCCGGATCCGCACCCGACGCGCGCGTCGTCATGGATCGAGGTCCAGTCCCCACCGGACCAGGGTCACGGGAAAGCCGCCGAACTGCAGCATCGCACGTGTGGCCGCGGAACCGGTCTCCCCCGCATGTCCCGCCACCCAGTCCCGTCGCGTGGCGGCCAACCCCTCGGCCCCGAGCACCGCCGCAACGGCCACGGTCGGTTCCCGCGCGATCCGCCGGACCTCGGCGAGGAGCACCTCCGGCGGCCAGGGAAGATGCGTCGCGAGGTGTTCCACTGCGGTCGTGGCGGACCACTGGCGGGTGTGCATGCCGATGTCGGCCAGGGCCAGGTGGAGGGCACCGTATCGCAGAGCCCGGTAGCGGAGCCCGTCGGCGGGATCGGTCAGGAATCCGCTCCCGGCCATGAGATCGGCGGCGTGGAGAGCCCATCCACGCATCCGTCCGGTGCTCGCGGGCAATCGGCGCACCGCCGAGTCAAGATTCCGTTGTCCGGAACCCAGGAGATGCATGCCGGGGACGCCTCCGAGCACCGCCGTGAGGGCCGGGCCTCGCCACGCCACCGAGGCGGCACTCACCGACAGGACGGCGGGCCACTCTCCCTCTCGCCCCGCGGGACGATAGCGGCCCCACGGCGCGAGAATGGTCTCCGGTTCCCGCGCCAGGGCAAGATCCAGCGCGTCCCCCTCCCCCCCGTCTCCCTCCTCCACGAGACCCATCTCCACCGCATGCCGCCGTGCGGCGGGAAGCCAGGCGGCCACGGCCTCCACCGGATCCCCTGATTCTTCCATGGCCAGGCGCTCCAGGATCTCCCGCCATCCGGCATCGGGATCGATCCGGGCGGCGGCTTCCTCCACCTGGGGCAGGGTATCCTCCACCGCGTGCATGAGATGACGCCAAAGTTCAGCGGCGGTTCCCCGCTGAGCGTGCTCATGATGGAGACGCCGTTCGAAGTCGTCCTCGCCCGCCGCGAAGGCCTGGGCCTCGGCGTGGACCTCCATCTCGTCCCGCAGGGCGACGCCGAACTCGATCAGCTCCCGCAGCGCGGCTTCCGCCCGCGCACTGAAGGTGGCGGGGTCCGGGGCAAGGGGAGCGTGGCGGGTCACCACGGCCTGGAGCAGGGTCGCCAGACCGGGAAGCAGGGCCCGTGCGGTATCGAGAAAGACCGAGGGCGGTTCGGCCAGAGTCGCCCGGGCCGAGGCCAGGAACCGGGGGATGGCGGCCAGGCGGTCCGCGGTGACGACCGCCGAGTCGGAATCGGCGGGGAGACGGAGCAGGGCCTCACACGCGGTGACCAGATGGTGAACCCAGAGCGCGGGATCGTGCCGGTGCGGGGCCTCGTCGTGAATCCGGGATTCCTCCACCCGCAGCAGGTCGAGCAGAGCGGTGCGGTTGATCTCCTCCGACATCTCCTCGACATCGATCCCCTCCACGGCCCCGGCGATGGAGCGGGTCGCCGCCAGATACTCCTGCACGGCCTCCGCATCCCAGTCACCCAGACGCGCGTCCGCCTCGTGAACCCCCTGGAGGCTCGCCGAGGCGGGATCGAAGTGGTCCTGAAGATCGAGCCAGGACCGGCAGAGATCGTCAGGAGTGGGGGAGGGGGCCATGACACTCCGCATCATTGCCCAGGCTCGCCTGGAGCGTGAGATCGGTCACCTGTACCCGGTCGCCCAGCATGCTCTTCGTCACCACGGCCCGTTCGATCCGGCAATCGGCGCCCACGATGCTGTCCGCCACGGTGGCGTCCCGGATCACGGTGCCCGATTCCACCGTCACGTTGGGACCGAGGATGGACCGCTCGAGGGTGACCCCCTCCCCGATCAGCACCGGTGCGTGGATCGTGACCCCGGGAATCGAGGGGGGAGCCGGCGCATGGCTCGCCAGGAGGGTCGCGTTGGTCTCCAGAAGGGTGTCGAGCTTGCCGCAGTCGTGCCACCCGCCCACTTCGGCCGTGAGGATCCGGCGGCCGCGGTCGATCATGTGCTGAAAGGCGTCGGTCAGGTAGTACTCCCCCTTGTTCGTGGGGGCCCGCAGGGTGTGGTCGATACCGGCCCAGAGGGCGTCGACGTCGCGAATGAAATAGAGGCCGATGTTGGCGAGCTTGGACACCGGCGTCGACGGCTTCTCGACGATCCGGGTCATGTACCCCTCCCGATCGGTCACGACCACGCCGAACCGCTGCCAGTCCTCCACCTCCTTGGCCCAGATGATCCCGTCGGCGTCGCTGCGGGAAATAAGAGTAAGGTCGGCGTCGAACACCGTGTCCACGAAGATGATCAGGACCGGACCATGCACGTGCGGCCGGGCCAGGTTCACCGCCCCCGCGGTGCCGTCCTGAACCCGCTGTTCGATGAACCGGGAGGGCCACCGGTACCGGGAGCGCGCATGGGCCTCGACATGCTCCTTGAGGTGGCCGGTGATGAAAATGAGTTCCGAGACCTCCAGCCCCTCGATCCGGTCCATGACCCAGTCCATCACCGGCCGGCCGGCCACGCGCAGCAGCGGCTTCGGCACCAGGTGGGTATGGGGACGGAGACGGGTGCCCTTGCCGGCCAACGGAATGATCACCTGCATGTCAGCTCCTCCCGTAACGGTCGCTCAGGCGCACGAGATCGTCGAGCTCCGGAGTGGAGGCCTCGAGCACGTCGCTGTCGGTCACCGCCTCGATCTGGTGGATGGTGCCCGCGGGAATGTGGACGGAGTCCCCCTCCCGGAAGGGCCGGGATTCCGCCGTGTCTCCCTCTCCCAGCCGGAGGATCATCTCGCCCCGCAGCAGATGCATGGTCTCGTCCTTCACCCGGTGGTACTGGCAGCTCAGCACATGTCCCGCCCGCACGTGTAGAATCTTCCCCACGTAGCGGTCGGTGTGGGCCCAGATCAGTTCGTGACCCCACGGTTTGTCCACGCGCCGGGGAAGGGGGAGGGGGAGGGGAAGGGGAAGGGAGACGGGGGCCTCGGTCATGAGCGGTCCACCAGGTGGAAGGTAAAGGCCGGGGGAGCGGCGATGCACTCCCGCATGCAGACCCCGCACCCGATGCAACCTTCGGACCGCAACACCGGATGGCCATCGTTGTCCATGACGAGTGCCCGTTCCCCCACCGGGCAGGCATCGGTGCAGACCTGGCAGGTGGTGCCCCGGAAGGTGACGCACCGTTCGGGAACGAACTCCACCCGGCCCAACTGGTACCCTTCCCACCCGTGGTCCGGACGGGTCAGCGCCCCGGTGGGACAGGCGGTGACGCAGGGCATGTCGGGGCAGCCGATGCAGGGCTGCCGACGGGTGTCGATCTCCGGCGTTCCGGCGGCGAGGCCTCCCCGCGAGGGAACCTTCACGATGGCCCCGACCGGGCAGACCGGCAGACACTCCCCGCAACGGGAGCAGGCGGCGAGGAACGCCATCTCGGGGAGGGCGCCCGGCGGCCGGAGATACCGCCGGTCGGACACCCGTTCCTCGGTGGCCGTCATCATCCGCTCGACCCAGTCTCCCAGACTCTGCTTGAGGAAGTGGCGCCGGTCCCCCGGTCCGAGTCGCATCGGCCGGCTCAGAGGACCGACCGGATCCAGCCCCCATCCACCGCGATGGACTGGCCGGTGATGTAGCTGGCCCGTTCGGAGGCGAGGAAGGCGGCGAGGGCGGCGAACTCGCCCGGCTCGCCGATCCGCCGCATCGGGATCTCCGCTTCCCAACGCGCCGTGACCGCGTCGGGAGTCGTTCCCTCCGCCGTGGCCATGTGGGCGGCCAGGTCCACCACCCGTTCGGTCCGGGTGTAGCCCGGCATGAGATTGTTGACGGTCACCCCCTCGACCGCCACCTCGTTGGCCAGCGTCCGCGCGAAGGCGGTCACAGCGCCGCGCAGACTGTTGGAGAGCATGAGCCCGTCGACCGGCTGCTTCGCCGCGATCGAGGTGATGTTGAGGATGCGCCCCCACCGCCGCTCCCGCATCGCGGGCAACACCGCCCGGGTGAAGGTCACGGCGCTGGTCAGCAGAATGCGGGTGGCCGCCTCCCAGTCCTCGGGCGTGAGTTGCTCGAACCGGCCGGCCCGGGGACCTCCGGAGTTGGTCACCAGGATGTCCACCGCGCCAAAGGTGCGCCGCGCATCTGACACGACCCGCTGCACTTCGTCCGGCACCGCCACATCGGCCACCACACCGTGCGCCCGGCCCCCCCGGGCCCGGATGGCGTCGCACGTGGTATCCAGGGCGGCCTTCCCCCGGGCGCAGATCACCACGGCCGCCCCCTCCGCCGCCAGTTCCTCCGCCACCGCGCGACCGAGCCCCTTGCTCCCGGCCGCCACGATGGCCACCCGGTCCTTCAGTCCAAGATCCATGGGACTACCGCCTCAGGTATGCGTCCGTTCCGCTCAGCCAATCGGCCCGCGGCGGGCTGAAGATGTCCACGTCCAGCGTATCCTCCAGGGCCTCCGCCTTGTGCCACACCATCGAGGGGAGGTGGAGCACCTCTCCCGCTCCCACCACCACCTCCTCCGACTCATCCTCTCCGATCCAGAACCGGAGCGCCCCCTCCAGCACATAGGTCAGTTGCTCGTTCTCGTGCTGGTGACGGGGAACGACGCACCCCTTCTTGAGATATACGTGCGCCAGCATCATCCGATCGCCCGTGATCAGCCGCCGGTCGAGCAGGTCGTTCAGCTTTTCCTTCGGCATGTCGTTCCAGCGATACCACGTCACCCCCGGTGCGGTCATGTCGGTCTGTCTCCCCTGTCAGCGGCGAACCGCGGTAATGTTGAGGAAGGCCCGGCGGAGGCTGTCCGCCTTGCCCGCGGCCTCCAGTGCCGACCAGAGCCGGTCGACGGTGTCCCGGTCCACCAGGCCCGGCGGCGAACCTTGTTGTGCGGTGGAGAGCCCCTCCTCCTCCCGGAACAGATCCACGGCCGCGGCCAACTCCGGCGTGTAGCGGTCCGCCCCCGGACCCCGGCGGAGCACCGCTTCATCGCTCCGATAGTAGCCCAGGGCGTGCAGCATCAGGGTGAGCTGCCACACGTCATTCCCGGACTGTTGCTCCAGGGTCCGGTATCCCAGCGTCTGCGAAATCGTCTCGTAGATCCGCCGCAGCTCCGCCACCGGCTCCGGATGCTCGCACACGTTGATGTGGGCGGTGATCCCATCGGGGCGGCGCGAGTGACCGGGCCGGGGATCCGCCACGATCACCGCCGCCGACTGCGTCCGCCCCTTCCGGGAATCCCCTCCCATCGCATGACCGGCGGCCAACGCCTCGATCAGGCGGTCAGCCAGATGGCGGGGACTTCCCTCGCTCGCTTCGAAGGTCTGCCCGACCGCCTCCACCACTTCGGGACCCACCAGCAGGTTCCCCTGCGTCACATAGTTGGTCCCCATCCGTCCTCCCGCCCAGGGACCATTCCCTGCCCCGGTGTGCTGGGCCCCGCTCCCCTGGAGGCCGAGCACACCCACTTGGCGGGAATCGGCCAGGGAATCGGCGGCCACGAGATCTCGAAGGGCATCGGCCGGGGCGATCCCGGCGGCCAGCGCATCGAGCAGTTCCGGCCCATAGGCCACGCGGGTGTTGGCCTGGGTGGCCACGCCTCCCACGCCCGCCCTGACCCAGGGGACCCCGTTCCCCACGCAGGGGACCCGGGTGGTGACGGCGACGCCGATCTCCCCTGTGGCGGGATCCCGCGCCACGATGCTGAAGGTGTGGAATACCGCGTCAGGGCCGGAGCCCCAGGCGACCGGTTCCTGGGCGGTGAGTGCTCCAGCCGATCCCAACACCAACACGATCGTGGCGCGCCACACGGTGGTCACGGGGTCTCGTCCGGAGTGAGCCAGTGGCTGAACCACTGCCGCAGCCGCCCGAGCCGGTCCACCAGGAGCCACGGCTCCCCGGTGCGCGAGAGGTCGTGGGTCGAACGGGGATAGCGCACCCATTCCACCGGCGTTCCCTGCTTCTTGAGCCCCATGAACCACTGCTCGGCGTCGGTCATCGGCGTGCGATGATCCTCCTCGGACTGCACCATGAGCGTCGGGGTCGTCACCTGCCGAATGTAGCGGATCGGCGAGAGGGAATCGTACATCGCGGGGTTGTCCCACGGCTTGCCGTAGAACTCGAACTCGGTGAGGCCCTGCGCGTCGGACGATCCGTACCAGGACCACCAGTTGCTGATCATCCGGTCGGTCTGAGCCGCGGCGAACCGCTGCGTCTTGACCGTCACCCAGGCGGTCATGACCCCGCCATACGATCCCCCGGTCACGCCGAGCCGCGCGGGATCCACGTCGGGGCGGGCGGCGGCGATGTCCACCGCCTTCATCAGGTCCTCGTAATCCTCGGCGAACCACCGGCCCCGGGTGGCGAAGGTGAAGTCGGCGCCGTACCCCGAGGAGCCGCGGGGGTTGGTGAAGAGCACGAACATCCCGGCCCCGGCCAGGTTCTGGAACTCGTCGAACCAGTTCTCGCCGTAGGCCGAGTGGGGGCCGCCGTGAATGTAGAGCACCAGGGGATAGCGCTTGCCGGCCTGGTAGCCGTGCGGCTTCATCAACCACCCCTCGATCTCCAGTCCTCCCACGGAGGGGTAGGTGAACCGTTCGGCGTCGCTCCAGGCGATCTCCGAGTTCAACGCGTCGTTGACGGTGGTGAGTTGCCGTTCTCCGGTCCCGTCGGGCCGGGCCACGAAGAGTTCGGTGGGCCGGGTCAGGCTGGTGGAAACGTAGGCCACGACCGCTCCCGCAGTGTCGTAATCGAATCCGCTCAGGCGACGCCGCCCCGCGATTGTTTCGGTCCGGCGCCCCGAGGCGGGATCCACGAGGTGCAGGGCCGTGCGCCCGCCGATCGCGGCGCTCACCGCGAGGCGGCCGTCCCGGAGCCAGGTCACATCGCCCGGTTCGTACCGCCAGTCGCCGAGCAGGTCGCGCACCGAACCAGTCCGCACCTCCACCACCTGCAGTTGCGCCTGGGCGGTCCGGGCCACTCGAGTGACGAAGGCGAGCCGGGCTCCATCGGGCGACCAGACCAGCCCTCCCTCGCTCCCGTCCCCCCGCGTCAGCCGCCGGGGTTCCCCGCCCGCAGCCGGCAGAAGGAAGATGTCGCTGTCATTCCGGGGCGCCTCGTCCCGGGCGGCGTCATAGGGGAGTTTGGAGACGGAATCGCGAATCGCCTGGACCAGCGAGTCGGGGCGGAGTTCCGGGTCCGCCGTGAAGGCGATCCACTGCCCGTCGGGCGACACGGTGACATTGCGGTGCGAGTAGGCGGTGCGGGTGAGCTGCTCCCGGGCCCCGGTGTCCCCCCGGCGGCGCCAGACCTGGGCCGCCCGGTACTCGGGGGCGCGGGCCGGGTTGGCGAGGAATCCCTGGTTGTTCGACTTGTAGGGGAGGTCCACGATGTGGCGGCCGTCGAACCGGGCCGGATCGACCGGGCGGGTGACGGATCCCCACGGGGGGCGCGCCGTGGCCGGCATCTTCGCGAAGGCGGTGTCGCGGGTCCGGTCCGCCGAATCCGGCGGCGGGGGAGCTCCCCATACGATCACCTTCCGGTCGCGGGTGAGGGAGGCCCCGGCGGGAATCGAGTCATAGACAAAGGCCTCGCCCCCGGTTCCATCCATGCGCATCGCCCACGACCGCGCCGAGCTCCCCGGCCGGGTGGACGTGAACAGCAGCAGGGTCCCGTCGGGCGACCAGCGCGGGTTCGAGCTCTCCACCGTGGGCACCGTGATCCGGCGGGCGGGGGTGCTTCCATCGGCGGGGGCGAGCCAGATCTCGCTGTGCCGCCGGTTCTCCTTCTCCGCGACGGTGGTCACGGTGAAGGCGATCCGCCGCCCGTCGGGCGACACCGCGGGAGAGGACACGGTGGTGACCCGGTGCCAGTCGGCAGGGGTGAAGGCTCGGCCCTGGGCCAGGGCGGTGGCAGGCACCAGAAGCAGCAGCGCGGACAGGAGGGAACGCATGGAGACTCCTCGTCGGTAGGAACGCGGGGGATGGAGGGAATGTAGTCAGGACGTAGAACATAGGACATAGGACACAGGATGGTTTGTGGCGCTTGCTTGCGGACCCGGCGGGACCTGTCATCGCGAGGCGGCCACGCCGCCGTGGCGATCTCGTGAGCGGAAGCCGCCCGGCCCTCCATGCTCGGCCTTCGATTCGGATTTCCCGGTGCTGACGCCCCTTGCTCGGCCGGTCGAGGAAGTGCGGTTCACCACCCGCCCCTACACGCCACCGGAGGAACGGATCACCTCCCCCGAGCCCCGCGAGGGGCTGGAGATTGTCTCAGGCATCGTACGGGCCGTTCGCGAACGGCCCGTACATCCTCGCCGGGAGGGTCCGCTGCGGACGCGGGGCGGCCGAGATGTCGTTGCTACCTGTCGCCTGGCGGTCTGGGCGTGGATGCTGACCACCAGGGGCTTCGCTGGTTCGGTTCCCCTGCCGAGCAACCACATCCTGTCAATCCTGTCCATCCATGTCGAAAAACACATACTGCTCCCAAGAGCAGTTTTTTCTGACAGGATGAACAGGATGAACAGGATGGCCCCCCACCCCTCCCCCGAGCCCCGCGAGGGGCTGGGGATTGTCCCTACCCACCGTACGGGCCGTTCGCGAACGGCCCGTACATCGTCGCGGGGAGGGGTCCGCCGCGGACGCGGGCGGCGGAAATCTCGAGCGCGGCACCATCTCGCTCGGCCTGGCGTTCGGATTTCCCGGGGCTGACGCCCCTTGCTCGGCTAGTTGAGGTGGCTCACGCCACCGGATGATCATATCCTGTCCATCCTGTCCATCCATGTCCGAAACCACAGGCACCCAAGAGCAGTTTTTTCTGACAGGATGAACAGGATGAACAGGATGGCCCCCCACCCCTCCCCCGAGCCCCGCGAGGGGCTGGGGATTGTCCCTACCCACCGTACGGGCCGTTCGCGAACGGCCCGTACATCGTCGCGGGGAGGTGTCCGCTGCGGGACGCGGGCCGCGGAGGAGATCTCTCGTACGGCACCACCATGGCCGGCCCTCGCCGTCATCCCGAACACAGTGAGGGATCTGAGAAGGCTGGCTGGTGTACTTCCCGTCGGCTGCGTCCCCCGGCGATCGCTAACCCAGTATAGCCTCCCTCGATCGTGGGTGATTCGCTGAATTCGTTCCCCTGCCGAGCAACCACATCCTGTCAATCCTGTCCATCCATGTCGAGAAACACATACTGCTCCCAAGAGCAGCTTTTTCGGACAGGATGAACAGGATGGCCCCCCACCCCTCCCCCGAGCCCCGCGAGGGGCTGGGGATTGTCCTCGGCATCGTACGGGCCGTTCGCGAACGGCCCGTGCACCGTCGCGGGGGTGGCCGCCGCGGGACGCGGGCTACGGAGATGTCGTTGCTACCTGTCGCCTGGCGGTCTGGGCGTGGATGCTGACCACCAGGAATTCGCTGGATCGGTTCCCCCGCAGCGCCACCACATCCTGTTCATCCTGTCCATCCATGTCCAAAAACACATACTGCCCCCAAGAGTAGCTTTTTCGGACAGGATGAACAGGATGAACAGGATGGCCCTCCACCTCTCCCCCGAGCCTGCGAGGGCTGGGGATTGCCCCAAGCATCGTACGGGCCGTTCGCGAATGGCCTGTACATCGTCGCGGGGAGGGGTCCGCCGCGGATTCCACGACCGACATCGAGAGCCATGGGGAAAGGGGACTGCCCTTCAGGGCATTCACGCGCAGCGTGCACCGCGTTGGCTTCAGCCAACGTGAACGCGCGAGGACCCTGTTGTCGGCCGCGCAGCCCACGCGGGATGAATCCCGCGCGATGCACCTTCGGTGACCGGCGCTGAAGCGCCAGCCGCCCGATCCCTTTCTCACTTCGCTTCGCACTCCCCACTCTCCTCACTTCCCCACCCGGGTCCAAATCGCCAAGACCCCGCAGGCTGAACCCGTGGCGTTGAACTCAACCGGGATCTGGGCAGCGGACCGATAGTACTCCATCGCCGCGATGTGGTTAACCGGAAGGTCATCGAGATTGACAGGCACCCCTACGGATGATAAACGCGCACCGTCGAGGTACACTTCGACGTAGCAGGGTCCGGCATATTCGGGTAGCATGTCCGCCCGGGAACCACCCCTTGCCGAGGCGAGGAAGCGTCCGCCCCGCCCACTGATTATCTTCGCCCCCGGGACCAACTGTAGCAGTTCAGGCAGCCGCTGGTACTCCTTCGTCCTCAGCAGGGAATCGTCCCAGAACTTCCCCCCCACGTTGTATTCCCTCCGCCGGGCCCACTCCCGGAGCTTCACCGGCACCTCCAACGGACCTCGCACCCGGGTCTCCACCTCCGGGAGCACGAACGCCTCGGCCTGGAGCCGCATGTCCACCCGGCTCGTGTCCTGGCGGAAGGCTCGGAAGGTGTGGGTCGGCTGGTAGCCGAGCCGGCGGAAGACCACTTCGAACCGGCCTTCGGGCACTCCGGTGACCCGGTACCGCCCCCCGCTGTCGGTGGTGGCCAGGCGTCCCGCATCCACAACAATCACCTGCACATCCGGCAGCCCGGTCCCCGCCGAGTCGATCACCCGTCCCTGCAGCACTCCCGCCGGAGCGGCTGCCCGGCGAGTCGCCGGAACCGGCCGGTATGCCACGCGCACCGGCACCGGGGACTCCATCACCTCCGCATGCACCGGCGGAGCTGCCACGGAACCGGCGTGCACCCGGACCCGCGCCCCGACCGGCACCCCGCACACCGCCACGAACCCGTCCGGGCTGCTCGTGCCATTGACCTGCACCGCCGGCCGCACCACGCTGACCTGCCGGTCATTGGCCAGTCGCACCACCTGGACCTCCGGGTCTCCCACCACAACCACCACCGGGACGTCCGGCGCCACCACGGCCGAATCCTCCCGTTCCACCCGGACCACCACAGCCCCCAGGCCGTTCCCCACATCGGCGCCCGACCGGCAGAGCCGGGGCTGGCCCGCCACCGACTCCACGCCGTTTGCCCTGAGACCGGGGGCGGAGGGAAGCTGGGGCGTCCCCTCCCCCACCGCCCGTCCGGTCCCTCCCTCCAGCTGCCATCCCACGATGGACATCTCATCCGCCAGCCGTCTCCGCGCCGCCAGTTCACTGGTGACGGTCGTCTGTCCCGCCCGGCCACTGAAGCTGCCATCATCAGTCCGGACGCCGTAGACCGGCGTCTGCAGCGACCACTCTCGCACGATCCAGCCGACCCCCGGCACCGGGGCAAAGGCCACCCGCCCCCCGAACTCCGGGTTGCCCCGGAATTCCCGGGGGAGTTTCACATACCGGTAGGTGATCTCCGCCAGTTCCGCTCCCCGTCGGCGCA
>JBDIWC010000031.1:0-51237 GCA_039794085.1 Gemmatimonadales bacterium
ACGCGAGGCTGGACCCCGGTGGACGCGGTAGCCCTCAATCCACCCAAGCAGGAATCAACCCACGCGGCCACTCCCGAAGCGGCCGCATGAAGGCTCATGCGACAACTATCTTGACATTTACCGGAGGGCCCCGTGCGGACTAATACTTTCACTAATACTTTGCCCTCGAAAAGTCCCGGATATTCCCGGGTCACGGAGCCCCAAAGTTACGGGAACTTCCGGGTCAGGTGTCGGGTGAAAGCCTTGTCGGGTAACGGGTTCCGCTGGCCTAGCATGGACTTGGCTGATCCGGGTCTTTTGTTAATGGGGTTCAGGGGGTCGCGGGTTCGAATCCCGCCGTCCCGACTGGAAAAGGCGAGCCAATTGGCTCGCCTTTTCTGTGTCGGGACGCCGGGCTGGGCGATCCCCCCGCAGTCCCCATCCCCGGGTTCTGGGTTCTGGGTTCTGGGTTCTGGGTATTGGGTATTGGGTATTGGGTATTGGGTTCTGGGTGTTGGGTGTTGGGTATTGGGTATTGGGCCCGGCCACGCAGTTCCCAGTATTCAGTACCCAGCACCCACCACCCAACACCCCTTCAAACGTCGAACTTCATCCGCAAGGGCATCAGTCCGGATATCGAGTCGAATTGGACAGAGCCTTGTAGAGATCCTTCATCTGCGACAGGGTCATCACGGTGGCGGGCATCGAAGTCCCAAGCTGGCCGAACCGGATCTTGTGGGAGTCCTCATTGGGCTTGGATCGGAGATGCCGCCCCACCGTGAAGGCGCCGCCATCCACCAGGAGGGAGCGACCGTCGAATCCATGACAGAAGCTGCAGTTCTGACTGAAGAACGCATCGCCCCGGCCGGCATCCCCATCCTTTCCGATATTCAAGAAGGCTATTGTGCCGGTGGGATAGGTCCCCGAGACCTGGGAGTCGTAGAGGTCGCGGGTGTCGAACGCCTCGATCTTGAGGAACTTGACCAGCTCCCAGATTTGCCCATCGGTCAGGATCTGCCCGTAGTCCGGCATCTGGTCACCAACCGTGAAGTTAGTTGCCGGGTCATAGGAACTGAGGTCGACCGTGGGTGCGCGCCGGCCCGGGCCCGATTTGATCGCGTCGAAGAGCTGTTCGGGGGACGCTGACGCGGTAAAGCCCGCCAGATTGAAGGAGGAGATGTTGGGACGAGAACTGGTCGGGCGTCGGCTGATGTAGGCCCCGGTCGAGCCCAAGCGATCCCACCCATGGCACTGTTTGCAGCGGAAGAAGTCACTGCGGGCCTTGAAGCTGGCAATGTTGGGGTCTGCCTGGTTGAATCGGGTGTCTGCCGCCCAGAACTTGTCGTAGAGCCGACCTCCGTTGACTCCATTTGCCGCCAGGAACTCGGGAGGAGACTCCGTGGGTCCCGTGGCATCGTCGGAGCACGCGCTCCCGCTCACGATCGCCAGGGCGACGAGGAGCATCCCGCGATGGCGAGGGGACGTTTTCAGCATAGGGCAACTCCGGATCTGTGGTCGCATGCGACCGGGTAAACGGCCATGTCGATCTCTCCACATGACCGACGGTACACCCGCCATGGTACCGGAGGCCGGTTGAGAGGCACTCGAAATGAAGATGAAGGTTCGTTCAGGGTGGGGACCGGCCGCCCCGGCTGAGTATCATTCATGCAGGTCTCATGTCCGAAGGTTCCGATTCCTTCCAGCGGGTGCTCTCCATGGCAACGACACGACGCGACTTTCTCAAGGGAATGGCCGCCACCGGCGGGCTCGCCGCGGCCGGTGCTCCCTCCTTTCTCCTCCGCGGGATCCGTCCCCCCGCGGCTCCCAAGCGGATCCTGATCCTGGGGGGCACGGGCTTCATCGGCCCGTACCAGGTGCAGTATGCCGTGGCGCGCGGACACCAGGTCACCGTGTTCAACCGCGGCCGCACCGAGGGAGAGGTTCCGGACGGCGTCGAACGGCTCTACGGGGATCGCAACGGGGACCTGGAGTCGCTGAAGGGGAGAACCTGGGACGTCGTGATCGACAACCCGACCACGCTGCCGCGGTGGGTCCGGGACGCGGGACAGATCCTCCAGGGGAACACCTCCCAGTACATCTTCATCTCCACCCTCTCCGTGTATGCCAGCTGGGCCACGCCTGACATGAAGGAAACGGCTGCCCTCGCCACCATGGACGATCCGACCAATGAGGACACCCGCCGGTTCTACGGCCCCCTCAAGGCCCTTTCGGAACAGGAGGTGGAACGGTGGTACCCGGGCCGCGCCACCATCATCCGTCCCGGACTGATCGTGGGACCGGGGGACGGGACCGACCGGTTCACCTACTGGCCGATGCGCATCCATCGGGGCGGGGAGATCCTCGCCCCGGGGGCCCCCTCGGATCCGGTGCAGATCATCGACGCGCGCGACCTTTCCGAGTTCATCATCCGGATGGCGGAGGAGGGACACAGGGGGACCTACAACGCGGTCGGTCCCCGGTCCCCCCTCACACTGGGGGAGATGCTCGCCGGGATCCGGGCCACCGTGAGCGGCAGCACCGAGATCCGGATGACCTGGGTCGATGCGGAGTTCCTCGCCTCCCAGGAGGTTCGGCCCTGGTCCGACATGCCGGTCTGGATTCCGCCCGGGACCGACCGCCGCGGCTGGTCTCGGGTCAACATCGCGCGGGCGCTGGCGCGGGGGCTCACCTTCCGACCGTTGGCCGACACCACCCGGGACACGATCGCCTGGTTCACCTCGCTGCCCGCCGAGCGGCAGGCGACGATGCGGGCCGGGCTCAGCGCGGATCGGGAGAGGGAAGTCCTGGCTGCCTGGCACGCCCGCTAGAGCGATCCCTGTGTCGTCTCAGCGCCCCCCCCCCTCACCCCGGATTGAACCACAGAGAACACGGAGGACGCAGAGGGTGGACGGCTCCCCCGACAGGTTCCCGATCTTGCGCTCCCGGCATCGGCAATGATCATGCGGAGACCCTCTGTGGCCTCCGTGTTCTCTGCGGTGATCCCTTCCTCAGGCTCAGGACCCGGGCAGGACCACGAAGGGATTCTCTGAAACAGTGCGATAGGTGGTGAACCCCCGGCGGTCGAGGGTGAACACCTGGTCTGTCCCGAGCCACGCCGCGGCCACCACCAGCGTGGCATCGGCGTAGTCCATCGGTGTATCGCGATACCGGCGCATCAGCCCCGCCGCGAGCCGATGCCCCTCATCGTCAAGGCCGAGAATCGGAACCTCCAGATCCAGAAGGAACTCCACCACCACGCTGGGTGATCCTCCCCCTCGACTGACGAAGTGGGTGGCTTCGGTGACCACCGCCTCGGTGGTGACGCAGCGGGGCGCAAGGTCCGGCCAGTTGCGGGTGGACACGCTGTGCCACTGATCGTTCCGGTCCAGGAGGGCCACCAGCGGCCCCGTGTCGAAGAGCAGGGTCCGCCGGCGCCGGGGACTCACGGGCGCCAGTTGCGTTCCCGGATCAGTCGGGCAGAAGGGTCGGTGACGGCCCGGCACTCATCCAACTTCAGAGCACCGAGGTAAGGGGCCGATCGCTCCCGTACCTGGCCGGTGGGGAGAGGCTCCCCCTCCGCCAGATACTGCTCCAGCGCCTCCCGTACCACCTGGGACTTGGGGATCCCCCGTGTCTCGGCGGCCCGTGCGAGCGCCCGGGCCAGAGTGTCCGGCAGACGGAACGATGTCTGATCAGCCATGGGATGCAAAAGTAATGCATATGCATTCCAGATGCCAGGGGCTGATGACCGCCCTGCGGCGCGGTGAAGAACTCTTCAAGGCCCCTTCACCACAACTCCACCAGGATGCCCCTAAGGTAGGTATGAAATCGTGTTCATCTTCACAAACCGCAACGCGGAGTGTCCATGAGTGGTCTCGACCGACGGGCTTTCCTGAGGGGGTTGGCCGTGGCTGCGGCGGGGTCGGCGGCCGCGACCACTCTGGCGGGAGGATCGATCGAAGCGGCTCCGGGGGCCCTCCGCCAGGACCCCGCGGGTGAGGGATGGAAGAAGGTGGCGTGCCCCCTCTGTCCGGTCGGTTGCGGCCTCCTGGTGCGGATTCAGGCGGGGCGGGCCACCGCGGCCAAGGGGGATCCGGCCTCTCCGGTCAGCTCCGGGCTCGCCTGCGCCCGGGGTTACTACGCGGTCCAGGCGCTGTATGGACGGGATCGCCTCAGATACCCCTTGATCCGTCGCCACGGGACGCCGGGCCGCGCCTCGATGCCGGAGGCCCTGGACCTGGTGGCGGAGCGACTGCGGGATGTCATCGCGAGGCATGGTCCGTCAAGCGTGGCCTGGTGTGGTTCGTCGGAATCCTCCCTCACCAGCTCCTACCTCGCCGCCAAACTGTTCACGGGTGCCCTCGGGACCCCCCATGTCGACACCGATGCCCGCCTCCGTTCGGCGAGCGCGGAGGCCGGTCTCGTGAGCAGCTTCGGACTCGACGGGACCCCGGGCTGCTTCGAGGACGTGGACCACGCCGATGTCTTCATTCTGTGGGACGAGAACCTGGCGGAGACGGCGCCGGTGCTCTTCTCCCGGATGCTGGCGAGGCGGCGCACCCACCCCGGTGTCCGCATCATCGATCTGGCGACCCGGACGACACGAACGAGCTACGCCGCGGACCGCTCCTTTCTTCACGCACCGCAGTCACAACTTGCCCTCGCCCATGCGATCTGTCAGGAGATCGTCGCGCGAGGCGCCGCGAACCGCGACTTTCTCGATCACCATGTCGGGTTCCGGAAAGGAAAGACCGACATCGGATGGGGATTGGGCGAGGACATCGTGATCGACGACGACCCCCGTACCTCCACCTGGAACGAGTTCGCCGCGTTCCTCACGGAATATTCACCCGAGCGGGTGCAACCGATCACCGGGCTCTCGCCGGCGGACACCCGGTGGATCGCCTCGCTCTATGCGGACCGTTCGCGACACGTGTTGTCGGTCTGGGGCGCCGGGGTGAATCGTCAGGTGCGGGGAACGTGGGTCAACAACGCTCTTCACAATATTCACCTGCTGGTCGGCAAGATCGCCGAGCGGGGGAACGGCGGCCTCTGTGTGACGGGAGGCACGAGGGCTGCGGGGACACGGGTGCCCTCCGCGCTCCCGCGCGGGCGGAGTCTCGTCAGCATGTTCCGGGCCCTGGAGCGGGGAGACATCCGATTCCTGTGGGTCCAGTCGTCGGATCTCCTGGCGAGCCTCCCCAATCTGAACCGCTATCGGCGGGCCGCAGTCCGGGAGGATCGCTTCCTGGTCGTGTCCGATGCGTACCCGACTCCCACGACCGACCTCGCCGACGTGGTCCTGCCGAGCGCCTGGTGGCTCGAGACGGATGCGGTGCGGGAGAATGCGGGCCGCCGCCTGCAGTATCATCCGCAGTTGGTGTCTCCTCCGGGGGAGGCGATGGATGACGGATGGCAGGTGATGGAGGTCGCGCGGCGCCTCGGGCATGGGGACCAGATGCCCTGGCCTCGCGGAGCGCAGGGCGCCGGCGCATGGGAGGAGTACCGGGGTCTCCGAAACGCGCCTGATGCACGGCTTCCCTCCGTCGAGATGTTGCGGACCACTCCCGGTGTTCTGTGGCCTCTCGTGGACGGCCAGGAGACGCGCTGGAGGTACAACACCCGTCACGATCCCGCGGCCGATTCCGCCCGCGGGGACTTCGACTTTTACGGCCACGAGGATCACAGGGCCTGGATCTGGTTGCGTCCCCACGAGGCGGCTCCCGAGGTCCCGGATCGAGGGTATCCCTTCACGCTGGTGACGGGGGAGATCCTGGAGCACGGGGGGACCGGTGTCCTCACCCGCCGGATTCCGACCCTGCACCGCGCTGCGCCCCATGGATATGTCGAGCTGAACGGGGAGGATGCCCGCGCGCTCGGGATTCGCGCCGACGACCTCGTGCGCCTGATCAGCCGACGCGGCGCCCTGGAACTCCCCGCACGGATCGACCATCGCTCTCAGCCGCCCCGGGGACAGGTGTTCGTGCCGGCCTTTGACGAGAGCCATCCCGTCAATCTCCTGACCCTCGATGCCTGCTGTCCCCTTTCAGGTGAGCCGTCGTACACCTCTGCCGTGCGGGTGGAGCGGGCTGTGTCTCGATGACCGATCGGCGCGAACCGACCTCGACGGGTCCTCTCACCCGGCTTCTCCTCATCGGCCTCGCCGTCGCGGCGATGGTCGGGCTTATCGCCGGCCTGGCCATCACCCCATGGCCCCGCCTGGAGGAGAAGCATCCGGGTGAGAGCATCGTGATCGTGGCGTCGCCAACCCCCATTCCGGCAGAGGCCGGCGTCTTTCAGACGGCCAGGGGGCCGGGCGGCGCAGAGGATCCGCCCCGACGGGTGACCGCGCGCCCGCGAACCCTGTCCCGATTCCGGGCCAACCGGGCCTATCCCGGCGCGCCGCCTCGGATTCCGCATGCTCTCACGAGTACGGAGTTGCGGACGACAACCTGTCTGGTGTGCCACGAACGGGGCGGGTACTCGCCGCGCTTCCTGGCCTACGTCCCTCGCACTCCCCATCCCGAACTCACCGACTGTCTCCAGTGTCACACGCCCGATGCCCACCTGGCTGGCGTGGCGCTCCCCACCAACGAGGCCAACGACATCTGTCGCCAGTGCCATGCCCTGGGAGCCTCTCGGAACCAACCCGCCACCCACCGGGCCTGGGGCGACGTCGACTGGCGTCCCGCACCGTGGCCTCCGCTGGACCCGGTTCGGGCCTCGGGCACTCCCCCGCCCATCCCGCACGATCTGGCCCTGCGGGGGAACTGCGGAACCTGTCATGTCGGTGAGTCGGCGATCTCGGAGATCCGCACGGCCCATCCCGAGCGATCCAACTGCCGTCAATGCCACCTGACCCTCGCCGCCACCGATTCCGTCTACGCCCGCCCGCCCCGGGCTCCGGTGGACACCATGACGGGAAGCCCATGATTCGCGCCGCCGCCCTTCTCCTCCTGCTCCTCCTGGTCACCGCCGTGGCCGGTCTCGGCTGTCCTGGGAAGGCACAGCCCGACGCGGGGGCTTCCCCGGGCGACGCATCGATGCGTCAGGATTCGACGCTGCGGGATTCGCTGGCACGGCGGGAGCCGGGCGTCCTTGCCTCGGTCGAGGCGGTGCCGGTGACGGGTCGCGCCGGACCGGGAGACCATCCGTTCGAGGTGGGCCGGCGTACGCCGGACGCGGTCGGTGGCCGCATCCGCCGGTTCGGCACCCGTCCGCTTCCGATACAGCTGCGGCTCCGGTCGCCCGATCTCTCGCGGTATCCGTGTACGTCGTGCCATCAGGGAATCCGACTGGTCATGGCCGACGAGCGGATACCCGACGCGCATACCGACCTTCGGGTGGTTCATCCCACCGCGACAGGCTCCACCTGCGCCACCTGCCACGCGCCGGAGAACCCCGAACTCCTTGTGCTCGGAACCCGCGAACGCGCGACGCTGGACCATGCCTACCAGTTGTGTGCGACCTGTCACTTCAGCCAGGTGGAATCCTGGACCGGGGGCGCGCACGGGAAGCGGTTCGACGGCTGGCAGGGTCGGCGTGTGGTCATGGGATGCGCCGACTGTCACGATCCTCACGCCCCCGCCCTGGAGACTCGCATGCCCTTCCGTCCACCCCGGCTGCATCGTCCCGGGACCCGCACGCCATGATCCCGCATCCCGGGTCCGTACCCACGACGGGCGCCGCCCCGTCCGCGGGAACCCCGATCACGCGGCGCACGGCGTTGACCACCCTGGCCGTCGGTGTGGCGGGGGCGGCCGCCTGCTCCTCTCAGGAGGTGACGGAAGAGACTGCGGAGGCGCGGGGTCTGGAGTGGCGGGAGCAGATCAAACGCAACTACCGCCTCATGACGGAGGAGGAACGGGCGGAGACGATCGCTCGTCTGGAACGTCTGGCTCTTCTTCGGCGTGGGGAGGAGGTCTCGATCGCCTCCTCCTCCGCCCAACCGGGGGTGACGTTCGGCTATGCGTTCAATATCTCGAAGTGCAAGGGATTCCGGAGCTGCGTCGAGGCGTGCATCAACGAGAACAACCTCGATCGTCGTGCGGAAACCCAGTACATCCGGATCTTCGAAATGGAGGAAGGAGGAGGGGTCGACCTGGATCACGCCACCGCCACCTTTCAGCACGACGTACCGGCCGAGGGTCACTTTTACCTCGGCACCCAGTGTTTCCAGTGCGCCAACCCTCCGTGCGTCCAGGTCTGCCCCGTTGGGGCGACATGGCAGGAGCCGGATGGCATTACGGTGATCGATTACGACTGGTGCATCGGATGCCGTTATTGCATGGCGGCGTGCCCCTACTGGGCGCGGCGCTTCAACTGGAGTGAGCCCGAGGTTCCCACCGACGAGGTGAACCCCAATCAGCACTATCTCGGCAACCGGGCGCGCAAGAAGGGGGTGGTGGAAAAATGCACCTTCTGCATTCATCGCACGCGGGAGGGGCGGCTACCGGCCTGCGCCGAGGCGTGTCCGACGGGTGCGCGCGTGTTCGGAAACCTGCTCGACCCGGACTCGGAGATCCGTTGGGTGCTCGAGCACAAGAAGGTTTTCCGATTGAAGGAGGACCTGAACACCGAACCACGGTTCTGGTACTTCACAGACTGACCACGAGACGAGGCGACGATGCACCTGAAGGCGTTTCTGTTGGTGGGTCTGGACTCCGCAACCAATGGGGGTCGTCGTTACCACGTGTGGATGGGAGCGCTCACCCTGATCATGCTGATCGGCGGGTACGCCTATGCGGTGCAGCTCCGGGACGGACTCGGGGTCACCGGCATGAGCGATCATGTCAGCTGGGGTTTCTACATCGCCAATTTCACGTTCCTGGTGGGACTGGCCGCGGCTGCGATGATGCTGGTCCTGCCGGCGTATGTGCTCAAGGATGTGGATTTCGCCAAGGCCGTTCTGATGGCGGAGGCGGTGGCCGTCGCGGCGATCGTGATGTGCCTCCTCTTCGTGGTGGTGGACATCGGCAATCCGCTCGCGAGCTGGCACCTGATGCCGTTCGTCGGCACCCTCAACTGGCCTCGCTCCCTGCTCGCGTGGGACGTGGTCGTGCTGAACGGCTATCTCGTGCTGAATCTGGGAATTCCGTTCTACATCCTGTACAGCCGGTTCGCCGGTCGCCAGCCCGACAAGCGGAAGTACCTGCCCTGGATCTACCTCGCCGTGGTCTGGGCCGTCAGCATCCACCTGGTGACGGCGTTTCTGCTGGCCGGATTGCCCGCCCGCCCGTTCTGGAACACCGCGCTGCTCGGTCCCCGCTTTCTCGCATCCGCCTTCACGGCCGGTCCGGCCTTCGTGATCGTGTTGCTCTGGTTCATTCGGAGCCAGACCGCCTACGAGATCGCCGAGGGGGCGTTCACGAAGCTCGCGCTCATTGTCACGGTGGCGGCGCAGATCAACCTGATCATGCTTCTCTCCGAGCTGTTCTACAAGTTTTACGCGCCGACCCACCATGGGATCAATGCACGGTATCTCTTCCTCGGGCTCGACGAGCACAACGCCCTTGTCCCGTGGATATGGGTCTCCGTGGGTCTCAATGTGCTGGCCACGGTCGCCTTGTCCATCCATCCGGTGCGTCGCAACATCCGGGCGTTGATCCCCCTGTGTGTGGTGTTGTTCGGGGCCGTCTGGATCGAGAAGGGGATCGGACTGGTGATCCCGGGATTCGTGCCCTCTCCCCTGGGCGAGATCGTCGAATACGTTCCGAGCGCGATCGAACTGGCCGTGGCGGCCGGGATCTGGGCCCTGGGGCTCTTTGTTCTCACGGTGCTGGTCCGGGTCGCCCTGCCCATCGAGCTGGGCCTGGTCCGCAGCCCGCATCTCCTCCCTCCAGGGCCGGCCCGTGCGGGACGGTCCCCGGGGGACGCCCGCCCGGACGAGCGGGTGATCCGTCCGCGCAGTGCCCCCGAGAGCGGTCCGCGCGGGCGACCGGTTCGGTATCGCTGACGCACCCTGTCCGTGCCGGCTCCGTGCCGGCCACACTTTGAGGAGGCAGATCCATGTCCAGACACATGCCAAACGACACACGGTATTCGTTCGCCGCGGTGGTCGCGGGGCTCAGCGCGGCGATCCTTCTGGGTGCCATCCTGGTTGCCGTGGGGTTGCCTCTGATCGTGGCGGGGGCGGCGGGCGTGGCGCTCGGGTTGTTTCTCGCCGCGTCCATCAAGTACACCGATCAGTGGGAGCGGGCCGTTCTGCTGCGCTTGGGGAGATATCGCGGGCTCCGAGGCCCCGGGTACTTCACGGTCGTCCCTATCCTCGATCGGGTCAGCGACCACATCGACCAGCGGATCCGGACCACGGCCTTCGGGGCCGAATCGTGCCTCACGCGGGACACGGTGCCCGTCAACGTCGACGCCATCGCCTTCTGGATCGTGTACGACGCCGAGCGAGCCGCTCTGGAGGTGCAGGACTACGATGAGGCCGTCATCCTGTCGGCTCAGACGGCGTTGCGGGATGCCATCGGCAAGCATGACCTGGCCGAGTTGATCCAGTCCCGGGTCGAACTGGGGCACGGGCTGCGGGACGCGCTCGAGCGGAAGATGGAGAACTGGGGCATCCGGGTGCAGTCGGTCGAAATCCGCGACGTGATCATTCCCCCCGCCCTCGAGGATGCGATGTCACGCCAGGCCCAGGCCGAACGGGAACGGCAGGCCCGCATCATTCTGGGAACGGCCGAAACCGAGATCGCCTCCAAGTTCGTCGAGGCGGCGAACAGCTATCGGCACAACCCCGTGGCGATGAACCTGCGCGCGATGAACATGCTCTATGAGAGCATCGTGAAGCGCGGATCGCTGATGGTGGTGCCCTCGGGTCTGGCCGATTCCCTCAACCTCCCCGGCATGGTGGGGATGCTCGGCGCCAGGGGCATGGTGCCCCACGCGGGTGAGTTGGCGGATGGTGAGAGCGCCACGGACGAGGATGGCACAGCTCTGCCCTCACGCGACTGAGGGCCGGACCGGTCGCACAATGGGCCTGCCTGGGCGAACGGGCGCGGCCCTGCGGTCGTCAAGCGCGTCGAGAGGTCCCTTCGTTCTCTGGGGCGCCGGTTCCAAGGGGCTTGGACATGAGGAGAAAGAGCGCGGGCTGGAGGAGTTTGCCAGGTTCGGAAAAGGGGGCGGTGCCGGTGATCCGGTAGCCCAGGGCCTCGTAGAACGGGGGAAGTTCGGTGCGGAGGTCGACCACGCGGATCTCCATCGTGATGCACCCCCGTCCTCGTGCGAGGTCTTCCGCCGCGCCGATGAGCCTCCGTCCGACACCCCGTCCCTGCCGGTCCGGAGCGATGGCGAGCATGCCAAAGTACCCGTGGGTTCCCTCGACCCGGACCACTACCGTCCCCACGATGTCTTCACCCCGCGGGTGGGTGGCCGTGGCGACGAGAATCGTGGTCCCCTCCTCGGTCAGGTCACGGGCGCACTCCTCCTCGGTGATCCGGGGCCCGGTGACGAAGAACCGCTCGACTCGAAAGGCCGCGTTGATCAGGCGAGCGATCGCGGGCACGTCACCGGGCGTGGCAGGGCGAACGATCATGTGCCTTCCTCAACGGCCTGATGAACAACGAATGATGAAAAACAATGGGTACATGGATTCCCGCTTTCGCGGGAATGACGGCCCCCCGGGGATACGACGCCCCATTCGCCATTCCCCATTTCCTGCCGCCTGCTACACATACATCATTCTCCATCTTCCAAGGCGGCCCACGGGCCGCCCCTACCGCTTATCGCCTACCGCCTACCGCTTATCGCCTACCGCCTACCGCTTATCGCCTACCGCCTACCGCCTACCGCCTACCGCCTACCTCAGACATCGAGGTTCGAGACGTACTGGGCGTTGGCCTCGATGAACTGGCGGCGTGGTTCCACGTCGTCTCCCATCAGCTCATCGAACAGTTTGGAGGCATCCACGGCGTCCTCCAGGGTGACGCGCTGGATGGTCCGGACCTCGGGATCCATGGTGGTTTTCCAGAGTTGCTCGGGGTTCATCTCGCCCAAGCCCTTGTAGCGCTGGATGTTGACGTTTCCTTTCCCGTCCGGACCCGACAGGCGCTTGATGAACTCGTCCCGCTCGGTATCGGTGAAGGCGTAGAACTCCTCCTTCCCCTTGGCCACGCGGTAGAGCGGGGGTTGGGCGATGTAGATGTACCCCGACTCGATGAGCTCCGGCATCTGCCGGAAGAAGAAGGTGAGCAGGAGGGTCCGGATGTGGGCGCCGTCGACATCGGCGTCGGTCATCAGGATGATCTTGTGGTAGCGGGCGTCCTCGATCCGGAACTCGTCCTTGACGCCGGCCCCGATCGCCGTGATCATCGACCGGATCTCCTCGTTGCCGAGGATCTTGTCGATCCGGGCGCGCTCCACGTTGAGGATCTTGCCGCGGAGCGGGAGGATGGCCTGGAACGACCGGTTGCGGCCCATCTTGGCGCTGCCGCCGGCGGAGTCACCCTCGACCAGGTAGATCTCGCAGAGCGCGGGGTCCTCGAGGGAGCAGTCGGCGAGCTTGCCGGGGAGCACGGCGTTCTCGAGGCCGGTCTTCTTCCGGACGAGATCGCGGGCCTTGCGGGCCGCTTCCCGGGCGAGGGCGGCGCTGACGGCCTTCTCGACCACGGCCCGGGTGACGGGGGGGTGCTCCTCGAGCCAGGTGCCGAGGTGTTCGTTCACGATCTGCTTGACGATGCCCTCGACCTCGCTGTTGCCGAGCTTGGTCTTGGTCTGGCCCTCGAACTGCGGCTCCTTCACCTTGACATGCATCACGCAGGTGAGTCCCTCGCGGATGTCCTCTCCTCCGAGGGTGAAGTCGGCCTTCTTCAGGGCGCCGGTTTTCTTGGCGATGTCGTTGATGGTGCGGGTTAGCGCCGAGCGGAATCCGGTGAGATGGGTCCCCCCCTCGTGGGTGTTGATGTTGTTGACGAAGGTGAAGGTGTTCTCGTTGTATCCCTCCTCATACTGCATGGCGATGTCCACGTCGACCTCGTCGCGCGTGGCGCTGAAGGCGATCGGCTTGGCGTGGAGCACTTTCTTGTTCCGGGTGAGGTAGCGCACGAATTCCGTGAGCCCGCCCTTGGCGAGGAAGGTCTCCTTCTGGACCGGATCCCGGCGCTCATCGGTCAGATGGATGGTGATGCCGCCGTTCAGGAAGGCGAGGTTCCGCAACCGGTCGGCGATGGTGGCGTAGTTGAAGTCGAGGGTGTTGAAGATCTCGGGATCGGGCTTGAAGGTGACGGTGGTGCCCGTCCCCTTGACCTTGTCCCCTCGGGTGAGCTGGCGGATCGTCTTGCCCCGCACGAAGCCCATCGTGTGCCGGTACCCTCCGCGGTCCACGATGACCTCGAGCTGTTCCGACAGCGCGTTGACGACGGAGACGCCCACGCCGTGGAGACCGCCGGACACCTTATAGCTGTTCTTGTCGAACTTGCCCCCGGCGTGCAGCGTGGTGAGGGCGAGTTCCACGCCGGGGATCTTCTCGGTGGGGTGGAGGTCCACCGGGATGCCGCGCCCGTTGTCCGTCACCGTCACGGAATTGTTGGGATGGATCGTGACGCTGATGGTGTCGCAGAAGCCGGCGAGCGCCTCGTCGATCGAGTTGTCCACCACCTCATACACGAGATGGTGGAGTCCACTCTCCCCGGTGGAGCCGATGTACATGCCGGGGCGGCGGCGGACGGCCTCCAGTCCCTTGAGGACCTGGATCGAATCGGCATCGTACGATGTGTGTTCGGACGGTATGGGTGCGTGTGCCATGTCCCTGGTTCGTCGAAGGTCAGGATCGGTCGAGGGGACCGACAACCCAGCGTACGGATCGAATGCGTCCTTTGCGGTCGGTGTTCAACCGGGCCAGGATGCGGGGTGTCATCAAGCTCAGTTCGGTGGCCCAGGCCGCCGTCGCCACCCGGACCCGGAGAACGCCGTCGGCCGTGACCGACTCCGGGTGGGTTACCGAGGCCACCTGGGGGCCCACCGCCTCGGGCCACCGGGTGATGGCATCGGCCTGGTCCATGCGCCGCACCAGCCCCGCCTGCCGGAAGAAGGCCTGCAGCGCCTCCCCGATCGGGGTCGGTCCCCGCCGGGTCGTCACGGGGTCCCGGTCCTCGGACAGACCCGTCCATCTTCCACGCTCAGCACCGGCAGATTCAGCCCGGGAGGCAGTTCATCGGCCCGGGGGGCGGTGATGAAGATCTGTCGCCCCTCGGTCCGCTGTTCCAGTCGCGCGGCCAGCCGGCGCTGCCGCTCCCCGTCCAGCTCGGCGAAGATGTCGTCGAGCAGCAGGGCCGGGTCCTGCTGGCGATCGTGTGCGAGGGTCTCGAGCTCGCACAGCTTCAAGGCGATCGCCGCCGACCGATGCTGGCCCCGCGATCCGAAATCGCGGAACGACCGCCGGTCTCCCAGGAGAAGGAGGAGGTCGTCGCGATGGGGCCCTGTCATGGTCGCGCGACGGGCCAGATCCCGGGGGAGAGACCGGGCGAGTGCGGCGGGCCATGCTTCCCGGTGAGCCAGTTCGTCCGTCCCCCGATATTCCATCGCGACTGACATCCGTTCTCCCAGCGCACCGCACTCGTCCGCGAACCGGGCCTGGATGGAGTCGATCCAAGCCAGCCGTCTCGCCACAAGCGGGGCCCCGTGGTCCGCCAGGGCCCCGTCAAAGGCACAGGCCACCTCTCGCTGGCCGGCCCGGAGTGCGGCGTTTCGCTGGGCCAGCGCCACCCGGTACCGCGCCAGGGTCCGCAGATACGACGGGTCGGCCAGTGCGAGGACCCGGTCGAGATACTGGCGACGTCCGGCGGCGGCTCCCTGCACCAGCCCCAGGTCAGCCGGGACAAATGCGACCGCCAGCCACTGCCCGATGGCGTCGCGCTGCCGCTCGCACGGAACGCCGTCCCTCGCGATGCGCTTGCGACGGGCCGCCCGCTGGAACGTCGCGGTGAAGACCGCTTCCCTCGGGGTCTCCCTCTCCCCGGGAGCGGACGGGGACTCATCGTTTTCCACAGTGAGCGACAGGTGGAAGCCCTCTCCCGGACCGTCCTCCGTGTTCCACCGGACCAGATCGGTGTCGGGCGCTCCCCGGAAGGACCGATACAGCACCGGGTAGTAGAGCGCCTCCAGAAGGTTGGTCTTGCCATGGCCGTTGGGCCCGAGGAACACCGCCCCCGGACCCGGGAGAGAGAGGTCGAGATCGACCAGATTTCGGAACCCTCGCGCCACGATCCGGATCGCCCGCATCCCCGGAAAAATAGCCGGATCAGGGGGGGAATGGCAGTCTCGGATGTCGGCGGTCACACGCCCCGGAACCGGGCCGTTCGCTTCTCCAGAAAGGCGGTCATTCCCTCCCGCATGTCCTCGGTGGCGGAGAGGAGTCCGAAGAGGTTGGCTTCCTGTCTCAGGGCGGTTTCCCGGTCCACCTCGGTGCTGGAATCAACCAGTTCGAGGCAGGCGGCCACCGCCAGGGGTCCGTTGGCGAGAATCTCCCGCAGCAGGCGCATGGCTTCGGTGAGGAGTTGTTCCGCGGGCACCACCCGGTTCACCAGTCCGATCCGGAAGGCTTCGGCCGCGTCGATGGGGGCGCCGGTGAGGAGCAGCTCCAAGGCCCGCCCGGTGCCGACCAGCCGCGGGAGGCGAACTGTACCGCCATACCCGGGGCCGATGCCGAGCTTCACTTCCGGTTGGCCGAACCGGGCCGAGTCGGAGGCGACGCGCAGGTGGCACGCCATCGCGAGTTCGCACCCGCCCCCGAGGGCAAATCCGTTGACTGCGGCGATGACCGGCTTGCCGGCCTGTTCCCAGCTCCGGAACACCCTCTGTCCGGCGAGCGACCGGGCCTTTCCTTCCAGCGGGGTCTGACTGGCCAGTTCCTCGATGTCCGCCCCCGCGACGAAGGCCCGGGTACCCGCCCCAGTCAGAATGGCGCCCTGGATCGCGGGATCGGTGGTGATGCGCTCGGCGGCGAGTCCCAGCTCGCGGATGACCGCCCCGTTGAGGGCGTTGAGCTTGTCGGGACGATTGACGGTGACGGTCGCGATGCCGTCGGCGACTTCGAAAAGGAGGGTCTCGTAGGACATGGGGGACCAGGTTGGATGAGGAAGGAACGGACGGGGGAAGATACACTCGGTGTAGGGGGTAGGGAGTCGGGAGTCGGGGGTAGGGAAGAATGTCGGCGGTAGGCGGTTGGTGGTGGGCTGTAGGGAGGGGCCGGGGGTAGGGCTTCACACTTCCACCTCCGAACTTCAACCTTCGTTCCATGGATTACCTTGCAGGGATGGAATTTCCCGAACCCGTGGCCTGGGCAGCGGACGACGCCATCCGGATTCTGGACCAGACCGACCTTCCAGGCCGTGAAACGTATCGCACCCTGGAAACGGTGGCCGATGTGGTGGAGGCCATCCGCCAGCTGCGGATCCGCGGGGCGCCGCTCATCGGCGTGGCGGCCGCGATGGGGATGGTCGTGGCTCTCCGGAGCGCCGGCAGGGGAAACGGCCACGCGGAGCTGATCGAGGCGGGACACCAGCTCAAGGCCTCCCGCCCCACCGCGGTGAACCTGGCGTGGGCCGTGGACCGGATGCTGGAGGTCGCGGGGCGCGTGCCGTCTGGGGACGCGCTGCGGGACGTGGTGCGGCGCGAGGCCGAGCGGATTCTGGAGGAGGAGCGGGAGAGTTGTGACCGGATCGGGGAGGCGGGCCTGTCGCTCATTCCGGACGGAGCCACGGTCATGACGATCTGCAACGCGGGGGTGCTGGCCACGGGAGGGATCGGAACGGCCACGGCGCCGATCTATCGCGCCCATGCCGCGGGACGTCGACCCACGGTGCTGGTGCCGGAGACCCGCCCCCTGCTGCAGGGCGCCCGGCTCACGGCGTGGGAACTGAGCCGGGCCGGGGTGGCGGTGATCCTCCTGCCGGATGGCGCGATCGCCTCGCGATTGAGACAGGGGGACGTCTCCCGCATCTTCACCGGGGCGGACCGGATCGCGCGGAACGGCGATGTGGCCAACAAGGTGGGGACGCTGGGTCTGGCGCTGGCGGCCCGGCATGCCGGCGTCCCTCTCTATGTGGCGGCTCCGGGCTCCACGTTCGATCCGCTCTGTGCGGAGGGAACCGCGATACCGATTGAGATGCGGGGACCGGAGGAGGTGCGCGCCGTCGGGGGAGTGGCCACCTCGCCGTCCGGAGTGCCGGTCTGGAATCCCGCCTTTGATGTGACGCCCGCGGAGTTCGTTGCCGGGTACCTCACGCCCTCCGGCCTGCTCCACCGGGGTGACCTTGAGGGCTTCTTCAACGCGAGGAGACCCACGCCATGAGCTGCATCCTGGCACTCGACCAGGGAACCACCGGAAGCACCGCCCTGGTGCTGGACCAGGACGGGACGGTGCTGGGCCGAGGGTACCGGGAGGTGCCGCAGTCCTTCCCCGAGCCGGGGTGGGTCGAACACGATCCCGAGGCGTTGTTCACCACGGTGTGTGAGGCGGCCCGGGACGCCATGACAGCAGCCGGGGCTCGCCCCGCCGCCGTGGGGATCACGAATCAGCGGGAGACGGTCGTGTTGTGGGAAAGGGATACGCTCCGGCCGGTGGCACCCGCCATCGTCTGGCAGGATCGCCGCACCGCGGAGCGCTGCCGGGCGCTGCGGAGCGACGGGAGCGCGGACGGGATCCGGCGCCGGACCGGGCTCATGGTCGATCCCTACTTCAGCGCCACCAAGATTGAGTGGCTGCTCCGGGGCCCGGGGCTCCTCCGCCGGGCGGCACGAGGGGAACTGGCCGTCGGGACGGTCGACGCCTGGCTCGTGGCGAAGCTCACCAACGGCACGGTGCACGTGACCGATCACACCAATGCCTCGCGCACCATGCTCTACCGGCTCGACCGGAAGGAGTGGGATCCGGAACTGCTTTCGCTCTTTGGCGTTCCGGCGGAGCTCCTCCCCCGGGTGGTGCCGTCCTCCGGGGTGGTGGGAGAGGCGGCCTCGGAACATCTGGGCCATGCGATACCGATCGCGGGGCTGGTGGGAGACCAACAAGGTGCCATGGTGGGGCAGGGGTGTGTCACGAAGGGATCGGCCAAGAACACGTACGGCACCGGGGCCTTTCTGCTGGTCCATGCCGGCGACGCCCTGCCCCGGCCCGGGGAGGGTCTCCTGGCCACCGTTGTGTGTGATTCGCAGGGCCGGCCTTCGTATGGTCTGGAGGGGAGTCTCTTCATCGCCGGGGCCGCGGTGCAGTGGCTGCGCGACGGACTCGGGATCATCCAGACCGCGGCGGAAACCGATGCCCTGGCTCGGAGCGTACCGGATTCAGGAGGAGTTGCCTTTGTCCCCGCCTTCGTGGGGCTTGGATCTCCTCACTGGGAACCGGAGGCCCGGGGCACCATCACCGGTCTCACGCGGGGAACCACCCGGGCGCATGTCGCCCGGGCGACGCTCGAGTCGATGGCATTTGGCAGCCGGGACCTCTTGCACGCCATGACCGGGCGGGGGAAGCAGCTTCGGCCCACGGCGTTTCGGGTGGATGGGGGGGCGTCGGCCAACGACTGGCTGATGCAGTTCCAGGCCGACATCCTCGATCTCGTGGTGGAGCGGCCGGCCAACATCGAGACCACGGCGGTCGGGGCAGGGGTGCTGGCCGGCCTGGCGGTAGGCCTCTGGCCCTCGGTCGAGGAGTTTGCCCGGGACGTCCCGCTCGATCGGTTCGAGCCCCGGATGGAGCCCGCGGAGCGGGAACGCCGCCTGGCCGAGTGGCACCGGGCAGTCGAGGCGGCGCTGGCGTGGGCTCGAGGAGGGGAGCGGGGTGTGTGATTGACCTGGCGTCGAACGTCTCAGTCTACGTAGGTATCGCAGAGAGATGTGTCGGGCTGTTGCCAATCACCCGGAACCGGAGGCGTCAGATGCGTTTATGGACCATTTCCACCACAATTCTGCTGGGGGTGTCCGCCTGCTCGACCAACAGGACTTCGGTCGCGGCGGCCCCGGCGCCTTCGGGAGGATCTCCGTGCGGGTCGAGCATCGCGTGCACTCCAGGCGGCGAGGCCGGGGCCGCCGCAGCGTGCCCGGGTCCGTGGCTCGCGACCGTTGACAACAACGGCCCGGACGACGCCGAGGCCTACATCTGGCGGGGGGGGAAAGGTTCTTCTCGGGATCGTCCCGCCGGGAACCACTCGGGAGTACCTGACCACCGAGCGTAGCGTCCTGGCCGGTAGTGCGTCCGGGGGATCAACCTACCGCAGAAGCGGTCGAACCGGAGTGACCAACAAGAACATCGTGATCAAGGTCACCTGCGCGGACAAGGCATGACCGCCGCTTCGTGACCGTGTAAGTTTCCGGCTCATCCTTTGTCTTCGTCCCTCCTCGTCCGAGGAGGGACGGGGCCACCAGGGAGTGCCGATGAACGAGAACCCGGGAGCCCGGGGCCAGGAATGCCCCCAGTGCCACGCGACGGGGCAGGGCCACTTCTGTACCTCATGTGGAACAGCTCTTGCCGGGGGAGCCTCCTGCCGAGCGTGTGGGGCGACCATGCCGCCGGGCATGCGTTTCTGCGGCATTTGCGGCGTCCCCGCCCACGGGGGACCGGGAGTCGCTCCAGCCGTCCCCGGCTCGTCCCCGGGCTGGTATCTCGCCGGGACCGCCTTGGTGGTGGTGGCGGTGGCCTTCGTTCTGGTGCTGCGGTCACAGGGTGGTCCGCCCCCTCCGGCGGCGGCCCCTGGTGCGACCCCGGCGGCGGCTCCCCCCCCCCTCCCCGACCTGAGTACGATGACGCCGCGGGAACGCTTCGACCGGCTGTATGAACGGGTCATGACGGCGTCGCAGACCGGGGACCAGGCCACGGTGACCACGTTCACACCGATGGCGCTCGGGGCCTACGCCCAGTTGGACACCATCGATGCGGATGCGCGTTATCACCTCTCCATGCTGGAACTCCACCAGGGAGGGGTGGAGGTGGCGCGAGCCCAGGCCGACACCATCCTCCGGACGGACCCGGGGCACCTCCTGGGCTACGTCGTGGCCGCCGCGGTGGCACGGTGGACACAGAACGACGCGGAACTCGCGCGGATCTACCGCGACTTCCTGTCCCGGTACGACGCGGAGATCGCGGTGGGGCGGCCGGGATACGTGGAACATGCGGCCATGCTGGCGGATGTGAAGCGGACCGCCGAGGAGAACCGGTGATTACCTCCTCGGAATGTTGGTCCCATGGCACGCCACGCACATTTCCGGGTTCTTGCGCCGCAGCCGTTCGGGATCGAAGCCGGGTCCGTGGGGATTGAACCGGCGCCCACCCAGGGCCGAATGGCAGGTCAGGCAGTCCCGTTCCACATGGCACCCCACGCAGGTTTCGAGTGACTGCCGAGCGGCCTGTCCGTGACCGGCGATGAAGAACCTCTTCCCGTCGTGATAGCTTGCCGTTCCGAGAGCCCCGGTGGCCACCAGGCCCGCCTGCCGATGACACGACGCACAGAACTGCCCGGTGTTGTGGCAATCGGCGCAGGTGGACTCCCGCTGATAGGCCTGGATCGGATGCCGCGTCAGGTAATCCGATGGGTGGAAACCGGCCTGCCGGGTGGCATCGGGACGGTGGCACGACAGGCAGTCGTTGCGCACGTGACAGGTGAGGCAGGTGGTGGGTGACGCCGTGGCGAGAGGTCCGTGGCCCTCCACCCACCGCTCCCCGTGCGTTACGGGTCGCAGCCGCTCGGTCTGAGCGCCCTCCGCCCGTCCGGGGCCGGCCTTATGCTGGGACTGGACGGCGGCGACGGCCGGGGGCACATGGCAGGTCAGGCAACTCTGCTGCGTGTGACAGGTGGCACAGGACGTGGGAGTTCGAGCAGCCTCACGGCCGTGGCGCTCCACCCATGTGGATCGACCGTGAGAGGCGGGAGCTTCCAGCGTGGCCTCGATGGCAAGCGACCGGGGATCCGGGGCGAGGGCCTGGATGGTTGGCTGCTCGGGCGCGTCCACGTGACAGTTGAGGCAGAAGTTCTGCGCGTGACAGGTGGCACAGCTGGCGCTCACACCGTTCTCTCCGCCGGCGTGCGAGGCGAGGTCGCCATGGCTCCGGGCGCCGCGGAGCAGGAAGGAAGGCTCCGCGTGGCTCGGCGGAGCGGCGAATCCCGCGATGCGCTCCTCGGTCAGCGTGGGGGCATTGGCCAGGGGAAGGTGACAGTTTGCGCAGGCGCTGTCCGGGGCCGCCAGGTGTTCCCCCGTGATGGTGTGGCAATCGAGGCACTGAGCCGAGATCGTGCGCCGCACGGTCATCGGGACCGAGTCGGTGGGCGTGTGACAGTTGGTGCAGGAGGTCACCGCCACCCGATTGGCGGGAGGGGTGACCTGGGCGTCGCGGTGGACCGCGTGCTCGAACCGGAGGTTCGTCGGGGGTGGTGTGTCTCGCGGCCGCCAGTCCACCGAGTCCTGCACCGTTCCATCATGACAGGAGGCGCACCCCTCGGCCGAGGGCCAGATCGACTGTCCGGTTTCTGCGGCGCCCAGGTGGCAGGTGGTGCAGGTGGGGAACAGCTCGGCGTGCTTCCGGTGGTCGAAGGTGTCCCCGGAACGTACACTCCACCCCCACGCGGTGCCGACTGCGAGGACGAGCAGGGGTGGGAGCACCCGGACGACCGATCGGCGGCTCATCGGCGGCCTCCCCGTCCGATGCGGGGGGGCAACCAGGCCCGGTCGGTCTCGGACCCGAGCTGCACGCTGATGCGGGCATTGAGCCGAACCTGGTTCCAGTCGAATGCGGCGGCGTCGGGCCGGTCGCGTGACTCGTTGTAGCGCGCCACCTGCACGGTGAAGCGCCACCGGTCGGCGAGGCGGGCCTCGGCATCGGCCCCCACCCAGTAGACGGTGGCTTCGTCGAAGCGGAATTCGAGGGGACGTTCCAGGCGACCCCCCTCGACGGAGAGGTGCATGCCGGACCCGAACCGGCGCGTGGCGCGCGCATCGAATCCCCGGGAGGAGGCGCCGGGGCCGAGTTCGGCGTGGATCCCTCCGGCCAGGTCCCAGTCGGTCGTGGGGGACCAGGTGGCGCGGGCATTCCAGCGCCAGCCATCATCCTGGACATCGGTCAGACCGGTTTCCGCGTCGGCATTCTCGAAGGCATAGCGCTCGCCACGACCGGACAGGGTCACGCCGGGGAGGGGACTCACGGTGAGGTTCGCCGAGTACGCGTGATAGGGAACCGGGCTGAAGGCGCCCCAGATGGTCCACAGGTCGAAGAAGGGGCGATAGCGGCGGACCATCGCGGTGACCGTGGCCCAGTCGTGGACCCAGGTGGCGGAAGCCTCGGCGGAGCCGCTCTGGCCCATGGCAATGTCGTACTCTCCGCCGGCCGTCAGGATCAGGCGGCTCAGGGGGCGTGCCGAGGTGCTGAGCGCCACGCGCTCGGAGACGAAGAAATCAGTTGCCGGATCCACTTCCCGGCGGTATTCGCCCCGGATGTCCACGAACCCCGGGCGCCATCCCACTTCCGCGCCGGCCACGATCTGCCGGTCGCGGGGCTGGAAATCATCGAGCGGGTTGAGTGCGTCGCTGGTGACGGGCAGGGCGGTGGCGCGGGCGAGGCCCCAGCCGCCGTAGATCGCCGCATCCAGCCCGGTGCCCGGTATCCGGACCACGGCCCATCCCCCGTCGAATCCATAGGATCCGAGCCGGCCGTCGATCACCTGGCGGCCTCCGCGGACGGTGAGGGGACCCCGGACATATTCGGCGAGCCCCTCGATGAGCTGCAGCTCGGGAGTGACGGCGGGCCAGACGTCGTTGGACGCGAGGTCGGTGGCATGCCGGACACTGGCTCGAACCGTGAGGCCGGGAATCCCGAGGCCCCACCCCAGGAGGTCGACTCGGGTGACGAGGGGACCTCCGCGTTGAATGGGTCCTGGCCGGAAGAACCGGCAGATCTCGCTGAGGCAGGTCACGGCAATGCCATCGGGTGTCACGAGACCCCCGGTCGGGCCGGCCAGCGCCTGCGAGGGGAGAATGCTGTCGGGTGTCACCCCGCGGAACGCGGCGGACTGGACCCGGGTCTCGATCCGGATCCGGTATCCCTGGGCGGTCGCGGCGTCCGGGAGCAGGAGGAGCGCGCCGCAGGCGAGCCCGAGGGTGGCCCATCGCACCGGTCTCATCCCGTCTTTCTCCGCAAATGGCTCCGGTAGGACTCGGGCGAGGTCAGGAAGTGGCAGGTGGCACACTCCTTCGCCGGGTAGTGCTCCCGGGCCTTGTCCTGGTGACAGGTGGCACAAAGCGGCCTCGTGGGGACCAGGAGGGCCACCGTGGCGGGAGTGTGGCAGGCGTCACATCCCCCATGGGATGTTTCCGGCGGGCGGTGGGCGTCGGTGAGGACGGCGATCGGGACCGTGTGACAGGTGGCGCAGGTGGGCCCGTCGGCGTGGTGGTCCTCGTGACACGTGGCACACTGGAGCACCTCGTCTCGGGGGGCCAGGGACACCGGTGTGGTGTGGCAGACGGTGCACTCCTTGGCGGTGTGGACCTCGTGACGGAACACCGCCTCCCGGGGTCGAGGGGCGTGGTCACGCGTCGTGACCGAGACGGTCCTGGGAAGGGCCTGGGGTACCGTGCCGTCGGCGTGGCAGACCGAGCAGTCGCGGGTTGCGGGTTGCTGGTGATGGCAGATCTGACAGCCGCGGGGGCGTTCAAACGTGAGACCTCCATGCCGTTCGGAGGCAACATGACAGGTCAGGCAGGCAAGGGATGTGTGACGGGGATGGGGAAAGGTGTCCTGGGGGGTCGCCTGGTCCACCCGTGGCCATGGCACCGGGGGAGGGCGGCCCTCGTCGTCGCTGGCATCTCCCTTGCCGGTTGGGGAGGACACCGGGGCCTCGGTTCGGGAGGGAGGTGGTGTGGCCCTGAGGGCCGCGGTGGTATCGAAGGGGAGGGGCGGGCGACGGGCTGTCCGCACTCGGATCGACTCGTGGCACCCGGCACAGTCGCTGGCATCCACCTTGGCCCGATGCGGGATGTGACAGGTCGTGCACTCCTGCCGGACCGACCGGTGATCCCGGCCGGTATGGAACGGCTCGGTCTCGGTGTTGTCATGGCACCCGGCGCTGGTACAGGTGGCCTTGGCGTCGGAGGGCTGTTCCTGGGTGTGCGGATTGTGGCACATGCCGCAGGTGCCCTGGTGCGGGTCCAACTCCGGGACAAAGTCGGCCAGGACCTCCCGCATCTCATGGCATCCCAGGCACTGGGTGTTGTTGGGTCGCAGGGTGCCGGCGGCACTGTCCCGGGTGGCCAGGGCGGGAACGTCGAGGGTGAACTCGTGGCAGGTGGCGCAGTGGAGCGACGTCTGATCGGCCATGCCTCCAAGCGTGATCTCGGTGTTCTCGTGGCAGCCCGATTGCCCACAGGTCTTGTCGACCGGCACGAACTTATGCACCTCCAGCCCGTGACAGGTGACGCACATGACGTCCTTAAGGTCGGTGGAGTCGGACTCGAGGTGGGTCCGGTGGCCGGCCGTGCTGGCGATCCGCTGCCACTTCTCCGGATCACCGGTGACGTGGCACCCGGCGCAAATCGCTGTGGGAACGGGACTGTGCGCCTGGATCTCCACCGGGCGCTCCGCCACCCAGAGGTAGAGCTCCCTCATGCTGGCAAAGATCGATTGCTGGTGACAGTCGTGGCAGGAGAGGGAGTCGTGCTTTCCCGCACCCTCCTGAAAGCGACTGAACGGAGATTCCATGATGTGGCAGCCGGTGCAGAACGAATTGTCGTGCTGCATGTAGTTCCAGCTCACCCGCCCGAAACCGGCTCCCACGAGGACGAAGAGGAGGGCGCCCCCGGCCAGCGACGCCTGCACCCCACGAGGCCTCGTGAGCAGCCATATCTGGATCTCCTGGCGGCGTCGCCACAGCACGACCAGGACGACGATCCCCAGGAGCACCCCCGCCACGGCCCCGGCAATCTGGGCCCACTGGGGGAAGTTGAAGAGGAACCGGACGACCTCGGCTATTCCCCCCGGCAGCGGGGAGGGCGGCACGAGGACCGTATCAGCTGTGGCCGCGGCCCCGAGTTGCGTCGGGGCCGCGGCCTGAAAGGGTAGGGGAAGCACCGTGGTCCGAACTTACTTCGTACCCTGGGTCGCCGCCACTGGTTGCCGTGCCTGGACCGCCGCCAGCGAGGCGTCGATCAGTTGCAGTACCTGGGTCGGCGGGGCCGGCAGGTTGTAGAACGTTCGCACCTCGTTGATGCTCGCGCTGACCAGGGCCCGGAGCAGGAAGGGATTGTGCACCCCCTTCGAGTTGTCGCTGTTGCTCTGGTTCCTTTCCCCGGCGAGCCGGGCGTTGAACTCCGCACCCTTGGCCGGGGTGACCGAACTGGCAGTGAACTCACCAGGGAGCATCGCCTTCACGGTGGGGAGCATCCCTTGATCGATCGGGGCGGCGTCGATCGACCTGTTGCCGTTGACGTCGACCCAAAGCGTGCTGACGAGTGTCTCCATCTCGGCCCGGATCTGGGTGAAGCGCTGAGCCGCGATGGCCTCCGAGGCGTGGCATCCTGATGCGGTGCAGGTCTTGAACGACCGCGCGGTTTCGGTGAACGCACAGGTCTTGTCCCCGGTGGGCCTGCCTTGGGCATCGAGGCACGGAATGGGACGGAAGAGGTGGCCGGTAGCCTGGAACACGAACCCACCCGTGGCAGGATCGGTGACTTCAAACCGTCCCACGTGGCACCCTGCACAAAGCTTGGGATTCCGATCCGAGCCATGCGAGGTCAGGATGGCGGTGGAATCGAAGAGGAAGTTCTGGGGCCGATACCCCGCCGTGCCCAGCAGAACGGCGCCCTGCGGAGCATGAGGCGAGCTGCTGCCGGACTGTGTGTCGGCGCGGCGCAGGTGGCACTTCATGCAGAGATTCACCTCAGGATCCGGGGAGTTAATGGGGAACCGAAGCTGTTTCGAGTTGGGCGACCCGTGGGGGTCGTGGCAGACCGTGCAGGTGACCGGGAAAAAGCCCGGGTCACCCTTTTCCACATAATTTGCCTGCTCACCCCACGCCACCAGTGTTGCCTTCCCGTTGTGACAGGACTCACAATCGGCCCTCCCTGCGGCGAACGTCACGACTCCCGCGTGTCCCGACTGGGCCCATTCCTCAGCGAAGGGAGTGTGGGCCCCACTGTGACACTCCGCGCAGGCGATCGCGGCATCCGCCCCGATGCTCGCGCGCGCCAGGGGAACGTTGGACCTGTTGTCGGGCTCGACCACATGGTTGAGCCCGGGGCCGTGGCAGCTTTCGCACTGCACGTCATGGTATACCGAGTCCTGGACGGCGTCCCACCCGGCCGGACCGGACACGTCGTTCCCCTTGGCGGTGACGGTATGGCAGCTGAAGCAGAATGGTTGCGCATTCGACCCGAGGTCGGCCAGGGTCTGAAAGGCGTTGGCGTGTCGCGTCTGTTTCCAATCCCTCTGGGTTCCGACGTGACAGTTGCCGCAGGTTGTGGTCCGGGTGCCCACATTGAAGTAGCCGAGGAAGCCCAACGCCGCATCCTGGGGTGGGTTGAAGGGCTCCCGGTCCCGGAACACGATCTCGGTATCCGTACAGGAGACCACGAACGTGAGGAGAGGGAGGAGCGAGAGGAGTCGGAGGAGGCGTGAGCGCGACATCGGGAGCTCCCTGCAACGAGCGGTGGTGAGTCCAGAGTGACCGTCTCGCGGCTATTCGGCCGCTACGGTAGTACTACGGTAAAATCCTTCTTGAAGGCGAGCAAGGGGGTTTGTCTAACATGAAGGAGGTTTCACTTTCGTCTCATACTGGCCTCGCCTCGGCGTGCCTGATTAGGCTTGTACACAATAGGAACACCCCGGAATGACAGGAAGTCCGGGTTTTCCTCCCGACCCTGTGAAGGAGTGCCCGTACCATGAAGGACCCAGGCCGTTACTGTCCCTCGTGCGGCACCGCCGCCCCCGGCGCGTTCTGCACTTCCTGTGGAACGGCGGTGGGGACCAGGCCCTGTTCACAGTGCGGCGCGCCGGTGGTTCCGGGCGCCCGGTTCTGCGGCTCCTGCGGAGGAACAACGGGACCTGGGGCTGGCGGATCGGGCTTCCGGGCCCTGGGGGACCCATCGCGGAGGCATTCTCCTGTTCCACTCCCCTGGATCGTGGCGGGGGTGGCGGGACTCGTCACCCTTGTCCTCCTCCTCGTGCTGTTGCGTCGTCCCGCCATGCCTCCTGCGGCGGCGTCGCTTGGAACGGGGGCCGTGTCGGGAGGAGCACCACCCGACCTCTCGACCATGACCCCCCTGGAGCAGTTCGACCGACTCTTCGAACGGGTGATGCGGGCGTCCGAGCAGGGGGACACGACCACGGTGGTCTCCTTCCTGCCCATGGCGCTGCAGGCCTACCAGCAATTGGGTGTGGTCGATGCCGATGCCCGCTACCATGCGGGGCTGCTTCAGCTCCGGGCCGGGAACGAGGCAGGGGCGCTGGCCCTGGCTGATACGATCCTGGCGGGTGCCCCGGACCACCTCTTCGCGCTCGCCCTTCGGGTCGCGGTGGAGGATGGCCGCGGAGGCGCCGGGGCCTCCTCCGCCCTTGCGGCCTTCGCGGAGGCCTACGCCAGGGAGATGGTCTCGCCGAAGCCGGAGTACGCCGGTCACCAGACCTTGCTGGACGGGATGAAAGACCGTGCCGCCAGCTTGCCGAAGAGCCGATGACACGGGCGCGCGGCATGCGCTATAATGCAGTGCACTGGATCCCCGGCTGGCTGTCGCTGGCGGACCACCGATCTGACCGGAGGACATCATGAAAGCTGGGCACAAGTTCTTTCTCGGGGCCACCGTTATCGTGGTGGGGGTGGGGCTCCTGATCACCGAGGGCGTCCGCTCCACCGGGGTCTATTTCTTCACGCCCACAGAGCTGGTGGCCCGGACGACTCAGGATCCCTCCTTTCACGACGTCGGGCTCAAGGTGGGGGCCAAGGTGGTTCCCGGGACGATCCGTCGGAACGACGAGACGATGCAGATTGACTTCGAGATGAGCGACGGGGTCACCGGGGTGCCGGTGCGGTATCGCGGTCTCGTCCCCGACACCTTCACCGATGCCAATGACATCGAGGTCATCGTGGAAGGGAAGCTTGGCCGCGATGGCATCTTCCACGCCACCGAGGTCCTGGCCAAGTGCGGATCGCGGTATGAGTCGGAACTGGCCGAGGCGAAGGCCTGATCCATGACTCTGCTTGGAGAGTTCGCCCTCTGGATGGCGCTGCTGGCCGGCCTCTGGGGGGCGGTGATCGGGTTTTCCGGAGCGTGGCGCCGCCGTCCCGAACTCGGGACCACGACGATCCGCTCCGCCTATGCGGTGTGTGCCGCGATGATCGTGGCCTCGATCGCCCTCTGGAAGGGGATCCTCACCCACGACTTCAACATCGAGTACGTGGCGAGCTACACCTCCCGGAATCTTCCGGACTCCTATCTCATCACGGCGTTCTGGGCGGGCCAGAAGGGGAGCCTCCTCTTCTGGGGCACGGTGCTGGGCATCTTCGGTGCGTTGGCCCAGACGCTGACCTCCCGGCGGTATCGGGACCTGATGCCCACGGTCGCCGCCGTGACGGGGACCGTCGTGGTCTTCTTCGTGGCCACCATGCTGTTCTCGGCCAACCCGTTCGAGCGTCTCTCCTTCACACCGGCCGATGGGAACGGTCTCAATCCCCAGCTGCAGAATCCCGGGATGGTGATCCATCCCCCGATGCTCTACCTCGGGTACATCAGCATCACCATCCCGTTCGCCTTTGCCATCGCCGCGCTGCTGTCCCGGCGCCTCGACAGCGGGTGGATCATTGCGATCCGGAAGTGGACCCTCCTCTCCTGGTTCTTCCTGTCGATCGGGATCACCCTCGGGATGTGGTGGGCGTACGTGGAACTCGGCTGGGGTGGATACTGGGCCTGGGATCCCGTGGAGAACGCGAGCCTGCTCCCGTGGCTCACCATGACGGCCTTCCTCCACTCCGTCATGATCCAGGAAAAGCGGGGGATGCTGAAGCGATGGAACCTCGGGCTCATCATCGCCACCTTCATGCTGAGCATCTTCGGGACCTTCATCACCCGGTCGGGCGTGATCGCCAGCGTCCACAGCTTTGCCCAGTCGAACGTGGGGTACTTCTTCCTCTTCTTCCTGGTGCTGATCGGCGTCGTCTCCTTCACGCTGCTCTACACCCGCTGGCCCGATCTCGAGCCGGAGGCCAAGCTCGAGTCCGTCGCGAGCCGGGAGGCCGCCTTCCTCTTCAACAATCTGGTGCTGGTCGGAATCGCTTTCTCGGTGCTGTGGGGGACGCTCTTTCCCATCCTCACCGAGGCGGTCCGCGGGGTGAAGATCACGGTGGGCCCCCCCTTCTTCAATCGGGTCAATGTGCCCCTCGGCATCCTGCTCCTCGCGCTCACCGGCATCGGTCCGCTGATCGCCTGGCGGAAGAGCTCCATCGCCAATCTCAAACGCCAGTTCATCTGGCCGGTGGCGACCGGGGTCGCGACGGCGGGCACCCTCATCGCCCTCGGCATGCGGGACGGCATGGCTCTCCTGGCGCTGGGCCTCGTCGGGTTCGTGGCAGGGACGATCTGGCAGGAGTTCCATCGGGGCGTGCGGGCCCGCATGCGCATGCATGGCGAGGCGATTCCCATGGCTCTGGCCTATCTGGTGGGCCGGAATCGGCGGCGCTACGGGGGATACATCGTGCACGCCGGCATTCTTATCTACTTCGCCGCGTTCGCCGGCTCGGCCTTCAAGGTGACCCGGGAGGCGACACTGGCCCCGGGTGAAACCGCCGAGATCCGGAGCCCCTTTGGTCACGTGTACCGACTGACGCATCTGGGAGTCTCCCAGTATCAGGCGCTGAACCGGTTCGTCTCGGCTGCCACTCTGCAGGTGGAGATCGATGGCCGACCCGCCGGCGTGATCTCCTCCGAGAAGCGCCAGCACGTTGACAGCTTCGGCCGGAAGACCTTCGAGCCCTCCACCGAGGTAGGCATCCGGAGCAGCCTGCGGGAGGACCTCTATGTCGTCTACGCCGGATCGATCGGGGGCACCGAGCGCGCCAATTTTGCGATCAGTGTGAACCCCCTCATCTGGTGGCTCTGGTTCGGGGGCGGGGTGCTCGTGGTTGGGGGACTCATCACCATGTGGCCGGGCGGGGGTCGCACCGCCACCCGGACGATCCGGGGGCAGGTGCGGGTCCAGCCCCCGGTCGAGGAGGCAGTACCGGCATGATTTCACGACGGACGTTTCTGACCGTGGCTGGCGGCGCCTTGCTGTCCCGTAGCGCCTTCGCCCAGGATCCCTCCGGCGAGGCTCCGGCGGACCGGTTGCAGTTCCAAGGCATTGTGCAGCCCCGCACCGCGGTGACCGTCGGTGACAACGACCGGACCATTCAGGCCCTGGAGCGGCGTCTCAAATGCACCTGCGGGTGCAATCTGGATGTCTTCACCTGTCGTACCACGGACTTCACCTGCACCACCTCACCGGCGATGCACCGGGAAGTCATGACGCTGTACGATGCGGGGAAGACGCCGGAGGAGATCATCGCCGTATTCGTCGAGGAGAACGGGGAATCGATCCTGATGGCCCCCCCGCCCCAGGGCTTCAACCTGGCGGGATATCTGGTTCCAGGGCTGGCCCTCGCGGCGGCGGGCACGCTCCTGGCGGCCATTCTGGTGCGTCGCCAGCGGTTGGAGCCCGCTCCAGTCGTGGGGCAGGGGGCCCGCACCGCTCCTTCGATTCCGGGGGCCTCGGCGGATGACCTGGCCGCGCTCGATCGCGCCCTTTCCGACGTGGCGGACTGATCTATGCTCGCCGAGGCCCTGGCCTCTGTTCTGGTGGCCCTCGCCATCCTCTGGCTACTCTTCGCCCCGCTCCTCGGAGCGGCATCCCCTGAACCGGCATGGGAGGAGCCCGAGGATCCCGACGAGACACCACGCGGAGTCGCGTTGATCGCACTCAAGGACCTGGAACTCGATCGCGCCACCGGGAAGCTCTCGGACGAGGACTACGAGATGCTGAAGGGTCGGTACGCCGCGGAAGCAATCACGGCGCTCCGCGAGGAGGGGGCCCGCCCGGCCGCACACAGGGGCGGAGCGGTGGATGTGGAGGCGCTGGTGGCTGGCCGGCGCCGTGCGGCGACGAATGCGGGGGGAGGGCCACAGGGGAAGGCACTCTCATGCCCCCGCTGTGGCCCGCGCCCCGAGCCCGATGCACGGTGTTGTTCGGGTTGCGGGGCGACCCTGGTGATCGAGGGCGATTGCGGGATGTGTGGCGCCGCAGTGGAGGCGGGCCAACGGTTCTGCGGGTCCTGTGGGCGTACTCTCGCCACGCGGGGTGAGGAACCCGAGCCGGTCGTCGCCCACGCCTGAGGGACGTGCGGAGTGTGAAGTTTGAAGAGCGACGGTTCCCAAGCCGGCAGAGCCGGAACCCAACTGGGTGTCTTCAGGCTTGACGTGGGTTCATGTTCAGCTGGAGCGCCTCTCCTACTCCCCGACAGCCAGCCACAAGAAGCACAGAAGGCACAAGACCACCACCCCGAGCGCCCACGCCCACCGCGCCCCCGGAAGCAGACCGCAGGTGACACAGATGACCCAGAGGAGTCCTCCCCAGACCGGTCCCGCGTCGAGTCGGTGGGGGGGGCTCGGTGTCATCTGCGTCATCGGTGGTTCCGCCCCTTTCGCGACGGCGAGACCCCTTCCGGGCGTCGCCCAAGATATTGTTGCGATGGGGTTCACACTTGTTCGTAAGGGACTACCACGCCATGGACCCTGTCATGGGTTGGTACCTCTCCAGCCCCTCCCGCAGCATCCGGTATCCCACCAGAGCCACCCCCGCGCTTGCCAGGATAAGGGCCACTTCGACCGTCATCGCCGCCTCCGGGCGGGAAAGGAACTCGACGATGCGAGTCTGGGCCGGAAGGAAGGGGGTGACCAGGGGGTCGAGAATAAACAGGAGCCCGAGAAAGACCAGGAAGGGGATGGCACTGATCTGATCGAGCCGGAACCGCACCAGAAGGGAGGAGAGGAGGATGGAGAGGGCCGTCATGGCACTCCACGATACCAGGGCCACTCCCACCAATCCCGGCCGGGTGAGTCCGGGCGGGAAGAGGGCCGGGGCAGCAAGGGACCAGGCCACGACGGGGAAGAGCGCTCCGGGGACCATGACGACGCCGGTGGCGATGCACCGGGCCAAGGCCAAAGTGGAGCGGTCCACAGGCAGGGTCAGGAGAAAGGACATGCTGCCATCGAGCTTGTCCCGCAGTTGGTTCGGAGGGAGCAACAGGACGAACGCCAGGCCCATTCCCATCAGGATGAGGACGGCGATCTCGCCGGTGGCGCGACCGGTGAGGGCCAGCAGGCCGAAGATCACGGCCAGCATGAGCACGCTGCGCCCGAGTTGGGGCCGTACTCTTCGGAGATCAAGCAGGGTCAGTCGGCGCAATGGGGACGATGTCATGGTCCTCCAGCAGGGAGCGGATGGCGGCGATCCCGGTCAGGCCGGGGTACCGTGCGGCGAGAGCGTGACGTGACACATCGTGGACCAGGCCGCCTCCACGGAGGACGAGGATCCGGGTGGCGAGAAGGTCGACATCCTCGACCAGGTGGGTGGAATACACCAGGAGACGGTTTCCCTCGGCGGGGCAGACCGTCTCCAACAACCGAACCAGATCGCCCCGGACCACTGGGTCGAGTCCCGTGGTCGGTTCGTCGAGGAGGAGAATCGGAGGACGGCACGCTTCCGCGCAGCAGAATCCGAGCTTGACCCGCATCCCCCGGGAGAGGGCGGCAAGCGGGGTGTCCCAGGGGAGGCCCATCCGGGTGCGCAGCTGATCCATCCATTGAGGGTCCCAGGTGGGATAGAATCCCGCAAGGAACTCGCTGTGCTCCCGGACCGTCATCCACCCGAACCCGGGCATCTGGTCCGGGAGAAATCCCACACCGTGCCGGTCGGCCCGGGCGATGCTGCCCACGGGGCGACCGCTCCAGTACACCGTGCCCTGGTGCCGGGGGAGATGCCCCGCCATTCCGAGCAACATCGTGCTCTTGCCGGCCCCATTGGCGCCGAGCAACGCGACACGCTCCCCCGGGGCGAACGCGAGTGTCACGGGGCCCAGGGTGAAGGACCCTCGCGTGACGGTGAACTGATCGAGGGCGAGGAGGGGGGTCCGGGTCATGTGCCAGCCAGGCTCCGAAGAAGACCGACGCCGAGGGAGAGAATCCAGAGCAGGAGGGCCACCGCCACCCCGGCCCGCCGGGACGTGTTCGTCACGATGGGGATCCCCGTACTCAGGAGAAGAAACCACGCCAGATGGAAAAGCGAAAGATGGGAGACCAACGTCTGCATGAGGGGACCGTCCGGTGTGATCAGGAGATCGAGTCCCGTCGGGATCAGGAGATCCCGCGGGGAGTGCAGTCGAGCGGGCCCCAGGATGCGGGCGGTCACTGCGATCACCGCCCCCTGGAGGGCCAGGATGATCTCACCATAGAGAAGCAGGGAGAAGACGCCACGGGTCCTGACCGGATGGCCGCCGAGGGTCAGGACGCTCCAGACCACCCCGGTGGCCAGCCCGGCCCGGAGGAGAGCCAGGATCGGCGAGAGAAGGCCCAGAATCAGAAACCAGGTGCGCAGGCCGGCCACCACCGCCGGGGGACTTTCCCGGAAGGCGTACGGAATGAGAGTTCCGGTGAGGAGGGCGGCGCCGGTGAGCAGAACCGCGACCAGGAGGAGGGGCAGCCCCACGGGCCGGATGGTTCCGATCTCCTCCAGCGTCGGGGCGCAGAGCTGGGCCTGGCGGTGCCACCAGCCTGGAGGGGGGGGAGGACGATGGACCTCGGTCATCGAAGGGCTCCTTCGGGTAAGGGTGACAGGGAGGGACGAGGTGAGGGATCGTCGAGGAGATGGAGCAGGGAATCGAGTCGGCCCCTTCCCGACACGCCGTAGAACAGATGGGTGACTCCACGAGGAGTCATCACCGCGATCGCGGGGACCCCTCGCAATCGGAGGCCCCGGGCGATCCTTCCGGTCCGGTCGTGAACCAGGACGCGGGCCAACGGGGGCGGGACAAACCCGGGATCCGATCGCCGGGATGCCACCACCACGGGGACACGCGCTGGTGTCCGTCTCACCAGTTCGGTCCAGGTGCGGAGTTCCGCCTTGCACCAGGAACACCGTTCATCCACGTAGAGCAGGAGGGTGGGCTGTCGCAGATCCTCCGCACGCCACAGGCCCCCCGAGACCAGAACTCCGGTGAGGGAATCCGCCGGTAGGGGAACCGGCAGCTCGGGAGCGCCGGGGCGGGGTGATCTCCGCGTGAGTGTCAACACCCCTCCCACGAGCACGAGACCCAGCACTCCCAGGGCCAGGATCCGGAGAAGGGTGGAGGGGGCAGAACCCCCTCCACCGCGTGAGACCAGGGCGTCAGAACGCACCGACGCAGATTCCTCCGCAGGCGAACGCCAGCTCGGGGTTGAACAAGGCGGTCACGATCACGGCGGCGACCGACGTTCCTCCGCTCAGAAGGAGGCCCAGGCAGACGAGGCAGACAGCCTTGTCCAGAGGTCCCGCTCCCACGGTCTCGGGAGTGCGTTCCTGGGTGATGCCCGGTCTCGCCACGGCATGGACCGGGGCTGGTGGTCGGGCCAGGGGAGAGGACATCCCGAGAACGAGGGCGAGCATCCCGGCCTGGACAACAGTGTGAATCATGATGAACCTCCCGGATGGAGTAAAGTTGTGGTTGGCGGACAAAAGGTGGTAATCATGTGATCGCAGCCCAGCACATTCCAACGCACCCGGCCACCGCCAGCGCCGAGCCTTCGGTAAATGCGGCCACCAGGAGGGTCGCCCAGCCACCGAGGGCGAGGATCACCCCTCCTCCGATGCAGGCCGCACATCCCAGAGCTTCCGGTCCCTGGCCCTCGACCGATTCGGCGACGGGGGCGGAGGGAGCCGGGTCCTTCGAGTCGTTCGGAAGCGTGGCCAGGTAGGCGGCCAACGCGAGTGCCATGGCAATGGCCCAGTAGTTCAACATGTGATCCTCCGTCAGTGAGGGGTGGTGGATGTGACCGGGGCGGGCTCATGGAGAAAGTCCGTGGTCCCATCCGGGAGGGTGAGGGCGAGGATGGCCAGATACACGGCCACCGCGAGTCGCACGAGATCGAACATGGGAACCTCCTTTCAACGGGGGAGATCCTCTCCCGGAATGGGAGAGGAGGAGATGCACCCGCGACATCCTGCGTCGGCGGGGTGCATGACAACGCCGTTCCAACGGCGGGAGAAGAGTGACCAGGGGAGGAGTTGGCGACCTCGCAGGGGATCGAGCACATCCACCGAGTCGCCGGGGGTGAGGGCCGCCACCGTGACGAAGTGCCCGGGCCGCATCCACACGAGGAGCGGAGTGCGATACCGCGCCAGAACCTGGGGCCCCGCGGTCGGGTTCAGAGTCTTCAGGCCGACCGGTGCGTGGAGTGTGGCAGCCGTCTCGGCGAGGCGCCCAAGCCGGGTTCCCCGGGGGCCAAGACCGGTCAGGCGGGACAGGGTGTCGAGGGAGGGTGGAACCTGCCCGGACAGCCGGAGCCAGTTGGCGAGCGCCGCGGGACCACAGTCCGTCCACCCCTGCTGCCAGATCATGCCGTCCGAGGGAAGGGGGCGGGCGCCGGCCGCGAGGTCGGCGGTGGGGAGGCTGGATCGCGCCCGGGCGAGAATCCGGTCCGGGTGGAGCAGGGGGATGGCCGCTCCAAGCGCGCAGGTTCCGGCCAGGAGCGCCGCCCCCGCGAGCCGCTGCCACGGGCGAATCGGGGTGCCGAGCGGGGCGGAATGGGTGCCGTGCTGAGGATCTGAACGAGACAACGTGCCCTCCGGGTGGGCGGCGCAACGCACCGCGTCAACTCGGGGGCAATGTCACGAAAGAGAGGGTGGGGAGCGGGATCCGGGAAACGCGGGGCAGGGCTCTTTCTATGCGGGCCCCCCGGCGGACCAGTCCGGGGGGCGTCCGGTCAGGCTTCCAAGGATTCGAGGCGGCGGAGTCCAAGGCGGAGGGGAATGAGGGTGGCGAGGGAGCAGACCGCGGTGACCAGGAGCAGAGCGATCCCGATCTCGCCGGTCAGGCCCGGGTTCTGGCCGGCCTGGCGGGCCCGGAGCCAGGAGGAGAGGGGAGCGGCCTCGATCACGATGATCGCCGCGAGCACGCTGATCGCGGTCATCATGAACATCAACCCCCCGAAACTGGTGGGAATCTGGGCCGCATTCTCGGTGTCAAATTGAGGGTAGAGCACGCCGAAGCCCACCGCCATCGCTCCGAGGGCGATCGTGAATGCGATCGTGGTGAACAGGCTGAGACCCAGCATGAACGGACTGGCACGCAGGAGGACGTTGGTCACCCCGGTGATCAGGACCGCCAGCACGAGAAGCGGGACGGTGCCTATCCAGTACTTGCTCCAGAGCATTCCCCGCATGTCCAGAGGGCTCGACCGCAGGAGCCAGAGCTGCCGGCCCTCGAGTGAGATCGACGGAAACACGAACCGGGCGGCGATGGCCGCGAGCACGAACCCCGAGAGCCCCAGGTTGAGGAAGGACACCAGCGTGATCAGGGCGAACGGCACCCGCTCGCCGGTAAACAGGGGAAGGGCCCGGATGTTGAAGATGTAGACGATGAGAAGGACCGCCAGCAGAATGAGCTGACTCCACTGCGTGGTGTCCCGGAAGAAGAGCCGGAGGTCCTTGAGCAGGAACTCCCGCCGGGTGGGCGGGAGCCAGGCGAGGAGTCGCCCGACGATGCGGGACATGGTCCGCCCCCGCACGAAGTTATCCGCCCCCTCCTGTGCCTTGGAAAATCCGGTGAGGTAGAGCCGGCGATGCAGGGTGGCCCCCATGACCACGAAGGCCGCCGCGGTGCTCCAGAGCACCGCGAGCGGGAGGGGATCGGCCACCCGGAGCAGCCAGTTCATGATGGCCTGGCTGGCCCATTCACTGGGGAGAAACGGATTGGTCGGAGCCCGGAGAACCACCAGGAAATCCACCAGATTGCTGAATCCCTCCGGTCGCACGAGTTGCTCGGGCCGGGCGATCCGGAGGAGGAGAACGATGCCCCCCACCGCCCCGAGAGCGACGAGGCTCAGGAGATCCCGGGTGCGCCGGGCAGGAAACACGTTGACGAGCACCAGGGTGATCGCCGATCCGACCACCGTGGGGAGCACAAGAAAGGGAGCCAGGGAGGCGAAGGCCACGAAAGGGAAGAGCCACCCTCCCCCGTACACGACCCCATAGGCGGTCAGGATGGGAAGCACGAGCAGGGCCACCATCCACGAACTGTGCACCAGCGTCTCCGCGAGCTTGGCCAGGTAGACCCGGAGCCAGTCCACCGGGGCCGCGACGAGGGTGTCGAGGTCCTTGGCCAGAAAGAAGGTGGAGAGGGCGGTCACCAGGTTGGACAGCAGGAGGACACCGCTGAACGCCAGCAGGATCAGGCCGAGCACCTTCCCCGCCAGGAGGCTTCCGATCTCCTCCACGGTCCGGAAGTAGTGGACCACCCGCCAGGACACGCCGAAAACGGCCGCCCAGAACACGAGGCCGATGAGACCCAGAACCACCACGCGGAGAATGCTTCGATCCTGCCGCCCCCGGGCCAGCATGCCCTGCCACTTGGGAACCAGAATGGTCCACAGATGGGGTTGCTTCGGGGGAACCGGGATGGCGGGGGGCCCCACCGCACCGGGTAGAGGAGCGGTCACGTCAGTCACCCAGAATCGCTCCCAACTCCCGTTCGGTGACCCCGCCGGTGAGCTTGAGGAAGAGCTGCTCCAGCGAGCCCGTCGCATCGTGGTCCCGGCGAAGCTCCTCCATCGTCCCCTCCGCGATGATGCGCCCGTTCCGGATGATGCCGATGCGGTCGCACATCGCCTCGGCGATCTCCAGGGTGTGCGTGCTCATCAGCACGGTGCCGCCCAGGCTCGTGAAGTGACGGAAGATGTCCTTCAGCAGGCGACTGCTCTTCGGATCGAGCCCCACCATCGGTTCATCCACCACGATCACCTCGGGCTGGTGGACCAGCGCGCTGGAGATGATGAGCTTCTGGCGCATGCCATGGCTGTAGGACTCGGTCAGCTCGTCCTTCCATCGCGTGAGTTCGAAGAGGTCGAGCAGCTCGTCGATCCGGCGCTCCAGCGCCTCCCCTTCCTGGCCGTACAGGGCCGCGACGAACCGCATGAATTCGGCCCCGGTCAGCTTGTCATACACGTAGGGCCGGTCCGGGATGAACCCCAGTCGGGCCTTGGCCGCCATCGGGAACCGTGTGATGTCGAGACCCGCCACCTCGATGCGGCCGCTGGTGGGCTGCAGGATCCCGGCGATCATGCGCATCGTCGTGGTCTTGCCGGCTCCATTCGGACCGAGAAATCCGAACAGCTGCCCCGCGGGGATGGCGAGATTGATGTGGTCCACCGCGGTGAACGACCCATACTTCTTGGTGAGGTCCGTGATCTGAATCATGGAGTGGTCCGGAGGGGGACGATCTCGTGACCCAGCGCTCCCAGGAGGGAAACGAGGTCGGCGGGGCGGCTCCGGCCCCCTTCACGAAACCGGAGCAGGGCGGGGCTGGCGGGAACGACACCGGTGGCCGGATCGGCGGCGACCCATCCGTCGATCCAGACCTCGGTCCAGGCATGACCCAGGAGCCCGGCGGAGGTCACGGCGACGCCGGTCACCACCCGCGCCGGAATGTCCAGATGCCGTGCGAGAGTCATGAGCAGCCGGGCCTTTCCATCCGCCCCGGCCCGGCCGGCCGAGAGCACGCGCTCCGCCTCCAACGGGGCCTCGAAGGAGGTGTCGGTGGTGATCGCGGTGGAGACGTGACGGGCCAGGGCCCGGACCTGTGCCAGGCGGTCCCGGGTTTGGCCCGCCACGCCGAGGGCCAGGGCCCGGAGAGCCGAATCCCCCGCCGCGCCCGGCGAGGGGTAGTGGACGGAATAGCCAACAGGAGAGGCCTCCGCATCGGCGGGGGGCGTGGTGCGCGTGATGTGAAGGACACCCCTTACCAGGCGTTGACGCCCTCCCTCCAGGGACCGGGTGAGGGCGGGGAACATCGGCACCAGGGAGCGTCCCCGGGTGATCCCGAGGAGGACCGCCACGGTGTCCCCCGGGGTGAGAGAAGCGCCGGACCCGAGCCAGGAGCGGCTTCCCGCCGGATCGTGGACCACGGGACCGGTCTCCGCAATGTCGCGCTGGTAGTTGTTGCGCGCGATCTCGAACGTCGTGCGCTCCCATGACATCCCGAAGCCGTGCTGGATGGCCAGCGGATTGCCCCGATCATCCACCCAGGTGGTCATCGGGAGCCCGTGGGCCGCGTGATCAAGACGCCAGCCGCGGATGGTCACTCGGGTGGCGGGGATCCAGGTGCCCTGTGGGTCCCGGTCGGCGCTGTCCACCACCACGAAGGAGGACTCCGCCGCCACCGTCACCCGGTCGAGGCGGAAGCTCCGGTCCGCCGGGTCGAACACGAGGCGGGACATCGAACGCCCAAGGGAGAGTCGGTCGGTGAGCACCATCTGATGAGGCAGGGCGGAGGCGGGAGTGAACGGCTCGGGAGAGGTGAGGGTCACCGGGGGGCCGGCGGAGGCGTCCATCGGAGCGGCCACCGTGACCACCAGATCCGAACCGACCGAATCCGTGGCGGCAAAATACCGGACTGACTGACCTGCCTGACTCTGCGTGGCCTCCACCGTCTCGATCATCAGGGTACGGCTGAATCCGCTCGATCCCCGGTAGCCCAGACGGATCGGTATGCCGGCCACTTGCAGATCGAGGGACAGGGTTTCGTTGAGATGCCAGGTATGCTCCGTCGTGTCCGCCGAGAGTGACCCGATCCCAACCTGACGGGCCCCCAGCATCACCGTGTAGAACCCGCTGAACGGGGCCAGTCGTTGCCCGGCCGCCTCGAGGTTCTGACGGGAGTTCATGCTGCGCACTCCGAGCCACCCCAGAGAGAGGGCCCAGGCCAGCAGGATCAGGGCTCCGGTCACCTGCCTCATGGCAGCGACACCTCCCGGGCCTTCCGGTACATCGCCATCGCATCCTCCGTCCGTCCGAGTCGGTCGAGCAAGCGGCCCATCTGTTGCCAGATCCGTGCCTCGAGGGGCGAAAGCACCGACGCCCGATGGAACGCCTGGAGGGCCTCGGCATGTTGCTCGGCCCGGACCAAGGCCTCCCCCAGGTGGAAATGAACCTCCCCGCGATCGGGCATGAGTTCCACGGCCCGCCGCAAATGGCCTACCGCCTCGGATCCCCGACCACGCCTCAGGGCGGCAATCCCCATCCGCAGCCGGGCCTCCGGGTGATCCGGATGGCGCGTGAGCACGACACGAAGGTCCGCCTCCGCCATCTCCGGCCGACTGTCCGCAATGTGCAACGTCGCGCGGGCGATGCGCGCGCCCTGATGGTCAGGGTCCCGTGCCACGATCCGGTCCAGCTCATCCATCGCCTCGCGGCGGTCGCCGTTCGCCTCGAGACACGCGGCCAGCCGAAGCCGGCAGAGCTGGTCGTCGGGATCGTCCGCGAGCATCGTCCGGAGGACATGCAGTGCGTCGAGCCGGCGGCCCAGACGCATCAGCTCCTCGGCTCGCTCCAGGGGGCCCGCATCGGCCGTGGGAGTGGTGGAGAGATGGGCCACCGGGACGTTGCTCGCCCCGGGGTGCAGCGCCCATCCCTCATCTCCCGACACCTCCAGCAGGTCTCCCTGCAGCGGAAGGGGCATCGAGCCGTCGAGGTCGGCAGCGGGGCCGAGCCGGGGGGCACGGTCATTGTGGAGGAAACGCATGAGCCGGAAGATAACGCGGCTCCCCCGCAGGGGCCGCCTTGTTTCCCGGACCGGAATGCCCCTAGCTTTCCAGGCTTATGGAAGAATTCCTGAGGATCCGGGGGGCGCGAGAGCACAACCTCCAGAACATTTCGGTCGACATCCCCCGCAACCGGCTCACCGTCATCACCGGGCTCTCGGGATCGGGCAAGTCCTCACTCGCGTTCGACACCATCTATGCAGAGGGCCAGCGGCGCTACGTCGAGTCGCTGAGCGCCTATGCCCGCCAGTTCCTCGGGCTCATGGAAAAGCCCGATGTGGACGCCATCGAGGGCCTCTCCCCCGCCATCTCCATTGAGCAGAAGACGACGGGGCACAACCCCCGGTCCACGGTGGGAACCGTCACCGAGATCTACGACTACCTGCGCCTCCTCTGGGCCCGGGTCGGAGTGCCCCACTGCCCCAACGACGGGAGCCCCGTGCAGCGCCAGAGCCCGGCCCAGATCACCGATACGGTGCTGGCCTGGCCCGCGGAAACCCGGATCGAGGTGCTGGGGCCCGTGGTGCGGGGCCGGAAGGGGGAGTTCCGGGAGCTGTTCGAGGACATGCGGAAGCGGGGTTTCGTGCGGGTCCGGGTGGACGGGGCCACGGTCGAGCTGGATGCGGTCCCGAAGTTGAATCGCCGCCAGAACCACGATGTGGCGGTCGTGGTGGACCGGCTGGTGGTCCGGGCCGACGATCGGAGCCGACTGCACGATTCGATCGAGACCGCGCTGGCGGTGGCCGACGGTGTGGTCGAGGTGGTGCGCCATGGGGAAGGAGAGGGAGAGACCGAGTCGATGCTCTTTTCCGAGCGGTTCGGATGCCCGGTCTGCGGCCTCTCGCTCCCCGAGTTGGAGCCGCGGCAGTTCTCCTTCAACTCCCCGTTCGGCGTCTGCCCCGACTGCCACGGGCTCGGCACCCGCCGGGAGGTGAACGATGCCCTCGTCCTGGGCGACGGGCAGATCTCGATCCTGGAGGGGGTCATCCTGCCCTGGGGCGAACCGACCGGATACCTGCGAACCACGATTCTTCCGGCCCTGGCCAAGCACCTCGGCTTCGACCTGAACGCGCCGTGGGACAAGCTGCCCTACGCGGCCCAGCACGCGATGCTCCACGGCCTCCCGGGCAAGACCTTCACGTTCCGGGGTGAAGGTCGCGGACGGGCGGAACATGCCGCCGAATGGGAGGGGGTGGTGCGGCACACCGCGCGTCGCTATCAGGAAACCACCAGCGACGCGGTGCGCAACACGCTGGCCGAGTTCATGGTGGAGGTTCCCTGTCCCACCTGCGGGGGACGACGGCTGCGGCCCGAAAGCCTGTCGGTCCATGTCGGGGGGCGAAACATCGGCGAGATCGTGGACCTCCCGGTGGATCAGGCCCGGGCGTTCTTCGATGGGTTGCCGGTGGGGCGCGGTGCCGGCGCCGTGGACGCCGACATCGCGGCCCCGATCCTGAAGGAGGTGTGCGAGCGGCTTCGCTTCCTCCAGGACGTGGGACTTGAATACCTGACGCTCGGTCGCAGCGCGGGGAGTCTCTCCGGCGGCGAGGCCCAGCGGATTCGCCTCGCCACGCAGATCGGATCCCGGCTGGTCGGAGTGCTGTACATTCTCGACGAGCCGAGCATCGGCCTCCACCAGCGGGACAACGCGCGCCTCCTGGCCACTCTGGAGGGGCTCCGCGATCTCGGCAACACGGTGATCGTGGTGGAACACGACGAGGAGACGATCCGGGCGGCCGATCATGTGATCGACCTGGGACCGCGGGCGGGACGCCACGGGGGGCGCGTCGTGGCTGAGGGGACGCTGGAGCAGATTCTCGCCGTCCCCGAATCGCTCACCGCGCGCTATCTCCGCGGGGAACTGCGGGTGCGGGTGCCGTCGGTGCGCCGCACTCCCGTCAAGGGGCAACGACTCCGGCTGGTCGGCGCCCGGGCCAACAATCTCCGGAACATCACGGTGGACTTTCCGCTCGGCGTCTTCACCTGCGTCACCGGGGTGTCGGGGTCGGGCAAGTCCACCCTGGTGACCGACATTCTCTATCATGCCCTGGCCCGCCACCTCTACCGGGCCCGCGTGGTCCCCGGCGAGCACACCCGTCTCGAGGGTCTCGAGAAGGTCGACAAGGTGATCGAGATCGACCAGAGCCCGATCGGCCGGACGCCGCGGTCCAATCCGGCCACCTACACCGGGCTCTTCACCCCGATCCGGGAGCTCTTCACCCAGCTGCCCGAGGCCAAGCTCCGGGGATACGGGCCGGGGCGCTTCTCCTTCAACGTCAAGGGCGGGCGCTGTGAGGCATGTCAGGGAGACGGGCTCGTCAAGATCGAGATGCACTTTCTTCCCGACGTCTACGTGCCGTGCGAGGTATGCAAGGGGAGACGGTACAACCGTGAAACCCTCGAGGTCCGCTACAAGGGCAAGTCGATCGCCGACGTCCTCGGCCTCACCGTGGCCGATGCGCTGGATTTCTTCCGCGCCCAGCGGCGCATCGCCGAGCGGCTCGAACTCCTCAACGACGTGGGGTTGGGCTATCTCCATCTGGGCCAGGCGGCCACCACCCTGTCGGGCGGGGAGGCCCAGCGGGTCAAGCTCGCCACCGAACTCGCCAAGCGGGACACCGGACGGACCCTGTACATCCTCGACGAGCCGACCACGGGCCTCCACTTCGAGGACGTGCGGCTCCTTCTGGAAGTGCTCCACCGCCTGGTGGACAAGGGGAACACCGTGCTGGTGATCGAACACAATCTTGACGTGATCAAGACCGCCGACTGGATCATCGACATGGGGCCGGAGGGAGGGGCGCGCGGGGGGGAGATCGTGGTGTCGGGAGCGCCGGAGGCGGTGGCGGGGTGCGAGGCGAGCCATACCGGGCGGTTCCTGGCGCGGGTGCTTCCCGGGGCGTGAGGGCACCTCGGAGCGTCACCCCGGCGCAGGCCGGGGTCCATGGTTGAGCGAACAGGGATTTCTCACGCGAAGACGCGAAGACGCGAAGGCAAGAAGGAAAGCGGGGCAGGGGCGCACATCGGGGCGTCACCCCGGCGCACGCCGGGGTCCATTGCCGTGTGAGGTGTGACGTAGGGGCGGAATACCTTTGCGCCCGTGACGGTGAATGGATCAAACGAAGACACGAAGACACGAAGGAGAGCGCGATCTCGATCGTTCCCCGGAGTGTCATCCCGTGCCTGCGAGGGGATCTGAGAACGCCGCGGGCGTACTTCCCGTCGTCCGGACACCAGTACCGGACCTTGCATCCTACAACGCTCCTCCCCCGGGACCCTGCACGAGCATGCAGGGGCACATCGCAACGGCACAGCCCCACGGGGCTGCGACGGCTCCCGCTCATCAAGACGCGTTCCGCCACTTTGTGAAATATTTCACAAGCTACCCACCCGATCTCCTGTTTGATCGTCGTCCCCGCGTGCGTGGGAAACAGGAGCCAAGTCCGGGGGCACCTGCCCATGGCTCTTGGGCGCTACCGCAAGTGCATGCCGCACAGTGTGTTAAGAGATAGTTCAAGGTTCGATCCCATCTTTCTGTCGTGCCACTCCGGAGAGATGATGCTGTCAGAGCCCTCCGGGGGACGGCGGACGCGCAAGTCCAGGATGGACCGATCCGGAGAGGGAGAATCATGCCCGCATGCTGGGATCAGGTGGTACAGGCGGTTCAAAACCTGTGGCCAATGCTCACGGAGTGCCGGTTGGGGTTCTCGCGGGCGGCCGCGGCACGGATCCTGGGGTGTGCTTCAGGTCAGGCACTCGATCGTGACTTCAGGGAGCGCCGCCTGCCGCCGTTCCGGGTTCTGCGGGACTGGATCTACCTGGTGCTCCTCCTGGAGCAGGATGCGAAGGGAATCTCCTTGTCGGGGTGGGTGAAGCAGCAAAATGGGAATCGGTCGATGTATTATCGCTTTGTGCGCGACCTGACGGGACGTACCTGGGGGGAGGTCAAGAAACTCGGCGTGGCGTGGGCTCGGGCGGAAGCATGCCGCCATTGGGGCCCATATCTTGCCCCTCCCTCCCTCCCTCCCTCCCTCCCTCCCTCCCTCCCTCCTGACCCTCTGGGAGAATATGACTCCACCAAGTCATAACACTTCTCCGGGCAATTACCGATCTTGGGGTACCTTGATTGACAAGGCGGGCACAATCGGGAACTTGGCGACGAGTGCTCTGAGTGCCGCATCATTCTCGTGGAAAGGAGTCCTCGCATGACAAGAACACGCTTCATTCGGTCCGTTGCCTTGGCACTTCTCGTCATCCCCGCCACCGTGGTCCTCGCTCCGGCCCAGATCGTGATCGATCCCGATGCGCCCTACACCGCATGGCGCGACCTTGGAGGATGGTGTGTGTCGGAATGTCCGAGGGACTGTCCCTGTACTATCCTGCCAGAAATAATCGTGCCGGGCTAGTCTCGTGATGAGGACGCCACTGCGTGGGTGCCAGGTGAGTGTGATAGCCTCGTTGCTGGTACTCACCGCATGCGGCAGGGAGGGCGGGGATGGGTGGAGAGGGCTGAAACCCGAGAGCCCGTTGGTGGATGGGAGAACCGTAGCGGATCTGATTCAGGGCGATGACTCGGTCCTGCTCGTAGTCTTCCGGCCGGAGGACTGTTTCGTGTGCAGCAGCACCTTGTATGAGGCCGTTCAACGCAGGCAGGTTGATTCGACGAGGATGCGATTCCTCCTCACGGAAGCTCCCTCACTGGAGCAGCAACGCATGCTGGCGAGGTTCAGGATCCGCTGGGATGGGGCGTTGAAGGGGTGGGGAGAGAGGAACCATGAGTCACAGCCAGGGCCATGGGTTATAACGGTGATCAACGGGCGCACGATGCTTCCACGGCGCTCGCTAGGCCGTCTCAACACTGGTTCCGGTGGGCCGGTAACCAGGTCCGACACGACAGGGTAGGGCATTGTTGACTCAGCGACATGTCATCAACCTCAACGAGGGGCATCTCCAATGAAAGCAAGAACTATCCTCGGGCTCGCCACCATCGCCCTCCTCACCCTGCCTGGCACGAGAGCCAATGGATCGCCACCCCCTGTCCCGCGCTGGATCGACTACTTCGGGGCGTGTGTCAGTGTGTGCCAGACCGACGAGGGTTACTGCCCGTGTCTCGATTTCGGCTACAAGCTCGTGTAGTGCACAGACAGCATCCGGTGAAACGATGCGAGTGTGAGGGTGCCGGGCTTGGTCGTTGTGCATGCGAGAAAACGGTGAGGGTGAGCCTATACGAGTACCGTCGCCGGGTGGCGCTGCATGTCCTTGTGACTGCGCTCGCGGCTCTGGCAGGATGTGCGGGCCACGGCCGGGAGGACAGGGGTGTACCCGGACCTGAACTGACACCTGTGTATACGGTGGCGCTGCAGGAGACCGACTCGCTCTTCCTCGCGGATCCGAGAGTGATGGCCCTCGATTCCCGTGGGCGGCTCTATGTGGGTGATGCGTTTCACCGGCGGGTCGTCCGGTTCAGCCGCTCGGGGGCACTCGACCGGGTCTTCGGGCGGCATGGCCGGGGGCCGGGAGAGTTCGTGGCACCTGCCACCATCTTTTTCCCTGACGATACGACCGTTGCCATCGGCGACGCCAATCTGTTCCGGATCGCCTTGTTTCACTCCGAGACCGGGGACGTGCTGCGTACCGTGCCGATGTCCGGACATGTGCGGACCGCACAGGTGGCAATGGGTCAGGTATGGCTTGGTGCCCTGAACGTGACGGATGGACGTGCAGTGACGCGTTGGGACTATCGCCGGGACACTGCTGTGCGCTTGGTGGCACTCCCGGACTTCATGAGGGACGGAACCCCGGTGGCGGGCATCTTTACGGGGGTCAGTACGACCCCTCTCAAGGACGGAACGCTGCTCGTCGGGATCCAGGCGCTCCCAGGACTCCTCCACATCACGCTGGAAGGCGATGTACTGGACACAGTGGACCTGCCCACCGTGCGCAGGCGCGGGGTTCCGGAAGACCTCGCACGCCGGCTGGAGCAGAGCGGCTCGTTCGAAGAGATGTTCCGGATGGCCAGCGCCCTGTTTGATCTTGAAGCCCGTTCCGATGGCTCCGTCGTGCTTGTGCATTACGATCAGGAATTCAGGAACAACGCGATTTCTGCTCAGCCGTATGTCTCAGTGCTGTCCGCCGATCGCTCCCGGCTGTGCGCCGATGCGCCGATCCCTTCGAGTGGAGAGATGCGCCCGGTGACCGCGTTTGCCGGGGACACCCTGGTCGTACTGGATCAAGCGGTTGTGGGAGAGGGCCGGCTTGTGACCACCGTGACTGGGTATCTCCTCGGTACCGAGCGCTGCGACTGGCTTTCCACCGAATCAGCAGCGAGGGATGGATGATGAACCCCCGGGTGTTGCTCCTCCTCATCTCCGTCCCCCCATCTGTGCCCGATCCGACGGAGCGACTCACGCCGGTGCTGATGGCGACCCAGGCAACCCAGGAACCGATGGACACGGCGGGGACGCTGAAATACCTGGCCTGCCGCCTCCTCGACGTCGTGCCGTCAGATTTCCACATGCCTCCACTCGCGGGAGCAGCCGTGTTTCTGGACGACAGGTTCTTTGGCGATTTGCCCGATCCCCACAAGGCCTGCCCGGCGGCAAAGCCCTCCGGAGTCGCGCTGCTGGTGCAGTCCTATCTCCGTCCGGAGGCTTCGGCACGATACGGAGTGCACGGGCGGAAGGGGGTAATTCGGGTGCAGAGGCTCCGCAACGAATCCGTGGACTCCACACCCCCGCAGACTGGAGTCCCTTCCAAGAAACCAGGCCGCTAAGGGCCTGTGACATAATAACTGATTGCTCTCGGAATCGAGGGCGTGTAGATTGGTGGTATGGACGTGGCCACGGTTCGCCGGAAGTACCGCGCGCTCTCGGGCACGCTGACCGAACGGTCGCGGCGCTTGTGGGCGGCGACGGAAGCGCGGGAACTCGGCCACGGTGGGATCGCGGTGGTCGAACGCGCGACGGGGATCTCCCGCTCGACGATTACGCGGGGCCTCCGCGAGATCGCGTCGGGGACCAGCGACGCCCTGCCTCCCGCGCGGGCGCGCCGCCCCGGCGCGGGGCGGAAGCAGGTGATCGAGAAGGACCCGACGCTCCTCGACCATCTCGATGCCTTGATCGCTCCCGTGACGCGGGGGGACCCGGAAACGCCGCTGCGGTGGACGGCGAAGAGCGTCCGCCACCTGGAAGCAGAACTCCAGGCGCGCGGGCACGCGGTGAGCTACCGGACGATCGCCCGGGTCCTCACCGAGGCGGGATTCAGCTTGCAGGCCAATCGCAAGACACGCGAAGGCGAGCAGCACGTCGACCGGGACGCGCAGTTCCGCTACATCGATCGGCTGGTGCGGGCCCAGCTGCGCCGGGGAGCGCCCGCCGTCTCGGTGGATACGAAGAAGAAGGAACTGGTCGGGAACTTCAAGAATCCCGGGCGGGAATGGAGACCGCAGGGAGAGCCCGAGCACGTCCGGGTCCACGACTTCCTCGTGCCGGATCAAGGCAAGGCGATCCCCTACGGGGTCTACGACCTGAGCCGCGATGAAGGGTGGGTCAGTGTGGGCATCGATCATGACACCGCCAGCTTCGCCGTGAATACGCTGCGGCAGTGGTGGAAGGTCATGGGCCGATCCGCCTATCCCCGGACCGACTCGCTTCTGGTCACCGCCGATGCCGGGGGAAGCAATGGGTCCCGCGTGCACCTCTGGAAATGGGAGTTGCAGCGGTTCGCGAATCGCACAGGCCTGTCGATTACGGTCTGCCACTTCCCGCCGGGAACCAGCAAGTGGAACAAGATCGAGCACCGGCTCTTCTCGTATATCGCCATGAACTGGCGCGGCCAGCCGCTCGTGAACCTCGCCACCATTGTGAGCCTCATCGGATCCACCCAGACTTCGTCCGGCCTCCGGATCCGCTCCGAGATCGATCACGGGTCGTATCCGCTCGGGGTCAAGGTCAGCGACGAGCAGATGGCCAGGGTCCGGCTGGAACCCCACCGATTCCATGGGGATTGGAACTACACGATCCGCCCGGGACGTCCCCGTCGATAAGGGTCAGTTATTATGTCACATGCCCTAACTTACCCACTCGATCAGGGGAAGAGCCCCTTTTTGCGCCCGTGACGGTGAATGGATCACACGAAGACACGAAGACACGAAGGAGAGCGCGATCTCGATCGTTCCCCGGAGTGTCATCCCGTGCCTGCGAGGGGATCTGAGAACGCCGCGGGTGTACTTCCCGTTGGTTGCGTGCACGGGACAGGAACGTAACGCAAAGGCCCATGGAGTCGAAGCAGGGATCACAGCCCTTGAAGATGTCGGTAGGGCTCACGCGAAGACGCGAAGGCGCGAAGGCGCGAAGGAAATCGGGGCACGGGGCGCACATCGGAGCGTCACCCCGGCGCACGCCGGGGTCCATGGGGGGTGTGAAGGAGTATCGTTCACCTTTCACACTTCAAACTTCGAACTTCGAACTTCGAACTTCCCAGGGGTCACGCGAAGACGCGAAGACGCGAAGGAAATCGGGATGTCGGGTCTGCATCGGAGCGTCACTCCGGCACGCCGGGGTCCATGGTTGGGCGAACCGGGATGTGTCACGCGAAGATGCGAAGGCGCGAAGGAAATCGGGGTACGGAGCGCCCAACGGAGCGTCACCCCGGCGCACGCCGGGGTCCATGGGGGGTGTGAAGGAGTATCGTTCACCTTTCACACTTCAAACTTCGAACTTCGAACTTCGAACTTCCCAGGGGTCACGCGAAGACGCGAAGACGCGAAGGAAATCGGGATGTCGGGTCTGCATCGGAGCGTCACTCCGGCACGCCGGGGTCCATGGTTGGGCGAACCGGGATGTGTCACGCGAAGATGCGAAGGCAAGAAGGAAAGCGGCGCATGGGGCCCACATCGGAGCGTCATCCCGAGCGGAAGCGAGGGATCTGAGAACGCCGCTGGTGTACTTCCCGTCGTCCGGACTCCAGTGGCAGGACGTTCCTTCCAAGGAATCGCTGATCACACCCCATGTCCGCGAAAGCGGGGTGCGTTGGAGGTGGGTTAGGAGGAGGGTTCTCTCCGCGAGTCGCATCACCCTACTTTGTAAAATCTTTCACAAGCGACCTTCCCAAGTCCCTGCTTAAATAATCGTCGTCCCCGCGTGCGTGGGAACCACGAGCCAAGTCCGGGGGCACCTGCCCATGGCTCTTGGGCGCTACCGCAAGTGCATGCCGCACAGTGTGTTAAGAGATAGTTCAAGGTTCGATCCCATCTTTCTGTCGTGCCACTCCGGAGAGATGATGCTGTCAGAGCCCTCCGGGGGACGGCGGACGCGCAAGTCCAGGATGGACCGATCCGGAGAGGGAGAATCATGCCCGCATGCTGGGATCAGGTGGTACAGGCGGTTCAAAACCTGTGGCCAATGTTCGCGGAGTGCCGATTGGGGTTCTCCCGGGCAGCCGCTGCACGGATCCTGGGGTTTTCCTCCGGTTCGGCTCTCGATCGTGACTTCAGGGAGCGCCGTCTGCCGCCGTTCCGGGTTCTGCGGGACTGGATCTACCTGGTGCTCCTGCTGGAGCAGGAAGACTCTGCACGTAGGTTATGAGGAGCAGAGTTCGTGCCAGGTGGGAGCTTTGGACAGTTGCGGATAGGTCCAATCATCCAGTACGTTCAGTAAGATTCGGAGTAACACCCCCTGTGTTGGTGGATACCGGGCTGTGTAACTCTTGCTGATGCGACCTCACACTGGGAGTTGCCCTGGTGCCCAACCGAAGCGTTCTTGTGCTACAGCTCGCGGCGCTCTTTGCACTGGGTCTTGCGCTGTTCATGGACAGGAAGGAACGTGTCGGCACAGCGATTCGGATCTGGCAAGGGTTGTTCTTTGCGTCCCTTGTTCTTGGGCTGATCGGATCTCTCGATATAGGTGGTGTTCTCACCCTTGTCGTGAACATTCTGTCCTTTGTGCTTGCCGTGGTTGCGCTCGTGGCGGTCGTGGTTGCCGTGAAGCAGCGGCTACGGTGAGGCAGTGCAGGCAGTGTGATGAGCGGGATCGTGTCCGCGGGAAACCATGTGTGGGCTAACGGAAGGATAGGAATGCAAGTTCTACGTGGGGTTCTACCGATTCTTGCGTCCTGCATGTTCGGTCTACCCCTTGCCGCACAGGAGATCTCTCCTTCAGATTCTGCGACACTGGAGACGATCGAACGGTTCTTCGTCGCCTCGCGCGTTGAGCAAGTGTTCGCGAGCAGTCGCGAGCTTATGTTTGGATCGGTGCCTGCCCCTGAACCAATCGCGGGGAGATGGAGAGAATTGATGGCGAAGTACTTGCCGTATGACTCGGTGAAGGTGGACCTCTTCAGGATATCGGTAAATGTCAAGATAGTTGTCGCATGAGCCTTCATGCGGCCGCTTCGGGAGTGGCCGCGTGGGTTGATTCCTGCTTGGGTGGATTGAGGGCTACCGCGTCCACCGGGGTCCAGCCTCGCGTCCGG
>JBDIWC010000032.1:0-51153 GCA_039794085.1 Gemmatimonadales bacterium
GGGGGGAGAGGTTTTGTGCCTTTTGTGCTTCTTGTGGTTGGCTCTGGGGGGGGGAGAGGTAGAGGTGCTTCGGCTGGACAGGAACCCCTGCCAAAGCCTGAAGAGCCCAACGGTAAAGCGTCTGGTGGACTCGAGTCGCTGCGCGCCGTGACGGGGCAGGGCCTCTGAACCCACCCGAACGAGACCGCGGAGGGAGGCACACCGGACCACGAAGGCCAGGTGTCGGGCCGCATCTGGTCTTGGGAGTAGGAACCCCGCAGACCGCGAGCATACCCGGGCAGTATCTGTGGCTCCGAGTGTGTAAGCCTCTTTGGTTCCGGCTCTGCCGGCTTAGGACATAGGCGGGCATCGACCACAATCGGTGGTCCTACGTCCTACGTCCTACGTCCTACGTCCTAGAAACCGACCGTCACCTCCGGGGAGCACACCGTCGTCCCCGCGTTGCACACCTGGTAGGTGAAGCTGCCGCTCTGGGCCGGGAACTGGTCGGTGAAGCTCCCGTTGTTGGACGTGGTGGCCACCGTGGCACCATTCCGGACGATGTCCACCGAGGACCCCGAGGCGCCGCTCCAGGTGAGGGAAGCGAAGTTCCACTTCTTGTTGGCCCGGGTCGAGACCTCGAGCGTGAACTCGCCGCCGCTGGTGGGTGGGGCGGTGGTGGTGACGTCCTGTGACGTGGCCCCGGTCTTTCCTCCATTGTCGGTGACGGTGAGTGTCACCGTCCGCGTGCCCTCCGACAGGTAGGTCTTGACCGGAGTGGCCCCGGAGCCGGTGGTCCCATCCCCGAAGTTCCAGGCGTGGCTGGAGATCGACCCATCGGGATCGGAGGAACCGGTGCCGTCGAAGGTGCAGGTCAGGTCGGTGCAGGCGAAGGTAAAGGAGGCGATCGGGGCCTGATTCTCCGGGGGCGGGGGAGCGGTTCCCAGGAGGAATCCGCTGAAGAGAAGGCGGTTGGGGGATCCGATTCCGGCGTTGGCCACCTTGCCCAGGGTGGCATTGCCGGTGATGGTGCCGGCCACCGTGGCCGGGCTCGCATCGGGGCTTCCCTGGAGCACCAGGGCCGCCACACCGGCGACATGCGGGGACGCCATCGACGTGCCGCTGATGGTGTTGGTGGCGGTGTTGCTGGTGGACCACGCCGAGGTGATGGAACTCCCCGGGGCGAAGAGATCGAGGCAGGTGCCGATGTTCGAGAAGGAGGACCGGGCGTCGGTGCTGGTGGTCGAGCCGACCGTGAGGGCACTCGGTTCCCGGGCGGGGGACTGGGTGCAGGCGTCGGTGTTGCTGTTGCCCGCCGCCACGGCGAAGGTGATGCCGCTGGCGGAGGCGTTGGCCACCGCCTGATCGAGCGCCGAGCTGGCGCCGCCACCCAGGGACATGTTGGCCACAGCGGGCCGGATGGCATTGTCCCGTACCCAGTCCACTCCGGCGATCACCCCGCTGGTCGTTCCCGACCCTCGGCAATTGAGCACCCGGACCGCCACCAGGGTCACCCCCTTGGCGATGCCCCAGGTGGTGCCCCCGACTGTTCCCGCCACGTGAGTGCCATGACCGTTGCAGTCGGTGGTCCCGCGGCCATCGCTGATGGCGGTGAAGCCGGAGAGGGCACGCCCCCCGAAGTCGATGTGGGTTTGCAGAATTCCCGTGTCGATGATGTAGGCCCGGACTCCGGCCCCGTTCCCCTCATACGAATAGGAGCCGGAGAGGGGGAGGGATGACTGGTCGACGCGATCGAGGCCCCAGGTGGCGTTGCTCTGGGTCGTGAGATCGATGGACATCACCTGGTCCGTCTCAATGAAGGCCACGTTCGGGTTCCGGGCCATGCCCTCGATCGCCGCCTCGGGGAATGATCCCGCAAACCCTTTGATGGCATAGTGATAGATGAAAGTTGGTGAGCGGCCGGCGCTGGCTGCCAGCTGCCGCGCCAAGCCCGCCGGGTCCGCCACACTGTTCTGGAACACGACGATCACGGCCCTCTCCTGGCCGGAAGCCCCGACGTTGAGCTGTGGCTGACTTTCGGGGGCGGGGTCGGTGGATCGGGTGACCTCGCCACAGGCGGTGCCCAGGAGGGTGAGGAGGGCCACGCCAACTGCCGGATGGAATCGCATTCTCGGACCTCTCAGGGATGGGGAAGGGGAGGGGGCCCCGGTACACCCCGGGCAACTTCCCCTGACACTCATCTTGTGGATCGCAATGGATCACTCCTATCTATCGGTTTGACCGGGGGCTGTCAATAGGATGACGGCCCTGCACCCCGTCATCGCGAGGCGACTCGCTCCACTCTCCCCCCGGGAGAGGGGCCGGGGGTGAGGGCTCCGGCATGAAGGCCGTCATCGCCCCCTTCGTCACCCTTCGAACTTCAAACTTCGAACTTCAAACTTCCCTCCGGGCCCTCGCGATGACGGCACCCCCATGGGCCCTCGCGCCGGCTCAGGACATAGAAGACAGGACATAGAAGACAGGACATGGAAGACAGGACATAGAAGACAGGACATAGAAGACAGGACATAGAAGACAGGACATAGAAGATAGTCCCTTACGGACAAGATTGAACGCAAGACGGCAACAATATTGTGGGCGACTCCCGACCCCCCCCGCCGACCGTTCGGGTCACGGCGATCGCACCGGCAGCGCCGTGCAAGGGGAATGGCCACAAAAAGCACAGAAGTCACAAGAGGCACACCTCGGTGCGCCTGGGGTCCCACCAGGGGCGAGAGAGGTTTCTGTGCCTTTTGTGCTTCTTGTGGTTGGCTCTGGGGGTGGGGAGAGGTACTCGGGCAGGACCGGAACCCATGCCGAAGAAACCCCACGCGCGACCCCGAGGCGCCTCTGTGGTTCCGGCTCTGCCGGCTTAGGAAATAGAAGATAGGAAATAGAACATGGCGGGTTCAAGTACCTAAGTCCTAAGTCCTGGGTCCTCTGCCCTAAGTCCTGGGTCCTACGTCCTAGGTACTACGTCCTCCGTCCTCCATCCCATCCCTTGTGGAAAACTGTTCTCCACATTCTCAAATACCCCTACCTGCCACTCCCACAACGGCTTCCGCATCTCACAGCGCTTTTCCTCTCCACATGCGTCCGAATGGTCCGGCTGTGACAAAAGCTTGGGCTTTGACGGTTCCCAGCAATGTGGAATCTGTGGTTTTTCAACAGGTGGAAACGTGGAATATTGTCGAGATGGCCGCCTAAACCATCTCAGGGAACAGACTTGGAATTCTAGATCGTTTTCCACATATAGAAAAAATTCCAACTTTTTATTTCACAATGTATTAACACACACACTTCATGTGGAAAATTACGATTGTGACAGTGTCGTTCGGAGCCTTTTTGAACCTCTTCAGGCCCAAATGGATCCTTGGATGGAGGCCGTTTGACCCTTCGCGGCTTCCTGGGTAGATTGGCGCAGCTCCACGAGCCCTCTTGGCAACTTCCCCCGGAGTTTCACCATGGACGACCCGGTTCAGCGAATGATCGATCTCTTGGGCGGGGGGGTCTCCCTGTCCGGTCCCGGTGTTCAAATTCACGACCCCTCCCGCCTCGGGACCGAGGCGATGGACACCCTCGTTCGGGAGGCGGTCTTCGGTGAACCGGACACCCGGGAGGCGGCCCGGTGGCTCCTCTGGGAGCTTGGCCAGGCCATCGGGGTGCGGCCTGCCTCCATCAACGACCTCTACATGGCCCGGGGCCGCGGAGAGTGTTCCGGGTTCACCGTCCCCGCCATCAACATCCGGATGCTGGCGTACGACACCGCACGGGCGGTCTTCCGGGCTGCCCTGGCCCGGGATGCCGGAGCGATCATTCTGGAGATCGCCCGGTCCGAGATCGCCTACACCGACCAGCGGCCCGCCGAATACGTCTCCGTCCTCCTGGGCGCCGCTCTCCGGGAGGGGTACCGTCTCCCGCTCTTCATCCAGGGCGACCACTGCCAGGTCAACGCCAAGAAGTACGCCTTGGACCCCGAAGGCGAAGTCGGGGAGGTCAAGAAACTTATCGCTGAGGAAGTCGCCTCCGGCTTCTACAACATCGATGTGGATACCTCCACCCTGGTCGACCTTTCCCACGAGACCCTGGCCGAGCAGCAGCGGACCAACTACGAGCGAGCGGCGGAGATCACCGCCTTCATCCGGGACCGGGAACCCGAGGGTGTCACCGTGTCGGTGGGGGCGGAAATCGGTGAGGTCGGGACCAAGAACAGCACGGTGGAGGAACTCCGGGCCTTCATGACCGGCTTCGAAAAGGCCCTGCCGCGGCTCGGTCCTCATGTGGGGATCAGCAAGATCTCGGTCCAGACCGGGACCAGTCACGGCGGGGTGGTCCTCCCCGACGGGTCGATCGCCGAGGTGAAGCTCGACATCGACGCCCTCGCCGACCTGAGCCGGGTGGCCCGGACCGAATACGGTCTCGCCGGCGCGGTGCAGCATGGGGCGAGCACCCTTCCGTCCAACGCCTTCGGGAACTTCCCCCGGGTGGAAACGGCCGAGATCCACCTGGCCACCAACTTCCAGAACATCGTCTTCGACCATCCCGCACTCCCCCAGGATCTCCGGAAGGAAGTGGCCGACTGGCTCGAGGCCAATGCGCAGGGGGATCGGAAGAGCGGCGACACGACCGAGCAGTTCCTCTACCGGGCCCGGAAGAAGGCCATCGGACCGTACAAGCGCCGATTCTGGGATCTCCCCGCCTCGGTGCGGAACGCCATGGCCGCGGACCTGGAACAGACCTTCGGGTTTCTCTTTGACCAGCTGGCCGTGGGCGGCACGGTGGAACTCGTCCGCCGTACCATCACTGCCCCGGTGCAGCATCACGCCACGCTCCGGAAGGTCACGGCCTCGGCCGAGGACGATCCGGACGCGGGAGAGTAGGGGCGCCGCTTGCGGCGCCAGGGCCCGGGAAATCAGGAACGCAACGTCCGGAGCCCCGGGGTGAGGGGTGCGAACGCGATATTGGCAGGGCACCGCGTGCGGCGCCCATTCACTGGAGGATCAAATTATGACCGACCATGAGGACGTCATCGTGGTGGAACGCGAGGGTGAGGGGAGCCACTCCCTCGGCTGGTTCCTTCTCGGTGCGGTTCTGGGGGCTGGGGCCGCGCTGTTGCTGGCCCCCCAGACCGGTCCGGAAACGCGCCGGGCGATCCGGAACCGCGCGCTGAAGGTGAAGGATTTCGCGGATGAGAAGCTCCAGACTCTGCGGGAAACCCTCGGTGCCGACGAGGATGAGGAAGAGGAGGGGGGCGACGAGGCCGAGTCTGCTCCGGCACGGGTGGGCCGGGGAGGCCGGACCGGGGCCGCCCGCGAAGAGCTGGAACGGAGGCTTGCCCGGGCCCGCGCCCGCCGCCGGGCCGCCCGGGAGGAGGAAGAAGGGGACGACGACGACGAGGAACCGGTCGCCTGACGCCGGTCCCCCCGGCCCACCAGCGCCTGGCCGGCTTCATCCGCCGGACCGCTGACGGTGCCCACGAGAACAACCTCCCGTTCCTGTCGAGCGCCCTGACGTTCGACGCGATCATGGCCTTCATCCCCCTGACCCTGCTGATCCTCCTGAGTGTCAGCACCGTGGTGACCGGGGCGCTGGGGTCGGGTGCCGATGCGAGCCGGTTGCTGGAGTTTCTCCTCCCGCCGCACCAGACACCCGGTGGCCGCGATCCCCTGGCGGGGGCGGAGGTGCTCCTGGCGCGAATCGCCGAGCAGCGGACCCGGCTCTCGCTGGTGGCGCTCCCGCTCTTTCTCTGGTTCTCGACCCGGCTCTTCAGTTCGATCCGGGGGTCGCTGAATCTGATCTACGGCGCCCAGGCGGGCCAGCCCTCGGGGGGCATGGTTCTTCGCTACCTCCAGGGCAAGCTGCGGGACCTCGGCATGGTCCTCGCCGTCATCGTGCTGGCCCTGGTGCACACGATTCTGAGCAGCGGGCTCGCGATCCTCCGGTCCCGGGGCACGGCGTCGTCGCCCGCCCTCGCGCCGTTCGTCACCACGGCCTTTCCGGTGATCTGGCAACTTCTCGCCTTCCTGCTTCTCGTCACCCTCTTTCTGCTCCTCTACCGGTACGCTTCCTTTCGGCGTCTGGAGTGGCGAGGAGCGATCATTGCCTCCATCTTCAGTGCGACCGCCTTCGAGATCGCCAAGCGCCTCTTCGGGTTGTATCTGACCCGGGTGGTGTCGCTGGAGCGGATGTCGCTCGATGCGAACATCGGGGCCATCATCCTGGCCATGCTCTGGATGTGGTACACCGCCTTCGTCTTTCTGCTCGGCGCCGTCGTGGCCGATACCTGGGAGCACCCGGACCGTCCCCACCGGGCTCCGCCCATACCTGTCTGAAGGAATTCCCGATGCGTCGTCGTTTCCTCTGGCTGCTCTCCCTGGTTCTCCTCACCACACCCCTCGCGGCGCAGACCGGCTTCGACTGGTACAGCCGGGGTCCCTACCGTGCCACGGTGCCCCGCCCCGACAGCCTTCTGGGCCATCGGATCGGGAGCAGGCACACGATGTTCCACGAGCAGCAGGGAGTCCTGGATCGGCTGATCGCGGCCTCCCCCGACCGGGTGCGCACCGAGGTCATCGGGCGCACGGCGGAGGGCCGGGTGATGCGCATCCTCCTGATCAGCAGCCCCGCCAACCTGGCCCGTCTCGACGCGATCCGCGCCGATCTCGACCGGCTGGCCGATCCGCGGGTCACCACGGCGGCCCAGGCGGCGGAGATCGCCGAGCGGATACCGGCCCCGATCCTCCTCACCCACTCGATCCATGGGAATGAGCCCTCGGGTTTCGAAACGGTGATGATGACGGCCTACCACCTGCTGGCGTCGGAGAACCCGGAGACGGTGGACATCCTCGACAAGGTCATCGTCATCCTGAACCCCACCCAGAATCCCGACGGGCACGAGCGGTTTGCCGCCTGGTCCAACTCGGTGGCGGTGGGATCCGACGACCCGGCCGCCCTGGAACAGAGCGAGCCGTGGAGCATCCAGGGGAGGTTCAACCACTACCGGTTCGACATGAACCGGGACTTCGTGGCCCAGTCCCAACTGGAAACGCAGGCCCTCCTGCGCGCCGTGCTGCGCTGGCGGCCCCAGGTGGTGGTCGACCTGCACAGCACCACGAGCCAGTTCTTCTTCCCTCCCACGGCCAAGCCGATGAACGTCAACGTGGGTCCGCTGCAGTCCAAGTGGGAGGAACGCTTCGGGCGCGCCAACGCCGGGGCGTTCGACCGGCAGGGGTGGCAATACTACGTGCGGGACATCTTCGACTACTTCTACCCGGGATACGTGGACCTGTGGCCCTCGCTGAGCGGAGCCACCGGGATGACCTACGAGACCGACGGGGGCCCCGAACTCCGTCTCCGCAAGGACGACGGCACCGTGATGACGTTCGAAATGGGGATCGCGCACCATTTCGTGGCCTCGATCGTCACCATCGCGACCCTGGCCGGCTCGAAGGCCGAGCGGCTGCGGGACTATCACCAGTTTCGGGCCGAGGGCATGGCGGAGGCGCGGACCCGGCGGATGCAACGCGTGGTGGTGGCGCCGGGGCGGGACCCGGGACACACCCTCCGGGTGATGCAGCTCCTCGCCGGCCAGGAGATCGAGGTGACCCGCACCACGGCGGAGTTCTCCAGTGCCACGGCGCACGACTACCTGCGCGGCACCACGGGCCGGCGCACCTTTCCCGCCGGAAGCTACGTCATCGACCTGGCCCAGCCCAATGCCCGCCTCGCCACGGCGCTGCTGGAACCCGAGGCCCTGCTGGACAGCGCCTTCGCCCGGGTTCAGGTGGAGCGGTTCGAACGGAACCGCCGCCGGGGGGCGAGCGCCTCGCGCGAGGGCTACGAGTTCTATGACCTGACCGCCTGGTCCCTCCCGCTCACCCACGGGCTCGACGCGTGGTGGACCGAGGAGGCCCCCGCGGTGCCCGGCACGCCGGTGACCGTCCGGGATCGTCTGGATCGGGGAGCGGCACCCGGCCGGGCCCGGTCTGCCTATCTCTTCCCTGCCGGCGAGATGGCCTCCAGCCGTCTCGCGATGATGCTGCTCCGGGAGGGGTTCACCGTGGGCGTGGCGCGGGAACCGATCGAGGCCGACGGGACGGTGCACGCCCGGGGCACCTACGTGGTGCGCATCCAACGGAACGACACCACGGTTCATGCGCGCATCGCGGCGCTCGCGTCCGGAACCGGCGCTCTGGTGACGGCGGTGCAGTCCGCCTGGCCCGCCACCCTGCAGTTCGGGGTGGGGAGCGAGGTGGTGACACCGCTCCGGGCGCCCCGGATCCTGCTGGCCGCGGGCGATGGCGTGTCCCAGACCTCCTTCGGGGACGTCTGGTTCTGGCTCGAACGGGAGCTGGAGGTGCCGGTGGTCCCGGTGGACCTGGCCGCCCTGGGCCGGGTGGACCTGTCCGACTACAACGTCCTCCTCATTCCGGACGGTTCGGCGGGACGCCTGGCGGGCCAGATCGGTGGCTCGGCGGAGCGGCTGGCCCAGTGGGTCCGCGAGGGAGGGGCCATCATCGGGTTCAGCGGGATCGCGGACCTCCTCTCCCGCAAGGAACTCGGCCTCACGACCGTCGCCTCGATTGGCACCGACACCAACGGGGAGAAAAAGGCCGCCGCGTCCGACACCGTCCTCAGCCCGGGGACCACGCGGGGCCCGCCTCTCGTGTCGGAAACCGCTCCGGGATCCACTCAGCCGGAACGGGTTCCCGGAATCATCGCCCGGGCCACCCTGGACCCGACGCATTGGCTCACCTTCGGCTATCAGGGAGAGCACCTCGCGGTACCGGTGAGCGGCGGATTCCTTGCTCCCTCGAAGCGGGGGGACAACCCCGTGGTGATCGTCGGGGAGGACGCGCTCCTGGCCGGGTTCGCCTGGCCCGGCAACACCGAGCGGTTGCTCGCCGGGTCGACCTGGGCCTCGGTGGAGAACGTGGGACGGGGGACCGTGGTCCTCTTCGCCAACAATCCCCTCTTCCGCGCGTTCTGGCGGGGAACCGCCGGACTGGTGGCGAATGCGATCCTGATGGGACCGGGACGATGAACAGCGCCCTCACCCCCGGCCCCTCTCCCGCAGGGCGGGAGAGGGGGGAGCGGCACCTTGCGGTGAGGACTTCTTCCCTACCGCCCACCGCCTACCGCCTACATTGGTCATTGGTAATTGTTCATTGTCCATTGTATATTGTGCGTGCCCCAGGTCCGAAGGGCGTCGGCGCGTGAATCGCGTCAGGACCTTGCCGGTAGCAGCGCTAAGCGATGTCCGGTGTCGCTTTGGGAAGCCTGGGGCGTTTTCTTTCCTTCCATGAGCATAGCCCTCGCCCGTCGTTACCGTCCCCGGCGTTTCGCCGACCTTCTGGTACAGGATCATGTGGCCGAGGCCCTGCGCGGGGCCGTGTCCCGCAACCGGGTCGGCCACGGGTATCTGCTGACCGGGCCCCGGGGTGTCGGGAAGACCAGTGCCGCGCGGATCCTCGCCATGGCGCTCAACTGCGAGCGTCGCGACCCCGCCGGGGATGGGGAACCGTGCGGGGAGTGCGAGAGTTGCCGCCGGGTCTGGACCGGGTCGGCGAGCCTCGATGTGGTGGAGATCGACGCGGCGAGCAATCGCGGCGTGGACGACGCCCGAGATCTGCGGGAGCGGGCGATGTATGCCGCATCCCAGGCGGGGCACCACAAGGTCTACATCGTGGACGAGGCCCACATGTTGACCCGCGAGGCGTGGAATGCCCTCCTCAAGATTCTCGAGGAACCCCCTCCCGGGGTGGTGTTCGTCTTCGCCACGACCGAGCCCCAGAAAATCGCCTCGACCGCGGCTCCGGTGATGAGTCGGCTGCAGCGGTTCGACTTCCGGCGCATCGGTCCGGTGGCGATCCGGGACCGGCTGCGCGCGGTGCTCGAGGCCGAGGGCCTCACCGCCGATGATGATGCCCTCCTGCTGATCGGCCGGACCGCCGACGGCGGGATGCGGGATGCGCTCTCGATCCTCGACCAGTGCCTGAGCTTCGGGGAGGGGCCGATCACCGCGGAACGGGTGCGACAACTCCTCGGTCTGATCGATGAGGACGTCTTTGCCGACGTGCTGCGCAGTGTGGCGGACAAGGACCCGGCCCGGGTTTTCCCCATCGTGGACCGGTTGATGGAGGCGGGCTCCGATCTGGGTGACTTCATGACCGGGCTGGGTGAGACGATTCGCGCCGTGCTGATGGCGGGATACGACGCGGAACCCGCCGGTCTCACGGAGCGGATGCGGCAGGTCATCGCCGAATTCCGGGTGGCGCTCCCGGCGGAGGATCTGGTGCGGATGCTGCGCCTCCTGGCCGAGAGCGAAACGGCGATCCGCCGCAGCGCTTCTCCCCGGCTCGTGGTCGAGACCCTCCTCCTCCGCTGGACCCTGATGGACCGGACGGTGGACCTGGCGGAGGTACTGCGCGGAGGGGCCCCGGAGGGCGGGACCGCATCCGCCTCCCCGGCACCGGCGGCACCCAGACGCGCGGCGCCGGTGGCCCGGGAGTCCTCGGCACCGCCCTTGCCCCCGGAACCGCGGCCCCGCGCATCGTCACCGTCGGCATCCCCGTCCTCGTCGTCCCCGCCGGCCGAGGTCCCGCCCGCGGCGCCGGTGCGCCAGGTTCCGTTTGCTTTGGAGGCGATCCGCGCCGAGTGGGCGGGGATTGCCGCGGCGGTGAAGGCGGAGAGCCGGTTTCTCGGGGAAGCGGTCTCGAAGGCACGCCCCGCGGTGGTTGCGCCACCGATGCTCACGCTTTCCTTTGAGCCGGTCGATACCCTCCATTGGGAAAAAGTGGAGCGGGAGGCGTCTCTGGTGGAATCGGTGCTCGCCCGCATCCTGGGAGGGCCGGTGCGGCTGGTGGTGGAGATGGGGGTGCCCGAGACCGGCGCACCGCCAAAGGCCAAACGGCTTTCCAGCGCCGAAATCCGCTCCGAACGGCTGGGAAGTCTCCGGGCCACCGATCCGGCCCTCGACACGGCGGCCGATGAATTAGATTTGGAGATCGTGGACGAGTCTCCCTAGGGACATTCCGGGAAGGGCAGTTTCATGGCTGATTTGCAACACTTGTTTCAACTCGGGCAGCAGGTCCAGGGCCGCCTGCAGCAGCTCCAGAGCGACCTCGCCGACCAGATGGTCGAGGCGACCTCCGGGGCGGGCTTGGTGCGGGTATCCTGTGACGGGCGGGGTGTGATCCGTGCGGTGACGATCGAACCGGCGGCCTTTGAGGGCCGGGACGCCGACCTCCTGGCCGATCTGGTCCTCGGCGCGGTCGCCGAGGCCCAGCGACGAGCCGCCGCCCTGGCCCAGGCGGAGATGCGACGGGTCCAGGATCCTCCCTTTCCTCCGGCACTGTAGGGCGTGGCCGCTCTCGATGAGCTGGTGACGGAACTGGCCCGCCTCCCGGGCATCGGCCGGAAAACGGCGCATCGGCTCACCTTTCACCTGCTCCAGCAGCCCGGTGACGCCGCGCGCCGCCTGGCGCAAGCCCTCACAGCGGTGGCGGACCGGGTCCGTCCGTGCAGCCGGTGTGGCAATCTGACCGAGGGCGACCCCTGTACCATCTGTGGCGATCCGCGGCGGGACGCGGCGGTGATCTGCGTGGTCGAGGAGCCCTCGGCGGTGGCGGTGGTGGAACGGGGGACCGGTTTTCGCGGCCGGTATGTCGTGTTGGGGGGGCACCTCTCTCCGCTGGAGGGGAAGGGACCCGATTCGCTCCGGCTCGACCTGCTCACCGAGCGGCTGGGGGAGGGCGGAGTGACGGAGGTCATCCTGGCCACCAACCCTTCGCTGGAGGGGGAGGCCACGGCCACCTATGTGCAACAGATCGTGAGCCCCTTCGGGGTCCGGGTGACCCGGCTCGCCCGGGGACTCCCCATGGGGGGGGATCTCGAATACATCGACGGGGTGACCCTGAGCCATGCGCTCGATGCCCGCCGGGAGGTGGTGTGAGGGGGGGCCGGGTGGCCGTGATCCTCGGGGCCACGGCCCTGGGAACGGTTCTGGGCTGGATGGTGGCCCAGTCTCACGTTGCGCGGCACGGGGCCGACCTCTTCAGTCCGAAGCCCTGGCGGCGGTTCGCCGCGCTGGGAGCCCTGGCCGGTCAGGCCACCCCTGATTCGATTCCCGTGCTGCAGGATTATCTTGCGTGGGAATCGTCACCGGTGCTGCGTCGGCAGGCCCGCCGGTTGCTCCGTCACCTGCTCTCCACCCTGGATGAGGAGCCGACCCGCGCATGAGCGGTGCCGCCAGTTGGTCCCTGCACGAGGAGGATGCGGGCCGGATCGAGACGATCCTCTCCCGGTTCCTGGGCGAGGCCGAGGCCCGCACCGCCCTCCTGGTGGACCGGACGGGGCAGATGCTGGCCAGTGTCGGGGAGGCCCCCCAGTTTGATCCGGTGGCCTTCGCGTCGCTCACGGCGGCGGACTTCAGCGCCAACGATCAGCTGGCCCGGATGCTGGGCGAGAACGAGTTCGGGGCCCTCTTTCACCAGGGGGAACGCGAGTCCCTGTACCTCGCGGACATCGCCCGGCGGGTCATTCTGGTCATTCTGTTCGACAATCGCACGACCCTCGGACTGGTGCGGCTCCGGGTGCGCCCGGTGGCGCGGGACCTGACCGACCTGTTCACCGAGCTGTTCGCCCGGGGATCGACCGGGTCGCAGAGCTTTCAGGTCGGCGATGAATTTCTTGGGGAGGCAGAGGATGAAATCGACAAACTCTTCGGTGCGTGAGGACGGGACCGGATGTCGCTGATCAACTACGCCTCGCGCGAGATCAACTGCAAGCTCGTCTACTACGGCCCCGGCCTGGGCGGCAAGACGACCAATCTCGAGTACGTCTACGAAAAGGTCGCCCCCGGGGCCAAGGGGAAGATGATCTCCCTGGCCACCGAAACGGAGCGCACGCTCTTCTTCGACTTTCTCCCCGTCGACCTGGGTTCCATCCGGGGCTTCAAGACCCGGTTCCACCTCTACACGGTGCCGGGCCAGGTGTACTACAACGCCAGCCGGAAGCTGATCCTGAAGGGCGTGGACGGTGTCGTTTTCGTGGCCGACAGCCAGATCGAGCGCATGGAGGCGAACATCGAGGCGATGCAGAACCTCTATGACAACATGACGCAGCACGGCTATGATGTCACCCGCATGCCGTTCGTCATCCAGTACAACAAGCGGGACCTGCCGAACGCCGCCCCGCTCCAGGAACTGCAGGACAACCTGAACCCGGGCTGGCCGGTCGAGGATCCGGCCCGGCAACGGACCCTGCCCGACCCGGACCGGCCGGGGGAGTTCCTGGTGCAGCAGGTGGAGGGCACCTGGATCGAAAGGGTTCCCTACTTCGAAGGGGTGGCCACCCGGGGGACCGGCGTGTTCGACACCCTCCGCGCGATCAGCAAACTGGTGCTGAAAACGCTGGGCTGATTCCCATGTGGACGTTGCCCAACCTCCTCACCCTGGCGCGGATCGCCATCACGCCGGTGGTGGCGTTCCTGCCGTTCATCGACGGGGTGTGGCCCAAGGTGGCGGCCTTCATCATCTTCGTGCTTGCCGCGGTGACGGACGTGTGGGACGGGCACCTGGCCCGGACCCGGGGCCAGGTGACCGATCTCGGCAAGCTGCTCGATCCCATCGCGGACAAGCTGCTCCTCCTCGCCACGCTGGTGCCGATCTGGTGGATCAGCACCGAACGGCGCGATCTCTATGACATCCCGGTCTGGGGCAGCATCCCCCTCTGGGTGCTTCTCCTGCTGATCGGCCGGGAGATGGCGATGACGTGGTTTCGGTGGTGGGCGCGGCGCCGCGGCGTGATCATCGCCGCGCAGGGGACGGGGAAGCTCAAGACCGTCCTGCAGAACATCTTCATCGGCGCCACCATCGCCTGGTTCGCCTTTCGCAACGCCTTCCGTCCCTTCGGGTGGGATGCGGTGCCATTCGGCCGCTTCTGGAACGAATTCCACGGGGGGTTCGTGGCGGTGACCCTGGCCATCGCCCTGACCCTCACGATCACCAGTTTCGTCACCTACCTGTACCGTTACCGCGACATCTTCACCATGCCCCGCCGATAGGGTGCCCGTGGATCTCGACGTCGTCGCGATCGGGACCGAACTGCTCCTGGGATTCACCGTCGACACCAACGCCCGGACCCTGGGGCAGGAGCTCGCCGCCATCGGGGTCCGCGTGGCCCGGCGCACCACCGTGCCCGACGACCCGGAGGCGATTCGCGATGCCGTCTCCCGTGCCCTCGGCCGCACCGGCATCGTGCTCACCACCGGGGGCCTGGGACCCACCCGCGACGACATCTCCAAACAGGTGATCGCCGACCTGTACGGGTGGCCCCTGGAGTGGCAGCCGGCCATCTGGGAAGCCCTGGTGGCCCGGTTCGCGGCCGCGGGGCGGGTACCGGTTGCGGCAAACCGCTGTCAGGCCGAGGTGCCGGCGGGGGCCGTGGTTCTGCCCAACCCGCGAGGGACCGCCCCCGGGCTCTGGCTCGAGGGCGAGCCCGGGATCGTCATCATGCTCCCCGGGGTGCCGCGCGAAATGGCGGGTCTCCTGCGGGAGGAGGTGATGCCGCGTCTCGCGGACCGGGTCCGTGCCCGGGCCCCGGAACGGGTACCGCCCGTCATTCGCTCGCTCGTGATCCGGACCACCGGTCTCCCGGAATCCTCCCTGGCCGAGCAGGTGGCCGGAGTGGAGGAGAGGATCGCTCCCCTCACCCTCGCCTACCTGCCCGGCGTCGAGGGGGTCGATCTCCGGCTCACCGCCTGGAATCTCCCGCTCACCGAGGCGGACCGCCTTCTGGCCGCGGCCGCAACCGGCCTGGAGCGCATCCTGGCTCCGTACGCCTGGGGGCGAGGGGACGACAACATTGCGGCCCGGGTGCTCGAGGCCGCTCGCGCCGCCGGCCACACCCTGGCACTGGCCGAATCGTGCACCGGAGGGGGCATTGCGGCCCGTCTCACGGAGGTGCCGGGGAGCAGCGATGTGATGCGGGGAGGGATCGTGGCGTACCACAATGAGGTGAAGGAGGGATCCCTCGGCGTTCCCGGCGGCCTGCTCGAGGCTCATGGGGCGGTGAGTGCCGAGGTGGCTGGAGCGATGGCCACCGGAGCGATCGAGCGTCTGGGGGCCACCGTGGCGCTCGCGGTGACCGGAATCGCGGGCCCCGGGGGCGGAACGCCGGAGCGACCGGTGGGCCAGGTCTGGTTCGGGCTGGCCGGTCCCTGGGGACTCACCACGGTGCGGCATCGGTTCGTTGGAAATCGGGCGGAGATCAGGGCGAGGACCGCGCAATTCGGGCTCTTCCTGCTGCTGGGAAGTTTGAAGGGTGAACGGTGAAGGAGGAAGGAACTTCGGGGTCTTCTCCAGCTCAGGTGATCTTTGTTCAGTCGTCATTCCGAATGAAAGAGAGAGTCCTGTCCCGAGCCTGCGAGGGAATTTGAGGAAATGGAACTGCCTCAACGCAAAGGCGCCAGGACGCCGGGGCGCATCGGTGCGGGGAGCCCACGGAGGGATCCCCATCGAAATGAACAGGATTGGGGGGCTCACGCGGCTGGGGAGGAGCAAGAGACTGCACCACGAAACGACACGAACGGGGGTGGGGGGGGAACTCTTGATGAGCGGCGGTTCGGCTGGACACGAGAACCTATGCCGATCCCTGAAGAGCCCTTTTGTGTTTCTTGTGCTTTTTGTGGTTGGCTTTCAGTCCTCCTTCCTCCTTCACACTTCGAACTTCGAACTTCAAACTTCTTCAGTCCACCTCCCAGGTTTCCCAGGTGAGCCGGCACTGCTGCTCGAAGAGGTCGGGTGGGTGGGGAAATGGCCACAAGAGGCACAAGAGGCACAAAGGCACGAGACCCGGCGGAGGGAGAGGAACCTGCGGACATCTTTTTGTAGGCTCTTCCGGGTTTCGCGTGGGTAGGGCCTGGCGCGGCCCGCGAGAGGATGGGGGCTCACGCGGCTGGGGAGGAGCAAGAGACTCGACCACGAAAAGGCACGAAGGTTCTTCTCCAATTTAGGTGCAGGCGCGGCCCGGGAATGCCTGCTTAACCTTGAGGGCGAAGTAGTCCGGATCGTGGAATCCGTACGCTTTGCGCTTGATCACCTTGATGCGGTTGTTCACTCCTTCGAGCCGACTCGTAGGGATCGGATAGTGGGCATGCGCCACGATCCCGCGCTCATGTCGTCGGAGCTTGGCGGCGAACTCGACCAAGGCCGGGATCTGGCTCTCCTCCGCCAGCGTGCACCAGGTCCGGAGCGCGCGCCGGGCGGCCCAGGGTCGGCGGATCGTCCAGATCGCCTTCAGCGGCTCCTTGAGGACGCAGGCGGTGGAGATCGTCGCGTTCATCCGGAGAATCTCCTCCAGGGCCGGGCGCTGCTCGGGGGTCAGGTTCTCCTCGTTCGTGTAGAGGAGGTACCGGCTGCCCTTGATCACCTTCCGCATCTCCTTGTCGGGGGCCGCCTGATACGCCGCGATCCGCACGCGATCCAGCACCTCCCGGTGGTAGAGCGCCACCACATGGAAGAGATCGTAGACGATCCGAGCGTGCGGGAGGTGGGTGTGTACCGCCTTCTCGTAGGGCTTCCACATGTCCATCGCGACCGCCTCGATGCCGGCCCGCTCGTCCTTCGTCAGGAGCTCGAAGAAGCTGCGGAGTGTCTCGTAGCGCCGGTCGAGCCCCATCCACACGACCCGGCCCGTCACGTAGTCAAGAACCACCGTCATGTACCGGGAGCCCTTCCGGATCGCGATTTCATCAATCGCCAGGATCCGCAGCCCGCTCGTGTCGGTGCCCCCGAAATCCTTCGCGAGCACCGCGTGATCACACCGCTTGACGAGCTTCCAGTCGAGCCCCAGATGGCGGGCGACCTCGGCCACGGAGAGCATGCGGCACAGTTCAGCGATGTAGCCCGCAAGCCGCGTGGTGACGCGCTGGGACGGATCCACGAAGTCAAGGGCTTCGGTCCGGATCCGGGCACACGTCCGACAGCGGAGCCGCCGCTGGGTCACCGCCACCTGCACGGTATGCTCCCCCAGGTTCAAGTCACGGATCCGCCGCCGCGACGCCGAGTGCACCGACTGGACCCCGCCCCCACAGCCCGAGCACACCGGGGCAAAGCGCTCATCGGGCACGGCCGAGATCACCACCGTCGGTCCCGGCTCGATGAACGTCTGCTCGACGACCTTGACTCGACGGAAGGGCAGGTATGGGGCTACACTCAGGGCGGGCATGGTCTCCTCCGGGGGGTAGGGGAATGGTGGGTGATGCTTCCATCCTCTTACCACTTGAAGGGGGCTGTGTCCACCCCCCCCGCCGCTCAAACCATCCGAGTGTCGGCTGTCCCGCTTGCACTAAAATTGGAGAAGAACCGGCACGAAAAGATACGAACGGGGATGGGGGGGAACTCTTTCGTGTGTTTTCGTGTATTTCGTGGTTTCGGCTGGCGGGAAAGCCCCTTATCACCCATTTTTGTGGTTGGCTTTCAGTCCTCCTTCCTCCTTCATACTTCGAACTTCGAACTTCTCCAGCCCTCCGGTCTGCAGCAGAGTTCCCTCCGTTGCTATATTGAACGCCGACATGGACCCTGAAGCCTGAGGATCTGCAGACGTGACCGAACGGAAGAAGCCCGTGGCCGACCAAGAGACCCTGTCCACGTCCCAGGATGCATCAGTGGTGGAGGAGGGCGAGACCGGCGGGGACCCGGGGCGGGATGCCACCGGGGACACAACACCTCTCGGTGGTGTCCCCGTGGAGCCCACCGCCGAACGCGCCCACCGGCTCCAGGAACAGCTCGATGAGGCGCAGGACCGACACCTTCGTCTGGCCGCCGAGTTCGACAATTTCCGCAAACGGGTGGCGCGGGAACGGCTCGAGCTGACTGACCGGGCCCAGGCGGCGCTGGTGGCCCGGCTCCTCGATGTGGTGGATGATATCGACCGGTTGGAAGCGACCGCGTCCGCGTCGGCGACGCCCGAAGCCCTGGCCGAGGGGATGATCCTGGTGGCCCGGAAGCTTCGAAAGGAGCTCGAGGCGGCCGGTCTGACCCGCATCGACCCCGTGGACCAGGCGTTCAATCCGGGAGAGCACGAGGCGGTGGCCGCCACGCCGACCACCGATCCCGCCTCTGATCAACGGGTTGCGGCCACCTTCCAGGTCGGATACCAGTTCAAGGGAACCTTGGTGCGACCCGCCCGGGTGCAGGTGTACACCGCTCAGGGAACGGTCTGACCGTGGCCACGCAGGACTTCTATCAGGTCCTGGGGATCACGGAGAAGGCCACACCGGAGGAAATCAAGAAATCCTACCGGCGGCTGGCCAAGCAATTCCACCCCGATGCCAATCCCAACAATCCCGCCGCCGCGGAGAAATTCAAGCAGATCTCCGAGGCGCACACCGTGCTGGCCGACCCCGAGAAGCGCGCCAAGTACGATCAGATGCGCCGCCTGGGAGCGTTTGACCCGATGACACGGCGGGGAGGGAGCCGGTCGCGAACAGGCACTCCCCCCGGCTCCGGACCGGTCGAGGGCTTCGACTTCGGCGATTTCGGGAGCATGGGATTGGGAGACATTTTCTCCTCCATCTTCGGCCGGGGGCGGAAGGAGAGCGGGGGAACTTCGGGGGTGGCCGAGCCGATCGAGGTCTCGGTGACGGTCCCGTTCCGAACGGCGGTGCTGGGAGACAAGGTGCCGATCCAGCTGCCACTCTCCGAATCGTGCGGCCGGTGCGGAGGCAGCGGCGGGGAGCCGGGGGCCACCATGTCCTCCTGTCCCGAATGCGAAGGCCGGGGAACGATCTCCTTCGGGCAGGGCGGCTTCGCGGTGAACCGGCCCTGTCCCCTCTGTCGCGGGCGGGGGCGCGTTCCGTCCACGAAATGTTCCCAATGCGGCGGGGCGGGCGAGGTGCGCACCGAGCGGAAGGTGATGATCACCGTCCCTCCCGGAACCGACAGCGGAACCCGGGTGCGGCTCAAGGGAATGGGGCAGCCGGGCCGGCCCGGAGGGAAGGCGGGAGATCTCCTGGTGACCTTTGAGGTGGAGCCCGATCGATTCTTCCGTCGCGTGGGCCTCGATCTCGTCTGCGACGTTCCCATCAATGTGGCGCAGGCAATGCTCGGCACCCGGATTAAGGTCAAGACCATCGAAGGGACCCGCGCGGTGCTGCGCATCCCGCCGGGAACCCAGTCGGGGCGCAAGTTCCGGATCAAGGGGCATGGTGTGCCAAAAGGGGGGAGACGCGGCGATCAACTGGTCCAGATCGAGGTGCGCATTCCGGAAAAATTGAGCCCCGAAGCGGAGGAACGTCTCAAGGAATTTGCCGAGGAGGCGGGGCTGCGGTTCTGAACAATGAACAATGAACAGGGACCAATGAACAGGGAACGGTTCCCTGCTTCCGCCGGGGGGCGATTGATCAGGGACTCCTTCGCCGCGCAAACCGGACTGAGGGTGTCGACCGGGACGGGCACTATAATGACAAGCCTGCCACCGACCAGCTCCCGGTACGCGCGGTTGAAAAGCACTCAACCACGAAAAGGCACGAAAAAGCACGAAAAAGCACGAAACAAAGTGGGGGGGCGAGGACCTGTTCGTGTGTTTTCGTGCATTTCGTGGTTCACTATTATAACTGTTAGGTAGTTGGTTGCGATTGGTCATTGATCATTGAGCATTGCTCCTTCCACACCCGGCGCACGTGCGGGTTTCCGGCAGGACCGCCAGCCGGTCGTAGGGAATCGGGTGGGTACAGGTCTGACAGAACCCGTAGGTTCCCGCTTCGATCCGCGCCAGGGCGTCCTCCACCAGAGAGAGAGCCTGCACTGTCCGGGCGTCGCTCCCCTGGGCGATTCCCTGGTTCATGAGGGCATCCATGCGGGAGAGCCGCCCGACGGCGGTTTGGTCGAGCATCACCGGTCCTGACTCGCGGATGGCCCGGACCCGCCGGGTGAGGGAGCGCAGCTCCCCCAGGAGATCCTCCTTCAATTCGTCGATCCGCTCGGGCGTGAGGTCGGGGTGCATCATCGGGGAGCCTCCTCCCACCTGCCACGGGTGGTCAGCATCGCGTTCACGATGCCGATCAGGAGCCCTCCGAAGAAGGCGGGCCAGAACCCGCTCACCGAAAAGCCGAGTCCCCAGCGGCTCGAGAGCCACGAGGTGGCGAGCAGCATCAGGGCGTTGATCACCAGCGCGAAGAGCCCGAAGCTGAGCAGGATCAGGGGGCAGGTGAGCAGGGCCACCAGCGGTTTGAGGGTCGCGTTCACCAGCCCGAACACCGCCGCCACAAGGAAGAGGGAGAGCAGAGAGCCGTCGTGCGTGATCCCCGGGATGAGGGTCACCGCGAGGAAGAGAGCGGCCGTGGTGGACACCCAGCGCCAGAGCATGCCGCGGCTCAGTCGATCACGCCGCCGCCCAGGAGGCGTGCCTCGGCGTTGTAGAGGACTCCCGATTGCCCCGGGGTGATGGCGCGGGCGGGAGTATCCAGCGTGAGTTCCAGCGTGGTGTCATCCGCGGAAACCACCCGGGCGGCCACGGCCGGGGTTCGGGAGCGGATCTGGACCTCACACCGATCCCCCGGCGCGAGAGGCTCGGCGAGCCAGTTGACTTCGCTCAGCGATACCCGGCGGCCCTCCAGATCCTCCTCGGAGCCGAGAACCACCTCCCGCGAATCGGGCCGGATGGCCACCACATAGCGTGCGGACTCGGCCCCGCCCGGAAGCCCCCGGCGCTGCCCGATGGTGTAGCGGGCAAATCCTTCGTGCGTACCCAGGGGCTCTCCGGTGGTGGAGACGAACGCGCCGGTGGTCAGGGCGGGGGCATCGGCCGGGAGGTGGTTCTCCAGCACGGTGAGGTACCGGTTGCCGGGTACGAAGCAGATGTCTACCGACTCGGGCTTGTCGGCGGTGACGAGGCCGAGCCGGCGGGCGGTGTCCCGGGTCTGGGCCTTGGTCAGCTCTCCCACCGGGGTCTTCATCCGGGCCACCACCTCGCGGGGAATGCCCCAGAGAAAGTAGCTCTGGTCCTTCTGCCGGTCGTGGCCGCGATAGAGGGCACCGCCCCGGGCCACGGCGTAGTGCCCGGTGGCTATCCAACGGCAGTCGAGCGCGTCGGCGTGGGCGAGGAGGTCGCGGAACTTGGTGAAGGAATTGCAGCGGACACAGGGAATCGGGGTGCGCCCCCGGCTGTACTCCTCGACGAAGTTGCGGATGACCCGGTCGCTGAAGCGATCTTCGAGGTTCAGCACGTAATGCGGGATGCCGAGGGCGTGGGCCACGCTGCGGGCATCGGCGATGGAGTCGAGCGAGCAGCAGGGTCGGTCGGGGACGTCGTCGCCGTAGCAGAAGAGCTTCATGGTGGCGCCCACCACGTCGAAGCCCTGGTCCACCAGGGCCGCCGCGGCGACGGAGCTGTCGACGCCGCCGGACATCGCCACCAGAACGCGCTCAGCCACGGCCCAGCACCACCGACAGGTGGCGTACCTTCTCCACGATCCCCGGCAGAATGTCCACCACGCGATCGATGTCCGCCGGAACAGTCTCGTGCCCCAGGCTGAAGCGGACACTGCCCAGGGCGAGGTCGCGGGGGACTCCCATGGCGGTGAGCACGTGGGAGGGCTCGACCGACCCGGTGTTGCAGGCCGAACCCCCGGAGGCGGCAACACCGGCCAGATCGAGATGCATGAGCATCGCCTCGCCGTCGGTGCCGGGGATCCCGAGGTTGAGCACATGCGGGGCCCGGGGGGCGCTCTCGCCATGGATCACGGCATCGGGGATTGCGACCCGGAGCCGCTCCGCCAGCCCGTCCCGCAGCGCGCCGAGCCGGGCGGCCTCGGCCTCCCGCTCGGCGACGGCGAGACGGGCGGCACAGCCCAGCGCCACGGCACCCGCCACGTTCTCGGTCCCGGGCCGGATGCCGAACTGCTGGCCCCCGCCGTGCAGGATGGCGTCGATCACCTTCCGGTTCCGGATGACGAGGGCACCGATCCCCTTGGGACCGCCGATCTTGTGACCGGAGAGGGTGAGGAGGGAGCAGGAGAGGTCGGTGAGGGAGACGGGGGTCTTGCCGAAGGCCTGGACGGCATCGCTGTGCAGGGCGACGCCGGCGTCCCGACATCGCCGGGCGATCTCGGCGATGGGCTGGATCACGCCGGTCTCGTTGTTGACCACCATGACGGAGACGACACAGGGCTTCCGGGCCAGCGCCTGGTCGAGGGCGCCGAGGTCGACCTGGCCCGAGCTGCCGACGGGGAGGATGATCTCCTCACCGCCGAGAGTGGTGACCCGGTGGGCGGCGGCGAGAACCGCCTTGTGCTCGGTGGCGGAGACCACGACGCAGGGGGTGTGTCCCCGGGTCCGGGTGGCCATCGCCGCACCGACCACGGCGAGGTTGTCGGCCTCGGTGCCGCCGGAGGTGAAGATGACCTGGTTGGGCTCGGCGCCCACCGCGCCGGCCACCTCCGCGCGGGCCCGTTCCAGTCCGGCCCGCGCGGTGCGGCCGACGCGGTGGGCGCTGGAGGGGTTCCCGAAGGCGTCCCGCCCGAGGTAGGGGAGCATCGCCTCCAGGACCTCGGGGCGGACCGGGGAGGTGGCGGCGTAGTCGAGGTAGACGTAGTCGGTCATCCCGGAAAACTAGCCCCGGGGGCGGGGGCGGGACAGGGCGGGGGGGGGGGCTGCGAGGACGTAGGACATAGGACAGCAGGACATAGGGGGGCAGGCAGGGGTCCGATCGCCCCCCGCCGCCCGCCCACCGCCCACCGCCTACCGTCGGCGGTCATGGGGTCACCTCAGAGGGATCCGGTCGGGCCCGTTGTCCAGTTCCACGAGACGGGGAGCCACGATGTCGAAATAGATCACCAGATTCGTGTCGCCATCCCGAGCGGCGCTCGGCACCAGGAGTGCGGTGAATCGCTCGCGCCGGGCCTCGGCTGCCAGTGCGTGGCAATGATCGTAGGGAACATCGGCCAGGCGGGAATGGAAAGCCGGGTGCGCGGTGACCCCGGCGGAGCGTGCCGTTTGCTGATAGGCATCGGGTTGGGTGAGGTCGAGGACCGGCTCAACCTTCACGACCAGGGAAACCAGGTCGCGGGCACCCATCGCAGAGCCGGCGGACTCCGCAAGGTGCGTCCACTCGGCTCGTGCCCCCTCCATTGTGAGCGAAGTAAGTATAGAGCGCGGCATACTCACCGCGTTGGTTCCACCTCCCCTGGCTGTATCGCCAAATCGCTCCCACATGGAGCGGTTCCTTCCCCGCAGGGACGTGCCGCCACACCACCCCCCCAAAGCGAGTCAAGTGAAGGCGCCGGCGTCCACATTGGCCAGCAGGGTGAGTACGTCCCTGGCCTCGCCCTCGACGATCGCCCGCAGCGGAGTGCGGTGCCCGAGCCCGGGTACCGGCTCATGCAGCCATGCGTGCATCCGATCCGGGTCGTCTGGAAAGACGGCGTCCAAGGCCTGGGAGAGGCCGAGGAGAGTTTCCGCAGCCACCACCGCCGGTGGATGAGGCCGCTGCTCGCCCCCCCGCCACCGGGCCACGGTGCGCGGGGAGGCACCACCGAGCGCCTGACCCACCTCCTGATGGGAGAACTCCAGCGTCTCGCTGGCCCAGACAACCGCCTCGCGCACCTGGTTCACCGCGGCGCGTTCGCGCGGACTGTAGGGGGTGTCCTGTTCCATGAGTGCCTCCTGGCCGTGAACTTCGTAGCTTGAAGGCAATATATGACATGCATAATGTCTAGTCAAGTGACGTATAAAATGACGTGATAAACGATCTATTCAGAGCTCCGGTCACCGACACCGACCCGCCCCCCGCCAGGTATTGGGTGCTGGGTATCGGGGTATCGGGGTATCGGGTCCTCCAGTCCCCAACACCCAATGATCAGGCGTCCGCTTCTCGAACGGGGCCTCGCTCACGAGATTGCTTCGTCGGCTCCGCCTCCTCGCAATGACGGCATCCGGTCCCTCCCGACTCCCGACTCCCGACTCCCGACTCCCTACATGGACCTGACGCCGAGGGTCATCACGTCGTCCACCCTCATCGTCTCCTGAGTGAAGAAGGGTTCCCCGTACCGGACCCGGATTCGGCTTCCGTAGTGCCCGGCCTGGGTCTCGATCAGGCTGTACAGGTCCTGCCCGTTCGGAAAGAGCTCCCCGGCCTGCACCAGCCCATCGAACTGGCTCGCGTAGCAGCGGATCGCCTCCATCTTGCGGGCAAACTGGTCCGAGATGTCGACGATGAATGTCGGTTTGGTGGCGTCTTCCCGATAGGTCATCGTGTGGAGGATCTTGGCGGGGCGATGAGGGCTTCCCGGCGCGTCGTAGCGGGCGAGGCCCGCGAGGAAGCAGGCGTCGCGGCCCAGCTCGGCGGCCACCCGGTGATCGGGATGCCGGCCGGAGGGGAAGGGGAGGATCACGACTTTCGGCTGCAACTCCCGGAGGATGGCCACCACGCGTTGCCGGGCCTCATCGGTGTTGTGGAGGTGGGCATCGGGAAGGCCGGCGTTGCAACGGCTGGTGAGGCCGAGCACCTGGGCGGCCCGGGCGGCCTCCTCGCCCCGGAGGGTGGCGCTGCCCCGGGTGCCGGTTTCGCCGGCGGTGAGGTCGAGCACCGCGGTGCGGTATCCCTGGTCGTGGGCGCGGAGGAGGGTGCCGCCGCAGGTGAGTTCGGCGTCGTCCCGGTGGGCGGCAATGGCGAGGAGATCGATGGTCATTCGTGTCTCAAGGCTTCCACCGGGTCCATCTGGGAGGCCCGGTTGGCGGGGTAGAGTCCGAAAACGAGGCCGATCCCGATGGACACGACGGTGGCCACCACGGCACTCCAGAGGGGAACGGTGGCGTCGATGCCGAGCACGCGCTTGAGGACTTCCCCGGCGACGAGGCCGAGGACGATCCCGATCAGTCCGCCCATGAGGGTCAAGGTGGCGGATTCCACCAGGAATTGCCAGAGGATTTCGGAGCGCCGGGCTCCGACGGCCTTGCGGAGGCCGATCTCGTGGGTGCGGTCGGTCACCGACACCATCATGATGGCCATGACTCCGATGCCCCCCACCATGAGGGCCACGCCCGACAGGGCGATCATCACGGCGAAGAAGGCGGAGGTGAGGGAGCCGATGGTGTCGAGCAGCTGGTCCTGGGTGATGAAGTCGAAGGTGTTCGGCATGCCGGGGCGGAGCTTCCGCACCTTGCGGAGCGCCACGGTGGCGAGATCCTGCGCCCGGTCCACCGAGACCGAGGCGATCGGCTTCATGGCGATGAAGAGACTGTTGGTTTCGTCGTACCGGAAGTTCTGCTTGACGGTCTGGAAGGGCACGATGCCGCCGATGGTCTGGCCCGGCGGTTCGAAGAGATTCTCGGGTCTCCGGTACACCCCGATCACCTGCAGGGCCCGTCCCCCGACGCGGACCCATTTTCCGATCGGCTGCATCGCCCCGAAGAGACGGTTGGCCGCCTCCTCCTCGAGAACGACCACCGGGCCCCCGGTCAGCTCGGACCGGGTGAAGAACCGTCCCCGGAGGAGGGTGCCGCCGAGGAGTTCCATGTAGCGCTCGTCGGCGCCGTAGATGATGACGGTCTGAGTCCGCGCATCCTGGTACTCGATGCGCTGGAACACCTGGACCCAGAGGGCGGCGTAGTCGATCTCCTCGACCTCCCGGAGGGCCCGGGCGTCGTCCTCGTTGAGCGCGGGCCGGATCCGCACCTCGTAGGGGAGGTTGTCCGGATTGAGCGGCGTCTGTGAGAAGAACCGCATGGCGTAGAAAGTGGTGGGTCCGGCGGTCTGCATCGAGTTGAAGATCTGGGTCCGGATCCCCTCCACGATGGACGCCATGGCCATCACGGTCATCACGCCGATCACGACCCCGAGAATGGTGAGGGCGGACCGCAGCTTGTTGGCGCGCAGGGCATCGAGGGCGAGCCACACTCCCTCCCGGACACTCATCCACATCGTCTATTCGGCTCGCAGGGCGGTGATCGGGTCGAGCCGGGCGGCGCGAGTGGCGGGATAGACCCCAAAGATGATTCCCGTGCCCGCCCCGAGGGCCAGCGCCACTCCGACCGACCAGAGGGTGACCCGGGCGGGGAGCGGGGTCACGGAGGAGACCAGGGTGGCGAGCGCCCAGCCCGCCAGAATACCCAGAATGCCGCCCAGCGTGGAGAGGAAGATCGCCTCAACGAGGAACTGGCGTCCAATGTCGGCCCGCCGGGCCCCCAGTGCCTTGCGGATCCCGATCTCCCGGGTTCGCTCATTCACCGTCATCAGCATGATGTTCATGATGACGATGCCGCCAACCACGATCCCGATCACCACCACCGCGGGGATCACCGTGAACAAGGTTCGGGTGAGCTGGGCCCAGAAGGCCACCAGTGCATCGGCCTTGTCCACCGCGAAATCGTTCGGCTCCCCGGGCCGGAGCCGGTGGGCGAGCCGCATCGCCTCCTCGGCCCGGGCCATGGCGCCGGGCAGGAGTTTGGCGTCTCCCATCTTGACCGAGATCGTGGTGGTTTTCCGGCGGCCGTAGATCGCCTCGAAGGTGGAGATGGGGAGAAGGGCGAACCCGTCGAACGACTGGCCGAGCACCCGTCCCTTGGCGGCGATGACGCCCTTCACGATGAGTTCGCGACCGGCGATGCGAACCGGCTTCCCGATGGCGCGGTGCACGTCGTCGAAGAGCTTGCTGGCCACGTCATGCCCCAGGACCACCACGGGGCGGCGCTCCGTCACGTCGGGATCGGTCAGGGGAGACCCGGCTTCGAACCGGTAGTCCTGCACCGTCTGGTACGGCGGGGTCACGCCGAAGGTCAGCACCGTTCCAACGGTCCGGTTCCGGTAGACGACATCGCCGGTGGGAGTGGGCCATCCCGACTGGATCGACACCGCCTCCGCCTCGGGGAGGGCGGCCGCCACGACCTCGGCGTCCTCCCGCGAGATGATCGGCCGCTGGGCAATGGCCCGGATCTCCTCGTCGCTCAGGAATCCGATCGCAATGGGGGTGCGACGGACCTGGAATGCGTTGGTACCGATCACCGCGCCGGCCACGTTCTCCCGAACGTAGGCGTTCATGCCTTGGATGATCGCCACGACGGCCACCAGGAACCCCACCGACACGATGATGCCGAGTAGTGTAAAGAACGACCGGAGCTTGGCGGTCAGGATGGCGCGGAGGGCAAGGCGGACCGCTTCGAGGACCGGCATGGCCGGAAATCTACTCGAACCGGAGCGCCTCCACGGGGTCGAGTCGGCTCGCCCGGCTCGCGGGATAGAGCCCGAAGAAGATCCCGGTGACCACCGAGGCGAGGATCGCCACCACGACCGACCAGAGTGGAACCGTCGCGGGAATGGGGGTGAACCGGTTGACCAGGAAGGCGACGCCGCCTCCCATCGCCATCCCGACCGCGCCTCCCAGCATCGTGAGGGTCGCGGCCTCCACGAGGAATTGGAACATGATCTCCCCCCGGGTGGCGCCGAGGGCCTTCCGGACTCCGATCTCCCGGGTCCGTTCCGTGACGGAGATCATCATGATCGCGATCACCCCGACCCCGCCGACCATCAGGCCGACGCTGGACAAGGCCAGCATGACGGCAAAGAAGCCGCCAGTGATGGCGGAGAAGCTGTCCATGATCTTGTCCTGGCTGATCACGGCAAAGTTGTTCTCCTGGGCCGGCTTGAGTCCCCGGGTGGAGCGAATGGCCGCGATGACCTGGTCCTGGGACTCGGCCACGGAGATCCCGTCCACCGGAATGACCGCGATGTTCATCCATCCCTTGAAGTAGCGGGCCACCTTGGTGAACGTGGTGTGGGGGATCATGGCCTGGGGGGAGCCACCGTCTCCGAAGAGGCTCGACGGCTCGGTGTACACTCCCACCACCTCGAAGGGGCGCCCGAAGAGCTTGATGCGTTTGCCGAGGGGATCGAGTCCGGGAAAGAGCTGCTCGGCCATCTTGTCGTTGATGACCGCCACCGCGTTGTTGGCAGCGAATTCCAGCTGGGTGAAGTTCCGGCCCGCCGTGATGGTGCCGCCATTCACCAGGACCCACGAGGGGGAGTACCCGGTCACGGAGACGTCGTTGAGCTTGGCGCTTTCATAGCTCGCCGGACCGTTGGCTCCCTCCCGCCAGGTCACTTCCCGCACGGTCGGAAGGCTCCGGATCATCATCGCCTCATCCGGAGTCAACCAGGGATTCCGCCGCCAGGGGGAGAGCTCGTCGGAGCCGTCGCTGATGTTGAGCCCTTCCTGGAAGAATCGCTGCACGAAGAAGGTGCGCGGCCCGAGGCTCTCGAGTTGCTCGGTGACGCTGTGGCGAATCCCGGTGACCGTGGCCGCCATGGCGATGACCACCATGACCCCGATGGCCACCCCGAGAATCGTGAGGGCCGCGCGGGCCTTGCTGGCGCGCACCGAGTCGAGGGCGATGCCCACTCCCTCGAGCATCCGGGTCAGCGAGTTGGCGAGCGATCTGAACATGATGCGTTACTCCGCGCGCAGGGCGTCGATGGGGTCGAGTCGGGAGGCCCGGTTGGCCGGATAGATTCCGGCGGTCATCCCGACGGCCACACCCAGGAAGACGGCGACCCCGATCGACCAGGGGGCGATGGCGGCGGGGAAGGGGGTCAGCGACCGGACCGTGAAGGCCAGGGCGATTCCGAGCCCGATACCGAAGATGGCCCCCACAGTGCTGAGGGTGGCGGACTCGACGACGAACTGCGCCAGGATGTCCCCCCGCCTGGCCCCGAGCGCCTTCCGGACGCCGATCTCGCGGGTGCGTTCGGACACCGCCATGAGCATGATGTTCATGATCACGATCCCCCCGACCACGAGGGAGATGGCCACCAGACCCGGGAGCGCGGCAAAAAGGACGGCGGAGATCTTGCGCCACCCTTCCAGGGCTCCCTCGGCGGTCTGGAGATGGAAGTTGTTGGGATCGGTGGGACGAAGGCCTCGCCGGGCTCGGAGCAGCGTTTCCACCTCGCCCATGGCCTGCTGCATCACGGCCACGTTGGCGGCCTGCACGTTGAATTCCTCGATCGTGTTGGTGGCGCAGACCAGGCGCCGCCCCGGAGCGGTGAACGGGGCCACGGCGAACTTGTCGAGGGAGATGCCGAAGAGGGTTCCCTGGTGGGCCACCACCCCGATGATCCGATACGGGATCCCGCCAATCTGCACGTCGCGCCCGACCGGGTCGAGCCCCTCGAAGAGTTTTTCCGCGACCAGGTCTCCGATCACGAGGACCGGCACCCCGGCCCGCACTTCCTGGGGAGTGAAGGCCCGGCCGTTGGCGATCTCGTAGTTCTTGATCCCGAAATAGCTCGCTTCGGCCGCGATGAAGTTGATGTCCCGGGCCACCTTTCCATCGCGGGTCAGGGACACCGGGCCATCGCACTGGCGGCTGAACTGCACCGGAGTCCGGATCCGTTCGGAGAGGTAATCGGCGTCGGCGTGGGTGAGCAGCGGACGCCGGGCCCATTCCCGCCGGACCTCGCTGGAGACGTCGCCGGTCTGAATGCTCGGGCGCCGCAGAAGCTGGAATGTGTTGAGGCCGACCAGCTTGTTGGCAAACTGATCCTCCATGTACACGTTCATCCCCTGCACGATGGACACGACGGCGATGAGGAAGGTCACCCCGATGAGCACACCGATGAGCGAGAAGAAGCTCTTCAGCTTCTGCGCCCAGATCGTGGACAGGGCCATCCGGACCGCCTCGAAAACGGGCATCGGTCAGGCCGCGGATTGCTGGAGCAGGTCGGTGGCCACCATGCCGTCCCGCAGGGTGATGACCCGCGCCGCGTGCGCCGCGATGTCGGGCTCATGAGTCACCATGATGACGGTCTGGCCCTGGGCGTGCAGGTCCGCGAAGACCCGCATGATCTCCTCGCTCGTCGTGCTGTCGAGGTTGCCGGTCGGCTCGTCGGCCAACAGAATCGACGGTGAGTTCACCAGTGCCCGGGCGATGGCCACGCGCTGGCGTTGCCCTCCGGACATCTCATTGGGGCGATGGGTCATACGGTCCGCGAGGCCCACCCGAGCCAGGGCGGATTCGGCCCGCTGGCGCCGCTCCCGTCCCGGCATGCCCGCGTAGACCAGGGGAAGCTCCACATTCTGCAGCGCGGAGGCCCGGGGAAGGAGATTGAAGGTCTGGAAGACGAAGCCGATCTCCCGGTTGCGCACCCGGGCCAGGGCGTCGTCGGTCATCCGCGAGACCTCCTGCCCGTTCAGCCAATAGGCACCGCCGTCCGGGGTGTCGAGGCACCCGATCACGTTCATCAGAGTCGACTTGCCGGATCCGGAGGGGCCCATGATGGCCGTGTACTCGTTGCGGAGGATCGACAGGGATACCCCGCGCAGGGCCTGGACGACTTCGCTGCCCATCCGGTAGTGGCGGGTGATCTTCTCCAGTCGGATCACGGCGCCGGTCATGGCGTGGCCCCCGGGGTGGTCACCGGGGCCTGACGCACCCTGGTGCTGTCCTTGAGATCGCGAATCGCCTGGTAGGGACCGGCCACCACGGTGTCCCCGGCCTGCACCCCCTCGAGAACCTCGAAGTACTCGTCCCCCGCGATGCCCACCCGGACGGGCCGGAAGTAGGCCACCCCGTTCACCACGACGAACACACCCTCCGTCTCTTTCTTCTTCGCGCCGGGCGCCGGTGGTGTGGAGCCGGTCATCTCGTTGGGAATCGCCTCGTGTTCCCGCACGGTGAGGGCGATGATGGGGATGGAGAGGGCCTGGGGTCGCACGTCAGTCACGATCCGGGCCGTGGCGCTCAGGTCGGGGCGCACGTCGGAGGGGGGATTGTCGAGCGTCACCTCCACTTCGAAATCGACGGCCTGGTCGCCCCCGGCGGCGGCCGTGAGCTTGGCGCTGTTGCTGATCTTGGTGACCCGGCCGATGAAGGTCGTGTCGGGAAAGGCGTCGATGGTGATGCCGACCGAGTCACCGGGGGACAGCCGGACCACGTCGGTCTCGTCCACGTCCACCTTGGCCAGAACCACGGAGAGGTCCGCCACCGTCATCAGCAGGCCGGTCTCGCGGGAAAAAGTGCCGGGAACGGCCACCTCCCCCTCCTCCACGGCCAGCCGGACCACGCGCCCCGCGATAGGGGAGAAGAGGCGGGTCTTGGCGAGGTTGTCCTTGGCTTCCTGAAGCGAGGCCCTGGCCTGGTCCACGGCGGCCTTGTTGGCCTGGAAGGTGGCGAGCGACACTTCATACTGCTGCTGCGCCTGTTCCACCACCTCCCGCGCGATCAGATCGGGGTTGGTCTGCTGGATCGAGAGGGACCGATCCATCTGGCGCTTGGCCTGGTCCATGTTGGCCCGGCTCTGCAGGAGATTGGCCTCGCTCGAGGCGAGAAAGGCCTCGGCCCGGGAGACGGCGGACTGATACTGCGCCGGGTCGATCTGCACCAGCAGCTGCCCCGCCTCCACGAGGTCTCCCTCGCGCACGTACAGGCGGGTGATGCGGCCCGTGATGTCGGCGCTGATGTCCACCTTCGTCTTGGCCTCGATCTTTCCGCTCGCGGTCACGATCGCCGTCAGATCGCGGGCGGAGATCGCCTCCAGGCGGACCTCGGTCCCCCGGCCGGCCTGGCGTTGATTGGCGACCACCGTCAGTGACACGACGACTGCCAGCACGACCACGATCGCGACGACCACCCTGGTACGACGGGACATTGCAGAATCCTTCCTCAGCGAAGGGGACGGCCAACGGCGAATTCCAGCGCCGCGATGGCTTGGTGATAGTCATATACTGCCACGATCAGATCGCCTTCGGCCCGGGTCAGGGCCACCTGGGCGTCCGAGACCTCCAGGGCACTCCCGCTCCCGAGCCGGAACCGGTCGCTTGCCAGGCGCATCTGCTCCTGGGCGGCCTGCTGGTTGGCTCGTTGAACTCCGATTGCTTCATAGGCGGTCTGCACCGCCAGGAACCGCCCCTCCACTTCGGCCCGGAGCGCGAGCTGCCGTGCCCGCACCGCCTCGGACGCGTCCTCCCGCTGCACCGCCGCCTGGCTCACTTGCACCTCGCGGGTGAAGTTGTTGAAGAGGGGGAGTGCGACCCGGAGCTGGAGCCGGAAGGGGTTGGGCGTGAAATCGAAGGGGAACACGTTGTTGTTGTTCAGAATCGCCTCCCGGTTCTCCGGAAGGAGATTGCCCGCCGCGTCCAAGCCGGCGAACCCGTTGCAGTCCGCGATGATCCCTCCCCCCGGGGAGGGATGGGGGGAGGTGAGCCGCTCCAGGATCCCGTTCTGGAACCGGCAGTTGTCCGCGGTGGTGGTGGCGCGGGCGGCCGCATTGGCCACCAGATTGTCGGCGTTGCGAAACTCCTGGGTGAAGCCCGACCAGGTGGCCGAGACCGACAGGGTGGGGAGATAGCGGGACTTGTTGGACCGCACATTCCAGTCGGCCGCGTCCTCCCGGGCCTGGAGGGCCCGCAGCTGCGGGTTCTGTTCCGCCGCCAGCGACAGAAGCGAGGGAAGATCGAACCGGGGCTCGACGACCGGGAAGCTGTCCGACAGCGCCACGGCGTCCACCGACACCGGGGGCGACACCCCCATCCGGCGGAACAGTTCCAGCTTCGCCTCTCGCTCCGCCTGCCGGGCGCGCAACAGGGCGACCTCGGACTGCCCCTTGGTCACTTCCGCCTGCCGGACATCGATCAGGGTCGTCTGCCCCACCTGGTACCGCGCGTCGGCCAGAGCCCGGAAGTCCTCGTTCCGGGCCACCTGCTGGCGAGCCACATCGGTCTGGGCCTCGGCCTGGAGCACCACGAGATACTGCGTGGTGATGTCGTTCCGGAGCAGTGCGCCCGCGTTGCTGATGTCCTCGCTCACGGCGCGCTGGTTGGCCTTCTGTTGACCCGGCGCCGCCAGCGTGGCTCCGCTGAACTGCCAGCCCACCGTGAGGGAATACGAACTCTCGATCGTGGAGCCCTGATTGAAGAGCGTGCCGCCGAACTGGGAGGAACCCTCACCCGTGAAGCCCAGGGTCGAGGCCACATCCACGCTCGGCAGGAAGCTCGCGTAGGCATTTCTCACCTGCCACCGTGCCGCCCCGGCGTCATTGGTCACCTGGCGGTAGGCTGGGCTGCTCCGCCGACCCTCGCTGAGTGCCTCCGCCAGCGACACGGTGACCGTGGGCGCTGGTCGGGGAGGAACCTGCGCCGTCACCGGGAGGGGGCTCATCGTTGCCAGGAGAATCCAGGACCACCGTTTCATGGGACAACCTTCCTCAACTCAAGGGTTTGCGCGACACGTCGGTCATACGTTAATGGTTCGGGAAAGGTTTCACCTTGTGACGGCCGCCTTCCACTTCGCTAAATTGGCGCACTGTGAGGAATCTCGCTCAAATGTCCGCCGAAGGAAACGGATGAAGACCCTTGATCGGCCGGGCACCTCGCGGGGAGAGCGCTGGCTGGTTCCCGGGCTGCTGCTTCTGGCGGCTGGAGTGGCCGAATGGCTCCGGGTCCCGGTCGCGGGATGGCTCGCGATGATCTGGGCCGGCGTGGTGGTGCTTCTGGGCCTTCTCGCCCGGCCCCGGAGGGGAGCCGCCGAGCTGCTGGTCGTGGTCGCGGTACTCACGGCGGGGGCCACCACGGTGCGGCAGATCCGCGTGAGCCGAATCCAGGAGGCGTGGCCCCACGAACTCGAGCAGAGAACCCTTGCCGCCGCTCTGCGGTTGCAATCGGACCTGGTGCGCACCTTGGGCGTGGTGAATGACCTTGCCCGGGCGGCACTCCCCCTCGGAACAGCCTCTCCTGATGAAAACACCTTCTCGCTGCTGGGGACGCTCATCCCCACCCGGGCCGAAGAGGTGGGGATCGCGCTCTTCGATTCGTCCGGGGTTCTCCGGGCATGGGCCGGTCGTCACCGGCTGTCGCCCGGGCGAGGTCCGGACTCGCTGCGGGTCATCGTCACCGATTTCTATACCGTCCTGCAGCGAGAGGTCTCGGACCGTCGAGGAGCCGTGGTCGTGTCGCTGCTTCTGGCGACCGATGCCGGGGTGCCGGAAGATCCCCCCAGCATGGCTTCCCGATTCCGGGCTCGGACCGGAGTGGGCCTGGAGATCAGTCTTCCCGCCCAGGTGGCGGACAGCCTCGACCCCTTTGATTTCCGGATCCCCACGTCGAATGGTGGTCGGACCCTCTACAGTGTGAGATTTCTTCCACCCACCCAGGGGGAGGCACTCGACGCGGCCCTCCACGGAGGTCCCCGTCTCGAAGCGTGGCTCCTCATCGGTCTCCTGCTGATCGCCGTGCTGGTTGGACCCCACCCCGGGCATCGGTTCATCGTCCTCGTGGGGCTTCTCTGGGTCGGGCTCCGGGCTCCCCTCGGGGAAGCGCTCGGGATGGGGACGTTATTCAGTCCGCGGGCCTTCTTCGTCGAAGGGGCACCTCCATGGCTCCTGCCCATCGTCCGTTCGGCGGGCGCGCTTCTGCTCACGGGCACGCTGGTCTCCCTGGCCGCGCTGGTGCTCTGGCAGCGGGCCCCGCAGCGTCGGCTCCCGGGAATTTTCCTCGCGATTCCGCTCCTGGGGGTGACCCCCTGGATTGTGCACTCCCTCTCTCTCGGGATCACGCCCCCGGCCAGCGGTGTGAGTCTGATCCTGTGGCTCAGCTGGCATCTGACGCTCTTTGTGTCGGCCTTCGCTCTGGTCCTTGCGGCGGCCATCCTGCTGCGGGGTCCTGAGGAGGGGAGGGGATCCTTTTCCGCCCTGGCGGGTGGAGGGAGCGCGGTGGTGGTGGCCGTAATCGGAGTGATGGTCTTCCGTGGACCGGAGGGGTGGCCGGAGTGGTACCCCCTCCTCTGGGCGGTGCCGCTGGTGCTGGTTCTGCGGCCGGGCTCGCCGAGGGCGACCCTGGCGGGGATTGCGGTTCTCGCGGGCAGTGGAGCCGCCCTCCTCACGTGGAGTTCCGAGATCCGGGGCCGGGCATCCCTCGCCGTCCAGGACGTGGCCGCGCTCGGACCGGTGGCCGATCCCCTTGCGGAGCCCACCCTGAGGGGTTTCGCCGACCGGATCCGGGTGGGAGCCCCGACACGATCCGCGGCGGATCTCTACCGGCACTGGACCCGCTCGACCCTCGCCCGGCAGGGGTATCCGACCCGTCTCACACTCTGGGCGGACGGGATCCCGAGCGCCGATCTGGCTCTCGCGGACCTCGCGGTCTCCGATTCCGTTCTCGTCGATCTGGTGGCGGACTCCCTCTTCGACAGCGTATCCGTCCGGATCGCCCAATTTCCCGGGGTCCCGGGTACCCACCACGTCCTCCTCGTGCGACTCCCCGAGGGGAGGGCCATCACGGCCGTGATCGGACCGCGCACCACGCTCATGCCTCCGAACGGGTTGGGGCGGGTGCTCTACCCGGGCTCCGAGCCGGCCCCCCTCTACCAGCTGCTGCTCACGCCCGCGGCGCACGGGGCCGCGGTGGGGAGAGAGGATGGGATCTGGTGGCGCGCCGGGTGGCAGGTCCACCGGGACCAGCGGGTCGACCTGGCGGGGGGGGGGGGGGCGTCGGTGGCGCATGCCGTGGTGGGCATGGGAAGCCCGGGCATGCTCGCCGTGCGCGGTATTCTCCTCCTGGCGCTCGATGTGGCGCTGATGGTTCTCCTCTGGGGTCTGTCCACCCTGATTGGCGCACGAGGCCCTCCCCGGATCGCGTGGGCCGCGCCGGGTTTCGGGCGCTCCTTCCGGTTCCGACTTGGCATGGCCCTCGTCGGGTTCTTCCTGATCCCCGCGGGCGGTTTCGCCCTCTGGAGCCTGGTCCGGCTTCCCGACGAGATCCGGAGCAGTCATGACCTGGTTGTCGCCGAGCACCTCAAGGATGCGTCGAACGCCTTGGCGCGGGAGTTCCGGTCAACCGAGCCTCTCGAGACCCGATTGCGCCAGCGCTCGACACGCGATGACGCCGAGCTGGCTTTCTACCGTGAGGGACGCCTGGCCGCGGTCTCCACCGATCTTCTCCGCGACCTGGCTCTCTTCGACCCGCTGGTCCCGGCGGACGCCTGGCAGAGCCTGGCCCTTCGAGGGGAAACCTCCACCATCCTCGCCTCCGGCACCGCGCACGGTCATCCCCATCGGACCGGATATCGGGTGCACCGTCCCCCCGGGCAAGCGGGAATGACCATCCTCGCCACCCATCACGTGGCCAGCGATCCGGCCCAGGCCGCCCGGCAGGCGGATGTGGCCATGGTGGTGCTCCTGGCGACGCTCCTCGGAATTGCCGCCGCGATCGGCGCGGCCCGGCGGTCGGTCCGGGGGCTGGCCCGACCGGTCGCCGAGCTGCGGAGAGCCGCGGAACTGGTGGGGAAGGGCCTGGATCCGACTCCGGCCTCCGCGGCTCCTCCCCTCGAGTTCGTGCCGGTCTTCGAGGCCTTCGACCGAATGGCACGGGATGTCAAGGCGAGCCGGGAAGCGCTCGAATCGGCGCGACAGCGCATCGCCGCCGTGCTGGCGCGCGTGGCGACCGGCGTGATCGGAGTCGATGCCCAGGGCCGCATTCTGGGGACCAACGCCCGGGCGGAGGAATGCGTCGGCGTGCCCCTGCCGGAGGGAGGGATCCTGCCCGAGAACCTTCCCGCCAGCTGGTCCGCCCTGGGAGAGCTCCTCACCCAGGCGCTCCGCGAGGAGGCGCCGCTCGATCCCCCGGGCGAAGAGATCGAAGTGGACGGCCGCCAGTATTCCGCGCGATTCACCCGCTTCGAGGGCCCGGGAGCCGGAGGCGTCATCACGCTGCATGACATCACCGATGCCACGCGGGCCGCACGGATTCTCGCGTGGGGGGAGATGGCGAGCCAGGTGGCCCATGAGATCAAGAACCCCCTCACCCCCATGCGACTCGGCATCCAGCACCTGCAGCGGATCCAGCGGGACCGGGGCGACGTGGGGGAGGTGCTGGAGGAAACGGCGGCGAGGATCCTGCGCGAGATCGACCATCTCGACACCATTGCCCGGGCGTTCAGCCGATCGGCCGCGCCCGGGGCGCCGGTGGCACCTCCCGAACCGGTCGACGCGGCGACGGTGGCGGAGGAAGTGCTCCAGCTCTATCGGGTGGCGCCCGAAATCATGACGGTCCAGGTCGTGGATGAGGGCCGGGGACCGACACGCCTGATGGCCCGCGCGGATGAGTTGCGGGAGGTCCTCCTCAATCTCCTGGAGAACGCGCGTGCCGCGGGGGCCACCACCGTCGACATCGTGGTGGAGCCCTCCACGGTGGCGGTCCGGGACAACGGGAGTGGGATCGAGGCTGACCTCCTTCCGCGGATCTTCGAACCCCGTTTCTCCACCACAACGAGCGGCTCTGGGCTCGGCCTGGCCATTGTCAAGCGGTTGACAGACAGTTGGGGCGCGACCGTCGAGGTGGCCAGCGAAGTGGGGAAGGGGACGGTCGTGACCATCCGGGGGCGCCCCTCTCCCGAGCTGGGGTGAGTCTACTGGGGACTGGGGACCGGGTGTTGGGTACTGGGTACTGGGAATTGTGGGGGACTGTCCAGATTTCTGTGTGATAGTCAGACCTGGGGACCCCAACCCCCACCTCCAATACCCAATACCCAACACCCAACCCCCAACCCCCAACCCCCAACACCCACCCAAAAACCCACCCAAACACCCACCCCCCACCCCCGCGGCCCGCAGTTTGCACGGCTGTGAGAGGGTCCCTGTACCACTCCCCTGTTTCCGGAGCCCGTGGGTGGAAGATGAATGTCGACCCAATTCCAACGAACCTGACCGCCGTCCACGACCTTCTCGCGGAAACCCTTGGCGCGGCGAATGATGGAGGCGCGGACTTCGGGTATGGGCTGGCCATCTTCCCCCGGGTCGGCCTCTTCGACGCCCCGGTCTTCGGGGCGCTCACCTGTGGCGGCGAGTCCACAACCCTGACGTATCGTCTCCTACAATGCCTGGATGGCTTCCCGCTCTGGCTCTCGGGACGGGTGCCGGCCGCCGTGGAGGATGCCATGACCACCAGCACCGGGCGGAGCCTGCCGGCGGGACTCCTGGATCAGCCGGTGCTTCACCTGCTGCTCCATCTCGGCATTGGTGCCAGCCGGGAGGACGTGGGCCGCACCCAACGACTCGATGCGTCCCTCTTCGCCGGGGACCTCACGGCGCCGCTCATCTTCCTGGCCGAGACTCGCCCTCCGGGGTGGCCGCGGTAGGAACAGTACCCGGCATCCAACACCCGACACGCAAGGACATAGGACATAGGACATAGGACATAGTCCCTTACGGACAAGATTGAACACAAAACGGCAACACTATTTCGGGCGACGCCCGACCCCCCGTCAGACACGTCGATCGAAACGGTCGCTCCGTGCGAGGGGAATGGCCACAAAAAGCACAGAAGTCACAAGAGACACACCCTCGGTGTGGAGAGGCCCTCCCAAGGCGGCGAGACGTTTGTGCCTTTTGTGCTTCTTGTGGTGGGCTCTGGGGCTGTGGAGAGGTACTTGGGCAGGACCGGAACCCATGCCGAAGAAAACCCACGCGCGACCCCGAGGCGCCTCTGTGGTTCCGGCTCTGCCCGCTTAGGACATAGGACGTAGTGTCGTACGGGCCGTTCAGCTGACCAATGACCACTGGCCAAAGAACCAGTCAATATGCATCTCCGCTACGGGCACCACGATCCGGACGACGGGAAGTTCACCCGCGGCGTTCTCGGATCCCTCGTTTCACTCGGGATGACTCCGCACACTGAACACTGAACACTGAACACTGAACACTCCTAACGAACTCCGAGCAGCCCCGCGACGATCAGCGCCACCCACTGGGGTCCCAGATACCCCCGCTCTCCGTCATCGTACCATTCACTCACCGAGTGCGCCCCTCCGCCGGTCCCGCCGCCATCGATGGTGATGGCCGGAACACCCCGGTTCATGGCAATGTTCGCATCGGTGCTCGAGGCGCCGAGCTCCGTGGTGAAGCCGAGCGCCTGGGCGGCGCGGGTGGCGGTGAGCACGATGGGGGCGTTGTCGGGTTGCCCCCCCGCGGGGCGCTTGCCGATGGAGGCGACGTCCACCTCCAGGGGAACGACCGATCCCTTCCAGCGCGCCCGCTCATCGGTCAGGGCCTGTTGAACCGCGCGCCGGAATCCCGCATCGAGCCGGTCCAGTGACGCCTGCGATTCGGACCGGAGGTCCACGTCCATCGAGGCCTCCATCGCGATCGAGTTCACCGAGGTCCCGCCGGTGATGACGCCCACGCTGTAGGTGGCCTTGGGACCCGGGGGAATCGGGAGGTCCGCCAGGCTCGCGATGGCGCGACCCAGGGCGTGGATCGGGTTGGGCATGCCGAAGGCGCCGTAACTGTGACCTCCGGGGCCGCGGAAGGTGACCCGGTAGCGGTGGCTCCCCACGGCCCGGGTGGTGGTGCCGAGACCGACGCCGTCGACCGAGATGAAGTAGTCGATCGGTCCGGCGCTCTCCTTCTCGAACAGGTGACGGACCCCGCGCAGGTTGCCGGCGCCCTCCTCCCCCACCGTGCCCACGATCACGAGAGTTCCCCGGGTCTGTACCCCTGCGGTACGATAGGCCCGCACCACGGCCAGGACGGTCGCCAGACCCCGGCAATCGTCCCCGATGCCGGGGCCGCTCAGCCGGGTTCCCACCCGGGTGACTGTGACGTCGGTTCCCTCGGGGAAAACGGTATCGAGGTGGGCGGTGAGGAGTACTCGGGGCCCCGGTCCGGCGCCCGGTCGCTCCGCGATGACATTCCCCTCCTCGTCGATGCGGATGTTGGTGAGCCCCTCCGCCTCCAGCAGCGATCGGAAACGTGCCGCTCGGCGCTCCTCCCCGAAGGGGGGCGCCGGGATCTCGCACAGGGCGACCTGCTGGGCGAGGGTCTGTTCGTTGGTGGCCTGGATCTGTTGCAGCGCGTTCCGGATGGCCGGATGGCTGCTGGGGACGTCCTGGGCCGCGAGCGGGAGGGCCCCCAGCAGGAGGATGATGGGAGACAGGAGGAGACGGGTCACGGCAAGCCTCGGGATGGATGGCATCAACGAAATGTAACCCCTCCCACCTCCCGCCTCCCGCCAGGAAGGACCTGGGACAGAGGACGTAGGACATAGTCGTACGGGCCGTTTGCGAACGACTCCCGCCTCCCGCCTATCGACCACCGCCTACCGCCTATCGCCGCCCGCCGCCCGCCGCCCCCCTACTGCCTATGGCTGTGATTTCCACCAAGGCCCCGAAATGCAGCGGCCCGCACGGCACAATTGCGCGGGTGGGACGATGGTCGCCGAATCGTTCGGCGCACACGGCGTTCACGGAACCCCAGTGGGCGAAATCGGTGAGATAGATGGTGAGGTGAAGCACCCGGCTCAGGTCGCTATCTCCGGCCTGGAGGATCGAGGCCACCTGGTCGAGTGCCCGGTGCGTCTGCGCCGTGATGTCGGGGGACACCACGGTGCCGGTGTCGGGGTCGAGCGGCAGTTGCCCGGAGACGAACACCAGGTCGCCATGCCGCAGGCCGGGGCTGTAGTGCCCCTTGGGGGCAGGGAGATCAGAGGGCTGAATCGGAGTGGGGTTCATGCTGACGCCTTTCGGGTGGCCGATTTCATGGAGTGCACGAAGGCGCGGATGGCGTCGAGTGTCTCCGCCTGATCCGCTCCCTCCGCCAGGGCGGCGACCTGGCGCACCACGGCCGATCCGGAGATGGCGCCCGACGCCCCGAGACGTGCCGCCGTCCGCACATGCTCCGGGGTGGCGATGCCGAAGCCGAGCACCGGTGGGGGAGCTCCCGCTGCCCGCAAGGTCGCGACCAGTCCCGCGCTCTCCTCGTGGAGCCGGTCATCCACGCCGGTGACTCCCGCTCGCGTCACCACGTAGGTGTAGCCCTCGCTGGTCGCCGCGATCCGATCCAGGCGGGCCTGGTCGGCCGTCGGTGGCGCGATGAGGACGGTGGCGATGCCATGAGCCCGCGCCACCTTCTGAAAGGGAGCGATCTCCAGCAAGGGTGCGTCCGCCACCAGCACCGAATCCACCCCCGAGTCGGCCGCGTGACGGTAGAACGTCTCCATCCCTCGGCGCACGACCAGATTGGCATAGACCAGGAGGCCGATGGGCAGAGCAGGGGCCTGGGCCCGCACGGCGGCGATGAGGGCCCAGCAATCGCCCTGCCGGGTGCCCGAGACCAGGGCTCGAACCCCCGCCGCCTGAATCACCGGACCGTCGGCGACGGGATCGGAGAAGGGGAACCCGAGTTCGAGCGCATCCGCACCGCCAGCCACCAGGGTGTCGAGCACGGCGGCGGAGCGCGCGGGGTCCGGATCACCGAGCATGGTGAAGGGGATGAAGGCGGTTTCCCCCCGGGCGGAGAGGCGTGAGAAGGTGGCGGCGTAGCGGTGACCGATGCGCTCAGGCATGGGGATCCCTCGTGTCCGCGGCGAGGAACGCCCGGACGGTGTCGATGTCCTTGTCCCCCCGGCCGGAGAGGTTGACCACGAGATGGCGTCCCTGGGGACCCCGCTGAGCTTCCTCCAGGGCCCACGCCAGGGCGTGAGCACTCTCCAGGGCGGGAATGATTCCCTCGGCGCGAGCCAGGGCGGAGAAGGCGTCGAGAGCCTCGCGGTCGGTGACCGACCCGTATTCCGCCCGGCCGGTGGCCCGCAAATGGGAATGCTCCGGGCCGACGGCGGGATAGTCGAGCCCCGCGGACACCGAGTGGGTCTCGGTGATCTGCCCCTCGGTGTCCTGCAGCATCATGGTGTGGGCACCGTGCAGGATGCCGGGGCTTCCCCGCAGGATCGTGGCCCCGTGCGCCCCCGTCTCCAGTCCCCTCCCTCCCGGCTCCACTCCGACAAGACGCACTCCGGAATCCGCCACGAAGTCGCTGAAGATGCCCATCGCGTTCGACCCTCCCCCCACGCAGGCGATCACCGCATCGGGCAGGCACCCCGTCTCCTCCAGAATCTGCGCCCTCGCCTCACGGCCGATGACCCTCTGGAACTCCCGGACCATGAGGGGGAAGGGATGGGGGCCCGCCACCGTGCCCAACAGATAGTGGGTATCGGCATAGGAGCCGGCCCAGTCCCGCAGCGCCTCATTGATCGCGTCCTTCAGCGTCTGCCCACCCGTGGTGACGGGGACCACCTCCGTCCCCATCAGTTCCATGCGGAACACGTTCTGACGCTGGCGGTCGACGTCCTTGGCCCCCATGTACACCCGGGTCTCGAATCCGAGGAGCGCCCCGACCATCGCCGTGGCCACCCCGTGCTGACCGGCGCCGGTTTCCGCGATGAGCCGGCGCTTGCCGAGACGCCGGGCCAGCAGTCCCTGTCCCAGCACCTGGTTGGTCTTGTGGGCACCCCCGTGAAGCAGGTCCTCGCGCTTGAGCCAGATCGTGCTTCCGGTTTCGGCGCCGAGGTGGCGGCAGCGGTAGAGCGGGGTGGGTCGGCCGGCATAATGGGTGAGGAGACGGGTGAGGTCCGCGGCAAAGGTGGCGTCCTCCTGCGCATCGAGGAACGCACTCTCCAACTCTTCGAGCGCGGGAACGAGAATCTCGGGGACGAAGGTCCCGCCGAACTCGCCGAAGCGTCCGGGCAATTTCATGCTGACTCCACGGGTGATCGTCCGGTGCCGCGCCGCGCGGCGAGGAAGGCCCGCACCGCCTCGGGGGACTTCACCCCGGGGGCGGACTCGACGCCCGAGTTCACGTCGAGGCCCCAGGCGCCCAGACGTTCGGCTTCCCCGGCCCGGGTGGGAGTGAGCCCCCCGCCGAGCAGCGAGCGGTCGAGGTCGGACGAGGAACGGAGCAGATCCCAGTCGAAGGTCCTGCCGGTGCCGCCGCGGGCGCCCTCCGACCAGGTATCGAGCACCAGGCGGTCGGCCCCGCTCTCGGTCAGGGCGGGCACCCGGTCGCGGACCCTCACCGCCTTCCACACCTCGGTTCCCTGGGGGAGCAACGCGCGCACGGCGGCCACGGCCTCGGCAGATTCCTCGCCATGCAGCTGCACCGCGGCGAGGGACAGGTCCCGTGCGGTGGAGGCGATCAGCCCGGGGTCGGCGTTCACGAACACGGCGACCCACTCGAGGTCGGCCGCGGCGCGGATCCGGCGGGCGAGCTCGAGGGTGACGCGGCGTGGGGATTCCGGAGCGAAGATGAGGCCGCCGTGGGTGGCTCCCGCGTCCCGCGCGAGGACCGCGTCCTCCGGGCGGGTGAGGCCGCACACCTTGGTCACGCCGAAGATGATCCGGGAGACGGCGCGGTCCAGGGCCGGTTCCCGCATCAGGGAGGTTCCCACGAGGAAGCCGTGGCAGAGGTCCCGGAGCGCCACCACGTCGGCGTGGGACTCCATGCCCGACTCCGACAACACGACGCGGTCTCCTGGCACAAGCGGTGCCAGACGGCGGGTGACGTCGCAATCCACCGTCAGGGTGCGGAGGTCCCGGTTGTTGATCCCGATGATCGGGGCCCCCAGGGTCACCGCCCGGGTGAGTTCCTCCTCGGTGTGGACTTCGGTCAGGACATCCACGCTCAGCGCAGCGGCCTGGGTGGCGCACCGGCGCCAGGCCTCGTCGTCGAGCACGCTGAGCATGAGGAGAACGGCATCGGCTCCATGACCCCGGGCCTCCCGCACCTGCCAGGGGTCCACGATAAAATCCTTGCAGAGCACGGGGAGGGAGACGGCCTCGCGCACGGCGCGCAGATGCGCGTGGCTCCCGTCGAAGTACCGCGCGTTGGTGAGGACGGAGATGGCGTCCGCGTGCGCGGCGTAGGCCCGGGCGATGGCGACCGGATCGTACTCGGCCCGGATCACTCCGCGGCTCGGCGAGGCCTTCTTGCATTCCAGCACGAAGCTCGTGCGGGGTGCGCGGAGCACCGCCTCCAGGCTCCGGTCCGAGGGGGCGCAGTCGTCCCAGGACGGACCCCCGGCCTTGCGTGCGGCGACATCCGCGCGGGCGTGAGCCACGATGGCGTCAAGTGCCATGGGAGAGCTCCACCCAGCGGGCCAGCCGGGTCGCCACCCGTCCCGATCGCAGCGCCTCCCGTGCCATGGTCGCGCCCTCGGCGAGGGTGGGGGCGTGGCCGGTGATCCACGCCAGCGCTCCGGCGTTGAGCGAGACCGCGTCCACATGGGCATCGTCGCCCTCGCCAGCCAGGAGACGGTGCAGCCAGCGGGCGTTGTCGGTGGGGTCGCCCCCGGCCAGGGCCTCGATTGGGTGTCGGCGAAGGCCGGCCTCCTCGGGGGTGATCTCCAGTTCTGTCACCCGGCCCTCCTTCCAGAGGGCGGCCCGGGTCGGCGCGTGCAGCGCCAGCTCATCGAGACCACCGCCATGGACCACGAGGGCGGTCTCCACGCCGAGCAGTCCGAGGGTCTCGGCCAGGATGGAACAGCGGGCGGGATCGTACACGCCGAGGAGTTGCCAGGCGGGACGCGCCGGATTGGACAGGGGACCGAGAAGGTTGAACAGCGTCCGGGTCCCGAGGGCCTTCCGCACCGGCATCGCGTGACGGACGCCGGCATGGTACTGCGGGGCGAAGAGAAAGCAGAGGCCGACCTCGTCGAGGCAGCGTCGCGCCACGTCGGGGGAGGGATCGAGCCGCACTCCGGCGGCCTCCAGGAGATCGGCGGAGCCGCAGCGCGACGACACCGACCGGTTGCCGTGCTTGGCCACCGGGATGCCGAGCTCGGCGGCCACCAGGGCCACGGCCGTGGAGACGTTGACGGTGCCGAGTCCGTCTCCCCCGGTGCCGCAGGTGTCAGCGTAGCGATAGTCGGGGCGGGGAAAGGGGAGGGCCGTCTCCCGCAACGCGGCCGCGGCCCCCGCGATCTCGTCGGGGGTCTCGCCCCGGGTCTTGAGGGCGGCGAGGATCGCGGCGATCTCCACATCGGTATGCCGACCCGCCATGATTCCCTGGAAAACCCGGGTGGATTCGGCGCGGGTGAGACTCCGCACCGCGAGCAGGGTGAGCACCTCGGAAATCGGGATCATCGCTCTCGGGGCCCGGTGACGGACCGGATCACGTTCTCCACCAACGTTCCTCCAAAGGGGGTGAGGATCGATTCGGGATGAAACTGCACTCCCACGATGGGCTGGGTGTCGTGTCGCACGGCCATGGCGATCTCCCCGCTTCGCGCGATGACCCGGAGGGGCGCGTCCACCCGGCGTCCGGCGAGGGAATGATAGCGACCGACGGTGCAGGGCGACGGAATCCCCTCAAACAGCGGGTCGCCCTCGTGGGTGATCACCGAGGACCGGCCATGGAGGATCTCCCCCGCGGGACCGACCTCTCCCCCGAAGGCCTCGATGATGGCCTGGTGCCCGAGACAGACCCCGAAAACCGGTACCCGGCCCGCGGCCCTCCGGATCGCCTCGACCGAACAGCCCGCCGCCGCGGGTGTTCCCGGCCCGGGGGACACCACGAGGAGGGCCGGGGGCCCGGCCTCCGCGGCGGCGCGCTCGAGGAGGTAGTCCACCGGCACGTCGTTGCGCCACACCTCCACGGCACAGTCGCGCTTGGCGAACTCGTCCACCAGGTTGAAGGTGAAGGAGTCGAAATTGTCGAGCATGATCACCCGGAGTCTCATGAGGTGCGCTCCATCTCCGTGGTCTGCGCCAGGACAATGGCCCGGAGCACGGAGGCGGCCTTCTGCTGCGTTTCCCGGGCCTCGCGCTCGGGCCGGGAATCGAGGACCACCCCGGCGCCCGCGCGGACCGTGGCGACGCCGTTCTGCACCATCGCGGCCCGGATGATGATGGCGGTGTCCATGTTACCGTCGTGAGTCAGGTAACCCACCGCTCCTCCGTAGGGGCCGCGCCGCGACGCCTCCACCTCGCGCAGGAGTTCCGCCGCCCGGACCTTGGGGGCGCCCACGAGGGTGCCCATGTTCATCGAGGCGGCATAGGCGTGCAGTGCGTCGAGGCCGGGAGCAAGGGTGCCCGTGACTTCCGAGACCAGGTGCATCACGTGCGAGTAGCGTTCCACGGTGAGGAGCCTGGTCACCTGCCGCGTGCCCGGTACCGAGACCCGCGCGATGTCGTTCCGCGCCAGATCCACCAGCATCATGTGCTCGGCCATCTCCTTGGCGTCGGTGCGGAGCGCCGCCTCCAGCCGCGCGTCGTGGTCGGCGTCGGGGCTTCCATCCTCCTGACGTCCCCGGGCGGCCGTCCCGGCGATCGGCCGGATGGTGACCCGATGGGGAGCCGGCCCCTGGACCTGCACCGCCGTTTCGGGCGAGGCCCCGAAGAGCGTTCCGGCGGTCCCTCGTACATAGAACATGTAGGGACTTGGATTGAGGGCCCGCAGGACGCGGTAGGCGGCGAGCGGGTCGGGACAGGGGACTCGGAACGACCGGGACGCGACGATCTGGAACACGTCGCCCGCCACGATGTGGGTCTGCAGGCGCCGCACGAGAGCTCCGTACTCGTCATCCGAGAGATCGGCCGACTCCCCCGCCTCGACCGGTGTGGTCATGGCCGGGGTCAGAGGGGTGGTGGGTGTTGGGTGTTGGGGGTTGGGGGTGGGGCCCAATTCCCCATACCCCAAACCCGATACCTGGTGGGGGCGTAAGAGATGTTGGGTGTTGGGGGCCGTCACGGGTGGCTCCGACGAGACGGTGGATCGAGCCACCGTCTCCACGGTGTGGGTCAGGGCCGCCAGGGACCGCATCCCGTCGTGGTAGTGCGCTTCGGTGTGGTCCCCTCCCATCACGAGGGCCAGCACCGAGGTGGTGCGCCGGACATGGTCGATGATCACCACCTGCTCCGGCACCCAGAATTCGAAATCGGGGAAGCCGAGATCGTCGGACCGGGGAGGAGGAAGGGTCTCCACCAGGTCGATGAGATCGTAGGCCAGGACACCGGCCACGAGAGGGCAGAGGTCGGCGGGGGCGGAGACGAGCCGGGGACGGAAAGCCGCCGCGCGAAGAACGTCGAGGGGTGAGGGCGCGGTGATCCGGTCCCGGTCGGTCCGCGGTCCCGGTGGCGGAGCGGGGAACCGCACCTCCACGGTGTCGCCCGTGCGATGGCGAGGAAGCCCGGGGTCGAGGGTTGCCTCGAGCCAGGACAGGAGGGTGCGGCCGGAGGCGGTGAGGGGAGTGAGGGTGACGCGGAGCCCCCGGCCCGTGATCCGCAGCGCGTTGCGAGGGAGCAGGATGCTCCGTTCCCCGGCGCCGGTGCGGGCATCCGCCGACTCGAGCAGCACCACGTCGTCGCGGGTTCCCTGGTCGGTCAGGGCGGCGAAGAGGGCGAGCGGATCGGGCGCCTCCCCCAGCCGGCGGAGCAGCGGCAGGATCTCCCCCGCGGCGAGTGCTGGTGGTGTCACGTGAGACTCTTGCCGAGCACGGGAATCAAGGTCCCGAGGTCCCGCATGAGGGCCTCGAACTGCGCGGGATAGAGCGACTGCTTCCCATCGGAGAGTGCCTCCTCCGGGTTCCGGTGCACTTCCACCAGGAGGCCGTCGGCGCCGGCCGCCGCGCCGGCCCGGGCCATCGGGGTCACCAGGTCCCGGGCGCCGGTGCCGTGCGAGGGATCCACCAGGATGGGGAGGTGGCTTCGTTGCTTGATGACGGGGATGGCGTTGAGGTCCAGGGTGTTCCGGGTGGCGGTCTCGAAGGTCTGGATTCCCCGTTCACACAGGATGACATTGGGATTTCCCTCGGCGAGGACATATTCGGCCGCCATCAGCAGATCATCCACCTTGGCCGCCATTCCGCGCTTCAGAATCACCGGTTTGCCGCTCTGGCCGAGCGCCCGGAGCAGCCGGAAGTTCTGCATGTTGCGGGCTCCGGCCTGAAAAGCATCGGCGTAGCGGGCCACGAGGTGCACGTCGGCCACCTCCACGACTTCGGTCACCACCGGAAGCCCCGTCTCGCGGGACACCGCCTGCAGGATCTCGAGGCCCTCCTCGCCGAGCCCCTGGAAGGCGTAGGGACTGGTCCGCGGCTTGTAGGCGCCACCCCGGAGGGCGTGGGCTCCGGCGGCCTTCACGGCGCGAGCCGTCTCCAGCATCTGCTCGTAGCTTTCCACGGCGCAGGGGCCCGCAATCACCGAGAAGTGCCCTCCGCCGACCTGCAGGGAAGCTCCGAGGGCCACGATGGTGTCATGCGGGTGCATTTCCCGACTGACCAGCTTGTAGGGGGCCAGCACGCGCTGGACCGACTCGACCATCGGGTGGCTTTCGATGTGGAGCCGATCCAGTTCCCGCTCGTCGCCCAGGGCACCGAGCACCACGCGTTCCGTGCCCGGCATGTACAGGGGCTTGAGGCCGAGGGAACTGATCTTGGCGAGCAGCTCGTCGGCATGGGCCTTCGTGGCGGCGGGCTTGAGGACGATGATCATGACAGCATTCCCGGGATGGGGTGGGGGTGAACGCAAAAAGTGCCCACGGCGTTCGCAGTGGGCACTGGGGGGAGCGATCTCTCCGAGACTACCGATTCACGCACACCTGGGCCCGCCGCGAAACTCGCGCCAGGGCCACCACCGGAGGGTCGGATCAATCGACAAGGACATGAGGGGAATCATCTCCGGACACTCGTGGTGTGTCAAGGGGTCGCCTCGACTTCTGCCAGAAAGTGCAGCAGGCGGTCGATGTCCGTCTCGGTGTTGTACACGTGGGGGGTGACTCGCAAGGCATTCCCGCGCACGCTGACGTGGACGTTGGCCTCGCGAAGACGGGCTACGAGAGGTGACGGCACGCCTCCAGGAAAACGGATGCCGAGATAATGACCGGCCCGGTAGCCGGGAGGAGCCACGTCGAGGCCCAGGCCGACGGCGGCGTCGGCCAGGTGACCGGTGAGGGTGGACAGCGTGGCGTGGATCTCCTCGACCCCCCAATCGAGGAGTTGGCCGAGACCGGCCCGTGCCATCGGGGTCAGGGTGAAGTTGGAGACCTCCCCCATGTCGAAGCGTCGGGCGCCCGGCCGGAAACCGTCCCGGTAGCGCACCAGACCCGAAAAATCCTCCGCTCCCTCCCGGGTGATCCAGTTGAATTCGATGGGCCGCCCCCCCAGATGGTGTTCGGCCACGTAGAGGTAGCCCAGGCTGTAGGGCCCCAGGAGCCACTTGTATCCCGCCGCCACCAGGAAGTCGGGGCGTACCGCGGAGAGGTGCAGCGGGAGGGCGCCCAGGGACTGCGTGGCGTCGACCACCAGGGCCGCTCCCACCTCCCGGAGTCGGGTGCCGACCGCCACGAGGTCCACCAGGCCCCCATCGGTCCAGTGGCAGGGAGGAAGTGCCGCCACGGCGGTGCGTGCGTCGATGGCATCCAGCACGACCTCGGTCCAGTCATCATCGGCGGGGCGGGGCAGAAGGACCGTTTCCGCTCCCGCTTCCCGCGCCCGTTCCCGCCAGGGATAGACCAGGGAGGGGAAGCACTCGTCGAGCAGGAGAACCCGTTGTCCCGAGGACACCGGTACGTTGCGTGCGGCCACCGCCATCCCGTAACTCGCCGAGGGAACCAGCGCCACCTGCTCCGGGGAACACCCCGCGATCTGGCCGAAGAGGATGCGGAGCTCCTCGCATTCGGCGAAGAAGTCATCCGATTGGATCAACCAGGGGTGGGCCTTCCGCTCCGCTCCGTGAGCCCCCGCGGTCACCGCGCTGCGGAGAAGGGGGGACATATAGGCGCAGTTGAGGTAGGTCACTCCCTCGGGGATGTCGAACAGGTCGCGCTGGCAGGGGATCATGACACCTCGGCGGGATCGGGTGACCCGGATGCTACTGTGGTTGGGGCTGGAAGTCCAACGGGATGGTGGACGGCTGCGTAGTCAGGAAAGATTGCGTAACTTGCGGATCGCCTCGGGGGGATTCCTCCTCGGGATGGGTTGCGATTCCGATTCTGCAGCGCGAGGTATCCATGCACAGCCATGTGAGAAAGTCCGGGATGGGGGCCCTGGGGGTCCTGCTTCTGCTGGGAACACCGGGCCCTGTCACCGGTCAGCAGCCCCAGGGACCTCCGCCACCCGCGTGGAAAACCGACACCACCAACGCAATCATCGCCCTCGACAGCCTGAGCCGCACCGGGCGGCGGGACGGGATCCCCGCGATCGACGATCCGAAGTTCGAAAGCCAGACCGACGCGGCGCGGTGGCTCGACGATCGGGATCCGGTCGTGGCGCTGGCGATCGGCAGTGATGTCCGTGCCTATCCCGTCTCCATCCTCATGCACCACGATGCTGTGAACGACGTGGTGAACGGGGTGCCCGTGGCGGTGACCTTCTGCATCCTCTGCGGCAGCGCCATCGCCTACGATCGCCGGTTCGACGACCAGGTGCTGAGTTTCGGCTATGCCGGCATGCTCTACAACAGCAATCTCGTGCTGTACGACCGGCAGACCGAGACCTGGTGGGGCCAGATCGTGGGCCAGGGTCTGGTGGGCCGGTACGCGGGCCGGGAACTCACCCGGATTTCCGCACCCACCATGAGTTTCAAGGAGTACCGCCGCCAGACCTCCACGGGAACGGTCCTGTCGCGCAACACGGGGTTCGACCGTCCCTACGGCGAGGGGCGGCTCAAGGGATACGACGAGGACCCCAATCCGATCCGGCGCATCTTCCAGAAGGACACCGACGTGCGCCTCCCGGCCAAGGAGCGGGTGCTGGTGCTGGACGAGGGAGACGATATCGTCGCGATTCCCTTCTCGGCGCTGACCGAACGGAAGGTGATCGCCACCCGGGTGGGCAGTCGCGACGTGGTGGCCTGGTGGAGCCCCGGAACGGCGAGCATCTACGCCGATCGGGTGGCGGACGGAAAGGACGTGGGGGCCGCGGCCGGATTCGACCCGGTCGTGGAGGGTCGCCGCCTCACCTTCAGCGCCACCACGGACGGGAGCTTCACCGACCGGCAGACCGGGTCCATCTGGAGCTTCGGCGGACGGGCCGTGAGCGGACCGATGGCGGGGAAGACCCTGACCCCGATCGATGACGGGGTGCACTTCTGGTTCGTGTGGGCGGCGTACCGGCCGGGGACGCGGGTGGTGACGAAATAGGCGGTAGGCGGTAGGCGGTAGGCGATAGGCGGTAGGGGCGACGCATGCGTCGCCCGTGCTCCAGGTGGAAATGACAGGCTGTAGGCTGTAGGCGGTAGGTGGTAGGCGGTCGGTCCTATGTCCTATGTCCTATGTCCTATGTCCTATGTCCTATATCCTATCACTAGTGTCCGGTTAACTTGCGGAGACGGCCTTGTAAGTATGCTGTTTCCGGCAGTTTAGGCGATTTGTCGCCTGTCACCGACTTGAGCCCGGCTTCGACTCCGGGCATCCTCCACTCCT
>JBDIWC010000033.1:0-47830 GCA_039794085.1 Gemmatimonadales bacterium
CGTTCCCCAGCGCACGCTCAACCGGGTCGCCGACGAACTCAACGGCCGACCCCGGAAGACACTGGGGTTTCTCACCCCGGCGGAAGTCTTTCACCAAGCTGTTGCATCGATCCCCTGAACCCGCAGTTTGAAGTTTGAAGAAGGGGGTCATCCCGAGCGCGTAGCGAGGGATCTGAGGAGGTTCCCGGAGTACTTCCCGCCGGCCGCGTTCACCGCCACGCTTGTTTCAACGACTGGCGTCGCAATCCGGACGACGGGGTGTAGGGGCCGTTCGCGAACGGCCCGTACATCACCTGTGGCTTTCTCAGATCCCTCGCCTCCGGCTCGGGATGACCCCTTTCACCCTTCGAACTTCAAACTTCACACTTCACCTTCGCCGCCAGCTCCCGCATGCTCGTGACGATCCCGCCGGTGGCGCCGTTGAGCCGGTGGGCCGGGGTGCGGAAGGCGAACCCGATCGACGTCATCCCCGCCGCGTTGGCCGCTTGAATGCCCCAGGGGCTGTCCTCCACCACGACACACGCCGCCGGGTCCACGCCCATCGCCTGCGCCGCATGGAGGAAGAGGTCGGGGGCGGGCTTGCCACGGGCCACGTCGTCGGCGCTGAAGATCCGTCCCCGGAAATGCTCCAGCAGGCCCGCGCCGCCGAGGGTGAACTCGATACGATGATGGGCCCCGCTGCTCGCGACACAGGTGGGGAGGGTCAGGGCGGCGAGCAGGTCGCGAACTCCCGGCACGGGATGTACGTCCGTGCCGAGGTGAGCAAAGAGACGGTCGTGGTAGCGGGCCTCGAAGTCGCCCGGGAGGGGGTTGGCGCCGCGAGCCAGGCAGGTTTCCCGCACATGCTTGAGGGAGGTGCCGAGATAGATCTCGATCGACTCCTCCAGAGTGGTGGGGACTCCGCACTCGGTCAACAGGGCGGCGAGGACTGTGTTGGCCTGGAGTTCGGTGTCGACGAGGACGCCGTCGTTGTCGAAAATGACGAGATGGGGGGCCATGAGGGAATGGTTAGAGGGAAATGGGGAATAGGGAACAGGGGCGACGCGCCCGAGTCGCCCGAGCACCAGGTTGCAACGAAAGCCGGTAGGCAGTGGGGGCGGCAACAGGGAATAGGAAATATAGGGAATGGTTAGAGGGAATAGGAAGATCAATGTAGGGGCGAATGGCATTCGCCCCCGCAGGAAAAGCGGGACAGTTCGGGGAGCGTCACCCCCGGCGAACGCCGGAGTCTATTTGCACGGGCTGGGGGATGATAGCGACCCCAGGGAACCCGCGCCAATGTTTCGATCAGCAACGTGGCCCGATTCCCTCTCACGCAGTTTCCAGAAAAGTGATAGCTTGAGTTCGAGTGTCGCGTTCCGTGCGGCTCTTGTCACTTCGCCCCAGAATGCGATCCCATAGTCCGGTCCGACTCCCGCAGGAGGTCGTGATGGATTCCGCCGTCCTCAATTGGCTCGATTCCGCCAGCATTCTGATCCTTCGGCTCGCCCTCGGCGGGCTCCTCCTGGTCAACCTCACCGCCGCAGTCGGGTACCTCAAGGCACCGGGACACCGCTTCGTGGATCGGTGGGCCTCGTCCTGGCTCGCCGCCAACCTGATCCTGCTCGGTGCCGGGGCGGGGGCACCTCTGGTGGCCGGAGTGGCGAAGTTGGTGGTGGCCGGAATGAGCGGCATGCTCGGCTCGGCCACACCCACCGTGGTCCCGTAGGAGAAGTGAGGGGAGAGGAGTGAGGAGCGAGAGGGGAGAAGGTCGCTGCTTGTGAAATCTTTCACAAATGACATGGGACCCCGGATCACAGCTACTCACGCGAAGGGGGGCAGCGGCCATGCGTCACCCGGTCGTCATTCCGGCGAAACCCGGAATCCATGGCGCATGAGAGAAGGGGGCACACGAAGACACGAAGACACGAAGGTTTTATAAGGGGGTCACGCGAAGACGCGAAGACGCGAAGGTGTCGAGGGCTAGTCAATGAGTGCGATCATGTGGTTCGAAGGAGCATTGGCGATTGTATTGAAGGTGGAGTGGGGGCCAACCGAGGAGTGAGGGAAGAGGAGTGAGGAGTGAGAGAGAGGGGAGAGGAGGGAGGACGGGATTGATAACCGCGCGAGGGTGAGACGACCTGGGTACCCGATGGCCAAGCTGGGTGGTGGTGTGGGGCTGCCCCTTCGTCACGGATCGGAGTTCGTGATGATCTTGGCGACGGACACCCTTCGTGTCTTCGTGTGAGACAATTCCGGATCTCGCCTTGGTGAGGACGGTCCCAACGCAATCCCTTTCGCGTCTTCGCGTCTTCGCGTGAGCCCATTCTGAATCCCGGCCCAGTGACGACCGCCTGGCTTGCGATGATGCCGACGTCTGCGCATTGTTCGCGACGGTCACGCCTCACCATCGTACCCCGTCCGGAGTCTCCATGCGCCATGTCCTCCTCCTCGCCGCAGGTGTGTTCGCCTCCACCGGCTGCGGCGGTGCGCCCGCCGTCCCCGACGCCATGGCCCAGCCCGCCCCCAATGTGCTGACCGAGGAGGAACGAGCCGCGGGGTTCCGGCTCCTCTTCGACGGCCGGACCACAGCCGGGTGGAGGGGCTTCGGTCAGGAGACGGTTCCCGACGGCTGGCAGGTGGTGGACGGGGCGCTCACCCGGGTGGGACCGGGCCGCGACATCGTGACCACCGACACCTTTGCCAACTTCGAACTCCGGCTCGAGTGGAAGGTGGCCCCGGGGGGAAACAGCGGCATCCTCTTTCGCGTGTCGGAAGCCGCCGAGCAGACCTACCATACCGGCCCGGAGATGCAGGTGCTGGATGACGCGGGCCATCGCGACGGACAATCCCGACTCACCGCGGCCGGCTCCAACTACGGCCTCCACCCGGCGCCCGCCGGAGTGGTGCGTCCGGCGGAGAGCTGGAACTCGGTCCGGCTGGTGGTGAATGGCCCGAGCGTGCAGCAGTGGCTCAACGACTCCCTGGTGGTGTCGTATGAGCTCTGGTCCCCCGAGTGGGAGGAGCTGGTCCGGACCACCAAGTTTGCGCAGTGGCCCGGGTACGGCCGAGGCACCTCGGGGCACATTGCGCTCCAGGACCATGGCGACCGGGTGGCCTTCCGGTCGATCCGCCTGCTCGTTCTCCCATGACCCTCACCCGCGTTCGCCTCTCGGCGATGATGTTCCTCCAGTACTTCATCTGGGGGAGCTGGTTCGTCACGATGGGCACCTATCTCGGTCAGACGCTCGGATTCTCCGGCCGGCAGGTCGGCCTGGCCTACGGGGCCACCGCCCTCGCGGCCCTCATCACCCCCTTCTTCATCGGGATGGTGGCGGACCGCTTCTTCGCCTCCGAAAAGCTGCTCGCCGTGCTCCACCTGGTGGGGGGCGGACTCATGTGGCTCCTCTCCCGGCAGACCGAGTGGACCCTGTTCTATCCCCTCCTGGTGGGATACGCGCTCTGCTACATGCCCACGCTGTCGCTCACCAACTCGATCGCCTTCCACCACATCGAGAATCCCACCCGCGACTTTCCGATCATCCGGGTGCTCGGCACCATCGGCTGGATCGTGGCCGGCATCGTGGTGGGGAAGGTGCTCCACGCCGACGCGCTCGCCACTCCGATGCGGCTCGCGGCAGGGGCCTCGGTGGTGATGGGACTCTTTGCCCTCGCCCTCCCGGCCACTCCTCCCACCGCTGCCGGGAAGCCGTTCCAACTCCGTGACGCACTCGGCCTCGATGCGCTGGCCCTGCTCAAGGACCGGTCGTTCCTGGTGTTCGTGGCGGGCTCGTTCCTCCTCACCATCCCGCTCCAGTTCTACTACGCCTTCACCAATCCGTTCCTGAACGAGATCGGGGTCGCCGAACCGGCGTTTCTGCAGACCTTCGGCCAGATGAGCGAGATCATCTTCATGATCTTCCTCCCGCTCTTTCTGGTCCGCTTCGGCATCAAGGCGGTCATGCTGGGCGGGATGCTGGCCTGGAGCCTTCGGTACGTGGCCTTTGCCCTGGGCAATGCCCACGACGCGATGTACCTCATCATGATCGGGATCCTGCTGCACGGCGTCTGCTACGACTTCTTCTTTGTCGGCGGGCAGATCTATACCGATGAACGGGCGGGGCCCGCCATTCGGGCCGCGGCGCAGGGGTTTCTCAACTTCGTCACCAACGGGGTTGGGTACTTCATCGGCGCCTTTGTGTCGGGCCAGGTGGTCGACGCCTACCGCCTGGCGGACGGGACCCACGCCTGGCGCAGCATCTGGCTGGTGCCGGCGGTGGGAGCGGCGGCGATCCTGGTCTGGTTTGCCCTCTTCTTCCGCCCGGGGCGCGAGGCGGGACCGATCGCGACACCGACACCGGGACCGGGGTAAAGTCGGGAAAGGGGTCACGCGAAGACGCGAAGGGGGGGCAACGGCCATGCGTCACCCGGTCGTCATTCCGGCGAATGGGGCATGAGAGAAGGGGGCACACGAAGACACGAAGACACGAAGACTTGTAAGGGGGTCACGCGAAGACGCGAAGACGCGAAGGTGCCGAGGGCGAGTCAATGAGTGCGATCGTGTGGTTCGAAGGAGCATTGGCGATTGTATTGGTGATGGGGTGGGGGCCAACCGAGGAGTGAGGGGAGAGGAGTGAGAAGTGAGAGAAAGGAGAGAGGAGGGAGGACGGGAAAGATAACCGCGCGAGGGTAAGACGACTTGGGTGCCCGATGGCCAAGCTGGGTGGTGGTGTGGGGCTACCCCTTGGTCACGGATCGGAGTTCGTGATGATCTCGGCGAAGAAAACCTTCGTGTCTTCGTGTCTTCGTGTGAGCCAACCGAGGAATGAGGAAAGAGGAGTGAGGAGTGAGGAGTGAGAGGGGGGCACCTCTTCGCGGCTTCGCGTCTTCGCGTGATCTGCTGTTCTTTGTTCAACGATGGCGAGTCACCAGACGTCTTGGGGTCGCCATGACACCAAGGAGTGACAATGCCGAGTGACAAACTTCCGCGTCGAGAGTTCGTGCAGAGCGCCGCCGCGGCCGGTCTCTTTTCCATCGTGCCGCGCCGGGTTCTCGGTCGCGGATTCATCCCCCCGAGCGACCAGTTGGCGGTCGCGTGCATCGGGGTGGGCGGGATGGGCTGGAGCGACGTCCGCAATGTCGCGGCCGCGGGGGAGCGGATCGTGGCTCTCTGCGATGTCGACCAGAATGCGGCGGGAGACGCGTACCGGGCCCACCCGCAAGCCCGGCGCTACACCGATTTCCGGGAGCTGCTCGACCGGGAGCGGGATATCGACGCCGTCACCATCACGACACCCGACCATGCCCATGCGGTGATCACGCTCGCCGCACTCCGGGCCGGCAAGCACGTCTACACCCAGAAGCCGCTGGTCCGCACCCTGGGCGAGGTGGCGCTGGTGGAGGCGGAGGCCCGTGCACGGCCGGGACAGGTGACGCAGATGGGAAATCAGGGGCATGCGGGAGAGGGGGTGCGGCTCATGCGCGAGTGGGTGGAGGGGGGCCTCATCGGCACCGTGCGCGAGGTGCACTACTGGACCAATCGCCCGATCTGGCCGCAGGGGATTTCCCGGCCCACCGAGCTGCACGTGCCCGCGCCGACTCTCGACTGGAATCTCTGGCTTGGTCCCGCGGCGGAGCGGCCCTATCACCCGGCGTACGCACCCTTCCGCTGGCGTGGCTGGTGGGACTTCGGCACCGGCGCCCTGGGGGACATGGCGTGTCATCTCCTGGATGCCGCCTACTGGATCCTCGATCTCGGCACGCCGAGCCGGATCGAACCGGAGGTGAGCCAGCGGTACCCGGAAACGGCGCCCAAGGCGTCGCGGGTCACCTTCCAGTATCCGGCCAGGGGGTCGAGGCCCCCGGTCACTGTCGTCTGGCGGGACGGGGCGCTGGTTCCGCCGCGGCCCCCGGGGTGGCCCGAGGGGGAGCTCTGGCCCTGGTCGAATGACGGGGGCCAGCTCTGGATCGGGGACGACGGGATGATGACGGCCGGAGTCTACGCCGAGTCCCCTCGGCTCCTCGATGCGGACCGGATGCGGGCGGTGACGGAGAAGCCACTGGCGGTGAAATATTTGCGCACCGAGGGGGTGCACAAGGAGTGGTTCGCGGCGATCAAGAACAAGACGCGGGCGGGGAGTGACTTTGCCGGACACGCGGCAGGCTTGACGCGGATGGTGCTGCAGGGGTGCCTGGCGCAGCGGGTGGGGGTGGCGCTGGAGTTCGACCCGGCGACGGGGGCGCTCAAGAGCGAGGTGCCGGAGGAATACGTGGCGGCGGGGGCGCGGGCGGGGTGGAGCTTATGAAGTTCGAAGTTTGAAGGAGGGGCAGTTCGTGACCGCACCTTTTCTCCGGGGTCATCCCGAGCGAAGCGAGGGATCTGAGAAGATCGTCGGTGCACTTACCGTCGTCGGGCTCTCCCATCGGCTTGTACGGGGACAGACTCAACGCAAAGTCGCAAGGACGCAGGGACGCCACGGTGGTTGGTCTTTCGCGGGCCCCCGCACCGGGGAACGGAACCCGGCATCGCACGGACCTTGGTCCCGGAAGGCTCAACCCACGTCAAAGCGGGAATCGCCGCATTTTGAAGTTTGAGGTTCGACGAATTGCAGGGGAACCCCGGTGATGATCGCATGATCCTCGACCTCATCGCTGTGTTCGTCCTGGCCGGCACGCGGATCAACGTAGATGCGAGGTGTTCTCCGACACGGCGGTAGCGTATCCTTTGAACTCCCGGCCACTAGCATTGACGCCGTCATCCTGACTGCTCCAAACGTGCGCTCATGGTAGCGCGTTCATCGGAACAGGGGCCGTGACCGTCACCCCAGCAGCGGAATTCCCAGGTCGCACAGGTAGCTGAAGGTGCCATCGTAAAACGCGGGGGCACGGGTGGGGTCCGTGGGATCGCCCCGCGGAACACAGATCACCATTCCCTGTCGCGCACGTGTGAGCAGCACCCGATAGGCATTGACCATGTACTGCTGCCGGTCTTCTTTTTTCGCCCGCTGCCATGTCGTGCCGCGAAACTGATGATGAGTCCAACCCGTGGGATGATACCGGAGATCCGCATCCCATGTGACACAGGCCCAATCGAGCTCGAGTCCCTGGGTCTGGAACTCGGTGGCAGCGTCCTCCAGATAGTCGGAGGAGCGGGTGTCGGTGGGGTCGTTGAGGAACCAGGCAACCGGATCAACCTTGTAGCGTACGTCGATCGCATGCGGCTTCAACCGCATTGCCTGAGAGGATGCCACCAGACCACGCCGTTCGTTTCCGCGTGCGTGCGTTCGAATCCACTGCTTGGCTGCCGTCAGGTCTCGGGTCAACGTGATAGGATACTTCCCGCACGCCGCTGCGAGGAGGTGGCGTGCCTCTGCGAGGTCATGATCGAGCACGGCTCGGACAAAATCCGAAACCCGCTCGGCGCGAAAGGACCGCATCGAGACCGCCAGGTGCAGATCCGCATCGTGGCACAGATGATTGCCGGCTTCCAGCCGTTGCAACGTCGCTGCGGTGGAGTGCTCAAGCTGAGCCAGTTGCGGTGACACGAAGAGATGCCAGTGTGGGAAATGTTGATCGATAGCGTCAAGCCAGGCGCCGATGCCCGCTTCTCCGGTGTTGATCTCCTGGCCATTGCCAACGAGGCAGACGATGACAGCCCAGTCCTGATGGCGGTCCATCAAGGAAATGAGGACTTCGGGTTCTGATTGATCGAACTCGGCAAGGTTCTTCTTCTGCCGCATGAACTTGGAGGTCTGGGCCGTGTTCCATGCTCTTTGAGCTTCGTCGAAAATGACGACCCGATCGGCAGGTGGCGTAGTGCCGTCCCGCAGTCCGTCGTCACGAAAGTGGTGCACGTTCTGGATGAATGGCTTGACCTTTTGGGCAACCACACCCTTCCGAACCTGCTCGCCGCAGGCGCGCCGGCGACCAAGCTCATCCCGTATCAGGGCCTCCCGGAGCACCGCGACCAAGGGGCCGTTGCCAGAGAGAAACACGGCATGGGTGGGTGAGCTTTCGTTGCGTCGGTGGGTCGCGATGGTCAAGCCGACAAGGGTCTTGCCCGCCCCGGGTACGCCGGTGACGAAAACGATCGCCTTTTGCCTTTCCCGGCGTGCTTGTTCGACGACCTCCTCGACTCGCTTCGAGGTGATGGCCAGGTTCCGCGCGCCAGCGTCACTCCGTGAAATCGCTTCCACCGAGTGCCGGGCGTAGAGTGTCTGAGCCGCTTGGACTATCGTGGGAGTCGGATGGTATGGTGCTCGACCCCATGCTTCACCATCCAACGGCGGGCCCTCGGCGACCGCCACCCCAGTCGCGATCGCCCTGGCGAGTCCCAACTTGGGGCAGCAGTACGGTGGGTAGACACGATCATGGTGGGGCTCCCGCCACTCCCAATCACCCTTGTGAGCCTCAGTGGCCAGGAGCACCGGGAAAATCGGCGCATCGTGACTCGCACGGTGGAAGTTCTTGAGATCCAGCGCATAGTCCCATGCTTGGTTGATATCGGCCCTCCGGTAGGTGCTTTCCCCGGCTTTGACCTCGATCGGGAAGATGGCCGAGCTGGCGACCACGACCGCGTCGATCCGACTGCCAAGCCGCGGAACATCGAACTCCATGTACAGGTGCCCCTCGATGCCCACGAGGGCGAGGCGAAGGATCGCTATGCTCGCCTCCCATGCGGTGCGCTGGGAGATGTCGATATCGAATCCGCTCGCCTGGGTGATGGTTCCCAGAGTGGTTACATCAGATTGGGCAAAGAAGTCTGCGATCGATATCGAGAGATAAGCCGACGGGCGAGGTTTGCTCGATTGAGTGGGCATCTCACCTGCCGATCGGGTGCGAAACGGGAGCCGAGCCAAAGACCACGAAGCTGACCAAGGGATTATGCCCAAGGTTGGGTGTTTGCACCAGGCCCACGCCCTGGGGTGACGGTGCCCTTGGGATGACTTGGTGCAGTGCGTGAACCGGTGTCCTCCAAGGACCCCGGTGCCACCGCCCTGGCCCTGGTTTCAGGCTGGCCTACCCTGCGGGAGGGCGAGCGGCGTAAATTCCCTCTGTGTAACTCCCGCGATCGAGGACATCCGCCGAAAGGTCGCCGGAGCCACGAGATCCTCGGCCGAGACGTCGACGTTGCGACCCGAGGCTCGCTGCACCCGACGCTGCGGGACCGGATCATCGGGGAGCTGGTTCCGGTCCTATGAAACGGGGCATCGATATACCCCTCGGCGAGATCCTCGAGGCCATAGCCCTTCCAGCCCGGGCTCCAACCCGGGGTCATCTTGCGGGGAGGGTGATTGAGGTGCAGTTTACCTTGACACCGAATGGGTCGCCGCTATAAGAGCGCGGGGATGTACTTCGGTCCTGCGCGAGGTTCCCTGATGAACGAACTCACCCGAATCACGATCGACCCGCAGGTCATGGGAGGCAAGCCATGCATCCGGGGCCTGCGGATGACCGTTGGCACTCTCGTGGGTCTCGTGGCTACCGGCCGATCGAAGGAAGAGATCCTCGCGCTCTACCCATATCTCGAAGCGCCCGACATCGCCGAGGTCCTCTCCTATGCGGCATGGCGTAGTGAAGAAATCGAGGTTCCCCTCGCGCGCGCGTGAAACTCCTCGTCGACATGAACCTGTCCCCGTCGTGGGTGCCCGTGCTCGAAAGCCACGTTGTTCACCGCTGTACACTGGTCCGCGGTTGGTGACGGCCGCGACCCGGATCACGTGCTTCTCCGCTGGGCTCGCGACAATGGACATGTCGTGTTCACCAACGACCTCGATTTCGGAGCAATTCTCGCAGTCGGCCGGGCGACCGCGCCGAGCGTTGTGCAGGTCCGCACCCAGGACGTAACCCCCGAGCGCCTGACCGCCCTTCTCGTTCGCGCTTTGAGACAACACGAGGTCATCCTCCAGCAGGGTGCGCTCATCACGATCGATGAGATTCGCCTGCGGTCGCGCATTCTACCCCTGGTCCGATAAACGAGGCTCCAGCCGGCTGAAAGGGGCTCGCCTCTGTGCCAGGAGTTCTCGGGGCTGTCGCTCCTTGCTCGGCAGCGTGAGGTGGGAAGAGTAGCTCACGAACCGCCCCCCACACGCCACGAGGAGCATGGGTGAGTCCCCGGCCGTGTGAACGGCCTCTCGCCGCCGAGCCCGGGGCGTCAGCCCCGTGGTTCACAACGCGAGTGGTGCACGCGACCTGGGATCGATGATCGGGGAGTTCCCATCGTGCCACGCCGTTGACTCCAGACGTCCCGGGGCTCTCGCCCCTTGCTCGGTCGCGTTTATCAATGAACAATCACCCGTGAACAATGAACAGGCCGAGGCGCGATGTCGTAGTGCCTAGCCTGCTCGTGAAGCGAGGGATGCCACGCTGCGCCCGGGATGACCCCGTGAGTGGATTCCGGCTTCGCCGGAATGACGATCCTGCACAATCAGTCCTTGAGGATGCCTCGCCACCGGCGCCGAGCCCGGGGTCATCTTGCGCGGTGGGCGGTTGATCTGCATCATACCTGAAATCGAGAACCAGCCGGGAATCAGAACCGATGAACGATCGACAACAGATCCTCCACTTCAAGGTTCAACTTCGGGACATCGAGCCGGCGATCTGGCGGGGCATTGAGGTCCCGGCCAGCTACACGTTCTGGGATCTTCACGTCGCCATTCAGGATGCGATGGGGTGGCTCGATTCCCACCTGCACGTCTTCCGCGTTCAAGACCAGCGCACCCGTGCCGAAGTCGAGATCGGAATCCCGGACCCCGAGCCGTTCGACGGTATGCCGGAGGTTCTGCCGGGCTGGCGCATTCCCGTGACTCAGTACCTTGCGGACGTCGGTCATCGAGCCCGGTACGACTACGACTTCGGCGATGGCTGGGAGCACGATCTCGTGCTTGAGCAGGTAAGTACTCGGCTGCCCAAGACCCGATACCCTCGCTGCGTGGCCGGCGCGCGCGCCTGCCCGCCGGAGGACTGTGGCGGGCCGGGCGGGTACGCCGACCTTCTGGAAACCATCGCGGATCCGGACGACCCGGAGCACGAGAGCATGCTGGAATGGCTTGGTGGGCCGCATGACGCAGAGGCGTTCGACCCCGTCGCCGTCCGATTCGGTAACCCCGAGATGCGATGGCGGATGGCATTCGGAGATGACTGAGGCCATGGGTGGCCTGGCGCGTGTTGCACGCCAACGGGTGTCCGTGAGTCACACCAGTACCAGTCGCTCGAGATTGGGAACCCGGGGAACCTCGGGGATCCGAGTGACTGCCTCTTCGGCTCGGTTGCGCGGGGCGAAGCCACGGCCGGCAGCGACGTCGACTTCCTCGTCGAGTTCGAGAAGGGCAGGACCCTCGTCGACCTCTCCGGGCTTCTCCTGGACCTGTGCGAGATCCTCGGCCGAGACGTCGACGTTGCGACCCGTGGCTCGCTCCCCCCGAAGCTGCGGGACCAGATCCTGAGGGAACTGGTTCCGGTTCTATGAACCGCGGCATCGATATACTCCTCGGCGAGATCATCGAGACCATCGCCCTTCCAGTCCGGGCTCCAACCCGGGGTCATCTTGCGGAGAGGGTGCTTGAAGTGCAGTATACGTGAACCCGAGAAGCTATACCGCAAGGCCGCCCTGACATCATGCCTGAAATCTCGCGTTTTCTTGGAATCGTGATCGGGATGTTCTACAACGAGCACGGCGTGCCGCACTTCCATGCGGTTTACGGGGAGCACGAGGCAACGATCGAGATTGCTGGAGAACTGGCGCTGTGCTCGGACCGGGGAACCGCTGAGCCGTGTACCCCCTCTGGAGTAAGTCCATGGACGATCACGTACTGGAAGCACGTTATGTGGCGGGTCACACGATCTGGCTCCGTTTCCGCGATGGCACCACCGGTGAAGTGGACCTCGGGTCGTCACTCGAGGGTCCGGTGTTCGCCCCGCTCAAGGACGTGACCTTCTTTCGGCAATTTCGAATTCATCCGGAGTTTCACACACTGGTATGGCCCAACGGAGCGGATATGGCCCCGGAGTTTCTGCACGGCCAAGCACAGGTTACGGCCTAGCCGACTGGCGCCTCCCACATGGGGTGCTGGCGGCACAGTCGAGTATCGGGTCGAACGCTCGCGCTGGGCCGTGTGGCAGGTGGCCAAGGCCACTCTCGACCGCCTCGGGATGAATCGGAGCAGGGCGAGATCTCCGTGAATGGATTTCAGCTTTCGCCGGAATGACGATCCAGCACAATCAGTCCTTGAGGACCCGTCGCCACCTGGGCCGAGCCCGGGGCGTGAGCCCCGTGGTTCACAACGCGAGTGGTGCACGAGACCTGGGGATCGATGATGGGGGAGTTCCCAACGTGCCACGCCCGTTTGAATCCAGACTTCCCGGGGCTCTCGCCCCTTGCTCGGCCGCGTGAGGTGGCTCACGCCACCGGAGGAACCTTGAGCGGGCCAGCCGACGTCGCCCGAACGGAATTCCAGGGCCCTCCCCCCCCTGTGTGCCAATTGGGTTGAACGATTCATCTCCTCCCCTGCTATCTTCGACCGGGAGCCCGCTGGACCCCTTCCAGCAACATTCTGCATTCCACAACTGAGGTTGACTTGTCAAGGAATCACCAGAGCCGTGTCGTGCGTCCCGCCCGCACGGCGGCTTTTGTTCTTGCTGTGATGCTCGTGGGGCAGGGGTGCACGTCGGCGCGCGGCGGAGGTCTCCCGTCCAATTGCCGGGACACACCCCTCTCCCCCGAATCAGTGAACGCCGACGCCTTCGCCTCCCGCGTGGCGAGTCGCATCCTTGCCGCCCTGGTCGATGCCAACGGCGTGCCGGGGATGGGCGCCGCCGTGTTGCGCGAGGAGAGTGTCGTCTGGACCGGCTCCGTCGGCCACCGCGACATCGCGCGCGACCTGCGGGTCGACAGCAATACGATCTTCCGTCTGGCGAGTGTCTCCAAGCTCTTCGCGGTCACCGCCGCGGCCCGACTCCGGGAGCAGGGGATGCTTGACGTCGATGCGCCGGTCCGATCGATCGTCGGCTATCTCCCCGATCGCTGGCCCACGATCACGACCGGCGATCTGGCGGCCCACGTTGCCGGCATTCCCCATTACCAGGCGGTGGATGAGGGTCGTGGCGGGCGCCGGTTCGACACGGTGCGCGAGGCGGTCGGCGTCTTCCAGGACCGCGATCTGCTGTTTCCTCCTCGGACCCGCTACAGCTACTCCTCCTGGGGCTTCACACTCCTGAGTGCGGTGGTCGAGGAGAGCGCGGGCCGCCCCTATCTCGACTACCTGGCCCACGAGATCGTCCCGGGCCTCACGATCGGTCCCGATCTCACGGATACGGGGGAACCGAACGCCTCCCAGGCCTACGAGTTTGCGGAGGGCGGGGTCCGGGGGGCGGCGCCGCACGACTACAGCTACGGCTGGGGTGGCGCGGGTCTGGGAGCCACCGCGTCCGACCTGGCGCGATTCGGAGGGCGCGTGATGGCGGGCAGGATCGTCTCGCGTGAAACCTTCGAGTGGATGCTGGCCCCTGCGCACCTGGCGGACGGCTCGACGGTCATGGACCGGAGCACTCCTGTCGGTTTCGGGTGGCGTGGCGGCGAGGACGCCGATGGGGAGCGGATTGCCCACCACGCCGGGGTGGCCAACGGCGCCCGGAGTGCGCTGGTCCTTTACCCTGATCGCCAGATCGCCGTCAGCCTCCTCTCCAACGCACTCTGGGTGTCGTCCATCGAGCAGACCGCGATGATGCTCGCGGCCCCATTCAAGCCCGCGGATGCGCTACCACCGATCGCGTGTCCCCTTCACGCGGTGGCATACGAGGGTGAATATGACAGCAAAGCTCTGGCAGGAACCGCGCGCGTGACCCTGGAGGACGGCATTTGCACGGCCGAGATCACGGTACAGAATGCTTTCGGGGAATGGCTGAACGGCTTTCCGCAGAAGGACGCGGAGACCCTCACCCTCATCGGCCTCGACCCGGCGGGCGGCTTCTCGCGCGCCGCCCTCATCACCCCCATTGGAGTCTACGACCTTCGGGCTCAGGGTGACGGCGAGCGCTATCTCGCGGCGCTTGGCGCAACGACATCCGTCTCTATCACACTGCGTACACCCCAGTCAAGGCGGTGACGCCTCCCCGCCACCTTCGCCCCTTGCTCGGCCGCGTTTATCAATGAACAGTCAACAATCAACGATGAACAAGGCGAGGCCTGGCTCGTTGCTCCGCGTCATCACGAGAAGGCGGCTCCCCTCTCCCGCCCTGCGGGGCCGATCGCCACGGCGGCTAGGGCCGCCTCGCGACAAGGGGGCCGGGGGTGAGGGCTGTCCTTCCCGTCGCTGCAGGAGCAGAGCAAGGACTCCAGCGCGGGCCATCTTGCGAAGGGGGCGATGGAGGTGCAGTATCCTTGACGACATGACGTCAGCCAGATATGCCAGAATCCATGATACTCCTCGTGAGTCGGACCTGAAGCCCTTCCTTCACGCGGAGTGGCGCGACCTCGTGATGTTGAATCACGAGGTCGATCCCGCTCTTCTTCGTCCGCTCGTGCCGCGCGGAACTGAACTGGACCTGTGGCAGAAGCAAGCAGTGGTCAGCGTGGTGGGCTTCCGGTTCGTCGCGACGCGCGTGCTCGGCATGCGGATTCCGGGCCACGAGAACTTCGAGGAAGTCAATCTTCGGTTCTACGTCCGGCGGCGCGTGGGAACCGCGCTCCGGCGAGCCGTTGTGTTCATCCGAGAACTGGTTCCACGTCCGATGATCGCCTGGACGGCCAGGCTCCGATACAACGAGCCGTATCGTGCGCTGCCCATGCGACACACGATTCAGACGACGGGGGACGAGCGCCGACTGAGCTACGAGTGGCGAGAGCGCGGGGAGTGGATCGGTATTCAGGCGGCCACGGTTGGGTCGGCGTCCGCGCTTGTTGCGGGCTCCGAGGCCGAGTTCATCACCGAGCACTATTGGGGTTACACGAGGCAGCGAGACGGCGGTACGGTGGAGTATCAAGTGCAGCACCCCCCGTGGCTCGTCTGGGCGGCGTCGAGCGTGAGCTGCGTCGGCGATCTCACGGCCACTTATGGCGCACCGTTTGCCCGTGCCTTGGGAGGCACACCGCGGTCAGCGTTCGTCGCCGAGGGTTCGCCGGTAACCGTCGGCCGTCCGCGACGCTTGACGGCAGACGAACTCACCGCGAGTGCTGACTAGCTGCTGAGGAACCCGTGGGATCCGTGGAGACCCGAGGGTCGCGGCGGGAGAGGGGCCGGGGGGGCCCGGGAGTGAGGGCGTTGTCGCCCGGCGGAAACCGGCCCGATCAGGCCTCGGCTTCGACCTCCATGTAGGGCATCGGCGGCACCTTCCCGCAGAGCCGGGTGTACACCGTCAAGGCGCCGCGGTAGGTGGGCCGTGTGATCGGCGATCGCGCCGAAGATCGCCCGGCCGGATCGCCAGTCACAATCAGGCGACGTTCCCCGTCCCCAAGATCATTTGTGGACTTCCAACCCGCGTCCTCGGTGTCATCCGCGGTCTTCCTGCCGGGGAGGGCGGTGTGCTCGGCCGCGGTATGAACCCCATGCCAAAGCCTGAAAGGACCTCGCTGAATCCTGGCGATATCTTGCGGCAACGGTGGTTGTGCGGCAGTTTTGAAACTGAGGAGCCATGTGGCGGAGAGTCGAGGGGTGGGTGACGCGAGCACCCCATGGGGCAAGGCCGAAACACCGAACCGACTGACCACAAAGGGGGACAGTGACCGCACGACGCCAACTTGGATCTCTCTCCACGGAACTGGCCGGGCTCGAGGTTGCCGAGCTGACCGAAGCAGGGCAGAACTCGATCTCGGTGCGGTTCACCAACGGTGCGGTTCTCACGATTGCTCCGGAGGGCGCGGGGCTCAGAGCGATCCTGACCCAGCCGAGAACCGCCCCGGGGGGCGGAGACGCTCACTCGGAGCCGACCCGTCGCCAGAGGGAGTACTTGGCCTTCATCACAAAGTACCTGCATCGCTTTGGCGTGGCGCCCGCCGAGTCGGACATCCAGAAGCACTTCCTCGTGTCGGCGCCGTCGGTCAATCAGATGGTGCGGACGCTGGAACGACGGGGATTCATCGAGCGGGACCACGATTGGTATGGCCAGGCGGTGCCGCGATCGATCCGTGTGGTCTGGGACGGTTGACGGGAGTTGCGGACGATGGGGCGGAAATCGCATGAGATCCCGGGCTCCTGTCCCATCTGGCTGACCGCCCTCCGTCGTCTCCCTCCTCCGGGTGCCGCGCTGGCTCTGGCCCTTCTGGGGGCGGCCGAATCCGCTCCGGAAGGAGGAGCGTAGGGGCGGGTCGCGCAAGGGCAGGCGCTTGCGATGGAGTCGCAGGTCGTTATACCATTGCGGGGTGCGAGGTGCGCGGACTCCTCGTATCCTTGTCCCTCGCTGATTGTTTCGGAGACTCCGTCACCCGTGCCACATCACCCCCGACCTTCCTTCGCGGCGCGACCACAGCCCGGCGACGCGATCCTGTGCGATAGTTCTGTCCATCGCCTCGCGTCGGCCTCCCGCCTGCTCCTCGCTCTCCTCTCCCTTGCCGGATGCGCGGACGCCACGACCTCCGCCTCCGGTGTGCGCCTGGCCGATCCGATCTTCCTCGAAGCGGTGATCGACGGCTGCCCCTGGGTGGCCGATTCGGGGACCCGCCGGCTGTTGGTGAGCACCCGCACGGGCCGGATCCAGTTTCAGGGAACCCGCAGCGGCGGAGATACGATAGAAACCCTCTCCGTCACCGTGGGACGTTTCGCGTTCAACACGCCCATCCCCCTCTCCTTGACAGACAACCGGTCCACAGCGCTTTTCGCCACATTCGCCCCGCCGGAGCAACGAGCCCTGTTTCTCACCGACTCGAGCGACGCCGGTTCGGTGACGCTGGACGGACTGGACCCGATCAATCGTCTGGCCACCGGACGATTCGAGTTTCAGGCGCGCATCCTGATTCCCACCCCCGGGGGAACTCGACTGGGGGACAGCACAATTCGCGTGACGGCGGGGCGATTCCGGCTTCCGTTCATTGGAGACGACCCCCTCCCATGAGGGGGTTGCTCCCCGTGTCCGGCTGGCCCGTGGCACTCTGCGTCACCCTCTGTGGCGCGCCGATTGCCGGTGCGGAGGCGCAGCTCCTGGATATGCGCGTCTCCGCCGGTGCGGCCATTGGGCTCGCGCGCACCGGCGTGTTCTTCCCCAGCGGAGTTCAGGCCCAGGGCGGTGCACGGGTCAGCCCGGGGCACTTCCCCGTCGCGTTCCAGTTCGACGGGGGCTGGCTCCGCCTGGCCGGCGATTCTGAAACGCTCGGCATCGAGGACGTGCATGCGATCCAGTGGAGTGCCGCGCTCTCCGCGGTGTGGAAAGTGCCGGTTTCGCCCCGGGCTTCGGTGCGTCCCTATCTGCTCGCAGGAGGCGGCCTCCACCGCAGACCCTCGATCGACCCCCTGGGCTTGGCATTCACCTCGGCCGGGTTGCATGGCGGGGGTGGTGCGGATTGGCGGGTGGCGGGATTGCGCGGCTTCGCGGAGATTCGTTACGTCGACGTCCTGTTGGAGCGGCGTGACGTCGAGTACCTCACCCTGAGCCTCGGAGTGCGCGCTGCGATTCGCTAGCGGACTCATCCTGCTCGCGGTATGCCGGTCGGCCTCGGGCGGGGTCACGACAGTCATGGCCCAGGGGGTCGAAGATCCGCCGGGGGTGCCGCGGAGCGAAGGTTCCCGGCTCGGGATCCTCCTGGGCGGCGCCTGGGCGAATCCGAGCGTCGTGTCCTCGACCAAGCGCCGACCGATGGGGATGGTATCGTTTCGTGCCAGTCTGGCGCATCGCCGGTCGCGGTCAGACCGGCCTCGAGTATGTCGTGGCCATCCCCGCCCTGTTTGTCGCCACCAGCCGGGAATTCCTCGACGCGGGTGTTGGAAGAGACGGTCGACGGACCACCACACCCCTCGCCACCGCGTTCGGCTTCGGGATCGAGCCGGTCGGCATTCGCGGACTGGTCGGGGTGACGTCCGGAGTCCGCCTGACTGGCGACGTAAGCGGAGGAATCCTGCAGTTCACCTCGCGGGTGCCGGTCGCGTCGGGCCGGACTTTCAATTTCACCTACTCCTTTGGCGCCGGCGGGGAGGTGGATCTTGGCGGCGACCGGACGCTGAGCCTGGGATACCGCCTGCTGCACTACTCGAACGCCTCCTCCGCTCTCTCCAATCTCGGGGTGGACAATGGCGTGCTCTACGCGGGGATCATCGTGTCGCGGAAGCACTGACGCTTCCCGGCGGTTGCACCTTCGCCAGAGGTGGCTTCTTCCGGAGAGGTGACAGGATGACACCAGCCAAGAACACGATCTGTCTCTGGTACAATGGCGACGCCGAGGAGGCGGCGCGGTTTTACGCGGCAACGTTTCCTGACTCATCCGTCGGCGCGGTGTACTGCGCACCGGGAGACTTCCCGTCCTGCCTCGGGCTCAACGGAGGTCCGGCATTCAGGCAGACCGAAGCGTTCTCATTTCAGGTCGCCACGGCGGGCCAGGCGGAAATGGATCGCTCCTGGAACGCGATCATCGGCAACGGGGGTCAGGAGAGCGCGTGCGGCTGGTGCAAGGACAAATGGGGGGTGTCCTGGCAGATTACTCCGGTTGCCTTGACGCAGGCCATCACCGATCCCGATCCCGCCGCGGCCCAGCGTGCCTTCAATGCGATGCTGGAGATGACCAAGGTCGATATCGCCGCCATCGAGGCGGCGCGCCGGCGGTGACCGGGTGCACGAGCGGTCTCTTCGGTTCCTGAGATCTCGAAGCGTGGTGTCCCACAGTTCAGGAGGAGATGGACGATGCCGGATGACAATCGGGATAACAGCTTGCATGCAGCCAGGATCACAGCCGCTGCCCTCCGCTTTGATATCGAACGGCTCCCCGCCAACTCGATGGCGCTTCCTCATGATCAACCCGGGCGGCTGGGCGAAGTTGCATTCATCCTCTTCCCGGACGCGACCCTCGTTCCGTCCGAGATGCTCGCGGGTCATCTCGCCGCTCTGCCCAAGCCGGTCCTCCTCGCGGCCCTGGCACACAAAGGGTTCATTGGGGCCTGGCAGCGGGATGGTCAACCGGAGCGTGCCTTGGCCGCGTGGGACCACAACGTGGCGAACGCTCAGGCAGCGATGGATCGCAAATTGAAGACGCTGAACATTGGAGACGGGGACCCGGTGCTTGTGGCAACCCGCCGGGAGCGGTTCCATGTCTCGGCCCACGCCTTGCGATACTGGGCCGCGAACTACAGAGTGGATGTTCTTTGGTCGGTGACAGCGCTCGAGAACGATCCACACGCACGTGCGCAGTTGGTTTTCATTCGGGGCGATGGCGTGATCACCCCGCCGCCGACCCCCAAGGATGGATAGCAGATGACCCGGACAAGGCGAGATCTCCATGAACGGATTCCGGCGTTCGCCGGAATGACGATCCTGCACAATCCGACCTTCAGGGGCGCGCCCCGCTACCGTCCACCGCCTACCGTCCACCGCCTACCGCTTACCGCCTGCCGTCCACCGCCTACCGTCCACCGCCTACCGTCCACCACCTACCGCCTACCGCCTACCACCTACCGCCTACCCCCTCCACGTCCCCCGCGCCACCTTCGGCACGAAGCCGTCCAGACCGGCGGGCGGAAACTTGAGCGTGCGCCCCGTCTCGGCGCTCTGATACGCCGCCATCAGGAGCTTCACCACGTCGACTCCATCGTCGAAGGTGAGGCGCGGCGACTCCTTTCCGAGAAAGACCCGCACGAAGTGCCGGTCCTCGTTGGTGTATCCATACGCGGCCCACTCCTCCGCCACCACCGGCATCTGCCCCGTCTCCGCGTTCTGCTTCTCCACCAAGTCCTCGCCGACTTCCCCCCGGACCTCCCGGCTGAAGAAGACCTCGAGCCCCGCCTCGAGCGTGTTCCATCGCATCGAGTACTCGGGGCCGAGCAGTTCGGCGGAAAGTCGGAGCCCGGGGCCGACGAATCCCCAGCTCGTCGTCGCTTCCCCGACGACCGTGTGACCCTCCTGGGTCCGGAACTCGATCATGATGCTGGCAAAGTCTTCCGCCGGCCGGCGTCGGTAGTTGACACCCGGCATCGCGGCCGCGAGCTGCCGCGCCTGCTCGGGCCGGCTCCACTTGAGCGACGCGATGTGGCCGGTGATCCGGACCGGCGTGATGCTGCGGAGCGACTCTCCGGGCTGAGTCAGGAGGTGCCGCACCACGAGCGCCGAGTGACACATCATGTCGTTGAGGACGCCGCCCCCCTGCAGGTCTCCCTTCCAGAACCACGGACTGTGGGGCCCGCTGTGTTCCTCGGCGGCGCGCGCCAGGTACGGTCTCCCGGTGGTGGCGGCCCCTCGCGCCCAGATCAGCGAGCGGCCCTGTTCCACCTCGGGGGCAAAGACCTGGTTCTCGAGGTACCCGTGCCGCAGGCGCACAGACTTCACCAGCCGGGTCACCACCTTCGCCTCGGCGACGGTGCGGGCCAGCGGCTTTTCACAGGCGATGCCCCGGAGTGTCCCCTTCCCGCGCGCGATGGTGTCGACGATCTCCTCGACGTTCGCGATGCGGGCATGGTTGGGGCCGCAGAGCCAGATGGCGTGGATGTCGGGGTCCGCCACCATGGCGGCGATGCTCCGATAGGCCTTGGCCGGTCCGACGTCGAGGTCCCGGGCCAGGCCCGCCGCGGACTCGGCGCGCTCGCGATGGGGACTCCAGACTCCGCGCACGTCCGCGTCCCGCACTCCCTGCCAGGCGCGGAGATGGAACCGGGTGTTGAATCCGCTGCCGATAAAACCGACACCGAGCCGTTCCGGTGGGGTCATGTCAGGTTTCCATACCGGCGATCCCACTCCGCATAGGACACGCCGAGTTCATCCAGGGCGGAGCCGGGGGCTCCCCGCCAGCCGGGGTTGAAGATGCCGCCGGCGTAACCGAGATCCTGCACGCCGATGCGGCTGGAGAAGAAGCCCGATCCGATCAGGTCACGGACCCGGGTGAACCAGCGGGCCGCATCCTTATAGGGATCCTCCGCCCGGGCGGGCCAGGCGATGTCGTCGAGAATCGCGGCACGTTCCGTGTCGGAGCAGGCGGCGAAGCCCGGCCGATCGTACCGGCGCCTGCATTCGTCGGTGAGCCAGGCGAGGCCGGTGTGCCATGCGGCGCGGGTATCGTCGTTGGACTCGCTGAGCACGAAGTCGGCGTACTCGAGGGTCCCGGCGTCGGTGGCGCTGCCCGAGGTCTCGTCGGCGGGAATGATCATGTCGGCGAGGGGGCGCATCGTCTCCACCTCCGCGGGCGTGAAGAACCGCCAGGTCCATGCACCGGACGCCCGGATCGCCTCGAACTTCTCGCGGAGGGGGCCGAGCAGGGCATAGCCGACCCCCACGGCGAGGGCGCCCCCGCCGATGGTGAGGATGGCGGTGCGGCGGTTCATGCCGGGTCGGGACTCGGGGGTGTCGCTCACAGTTCTCTCCGTTGCCGAAGCTCGATGATGCGGTCGGCGGCGCGCCAGGCGAGCGCCATGATGGTCCAGGTGGGGTTCTTGTCGGCCTGGGAGGGGAAGGGTGCCCCGTCGGCGACGAAGAGGTTGGGCACTTCGTGGGCCTGGCCCCAGGCATTGAGAACACTGTCCGCGGGATCGGCTCCCATGCGAGCGCCGCCAAGCTCGTGGATGATGGTTCCGCCGGCGGCGATCCCGTAGCCATCCTCCTTCGCGGGCATGGGGGAAAACACTTCGCCGCCCATTGCCTCGACGAGCCCGCGGAAGGTCTCCTGCATGTGCCGCACCTGGTTGAGCTCGTGGTCGGTCCACTGCCAGTGGAAGCGGAGGACCGGGATTCCCCATCTGTCCTTCGTGTCGGGATCGATCTCGCAGAAGGATCCGGCGTTGGGGATCATCTCCCCGCGACCGGAGAATCCGATCGTGGTGCCCCAGTACCGGCGGTAGTCCTCCTTGAGCTTCTGTCCCCAGCCCCCACCGGAGGGGTACCGGTGGATGCCGCCCATGAACCCGGCGCCTGGCTGGCTGAGCCCGCCCCAGACCTCGATGTGATAGCCGCGGGGGAAATCGAGCTTCGCGTTGTCGAGCCACCACGGCATGTAGACATGGCCGCCGCCCACGCCGTCCTCGTTGTAGCGGGTCCGGCCCACGAGCTTCGGGATGAACCCGCCCACGTCGGTGCCGGTGGTGTCGGTGAGCCAGCGGCCCACCTGGCCGCTCCCGTTGGCGAGGCCGTGAGGAAAGCGGGCCGAAGTGGAGTTGAGGAGCAGGCGGGCCGACTCGCAGGCGCTGGCGGCCACCACCACAACCCGGGCGGCCAGGTGCCGGTCCTCTCCGGTCGTGGTGTCAATGTAGGACACTCCGGTGCAGAGGCCCCGCGCGTTGGTGGTGATCTCGCGGGCCATGGCGTGGGTGACGAGGGTGAGATTCCCGGTCGCCGCGGCGGGGGGGAGGAGGACGTTGGTGCTCGAGAAGTTGGCGTGTACCGAGCAGCCGCGGTTGCACTGACCGCAGTAGTGACAGGCCTGGCGGCCGTTGAGCGAGCGGGTCAGCACGGAGAGCCGGGCGGGAACGCAGGGGATCTGGCGGGTTCGGCAGGCGTCCATCACCAGGAGCTCGTAGGCCCGGGGACGGGGAGGGGGCTGGAAGATCCCGTCAGGCTGGTTCGGGATGTTCTCGGCGCTCCCGAAGAGGCCGATGAGCCGGTCGAGCCGGTCGTAGTACGGGGCGATGGCGTCGTAGCCGATGGGCCAGTTGGGGGAAAGTCCGTCAAGCTCCCCGCGGCGGAAGTCATCGGGGCCGAAGCGGAGGGAGATGCGGCCCCAGTGGTTGGTGCGTCCCCCTACCATGCGGGCCCGCCACCAGCTGAACTTGGTGCCGGGAGCGGTGGTGTAGGGCTCTCCCTCCAGGCTCCACCCGCCGATGCAGGCGTCGAATTCGCCGAAGTGACGAGTGGGGATCCACCCGCCGCGGTGCTCGGTCTGGTATGGCCAGGTGAGCATCGCGGCGTCGGTGGTGTTGTCCCAGGGGCCGCCCGCTTCGAGCACGAGAACCCGGGCACCGGCCCGGGTGAGGGCGTAGGCGGCCATTCCTCCGCCCGCGCCGGAGCCGATGATGCACACGTCGTAGGTTTCCTGCGGCGTCTGTGAGGATCGCATCGGCGGCGTCCCGGTCACGAGAGGGTGTGGTGAGGAGCGTCACCCCTCGCGGGGCAGCGCTCTGTCTGCATTATAAGGACATAGGATGGTAGGACATAGGACATAGGACATAGGACATAGGACATGGGACATAGGACAAGAGGAACCTCTGATCAACGGTCCATGCCGCGAATGGCGGGGTTCATGGGTCGGGAACCGAGCCCGAACCGCCCACGGGATGTCACCCCGGCGAAAAGCCGGGGGCCATCGGAGGCGTGAAGGAGGGGGGGAAAGTTCGCATGAATTGTCACACGAAGACACGAAGGAAGAACATCGGGGTCCGCCTTGCACGATGGACGACCGCATGCGTGCGACCTCAGGGCGTTCGGAGGTCTTTCAGGTAGGCGTGGGCGCTCCGGGCAAAGGACTCGGCGTTGGCCGGGTTGTCGTGCTCTACGAACCAGTGCCGGATCCCCGCGGCGGGTGCGGCGCGAAGAATGGCCCGCCAGTCGAGCGTCCCGGTCCCGATGTCCACCATCTCCCCGTTGGGCCCCCGGTCCTTGACGTGCACCATGGGGACCCGCCCGGGCCACCGATTCAGGAAGTCCACGGGATCGACGCCTCCCTGCGCGAGCCAGAAGAGATCGGCCTCAAGGTGCACCAGCGCCGGGTCCGAGGCGGCCAGAAAGACCTCGAGGGGCACCTCGCCGTCGAACGGACGCAACTCCGTATCATGATTGTGATAGGCTATCCGCAGACCCCACGACCGGGCGGTCCGGGCGATCCGGGTGAATCGCTCGCCGAGCCGGGACCAGTCGTTCAGGGTCTGCCGGACATTGGAGGGAAGGGACGGCACCACGAGCCATTGATGGCCAATCTCGGCGGCCGCGGCCAGGGTCGCCTCCTTCTCCACCGCCTCCAGCGACACATGCGCCGAGGGAGCCGAGAGGCCTGAGGTCCGGAGCGCGGCGCGGATCTGGGACGGGGTGCGCTGGAAATACCCGGCAAACTCGACCTCCCGGTATCCGATGCTTGCCACCAGGTCGAGGGTCGCCTCCACACCCTCCGCCATCCGGCCGCGCAAGGTGTAGAGCTGGATCCCGAGCGGATCTATCGTAGCCGGGAGAAGGCCCGTGCCCGGCCGGATCCGCGCCGCGAGCCGGGAGGGTGTGGTTCCCTCCCATGCCAGACCCAGCAGGCCGCCGCCGAGCAGGCCCAGCGCGTTCCGGCGGTTCATGACACGATCACCGAATTCGGAACCTCACTGAGCGCCGGCGCCGTGAAGCATCGGATCGCGCTGGCGCCGGTTGAAGTCCTGCAGTTGGCGGCCGGCGGCGCGGAAGGCGTCCTGAATGGCGGTGCGGAGATCGGGCTGCCGCTGGCGGTTGGCCACGATGTCGGGGCCGGGGACCTCGACCTGGACCCGGACGTTGTAGTGGACGGAGGCGCCCTGCGGACGCCGCGCGGGAACGGAGATATTGACCGAGCACCCGATGATCGCCGGGTAGAACGTTTCGAGTTTGGAGGCGCTTTCCTCCAGGAACTGGCGGATGGTGTCGGTGAGTTCCGTGTGGCGGGCGGTGATCTGCAGCGGGCGTTGCATGAGGCTCTCCTTGATTCGTGTCGGACCTGTCTGGAATCTGACCCGGCGGGGCTGAAGGGATGGTGAGCCGGGGATGAATCCGTGGGCACCTCCGGGCCCAGGAGTGGGGGTGGGGGATCGATCCCTTCCCGGTATAGCTTGAATGATACCTCGTCCGGCTCATCCGGCAACGACAGTGTCGGCCCGGTGACGGCGGGGCCTGTCTCAGCGATCGCAGAGGGAGAACCTGTGCCGATGCACGTGGAGGATCTGAATTGGTGTACGGTGCGGTCTCCTCTCCATGCCGGACCGGAGGATGTGGGACCTGCACGGGGCAAACCGCGGGCGGTGCTGATCATCCACGGCATGGGCCAACAGACCCGGCTCTCCACGCTTGGCGATTTCTCGCGGGGCCTCGTGGCCGCCTTGCGCCGGCGGGATCCGACATCGGGGGAGGGAGGCGCTCCTGAACTCCGGAGTGAGATGACACTGCTCGACGGCGTGGCGGTGGAGCGCCTGGTTCTCGTGATTCCCGGCAGCGTCCCGCGCGAAGTGCATCTCTACGAGGCGTGGTGGGCCCCTCTGACCGAGGGCGCGGTTCGCCTTCGAGACGTGCTCTCCTTCCTCCTGCGGACGGGGTGGCGCACCGTCCGCTACCGCTCCACTCGCTTCGATCGCTGGATGTTCGGGGCCTGGCGCTCGTTCCGGATCCCCGCGGGGAGTCTCCTGGCCGTCGGAGCCACGCTTGCTCTTCTGGTCGCGGGGATCCTCCTTGCTGTCATCGGTGTGGCGGTGGCCCTCGTCACCCTCCTGCCGGGTCTGGGCCTCGCGTGGCCCGCCGCCTCGCGCCACCCCCAGCTCACCACCACGTTGCTGGCCCTTCTCCTCGCCGTGACGGCCACCGGCGGGGTCAGTGTCCTCGCGGCAATGTGGCGGTCGACCCTGGCCCAGGTGCTGTCGATCGGGAGCGCGGCGCTCGCGGGCACGGCACTGATAGTGGGCACCGGGGTGATGCTCTGGCAAACGGTGGCCGCCGAGTCTCACCAGCTCTTCCCCTCTCTCTCGGGGCGGTGGCTCGAGACCTCGTGGGCCATGGTGCCGTGGGGGATCTTCCTGGTGGTGGCGCTGCTGATCCGGCGACTGCTCGTGCAGTACGTGGGAGACATCGTGGTCTATCTGGAGGCGCACCGGGTCGATCGCTTCGCCGACCTGCGCAGCCGGATCGGATACGTGGTGACAGATGCGGCCCGGAGGGTGTACGGGGCCCGGTCTGGAACCGGCTCCGGGAGTGATTTTCTCTACGAGGACGTGATCATCGCCGGGCACTCCCTGGGCTCGGTGCTGGGCTACGACGTCCTCAACCGGCTCATCAACCTGGATGCCCTGCGATCGGATCATCGCCCCGAGGAGCGGCTCGACGTGGCCCGGCGCACCCGTCTCCTGCTCACCTTCGGATCGCCGCTCGACAAGACCGCCTGGCTCTTCCGCATGCAATCCCGGTCCTCTGCCGATGCGCGCGAGGCGCTCGCCGCCCTGACTCAGCCGCTGATTGTCGATCGAGCCGTCCGGCCTCCCTGGGTGAACATCCACTCCCCGCAGGATCCGGTCAGCGGGCCGCTCGACTACTACGACCCGCCGCCCGGTCCCGAGGGAGAGCAGGTCGGAGGGAAGGCCGTGACCAACCGGATCGACGAGGAGGCGTGGGTGCCCGTATCGGCCCACGGACAGTATTGGCGCACTCGGGCGGTGTTCGACGCCGTCCTCGATGCACTGAGCGGGCCCGACCCGGGCGTGTCCCCGACGGGAGCACCCCGGTGAGCCCCGGGGTGGAGGCGGAAGACGGTACCAGTGCGGCGGTCCAGCGCCACCGGCGGCGGAACGCATTCCGGGTGATCGTGCTCATCGCCCTCGTGGTGTTCATCGCCGGGGTGGGCTCCACCGTGACGAGTGAGGTGGTGGAGGCGATCCGGAGAGCGGCGGATGGCAGCGAGGGGCCGTGGTCCCGTGCCCTGGTGTACGCCGTGGCGGCGGTGTTCACGTTCCTCACGGTTTTCCTCCCCCTGCCCGCCGAAGCCTCCGCCTTTCTCAATGGAAGCATCTTTCCTCCCGGCGCGGCGTTTGTCCTCACCTGGGTGATGGCGATGGCGGGTGCCTCCGCCTCGTACGAGATCGGGCGGTGGCTGGGTCGCCCGCCGGCGGAGCGGATGTTCGGAAGGGTTCGGCTCGCCCGGGTGGAGCGCCTGGTGGAGAAGGCCGGCTGGCCAACCCTCCTGGCCTTGCGGCTCTCACCGGTGATGGCCTTCACCGCCATCAACTGGGCGAGCGGGATCCTGGCGCTTTCCCGTCCGGTGTATTACTGGACCACGGGGGTCGGGTTGATTCCCGGCACCTTCGTGTTCACCGTCGTGCCGGGTGTGCTGGAGGACGGAGGGTCGGCGGGGCTGCTCATCGGGCTTGGCTTTGCCGTGGTGCTGCTCCTGCTCGGTGTGTCGTATCTGCGGATGCGGGCGCCAAGGAACAATGAACAAGGAACAATGAACAAGGAACAATGAACAAGGAACAATGAACAAGGAACAATGAACAAGGAACAATGAACAAGGAACAATGAACAAGGAACAATGAACAAGGAACAATGAACAAGGAACAAGGAACAATGAACAGTGAACAATGATCAATGATCAACTTTCTCCTTCGAATTCCCTCCTGCCGATGCCGACGGGTACGGGATCGGGAAGGTCGGAAGGAATCACCGCAGAGAACGCGGAGGTCACAGAGGGTCTCCGAGTGATTCCCCTCGCTCCACGCCTCGCGCGCGGAGATGAGGATTGTCCTTCGCGGTCCCTGCGGTTCAATTGGGGGAGGGGGGTCGGCAGTTCCATGAACATCGTGGCCCGGACGACGGGAAGTACTCGACCGGCCTCCTCAAATCCCTCGGGCTATGCCTTCGGGATGACACTTCCCGCGTGGACGTGCAACGGTGTTCCTTCCTGTTCATTGTTCATTGATCATTGTTCATTGTTCATTGATCATTGATCAGTGTCTCCAGGTTGATCGTGTACGCCGCCTCCACGCCCTGATAGCGGGTTACTCCTGCCGGCGGGTGCCTCCCCTGGCCAAACGCCTGATGCTCGAGGTAGAAGTCGTGGATCGTGGCCACGTGGTCATCGCCGTTTTCCTGGAGCAGGAAGGCCAGGGTGGAGAGGAAGGCGTCGACACCCGAGACGAGACGAGCCACCACCTCGGGTTGGAATCCTTGCGTCTCCGGCACCGCAGTCACCCGATCCAGCCCCGCCTCAGCGCGAGCGGTGGCCACCAGGTCGCCGAGGGATCGGCGGTCGCCATCGGACTCCATGACCAGCATGTGGATGTCCACGAACCAATGCGGGTCACGAATCCAGGTGGCCAGGAGGCCTCCCTCGCCGATCGGGAGAGAATCGCCCGCGGCGATCCCGGGGAAGAAGTGCGTGGTGTGCTCGACCGGTGCCCCCCGGCCATCGATCACCGCCGTGACGACGTAGATCTCACCCCGCTCGCCGAAGATACGCCCGGGGAGACCCTCCGCGCTGGTCAGCACCCGCATCTCGTTGAAGGCCAACGTCAGCCCGAGAGGGCGCTCAGCAGCCACCGCGGCGGATGTGGCATCGAGGGTGTGGAGGAGGGAGCGATTGTTCGGATTGCCCAGGCTTGCCCGGCGCCGGAGGGTGGCGAGCAGGTCGGCGCTGGAAAATTGGGTCAATCCATCCTGGTGCGGCACGCGAATCGGCATCGCTGTCCTTCCCGGCATCGCCTGGCCCCGCAATGTGATTCCAAGCTACGGCTCTGAACCGGCATGCCGCAAGATGTGATTGTAATCCATGTGACGTGGAGCTGACAGTCCCGGAGGTTGGCCCACCCCGGGGGCATCCGAATGTCGGCCCACCTGATTGGTTCGCCTGAATCCGACATTCATAAACCGCAGGGGGACATACGATTGCGAGCTTCCTTCGTTCGATGCCACATCCGGGGCGTCTGGCGCGTATACTTGAAGGGGCACGCCGAAACTTCCGCCTTTGGTGCCGCGTCGGGAAAGGAGGAACGTCATCCTCGCCCGAGGGATCCACCGGACTCATCCTGGAGCTTGCCATTGGACTCGCTGTTTGAGTTCCTGTTCACCTATCGCCCGGTCGTTTTCTCGCGGGGCCATCTCGTCTGGCTCGGCGGGCCCCTGGCGTGGGGCGTGGCCGCGATCGTCCTGCTCGGAAGCGCGGTGGCACTCCGAACCTACTTCCGGGTCGGAGGCCGCTCCTCCGCCCGAGATCGAGCGATCCTCGTCGCCCTCCGCTCCGCGCTGGTTCTCCTCATCCTCGTGCTCCTTTTCCGGCCCACCCTGGTGGTTCCCGCCGCCGTTCCCCAGCGCAACGTGATCGGCGTCCTTCTCGACGATTCCCGCTCGATGCAGATCGCCGACGGGGACTCGGCGTCTTCCCGCGGTGCCTTCGCCCGCGCCACCTTCGGCGCGGCCGGGAGCCCCCTCCTCGACGCCCTCGCCGAGCGCTTCCTGGTCCGGATCTTCCGCTTCGATCGCCACGCCGGCCGCATCACCAGCGCCGATGACCTCACCCACGCCGGAGACGGCTCGCATCTCGGCGCCGTGCTCGAGGACGCGCGTCGGGATTTGACCACCGCCCCTCTGGCCGGGCTCGTGCTGGTGACCGACGGCGCCGACAACGCCGACAGCTCCCTGACACCGACCCTGCTCGGGCTCAAGACGCGCGGAGTTCCGGTCTATACCATTGGAGTCGGGAAGGATCGTTTCGACCGGGACATCGAGGTCACCCGGGTGGATGCCCCGCGCACCGTGCTCTCCGGGTCGAGCATCTTCGTCGAGGCCGATCTGCGGCACACCGGCCTCGGCGGCCGGACCGTGCCGGTGGTGGTCGAGGGAGACGGGGGCATTCTCGGGTCGGTGGACCTTCTCCTCCCCGCCGACGGGCGCGCGGTCACGGCGCGGGTTCGCGTCACCCCGACCGCTCCGGGACCCCTCTCGCTCACCGTGCGGGTGCCGGAACAGGCCGGCGAAATCGTCTCCCGAAACAACCGCCGCGACCTCCTGGTGTCGGTGGTGCAGCGCCGGGAAAAGATCCTCTACTTCGAGGGCGAACCCCGCTACGAGTTCGGGTTCCTGCGCCGAGCCGTGGCGGGGGACAGCGCACTGCAGGTGGTGGGTCTCCTGCGCAGCGCGGAGCACAAGTACCTCCGGCTCGGCGTGGATGACAGCCTCGAACTGCTCTCGGGGTTCCCCACCCGCCGCGAGGATCTCTTTGCCTACCGCGCCCTGATTCTGGGGAGCGTCGAGGCCAGTTTCTTCACTGCGGACCAGCTCCGGATGATCGCCGACTTCGTGAGCGTCCGGGGTGGCGGTCTCCTCGCGCTCGGGGGGCGCCGTGCCTACGGGGAGGGAGGCTTTGCGGGGACCCCGGTGGAGGATGTGTATCCGGTGTCCCTCGCGGGCTCGTCCCCCGGCGTGGAGGTTCCCGTCATCGCCCTCGGTGCCCGCGCCACACCGGCCGGTCTCCTCAATCCGGTTGCCCAGCTGGCCGGCACTCCCGATTCCTCTGCGCAGCGATGGCTCGGACTTCCCGTCCTGACCTCGGTGAACCGGGTCGGGGGCCCGAAACCCGGCGCCACGGTGCTGCTGCAGGGGACGAACAACGGTGGAGACGCCCAGGTGCTGCTGGCCCATCAGCGTTTTGGCCGGGGGAAGGCGGTCGGCCTCCCGGTACAGGACACCTGGATCTGGCAGATGCACGCCGACATTCCGGTGGAGGACCAGACCCACGAGACGTTCTGGCGCCAGCTCCTGCGGTGGCTCGCCGAGTCGAGCCCCGCGCGGGTGACCGCCAGCGTGACCCGGGATCAGGTGTCGGTGGGGGAGGCGATCGTCGTGGAGGCGGAGGTGCGGGATGCCGCCTACAACGCGGTGAATGGAGCGCCGCCCGTGGCTCATGTGACCACACCGACCGGCCGCCTGCTCGACCTCCCGATGGAATGGGCGGTGGACCGGGACGGAGTCTATCGTGCCCGGGTGACCGCCACCGAGGAGGGGCGGTACGCCATCGACGTGCGAACCGAGGCCGGGACCGAGGACTCCCTGCGGGCGGAGCCGGTCTATGTGCGCGCGGGCGACCAGGGTCGCGAGTTCTTCGGGGCCGAACGGCAGGAGCCGCTGCTGCGGCGCATCGCGTCGGAAACCGGTGGCCGGTACTACACGCCCGCCACGGCCGCCGGCCTCGCCGAGGACATCGTCTACACCGAGGCGGGAGTGACGGTGCTGGAGGAAAAGGATCTCTGGAACATGCCCATCATCTTTCTCCTGCTGCTCGGACTCGTGGGCGCGGAATGGGCGTTCCGCCGCAACCGGGGGCTCGCATGATCCCGGCTCGGCTGGTGCTCGCGCTTCTGGCCGCACCGGGGGTGATGGCCGCCCAGGCCACGGCGCCCGCCGACGGCGAGGGGCGTCATGTCCTGGTCGTGACGGGATTGAGCGGAGAACCGACGTATGCCGCGCGGTTCCAGGACGTGACCACCACCCTTCTCCACGCCTTCGAGAGTCGGTATCGGATCCCTCGCTCGCGGATTCGCTGGTTCGCGGAAAAGCCCGACGCCGCTCCCGGTCGCGTCACCGGGCGCTCCACCCGGGAGAACGTACTCGGCGCGCTGGAGGCCCTGGCCACCGAGGTGAAGGAGGGGGACATCGTGTTCCTCCTGCTGATCGGACACGGGAGCATGACGGGCGACGAGGCACGCTTCAACCTTCCCGGACCCGACATCACCCCGGCGGATCTGGCGGCCCGGCTGAGCCGGTTCCCGCGGCAGACCGTCGTGGTGGTCAACGCCGCGAGTGCGAGTGGAGCCTTCCTGCAGCCCCTCTCGGCCCCCGGTCGCATCATCATCACCGCCACCAAGACCGGCATGGAACGGAACGAGACGAACTTCGTCTATCCCTTTGTGCAGGCCCTGGCGGATACCGGGGCCGGCGCCGACGTGGACAAGGATGGCGCGGTGAGTCTCCTCGAGGCGTTCCGTTTCGCCAAGGCCGAAGTGGCGCGCAGTTTCGAATCGGAAAAGAGCCTGCTGACCGAGCACGCTCTGCTGGATGACGATGGAGACGGGAAAGGGAGCGAGGACCCTCCCCTGAATGCCGTCGGTGGGGATGGATCCGTGGCTCGCCGGGTGACACTCCGTTCCGCGGTGGCGGTCGCGGGAGCGGAGTCGGATACGGTGGTGGCCCGCCTGGTGCGGGAGCAGGGAGCACTCCAACGGCAGGTCGATGCCCTCCGGGCCCGCAAGGAGAGTCTCCCCGCCGCGGAGTACGAGCAGCAACTCGAGGCGCTCCTGCTCCGCCTGGCCGAAGTCGGGGCGGAGATCCGCTCCCGCACGGGAGGATCCCGATGATCCGCCACCGGCTTCCGGGCATTGGTGCCGGAGCTCTTCTGTTCGTCCTCGCCGCACTCCCGGCCTGTGCCCAGCAGGACCCCGCCACTCTGCGATCCGACGCGGTCGAAGCCGGCCTGACGGGCCGGTACGACGAGGCGCTGTCGCGGTGGCGCCGACTGGCCACATCGGATTCGGCTCGCGCCTCGGACCGGCGGAACTGGATCCGGCTCCTGATCGAGACGGGACGGGGCGGGGAGGCCGTGGCAGCGGCTCGTCGGCTCGGAGCCGACGATCCCGCCCTGGCCACCGTTCTGGGCGAGGCCCTTCGGGCCACCGGGCATCGCGCCGCGGCCGAGAGTGCCTGGGTCCGGGCCCTGGCTTCCTCCGCGGACGACCGGGCCGTGGCGCGGGTCAATCTGGGTGAGGCATTGGCCGACCGGGGTGACCGCCGGGGCGCCGGGGAACAGTTCGCCGCGGTGATCTCCTCCCTCACCCGCCGGGAGACCTCCCCGACGGCGGAGGAGTACGTGGCCCTCGGCACCGCCTACCGGCATCTCGGTGCCGACGATCCCTCCCTCTTCCGCGAAGCTCTCGCGGCCTACGACCGGGCCATCGCCGCGCGACCGGTGACCCATGAGGCCCGCATCCGCCTCGGCGAGCTCTTCCTGGACAAGTTCAACGGCCCCGACGCCGCAGCAACATTTCGTGAGGTGCTCGCCGTCAACCCGCGACACGCCCGCGCCCTGCTCGGAAAGGCGCGGCACGCCTGGTTCGACGGCGCGGACAGCGCGTACCACTACACCCGGATGGCGTTGGAGGCCAATCCCTCCCTCCCCGACGCCCACGCCTTCCTGGCCCGGCTGGAACTCGAGGCGGAGCGGTATCCCGAGGCGGCTGCCGAGGCCGCCGCGGCGCTGAAACAGAATCCCGAGCACCTCCCCGCGCTCGCCATGCTGGCGGCGAGCCGGTATCTCCTCACCGACGACGCGGGCTACGCCGCCGCCCGGGACACGGCACTCCGGCTCAACCCGCGCAATGCCGAGTTCCATGCCGACCTCGCCGAGGCGGCGGGCCGCAACCGGCTCTACCAGGAAGCGCATGACTTTGCCGACCAGGCGGTACGGCTCGATCCCCGCTCGTGGCGTGCCCTGGCGCTGCGGGGCACCAACGCCCTCCGGCTCGGCCGGATGGAGGAGGGTCGCCGCGACCTGGAGGACGCATTCCGGGGCGACCCGTTCAATCTCTGGACCAAGAACACGCTCGACCTGCTCGATCACCTGGTGGCCTGGCCCGAGACCCGGTCGGCTCGGGACCGATTCCGCTTCGTGATCGATTCCGCCGAGTCGGACCTGCTGACGCCGTACATCGCGCCTCTGGCGGAGGAGGCCTTCGATTCCCTCGCGGCCCGGTACCAGTACGCACCTCCCACACCGGTTCGCCTGGAGATCTATGGCTCCCATGCCGACTTCTCGGTCCGCACCGTGGGGCTCGCCGGGCTCGGCGCGCTTGGCGTGAGCTTCGGGTCGGTTCTCGCCATGGACAGCCCCTCCGCCCGCGACCGGGGGGACTTCAACTGGGGCTCCACCTTCTGGCACGAACTCGGGCATGCCTTCACGCTGGGCATGAGCGGACACCGGGTGCCCCGCTGGTTCTCCGAGGGACTCTCCGTGCTGGAGGAGCGGCGGGCACGGCCCGCGTGGGGCGCTCGCGCCAACCCCGGTTTCCTCGCCGTACTGAAGGCGGACCGGCTCCTGCCGGTGTCGCGGATGAACGATGGATTCATGCGGCCCTCCTACCCGGGGCAGATCATTCACGCCTACTATCAGGCGAGTCTGGTGTGCGAGTACATCGAGGATCGGTGGGGAATGGAGGCCATCCGCGCCATGCTCATGGGGTACCGGGACCGGAAGACGACTCCGGAACTCGTCCCCGAGGTTCTCGGCGTCTCCGAAAAGGAACTGGATGACGCCTTCGACTCGTGGATCAAGGAGCGCTTCGCGACCGAGCTGCAGGTGGTGGCCGCCGCACCGGGTTCGGAGTCGGAGGGGCGCGGCCGGGGGCGCGGTCCCTGGCAGGCGGCAGGAAGCGACGGGGGAGGGGAACTCCAGGTGACGCTGGCTGCGGCCCTGGCCCGCTATCGCGAGAAGGACCTGGATGGTGCCGAAGTACTCTACCGGCGTGCCATTCCGATGTGGCCGGAGTATGCGGGACCGGGGAACGCCTACACCGGGTTGGCTCTGATTCACCGGGACCGGGGAAACCCCGCGGAGGCGATCGCGATGCTGTCGGAAGTGACCCGCCGGAATGAGGTGGCCTGGGAGGAGAATCTCCTGGAGGCGGACCTGCGTGCGGCCACGGGTGACACTTTGGGTGCGGCCGCCGCACTCGAGCGGACCCTCTGGATCCGGCCCGGGGACCCTGCCCTGCACGCGCGGCTCGCGGAGTGGTACCAGACCATCGGAAACCACTCGCTGGCGGTGCGGGAGCGGCGCTCCGTCCTCGCTCTCGGGCCCGTGGACCGTGCGGACGCGGAGTTCCAGCTGGCGCGGGCACTGGAGGCCGCGGGCGACGGGGTGGAGGCCCGGCGTGCCGTGCTTCGCGCGCTGGAAATTGCGCCCACCTTTGGCGCCGCCCAGGATCTTCTCCTCCGCCTGCGGGGAGCGGGACGGCCATGAGGACGCGCCGTCTGATCCTGGCTCTGGGAGTGCTGGGGACTCTCGGGGGAGTCGTGTGGGCCCAATTCCCCGGCGGGGGACGACGGGGCCGGGAGGTCCAGGAGGAGAACATCCCGTACGACGGGCGTTTCGTCTTTGCCCGCATCAAGTATGAGGTGCGTTTCGGACGTGACCTCCCCTGGGCCCACGACTACCCCCGGGCGGAGCGGCACTTCACCAAGCTGCTGAGCGAGTTGAGCACCGTGATCTCCTACCAGGAGGGGGGGAACATCCTCTCCCTCGACGATCCCGAGCTCTTCAAGTATCCCGTGGCCTACATGAGTGAACCGGGGTTCTGGACCCTGAGCCCCGCCGAGATCGAGGGGATGCGCGCCTACATCGCCAAGGGCGGGTTCATGATCTTCGACGATTTCTACGGCAACCAGTGGTACAACTTCGAGGAGCAGATCCGGGTCGTGCTCCCGGACGCCCGTCTCCAGCCCATTCCCCTGAGTCACCCGGTGTGGGATTCCTTCTTCCGGATCGAGTCCCTCGACTATGACCACCCCAACTTCGCTGTGAAGGCGGTGTTTCTCGGCATCTTCGAGGACAACGACCCGGCGGGGCGTCTCATCGCCGTCGTCAACTACAACAACGACCTGGGGGATTACTGGGAGTGGTCGGACACCGATCTCGTTCCCATCGATCTCAGCAACACCGCGTACAAACTGGGTATCAACTACGTCATCTATGCGATGACGCACTGACCGAGGAAAGGACGTCTCCATGAGCATGCCCGTGCGCGAGGACCTCGCCGCGACCGCCCCCCCGAACGACGAGGCCCTCGCCGAGCGGCTCCACACCGGGTACACCGAGGTGCGCGCCGAGCTGCGCAAGCTCATCGTGGGCCAGGACGAGGTCATCGAGCAGGCGATGATCGCGCTCTTTGCCGGAGGGAACTGTCTCCTGGTCGGAGTCCCGGGCCTCGCCAAGACCCTGCTGGTGCACACCCTCGCCCAGGTGCTCGACCTCTCGTTCTCCCGGATCCAGTTCACGCCGGACCTCATGCCGAGCGACGTGACCGGGACCGACATCGTGCAAGAGGATGCGGACACGGGTCGGCGGCACTTCACCTTCATGCCGGGGCCGATCTTCAGCAACATCGTCCTCGCCGACGAGATCAACCGGACTCCCCCCAAGACGCAATCGGCCCTGCTGGAGGCGATGCAGGAACGGCGGGTGACGGTCCAGGGGAAGACCTATCCCCTGTCTCCCCCCTTCTATGTGTTCGCCACCCAGAACCCGATCGAGCTGGAGGGAACCTATCCGCTCCCCGAAGCCCAGCTCGACCGCTTCATGTTCGAGGTGCTCCTCGACTACCTCCCCGAAGAGGAGGAACTCGAGGTGGTGCGCACCACGACGTCGATCCAGAATCCCAGTTTTCACCATGCGATCCGGGCCCAGGACATGCTCGACTTCCAGCAGCTGGTGCGGCGGGTTCCGGTGGCGGAGGCGGTGACACGCTACGCGGTGCAGCTGGTCCGGGCCTCGCGCCCCGGGACCGGCGCCGCCGATTTCATCACCAAGTGGGTGCTCTACGGGGCGAGCGTGCGCGCCGCCCAGGGCCTGATCCTCGGGGGCAAGGCCCGCGCGTTGATGCGGGGGCGGTACCATGTGAGCTTCGAGGACATCCGCGCCCTGGCGGGACCGGTGCTCCGGCACCGGATCCTCCTCAACTTCCACGCCCAGTCCGAACACGTCACCACCGAAACGGTCATCGAGCGTTTGCTGGAGCATGTCCCCGTGCCCAAGAGCCGGATGTAACGGATGACGGGCCCTCGCCACGATCCCACCCGCGCCACCCGGTTCCTCGATCCCGGGGTGCTGGCCGCCATCGGGAACCTGGAACTCCTCGCCCGCACGGTGGTGGAGGGCTTTCTGCACGGGCTCCACCGGTCACCCCACCTCGGGCTCTCGATGGAGTTTGCCGAACACCGTCCCTACAACCCCGGCGACGATATCCGGCGGATCGACTGGCGCGTCCTGGCGCGGACCGATCGATTCTACGTCAAGGAATTCGAGGCGGAAACCCACGCAAGCATCACCTTTCTTCTTGACATCTCCCCCTCGATGAGCTTCGGCAGTGGCCAGGTGTCCAAGCTCGATTACGCCCGGTTCCTGATTGCATCGCTCGCGTGGTTCAGCGCCCGGCAGCGGGACCGCATCGGGCTCATCACCTTCGACGGGTCGATTCGGGAGACGATCCCCCCCTCCACCCGGCACCTGACCCGGATCCTCCACGCGCTCGACCGCCTCACCCCCGGCGCGGGAGGCGAGCCCGGGAGCGCCCTCGGGTCCATCGCCGACCGGGTGCGGCGCCGGAGCATCCTGGTGATCGTTAGCGACTTCTACGACCAGCCGGAGTCGCTGCTCGAGGGAGTGACCCGGCTGAGGGCCACCGGAAGTGACGTGCTGGCCTTCCACGTGGTCGACCCCGCCGAGCGGGACTTCCCCTACGAGGGTGCCGCCACGTTCGAGGACCTGGAGAGCGGAGAACGGATTCCCCTCGTGCCCGGGGATCTGCGCGGCGACTATCAGTCGATGATCGCTGAGCACCAGGCCACCCTCACCCGGCACATGGGGTCGCAGGGAGTGGACTACGCGATTCTCGGCACCGATCAACCCCTCGACCACGCCCTCTTCGCCTACCTCTCGCGCCGCCAGGCCATGGCGAGGATCCGCTGATGGGATTCCTTCTCCCCGCCTTCCTGGCCGGATTCGCGGCCCTGGCCATCCCGGTCTGGATTCACCTCCGGCACCGGGAAAAGAAGGGAGCGACCCTCTTTCCCTCGCTCATGTTCCTGCGGCGGATTCCCTACCGGGAGGTCCGGAGGCAGCAGTTGCATCACCTTCCCCTCTTTCTGCTGCGGGCGCTGCTCATCACTCTGCTGGTGGCGGCGTTTGCCCGGCCCTACCTCCGGCGCGCCGTGCCGGTGGCCACCATCGATGGAGGATCCCGCGAGGTGGTGGTCCTTCTCGACCGGTCGTGGAGCATGGAGTATGGAACGCGGTGGTCCCGGGCCGTGGCGGACGTCCGGGAAACCCTGGCCGGGCTCGATCCCGCCGATCGCGCCACCCTGGTCCTCTTCGACACCGAGGCCTCCGTGCCGGTCCGCGCGGGGAGCAGCGCCGCCGAGATCCTGCCCCTTCTCGACACCCTCCGGCCCGGCCCGCGCGGCACCCGGTTCGGTCCCGCGCTCAAGGTGGCCCAGGATATCCTGGCGGCGAGCGAAATGCCGCGCAAGGTGCTGCGGCTGGTGAGCGATTTCCAACGCTCGGGATGGCCCGAGCTGGAGGAGATCCGCCTTCCCGCCAGCACCGCCTTCGAGCCGGTGCCCCTCGGCTCTCCCACGGCCCCCGACGCCCTGGTCGCCTCGGTGGACCTGCGGAGGGAGGGAGGGTCACGGGTGGTGATCGCGGCCCGGGTGCTCTCGCGCGGGGCCGACCGTCCCGCCACACCCGTCTCCCTCACCGTCAATGACCGCGTCGTCGAGCGTCGCACCGTCGACCTCCCCGCGGACCAGCCCGTGCTCGTCACCTTCCCGGCGGTGACCCTCACCGCCGCCGGAAGCCGGGGGGTCGTGACCGTGGAGGGAACCGACTCCCTCTCCCGCGACGACACCCACTTCTTCACGCTGCAGCGGGAGGATCCCCTGCCCGTTCTCCTCGCGGCCGCCCCCGTCACCTCGGCCCAGGATCCCGCCCTCTTTCTCATGCGGGCCCTGGCAATCCCCGGCCGACCGGCGCTCCAGCTCGACCGTCGCATCGCGTCCCGACTCGGCGCGCCCGACGTCCGGGGCCGGGAGGTGATCATCGTGCATGACGCGGGCCTGAGCGGAGCCGGCGCGCGGGCAATAGAGGAGAGGGTGCGTGAGGGAGCAGGGCTTCTTCTCCTCGCGGGGCCCGGCACCGGTGCGGACGCGTGGCCCGAGGCGCTCCGTCCCGCCCGGATCGGGGCCGTGGTGGACCGGTCGGTGGAGCGCGGGGGCACCATGGCCGCCGTGGAGCGGAATCATCCGGTGTTCGAACTCTTCCGGGGACCGGAGACGGGTGACTTCTCCTCCGCGCGGTTCTTCCGGTACCGGCGCCTCGATCCCGTGGAGGGTGCGAACGTGCTGGCTCGTTTCGACGATGGCACCCCGGCCCTGGTGGAACGGACCGTGGGACGGGGGAGGGTGCTCGCGTTCGCCTCGCCGGCCGACAACACCTGGAACGACCTCCCCGTGCAACCGGTCTTCCTCCCGTTCGTCCATGAGATGATGGTGTACGTGGCGGGGTACAGCGAAACGCCGCCGTGGCATCGGGTCGGCGAGGTGGCCCCGGTGGTCGCGGGCGACTCGGGCCGCGCCGTGTTCGTCAACGGGCCTGGTGGAACGCGGGATCGGGTGACCACCGGAGCCGATCTCCTCCGGTTCGAGGACGCGGGGTTCTACCGGGTCGTGGAGCCGGGGGTCGGGGGCCGCGAGGTGCTGAGCTTTGCCGCCAACGTGGACATGGCGGAATCCGAGATGACTCCCCTGGATCCGGAGGAGTTGGCGATCGCGATCGGCGGGGCCGCCGGCCCCTCGGGAGGCCCGGAGGACGCGCCGATCGGGACCCTTGCCAGTGGCGCTGAGCAGGAGCGGCGCCAGCGGATCTGGTGGTACCTTCTGGTGGGGGTGGCGCTGCTGGCCGTCACCGAAACCGTGGTGGGCAACCGGCTCTCCGGAATCATCCGGCGGGCCCCGGCAGGATCCTGAAGGAGGACATCATGCAGAGCAGCGAGGACCGGACGACACTCCTGGACATCATCGTCACGGTGCGGCGCCGGTGGCGGCTCCGCCTCGCCCTGCGGGGCCTCCTCCTGGTGACCGGGGCTCTCATCCTCACGGTGATCCTCGCCGGTCTCGGCCTGAACCAGGCCCACTTCACCCCGAGTGCGATCCTGACGGTGCGCATCGTGGTCTGGGTGGGGCTCCTCGCCCTGATGATCCATGCGATCGCCCTTCCCCTGCTCCGACAGGTGTCCGACGCCCAGGTGGCGCTCTACGTCGAGGAGAACGAGCCGGGTCTGGAGGCGTTGCTGGTCAGTGCGGTCGAAGGGGTGAACGGCCAATCGCTCTCCCCCCGGCTGGTGGACCGGCTCGTGGCCCGGGCCGTGGAGCGGGCCCGCATCTTCGACACCGGGCTCCCGGCAGATGCCACCGGCATCCGGAGATTTGGCGGCGCCCTGGCTGTGGCCGTGGCCGGGGCCGTTGCCCTCTTCCTCGCAGGCCCGACGCTGGTCCGCCAGGCGGCGGAGGTGATCTTCGTTCCCTGGTCCGAGGCGGCGGCGGAGGCCCCCTTCGCGGTGCTGGTGGAACCGGGTGACGTGTCGGTCCCGAAAGGGGGCGATCTCGACGTGCGGGCCCAACTGCGGGGATTCACATCGGAACGGGTGACCCTCCTCTTCCGTCCCACCGACCGACAGGACTGGGATCGTGTCGGTATGGACGCCTCGGACACCTTGGGCCAGTTCGGTTTCCGGCTCTTCGATCTCCAGGAGCCGATGGAGTATCTCGTGGAGGCGGGCGGGGTGAGCAGTCCCGTCTTTACCATCAGCGTGACCGACCTTCCGTACGTCAGCAACATCGACCTGGAACTGGTCTACCCCACCTACACCGGCCTCGGCACCGAACGGATCGAACATGGGGGGGACATCGCGGCCCCGCTCGGCACCAGGGTCACGGTGTTCGCCACCACCACCATGCCGGTCACCGAGGGGCGGATCCTGATCGATGCCCGGGACACCATTCCGATGACCCCGGCCGATTCGGGGATGCTGGCGGGCCGCATCGAGGTCACGGGAACGGCCCATTACCGGCTGGAGCTGCGCGCGACCTCCGGTGCCTGGGTGCGGGCCTCTCTCGAGTACCGCATCGATCCGCTCGACGATCACGGTCCCACCGTTTCCTTCAAGGCCCCCGGGCGCGACATCCGGGTCACGGCGGTGGAGGAGATTTTTGCCGAGGCGGTGGCCCGGGATGATTACGCCATCCGCTCCCTTGATCTGATCTACACCGTGAACGGGGGCGAGGAACAGCGAGTCACCCTGCACCCCGGCACTGCACCGCGGCGTCCCGAAGTGAGCGGTGGGCACACCTTCTTCCTCGAGGAGTTTGACCTCGAACCGGGAGATCTCGTTTCCTACTGGGCTCAGGCGGTGGAGGAGGGACCGCGCGGCCCCGGACGGACCGTCACCAGTGACATCTACTTCATGCAGATCCGCCCCTTCGGACTCGATTATCGTCAGGCCGAACAGCAGGGGGGACAGCAGGCCGGGGGACAGGATTCGCCCGACGGGTTCTCGGAGCGGCAGAAGCAAATCGTGGCCGGGACCTTCAAGGTGCAGCGGGATCGGGACACCGCGGGAGAGCGGCAACTGAATGAGGACCTGGCCACCCTGGCTCTTTCCCAGGGGCGCCTCCGGGAGCAGGTGACCAACCTGGCCCGCCGCCTCGCCGACCGGAATGCCCTCACGCGGGATTCCGCCTTCGGCGTGGTGCAGGCGGAGCTGGAGGCGGCCCTTCCGATGATGCAGGAGGCGGAGGAGCGGCTGGGAACCCGGAAGCCGGACGAGGCGCTGCCGCCGGAGCAGAAAGCGTTGCAGCATCTGCAGCGGGCGGAGGCGGCGTTTCGCGAGGTCCAGGTAAGCCAGGGTGGGGGAGGTGGAGGCGGGGGAGGTGGGGGAGCCGCCAACGCCGAGGAACTGGCCGACCTGTTCGAGTTGGAGACGGACAAGTTGCGGAATCAGTATGAGACGGTGGAACGGGGAGAACGGCAACAGCAGCAGGCCCAGGAAGACGAGGCCGCCGAACGCCTCCGCCAGTTGGCCGCCCGCCAGCAGCAGGAGAATGAACGGCTCCAGCAGGCAGTGCGTGCCATGCAGAACCGGCAGGGACAGGCGGGGGGAGGGAGCGGGGGAGGCGGGAGCTCAGCCGCCGGTGGAGGGAGCGCTTCCCGCGAGTCGCAGCGGCAGCTGGCGGAGCAGACCGAGGAGCTGGCCCGGCAGCTGGAAAAGCTGGCGAGGGAGCAGCGGTCGGATGAGTTGAATCAATCGGCGCGGCAGCTCCAGGAGGCGGCCCAGGCGATGCGGCGGGCCGCAGCGGGCGGGGGCGACGGAGGAGAGGCCGCGGGGGAACGCGCCCTGGAGCGGATCCGCGAGGCGACACGGCGGCTGGAGAACGGCCGCACCTCCCGTCTCCAACAGGAGATGCAGAACGCGACGCAGCAGGTGGACCGGCTCCTTGACCGGCAGCAGGAGATCGCGCGGGACGTGAAGCGGATGACCGAGCAGGGTGGTGGGGATCCGCGGCAGGCCGCCCAGCTCATGGAGCGGAAGGACTCGCTCGCCTCGGCGATCAACGCCCTGGAGGGCACCCTCGATCGCCTGGGTCGCGATGCCCGCCGTGATCAGGGGGACGCGGCCCGCCGGGTTGCCGAAGCGGCCGGCGCCGTGCGGGACAACCGGATCGCGGACAAGGTAAGGTTTTCGAAGGGGCTCCTGCGGGGAGCGTCCGCCGAATACGCCAATGCGTTCGAGAATCAGATCGCCTCCAACCTCGAGGAGGTGCGGGACAAGCTCGGGGAGGCGGCGGGCTCCGTGTCCGAATCGGAGGAACGACGCCTCGGGCGTGCCCTCGATCGCACGGGTGACGTGCGCCGCGCCCTCGAATCGCTGCAGGACCGGACCAGGGCACAGCAGGGCGAGGGGCAGGGTCGCGAGGGGGAGCCTGGGCAAGGTCAGCAAGGGCAGGGCGAGGGTCAGCAGGGCCAGGGGCAGACGGGTGGGGCGCCCGGGGGGGAGAGGGCGGGTGGCAACGGGGCGCGGTTCGGCGGTGGAGAGGGCGCCCGGGGGGGTGCCCTCACGCCGGAGCAGGCTCGGCAGCTGGGGCGGGAGTTCCGGGCCCAGCGTCTCGCGGTGGATTCGGTCCGGCGGAGTCTCGCGGCGGAGGGGGTCGATGCCGGGGAACTCGACCGGGTGCTTGCGGGGCTACGAGCCCTGGAGTCCCCCGATGCCTACCGGGACATCGAGGCCGTGGAGCGGCTGCAGCGAACCGCCCTGGAGGCCCTCAAGAACTTCGAGTTCACCCTCCGGCGTCAGGTGTATGGAGACGCGGTCGGCCCGGTGGCGGGAGGAACCGACAAGGTTCCGGCCGGATTCCGGGACGCAGTGGCGGAGTACTATCGGTCCTTGGCGCGGAAGGAGAAGCCTGCTCCGACGCCTCAGCCAAAGCGCTGAGGCGATCCGGTTTGGTGTGGGTGCGCCGCTTGTCGTGGGTGCGCCACTTGCGGCGCACCTTCTCGTGGTGTGACAAGGACTCATCCGGCAGCACCCCTCCCCCACCTCCAAAGCCAACCACAAAAAGCACAGAAGGCACAAAACCGATACCGCCCACTTCACGCTGAAAATGCCCGATGGGCCGGTGGTGGGCCGCGGGGTGGTTCGTAACCCGCCCTCCTCATGGTGGCGTCATCCCCTTCGGCTCAGTGAATATTGGGGACCACAAGGACGGTGGCAAGAGAGCTGGCCTGCTCTGAGTATGTCGGTTACTTGACAAATGGGGGGGTAGCATAGCGTCGAGATGCCGCCGGTCCCTGCTGGGAGTGCGGCAGGTGTCACCCGGGGACAGGCGGGTGGGGCGGTGCCGGTGCGCCGGACCCCGGGGGACGGTACTTTGTCAAGGAGGGGACCATGCGGGGATGGAACGAGGGTACGGGCAGGTTGGCGGGTGCGCAGGGTGCAGGGCACTCGAACCGGCAGGACGGCCGATCGGGCCGAGGAGGCATCATGATCATGTCGGTGGCGGCCTGCCTGCTGGCGGGCTGCGGGGACCCGCTGCAGGCGGGACAGGTGGGGACGCCGGGGGTGGTGCAGGCGAGCGTCGCGGAGACCCCGACCGAGTGCCGGGAGGTGACGTTCACGATCACGAGCCACGACACGGTGGAGGGGCAGTGGCCCGATTCGACCTGTCAGGAGGGGCTGACGGTGATCGCGGGGGCACCGATGGAGTGGCGGCAGCTGGAGGACCGGCGGCTCCGGATGATCGTGCGGTACGTGAACCTGACCGGGGTGCCGGTGCGGTTGCCGCTGGACGTGATGCTCCCGGTGGGAAGCAAGACGCCGCTGGACCCCCACACGGCGGCGGCCGGCACGATGGTGCCGCTGGAGTATGACAGTCTGGGGGGCCACGGGGAGACCTGGTGGGCGCTGGCGGGGCCGGCGGGGGTGCTGGGAGTAGGGGACACGAGCCGGGTGGACACGCTGTTGTTCCAGATCCACGAGCCGGTGCTGAGCGCCCGGTTCCGGTTCAACCACTACCCGGTGGAGGCGGCGATCGGCGACACGAGTCGGCCTGCGGCACCGTGGCCTGGGGTCTATCCCGAAGGGGAACCGCTACTGGTCGTGGATCCCGCGCGACCTGACCTGACGTACGAGAGAACGGTGTTCCATGTGTTCTTCGACGATTCGACGTCCGGCCTCGGTGTCCAAAGCTTCATGACCAGGTTCTCGGCCCGGATCATCGGGCGTTTCACGGAGCTGCTTCCCGATCCGAACCATTACCTGATTGAGATTCCCGACCCGGGGTCCGAATGGCCTCAGGTCGACTCGGTCGTCGCAGCGATGAGGACGTTTCCGGGTATTCGGCTGGCTGGGCCATCGGGGTTTGGCAGTCGAATGCGGCTCAGATCGCGGTTTCCCGTCGACTCCGGAGTGTCGGAGTCTCGGGCAGTCTGGTTTTCCGATGATGCGCGTACCTGGCCATGGAGAGCGGTTCGGGCTCCGCTGGCTTGGGCGTGCGAGAATGGGATGTACGGTACAACCCTGACCCGCGTCGCGGTGATCGACGCGTTCTTCTCGGCGAATGGTATTCCGCAGGATCTCGGCCTCTCCCTTGCGAGCGGAGGGGTGGTGTCGCAGTTCACCAATGTGCCATATCGCCTTGATCTGAATCTCATATCTGGCGTCCTCAACGGCACCCTGACTAACCATGGTACCATGACTGCCGGAATAGCGGCGGCCTCCGGCGACAATGGATCCGGCATCGCCGGGATGATCTGGAAATCCAGCCTGCGGCTCTACTCCCTGAACCACCTTACTGCGAGTGGAGTGCCGGAGAGTCCACGAACGCCTACTCAGACACTGGCAGCAGCACTCAAAGACGCAGCGAACCGGAATGTCAGGGTCGTCAACCTGTCCCTGGGAGATGGGAATCCCAAAGACAGTATAGACCTCGATCTCGTGCGGACAGACATGAAAAGGTACTTGAACTCAGGCCCTGACCGGCTGCTGGTCATCTCGGCGGGAAACAGCAATCGCCAGATAACTCTGACGGATCTTGCCAAGACAACTGACACGATTTTCAGGGCCTCGGACCGTGTCGCGGCGGAACTCATGACCGATTCCGCAGGGACGTATCGCGACAAGATCATCTTCGTCAGTGCGTTCGGACGCGATGGGCAACTGTGGTCGGCAGGAGGGCAGGGATCGAATGTCATTCTGGGGGAGCAAACCCAGATCGCGGCTCCGGGTGACAATGTTGTCTCGCTGGTTGATGTCAACGGTGTCCAGGTGATTAGCGGTACCTCGGCGGCGGCTCCGTTCGTGGCCGGGGTGGCGACACAGCTGTGGTCGATGGACCCGAACCTCACGGCCGCCGATGTGAAGAGATTCATTATCCAAGGTGCTCGGGTGAAACGGCTCGATCCCGCAACCGGGGACTCGGTGCCGGCCCAGGCGGTGAGCGGCGCGGTGTTTCCCCTGGATGCCTACGGGGCCCTTTCGCTGATGTCAGCCGAGCGCTCGGGCACGCCGATCTGCGGCTTTTCGGCGAAGCTGTTCGGGCCGCTGGGAAGCCAGCGAATCTCCGTCCAGCGACCCGGTGGCTCCGAGACGATCTCGTTGCCGTCCCAGACACGACCGTATCACGATCTGTCCATCGCCCTGGGCGGCCGCAAGCTGGCGGTGTCGGGCTTCGGTTTCATGGAACCGGGGCTCTCCTCCCCTCCGGCGGGTGGAACAGCCTACGAGTTGTCCCTGAGTGGTGGGTCGTGGACCCGCCGGTCGCTCGGGGAATTGTTCGCGAGGCTTTATCTCGAAACGGACACGGTGGATGTCTGGCGCGGAGACGGGAGTCAGCCCCCCTCGGGGGTGGGTTTGACGGTCACCGACCCCGGATTTGGATTTCACGCCACCATCCGGCGCAACACCGGGACGGTCGACAATCTGCGGCTCGAAACCCCGTTGGAGGGGCCCGTAGGGTCTCCGAACGTATTCTCGTTCTCGTTCTCTCCCACGGGAAACGACGTGGTCATGGATGTTCACGATGCGTCGGACGCATGCGCCGAAATATGGCGCATCGACCTTGCGTCCGGTACACCGTCACCTGTGCTGCCAGCTTCATGCACCCCACTCGTCCCCCAGTTCGGCTCCGGGGTCGTGTGGGCACCGGATGGTGACCTCTTCATCATCGCCGAGGGCCACCTGTTCCTGCAGGAAACTGCCCTCTTCCAGAAGGTGGACAGTGTCCCGCGTGTCAGGTTTTCGGCGCATCGAGTGTCCACCGGTCCCGTCAGCGGATCGGACACGACTTTCACCGGTCGTTTTGCCCAGATGCTCGGATTCAGGTCCCCGTTCGCCCCCTTCGATTTCGGGATACCGCAGATCGATCCCACCGGCTCCCGGATGACCTGGAGGGAGGGGACGTATGATGACGCCACCGGGCTGAGGTGCTTCCTCACCACTCGCTCGACCGTGTGGCCGTATCCAGTGATCTCCTCTTCGGAGGTTACCATTGGAACCAACACAGATGTGGCCACCGAATGCGTGACGCGGGTCATGATGAACTTCCTGGACCCGCTCAGGTACCTGCCCTGAGCTAGACAGGGAACCGCAGGGGAAGTGGGGTGGGGACATCGGAATCTGGCTGGCCAATACGGCAAGGCGGCGATCGCCACCGCTCGGCAGTCGGCCGACCAGAATCCGGTGTTCTTTCACCTGCCCTCCTCTCACACGGTCGGGAAATCTCCCTCACCTTCGGCCGAATGGCACGCCGTGGGTGCGCCGCTTGCGGCGCACCCGATCACGGTGACAAGGACTCCTCCGGTAGCACACCTCCCCACCCTCCAAAGCCAACCACAAGAAGCACAAGAGACACAAAACCAGCAGCGCCCATTGGTCTGACCCTTCAATCTCATCCACCTTCGGCTCAGTGAATTGGGGACCACAGGGACGGTGGGGAAGAGAGCTGGCCTGCTCTGAGTATGTCGGGTGCTTGACAATGGGGGGGTAGCGTAGCATCGAGATGCCGCCGGTCCCCGCGCTGGGAGTGCGGCAGGTATCACCCGGGGACAGGCGGGTGGGGCGGTGCCGGTGCACCGGACCCCGGGGGACGGTACTTTGCGAGGAGGGGACCATGCAGGGATGGAGCGTGGGTACGGGCAGGTTGGTGGGTGCGCAGGGTGCAGGGCACTCGAACGGGAAGGACGGCCGCTCGGGCCAAGGAGGGATCATGATCATGTCGGTGGCGGCCTGCCTGCTGGCGGGCTGCGGGGACCCGGTGGCACCGCTGCAGGCGGGACAGGCGGTGGCGCCGGGAGTGGTGCAGGCGAGCGTCGCGGAGACCCCGACCGAGTGCCGGGAGGTGACGTTCACGATCACGAGCCACGAGACGGTGGAGGGGCAGTGGCCCGATTCGACCTGCCAGCAAGGGATCAAGGTGATTCCGGGGGCACCGATGGAGTGGCGGCAGCTGGAGGACCGGCGGCTCCGGATGATCGTGCGGTACGTGAACCTGACCGGGGTGCCGGTGCGGTTGCCGCTGGACGTGATGCTCCCGGTGGAGGGGAAGACGCCGCTGGACCCCCACACGGCGGCGGCCGGCACGATGGTGCCGCTGGAGTATGACAGTCTGGGGGGCCACGGGGAGACCTGGTGGGCGCTGGCGGGGCCGGCGGGGGTGCTGGGAGTAGGGG
>JBDIWC010000034.1:0-44705 GCA_039794085.1 Gemmatimonadales bacterium
ACGAAGGCCAGGTGTCGGGCCGCATCTGGTCTTGGGAGTAGGAACCCCGCAGACCGCGAGCATACCCGGGCAGTATCTGTGGCTCCGAGTGTGCAAGCCTCTTTGGTTCCGGCTCTGCCGGCTTAGGGAGTAGGGGGTAGGGAGTAGGGAGTAGGGAGTAGGGAGTAGGCGGTAGGCGGTGGGGGTTGGCGGTAGGGGGTGCCCTCTCGTTTGTCCTGCTTCCGACCGCCTCCTGCCTGGTCTTCCTATCGTCTACCGTCTACCGTCTACCGTCTACCGTCTACCGCCTGGCAGTTCCCTACCGCCTACCGCCTATAGCCCACCGCCCAACAGTTCCCCGCCGCCTATCGTCTACTCCCGACTCCCCCCTCCCCCCTTGATTCCCCGCCCCGGGTCCGGTTAGCATCCAGAGGATTCCGCCCGCGGGCACGACCAGTCCGCGGGCTCCGACTGACCCGAGGTGTGCCGTGCGTTGCCTTGCTCTGAATGCGTCCTTTGAGCCCTTGACGATGGTGCCGCTGCATCGGGCGCTTCGCCTCGTCATCGATGGCAAGGCCGAGATCGTGGAGGCTGATGACGCCGCGCCGATACGCAGCGCGCGTCTCGCCGTGCCCAAACCGGCGATCATACGACTCGTCCGGTTCGTGCACGTCCCCCGCCGCTTCCGCCGCCAGGTCACCAACACTTTCCTCTTCGCCCGCGACGACTACCGCTGCCAGTATTGTGACCGGGTCCAGAGCGCCCTGCGGCCCCGGGAATGCCTGACCCGGGATCATGTCATTCCCATCTCCCGCGGGGGGGACAATGACTGGAGCAACGTGGTCACCGCGTGCAGTTCCTGCAACACCCGCAAGGGGAACCACCTCCCGGAAGAGTGCGGCATGTTTCCGCACGTGCCGCCCACCGAACCCCACTTCGTGCACCTGGCCTGGGCCGTCCGCCGCCTGACCGGCACGCAGATGAAGTACATCCGGATGTTCTATGGAGAGGCGACCCTGGCGGCCATCTCAGGTAGGGAGTAGGGAGTAGGGAGTAGGGAATAGGATTAGGGAATAGGGAATAGTCCCTTACGGATAACATTGAACACAAAATGGCAACAATATTTTGGGCGACGCCCGGAAACCAGCGTCGGTACTGCGTTTGACGGCGGTTCGGAATGTATTCAACTTGTGTGCCTTCGCGGCGCGGAGTGCGCCGTGACCCGGCGATTGGTGTTTCCCGGGGCTGACGGCCGGGGGAGGTGGGAAGGGCGGTTCACGAACCGCCCCTACGCGCCACCGGGAGCCCAGACGAACACCCGGCCGTGTGAACGGCCTCTCGCCGCCGAGCCCGGGGCGAAAGCCCCGGGGAACTCACGCGAAAACTCGACACGCCTCCTTGGTTCCGGCTCTGTCGGCTTAGGGAGTAGGGAATAGGGAATGGGGAGTAGGGGCGGGCTCTTCCGGCTTCGGCATGGGTTCCTGTCCCTCCGAAGCCCTCTCCCCACCCCCAGAGCCAACCACAAGAAGCACAAAGGGCACAGAAACCTCTCTCGCCCCATGGTGGGCCCCCATGCGCACCGAGGTGTGCCTCTTGTGAATTCTGTGCTTTTTGTGGCCATCCCCCTCGCACGGCGCGTTGTAATCGACGTGTCTGAAGGGGGGGTCGGGAGTTGCCCACAAAAGATTGTTGCCGTTTTGTGTTCAATCCTGTCCGTAAGGGACTATTCCCCTGCATCCTGCTCCATCTGGGGCACGGGCGACGCATGCGTCGCCCCTACACCTTACTCCCTGCCCTTCTCCCTCCCCTCCACGTCCCGACCACCGGGTGCGCCGCGTCGAGCAACGCCTCGTGGGGATCGGCGATCCCGTCTCCCGCGTCCACCACCGTGAAATCGCCCCACCAACCCGGGGCCACCCCTCCCGCGTCCGCCAGACCGAGGGCCTCCGCTCCTCCCCGCGTCAGGAGATGCACCGCCCTCTCCGGGGAGAGTCCCGCCGCCACAACACACCGTGCCTCGGCCCGGAGGTCGCTCGGGGCGACACTCGCCACGGAGTCGGTGCCGAGCCCGACGGGGATCCCCGCCGCGAGAAGCCGGTCCAGGGGAGCGGTGCGTCCATGGTGCCGCAGGTTCGACCGGGGGCAGTGGGCCACTCCAACGCCGCGGGCCGCGAGCACCGCAATATCGTCCCCGTCGAGGTCGATGGCGTGAATCACCAGAGTCGCGGGGCCGAGCACCCCATGGGCATCGGCCCAGGCCACCGGCGACCGGCGGGCCGATTCCGCCGCGCCGTGGGCCGGGTCGTCGGGGAGGGGAATCCCCCGGGCCCGCCACGCCTCGGCGAAGGGGCCGGCCGACCGGGTCACGAGTTCCCGCTCCGCGGCCGATTCCGCCAGATGGAGCGCCAGCGGCCGGTCCGAGTCCCGGGCATATGCTGCCACCGCCCGATAGAGGGGGCCACTCACGGAGTAGGGCGCATGAGGCGAGACGCCGAGCACGGTTCGAGAGGCGGAGGGAGGAGCCGCCGGGGCCATGGCCGTCATCGCGGCCACCAGTCCGGCGAGGCTCTCCTCCCGCTGGCCGGGGTGCGGGCCGAAGACCTCGTGATAACAGATGTTGGCCCCCGCTCCCGGGAGGGTGGAGAGAGCCTCCCAGGCGGCCCCGGTATCGCCGGTGTCGGCGAGGGTGGTCACACCGGCCGCCCACGCGGCCGCGATTCCCTGCCGGGCCGCGTCACGGGAGTCGTCCCGGGTGCGGCCCGCCTTGGCGCGCCGGATCGCACGGATCCAGTCGCTGAAGTCGTCCTCCTCCACCTGGCCGTCGAGCCCGGTGAGCTCGAGGTGGGTGTGGGTGTTGACGAATCCCGGCGCCAGGATTCCGCGGGGCAGATCGAGGGAAGGCACCCCGGGGGGATGCGGAACCGCCGCCTCCGGGCCGAGGGCAAGGATCCGTCCCGAGGCACCGACCAGGACGGCCCCGGACCGGAGGGGAGGAGTGAGGACGGGAAGGAGCCACCCGGCGGCCAGACGCACGATCGGCCGAGTGGGGTCGCCGGGGATCAGTGTCTCCCCCCCCCTGTTCCCCCGTGCGTACTGTCGGACGGGCGGGGGCCGAAGGAGAAGGGGGAGTGGCGCCGGCAGGGGACGCCGGGCTCGGTGCCGGGGATGAAGAACTCGCGGCGCACCAGCGCCAACGGGCAGAAGGGGGTGGCGACCTCACCGGTACTTTCATCAATCATCAGGGTGGACACCCCCTCGGGCATCACCCACTCCAGGGGTGCGGCGCGCCTCTCGTACACTTCCCGCATCATCGCCGTCCACGCGGGAGCGGCGAGGCGTCCCCCCTGGGCATTGGGCATGATCTTCCGTGGAAGGTCATACCCCATCCAGACGCCGGTGACGAGGTCGGCGGTGAACCCGACGAACCAGACATCGAACCCGTCGTTGGTGGTGCCGGTCTTTCCGCCCGCGGGGTGGGGGAAGCCCCGTGCCGTCACGGCGGAGTAGGCGGTCCCGCGACGCACCACGTCGCGCAGCACGTCGAGCATGAGCCACGCCTGGACCGAGTCCATCACGGTCACCGCCCGCGACTCGGGCTCCCACACGATGGCTCCGGACCGATCCTCGACCCGGAGGATGGCCACCGGTTCGGTGCGCACCCCCAGGTTGGCGAAGGCGGTGTACGCTCCGATGAGTTCCAGGGGGCTCAGGGTGGCGGCCCCGATGAAGATCGACGGAACCGGATCGATCCGGGTGCTGATTCCGAACTGACTGGCCTCCGCCAGCACCGCATCGACTCCGACCTGCAGCCCGGCACGCACGGCAATGGTGTTCCGGGAATTGAAGAGGCCCTGGCGCAGGGTCATGGGCCCCAGAAACCTGTTGTCGAAGTTCTGGGGCTCCCAGGGTTCCTGGCCCTCCGGCATGGGGAGGCTGATGGGCGCATCGTCGAGGATCTCGGAGAGAGGGTAGCCGGCCCGGAGGTTGGCGGAATAGACGAACGGCTTGAAGGTGGACCCCGGCTGGCGGAGTGCCTGGGTGACGCGGTTGAACTTGGAGCCCTCCCAGTCCCGGCCCCCGACCATGGCGCGGATCTGTCCCGTTCGGGCCTCGAGGGTCAGCATGAGGCCCTGGAGGTAGGGGCTCGTGTCCGCCTCGATCTCGCGATTCTGCTGGGCCAGAATTTCCCGATAGGTGGGATGGGGAAAGCGACCCAGGGCGCCATTTTCGATGGCCTGGAGCTGGGCGTCGAGGGCGCGCTCGGCGGCCTGCTGCATGTCGAGGTCGATCGTGGTGTAGATCCGGTATCCGCCCCGGTAGAGATCGGCGCCGAAGCGGGGCCGGAGGAGCTGCCGCACATATTCGACGAAGTACTCGCCCACCCCGCTGAAATCGGACCGCGAGGCGAGCGCCACCGGGTAGGCCTTCCACGCCTCGGCGGAAACGGGCGAGAGGCGTCCGGCCTTGCGCATCAGGTTGATGACGAGGTTTCGGCGCTGCATCGCGAAGCGAGGGTTGCGGCGCGGGTTGTACAGTGTCGGCCCCTTGGCCAGGGCCGCGAGCATCGCCGCCTCGGCCACGTTGACCTGGCGGGCCGACTTGCCGAAGTATCGCAGAGAGGCCGCCTCCACCCCGAAGGCCCGGTTCCCCAGTTCGATCTGGTTGAGGTAGAGTTCGAGGATCCGGTCCTTCGAGTAGGTTCGTTCGATTTCCCGCGCCACCCGGGCCTCGCGGAGCTTCCGCGCGATCCCCCGCAGGCCCTGGCGATCCCCCCGGTTGATCTGCTCGGGGAAGAGGTTGCCGGCCAGTTGCATCGTGATCGTGCTGAACCCCTGCACCCGGCCGATCCCGACCGCGGCAAGGGCCACGGTGCGGAGCGCGCCGACAAACCGGACCCAGTCGATGCCATGGTGCCGGTAGAACCGCTTGTCCTCCACCGACAGGAACGCCGCCGCCACCGCCGGCGACATCTGGTCGAGGGAGATGACCGTCCGCCGCTCCTCGCCCAGGTCCTTGATCAGCCGGCCGTCCGCGGCGTACACCTTCGAGGCCTGCTCCGGGTCATAATCGGCGAGCCCGGCGATGGAGGGACAGGCTCCGTTGGCACACACCCGGTGCCAGGCCACGAAGAGGAGCACCCCACTGAAGGCCGCCCCGGCCAGGACCGTCAGGAGACCCCACCGGAGCAGGGTGCGATTCCGCCACCATGCGGTCCGGGTTCGAGTGCGTCGCGCCATGACCCCCAAACTAGCGGGACCCCCACGGGGTTTCCAGCGGACCCCCGCTTGCCTCTCCTTCCACCGTCCGTGTACGATTGGCGCCATGCCGACCCTGCTCACCACCCTGACCGCCCGCGGCCTGGTCCACGACGCCACCCACGACCTCGCCGAGCGCCTGGCCACGGGACTCCCGATCACGGGCTACGTCGGGTTCGACCCGACCGCCAACTCCCTTCACGTGGGGAACCTGGTTCCGGTCATGGGCCTCGCCTGGCTGCAGCGGTTCGGGGGCCGCCCGATCGTGCTGATCGGCGGAGGCACCGGGCTCGTGGGCGACCCCAGCGGCAAGCGCGCCGAGCGGCCGATGCTCGACCTCGACACGGTGGATGCGAACGCCCGGGCACTCCGGGACCAGCTCACCCGCTTCCTGGATTTCGAGGGCCCGACGGCGGCGCAGATCACCAACAACGCCGACTGGCTGCGCCCGCTCTCCCTGCTCGACTTTCTCCGCGACACCGGCAAGCACTTCACCCTGGGGTACATGCTGCAGAAGGAGGCGGTCCGCAGTCGGCTGGAGACGGGGATCTCCTTCACGGAATTCGCCTACATGCTGGTGCAGGCCCACGACTTCCAGCACCTCTTCACCACGGCGAACTGCGAGCTGCAGATGGGCGGCAGCGATCAGTGGGGGAACATCACCGCCGGGATCGAGCTGATCGGGCGTCGCACGGGGCAACAGGCCCACGGTCTGGTGCTCCCCCTCCTGACCACGGCCCGAGGGACCAAGTTCGGGAAGACGGAGGCGGGCAACGTGTGGCTCGATCCCGCCCGCACCAGCCCCTGGCGGTTCTGGCAGTTCTGGCGCGGCACCGAGGACGCCGACGTCGGCCGGTTCCTCCGGTTCTTCACCTTCCTCCCCCTCCCCGAGATCGACGCCCTGCTGGAGACCCACGCGGCCGATCCCGGCGCCGGGACCGCCCAGCGGCGCCTGGCGGCGGAGGTAACGGCGATGGTCCATGGCCCGGCGGCGGTGACCCGGGTGGAGGCGGCGAGCCGGGTTCTCTTCGGCCGGGACCCGATCGAGGCACTCGACCACGAGACGCTCGCGATGATCGCCGAGGAGGTTCCCCGCACTCCGATCGCGGCGGACAGCCTGGAGGGGCTGCCGGTGGTCGATGCCCTGGTCGCGGCGGGTCTCGCGGCCTCAAAGGGAGAGGCCCGTCGCGGCATCGCGGGTCACGGCTATTCGGTCAACGGAGTGACGGTGGCCCAGCCGGACCAGGTACTCGGCGCGGGAGACCTGCGGGGGGGGCGCTGGGTGCTGCTGCGGAAGGGGAAGAAACAGTGGGGAATGCTGGAGGCCAGGCGATAGGCGGTGGGCAACTACTAGGCGGTAGGCGGTGGACGGTAGGCTATAGGGACCTACCTGGCCCGCCGCCCACAGCCTAGCAGGTCCCTACCGCCAATCGCCTATAGCCCACAGCCTAGCAGTTCCCTATCGCCTACAGCCTATAGCCTACCGCCTAGTAGTTCCGCCACCCTCTCCATCTCCTCCCGCGTCGTGTAACAGTGCGGGCTCAGGCGGATGGCGCCCTCACGAAGGCTGCACACCACGCCAGCGGCGCGAAGGCGATCCCGGAGGACCTCGGGGTCCCTCGGTGCCAGGCAGAGCATGCCCGATCCCCGGTCCCCCCGGGGGGAGGCCAGGCGGATCCCGCGGCGGAGAGCCCCCTCGATGACGGGCGTCTGGATCTCCCGGATGTGGCGCCAGACCGACTCGACCCCGAGTTCCGCCAGGAGTTCGAGCGACCGGGTCATGCCGAGCAGATCCTGGAACGGCAGGGTGATCATCTCGAAGCGGCGGGCATCGGGGTGGAGGTTGCCATCGTACCGGAGCCGGGAGAAGTCCTCGGTCCCCTCGAAGGCCAGCCATCCGACGGTGGCCGGCACGAGGGCCGGAATGTGCTCCCGTCTCACATAGAGAAACCCGGCTCCCCACGGTCCGAGAAGCCACTTCTGCGCTCCACAGCAGAGAATGTCCACCGGGGTTCGACGCACATCGAAGGGCACGGCCCCGAGGGCCTGGATGCTGTCCACCACGAGCCAGACATCATTCTGCCGGCAGGCCGCCGAGAGCCGGTCGAGATCGACCCGGTAGCCGGTGTGATACTGCACGTGAGACACCGCGAGCACCCGGACCCTGGGGTCCGCCAGGCGGGCCAGCATCGCCTCCTCGTCGGGCCACCCCTCGGGGGTGACCGGCACCAGGTCGAGCCCCACGCCCCGGCGGGTGAGGTGCTGCCAGGGAAACACGTTGGCCGGAAACTCCCCCGCACTCACGACCACGTGCTCGCCGGCGCGGAGAGGGAGCATGCCGGCGGCGAGATTGATGCCGTAGCTGGTGTTGGTGGCGAGGGCAATCTCCGACGGATCGGCCCCGATGAGGGTGGCCGCGGCCACCCGGGCGTTCTGCAGGATCGGACCGAGCTGGTCGTCGGTGAGGGTGAAGGGCGCGGCGCGGGAGCGGGAGCAGTGCTCCATAGCGCGCAGAGTCCTCTGCGGCAGGGGACCGATGCTGGCCGCGTTGAGGTAGATGCCGTCATCCGTGAAGGGGAACTCGTCGCGGCGCAGGGACTCCACACTCCAGGTCATGGGCGTGCCTCCCGTCCCGGACCGGTGTCCCCGGTTCCGGGGTCGAGGGCCTGGCGCAACCCGTCTCCCACGAGATTGAATCCGAGAACGGCCATGCCCAGCGCCACGCCGGGAGCGAGCGACACCCAGGGCGCCACCCGCAGGAGATCCCGCCCGTCCGACACCATGGCCCCCCAGCTTGGCGTGGGAGGTTGAGCGCCCAGCCCCACGAAGGAGAGCGCCGCTTCGGCCATCATGGCGGCGCCGGCTCCCAGCGTGGCCGCGATGAGCACGGTGGAAGCCACATTGGGGAGGAGATGACGCAGTAGGATCCGGCGCACCGGTGCGCCGAGCGCCTCGGCCGCCACCACGTACTCCGCCTCGCGGAGCACCAGGACCCGGCTCCGAACGATCCGCGCCATCGCGGCCCACCCCACGAGACCGATCACCACGAACACGACCGGGAGCGAGGGGGTGACGGCCGCGGCCACGGCGATCAGGAGGAGCAGGGTGGGAAAGGCGAGGGTGATGTCGGCGAGACGCATCACGGCGGCGTCCACACTCCGGCCCTGGTACCCCGCGATCAGGCCGAGCGTGGTGCCGAGTGTCGCGGCCACCGCGGGGGCGAGCAGACCCACCCCGACGCTGATCCGCGCTCCATGCAGGACGCGGCTCAGGACGTCGCGGCCCTGGGTATCGGTCCCCAACCAGTGGGCGGGACCCGGAGGGAGGAGATAGGCCCCGGCGAGGTCGCCTCGGAGCGGATCGGCCGAGGCGATCCACGGAGCCAGGATGGCGGCCAGCACGACGGTCCCGAGCAGGAGGAGACCGAGCTGGAAGAGGTGGTCGTGGCGCACCTGGTGCACGAGAACGCGGGTGATTCGACTCACGGGAACCGCACCAGGAACCTCCGGACCGGGGTGGCAGATCCCCGGCCGGGCTTCCACCGGACCGGGGGCACCGGTAAATATCTCCCGATGTCATCCACACCTCAATTCAGCCTGGTGCTGAGCGGCGGCGGCCTCAAGGGTCTGGCCCACATCGGCGTGCTGCGCGGACTCGAGGAGCTGGGCCTCGAACCGTCGCTGGTGATCGGGTGCAGCATGGGGTCGCTGATCGCCGCGGCGTGGGCCACGGGGATGCCGGTGCAGGAGATGGAGAACCGCGCCCTGGCAGTGCAGCGGAAGGATGTGTTCCGCGTGGCCCACGTGGACATGGCCCTCAAGCGGATGCTCGCTCCCGCGGTGTACCGGAAGGAGCCGCTGGACAGCCTGATCGACTCGCTGGTGGGTGACCGCACCTTTCATGACCTGCCCCGCCGGCTCGTCATCAACACGGTGGATCTCAACACCGGCCGACAGATGCCGTGGGGGCTTCCGGGGCTCCGGGACGCGCGGGTGGCGGACGCGGTGTTCGCCTCCTGCGCGCTACCCGGCATCTTCCCCCCGCGCACGATCATGGGCCACGCCTGCGCCGACGGCGCGATGGTCGAGAACCTCCCCGCGCGCCTCGCCGCCTCGCTGAGCCGGGGTCCCGTGCTGGCGGTGGACGTGGGGGGAGCGGGGGCGGAGCGATTCGGGGTGGAGCGGCGCGGGTTCGTGGCCACCTACGCCCGAGGACTCGAGATCGTGATGCAGACCCTGGTGGAGGAGTCGATCCGCGGCTGGGACTCCCCGCCCCTGGTGCTGGTCCGGCCGACCGTGGAGCACATCAGCATGTTCGCCTTTCACCGGACCCCCTACCTCATCACCGAAGGCTACCGCGCCCTGCTGGCCACGCTGGATGTGCTGCCCGAGGGTCTCCTCGGATTGTCGCCCGGGATTCACCCCCGCAGCCCGGTGCGCATCCGCGTCGATCGCACCCGGTGCACCGGGTGCGGCCTCTGCGTGGCCCGCTGGCCCACGGTGTTTCGGATGGATGGGGAGTGCCGTGCGGTGGCCGAGTCCCCGATGCAGACTTGGTCGGCGCTGGAGAGTGCGATGTTGCGGCTCTGCCCCACCGAGGCGCTGTCCTGGGAAGAACGAGGAGTGAGTGGAGAGAAGTGAGAAGTGAGAGAGGAGATCTGAGTGCACTATCAGGAGACGATCCTGTGGCAGAAGGCGATGGAGGCCGCCCGCGAGGTGTATCGGCTTGTTCCACGACTGCCCAGGGAAGAGACGTACGGGATGCGGAGTCAAATCACCCGGGCTGCGGTCTCCATCCCGGCCAACGTTGCGGAGGGATGGACGAGGGAATCGGACAAAGAGAAGGCACAGTTCCTGGCGATCGCCCAGGGTTCGGTGGCCGAGACGGAGACCCTGCTGACGCTCTGCGAGGACTTCGGGTGGTTTCCACAGGGCCAGACGTCCACCGTGCGCGGATTGCTCGACGAGGTGAGCCGAATGCTGACGATCATGCGCCGAAAGCGACGTACGGCGCGAGGAGTGAGGAGTGAGGAGTGAGTGGAGAGAAGTGAGGAGTGAGGGAAGAGCGAGGAGTGAGTGGAGAGAAGTGAGAAGTGAGAGGAAAAACGAGGAGTGAGCGGAGAGAAGGGATGCGGAGTCAAATCACCCGGGCTGCGGTCTCCATCCCGGCCCACGTTGCGGAGGGATGAACGAGGGAATCGGACAAGGAGAATAACAAGGTGTCACATTTGTTCTATCTCACTTCTCACTCCTCTCCACTCACTTCTCCTTCCCATCACCCGGGCTGCGGTCTCCATCCCGGCCCACGTTGCGGAGGGATGAACGAGGGAATCGGACAAGGAGAAGAACAAGGTGTCACATTTGTTCTATCTCACTTCTCACTCCTCTCCACTCACTTCTCCTTCCCATCACCCGGGCTGCGGTCTCCATCCCGGCCCACGTTGCGGAGGGATGAACGAGGGAATCGGACAAGGAGAAGAACAAGGTGTCACATTTGTTTTATCTCACTTCTCACTCCTCTCCACTCACTTCTCCTTCCCATCACCCGGGCTGCGGTCTCCATCCCGGCCCACGTTGCGGAGGGATGAACGAGGGAATCGGACAAGGAGAATAACAAGATGTCACATTTGTTCTATCTCACTTCTCACTCCTCTCCACTCACTTCTACTTCCCACGTGCTCCTCTCCGGTTTCACTCTCGTCCGCGACGCGGTGCGTCTCGATTTCCCGATCCTCGAGGCGATCCGGTCTCTCCTCCCCCTCTGCGACGAGGTGATCGTGAATGTGGGCCGGAGTGACGACGGCACGCTGGATCTGGTGCGCTCCCTGGATGACCCGCGGGTACGGATACTCGAGACGGAGTGGGATCTCGGCCGGGGGCCGGCGCTGTTGCGGGAGGAGACCGCGCGGGCGATGCGCGCCTGTCGCCATGCCTGGGGGATGTACATCCAGGCCGATGAAGTGCTGCATGAGCGCGGAGTGGAGGAACTGCGCGCCGCGGTGAGCGTGGCGGAAAGCGAGCCGGCGGTCGAAGGCCTCCTGGTGGAGTATCATCATCTCGTGGGGGATCCATTCACCGAGGCGATCAATCGGCGCTGGTATCGTCGCGAGGTGCGCCTGGTCCGGACCGATCCGGCCCGCGGCATCGAACCCTGGGCCGACGCCCAGGGATTTCGGGTTCGGAGGCCTGACGGCCGGGTGAGGAAGATCCGCGCCCGTCGCACCGGGGCGGAAATGTTTCACTACGGGCACACGCGAACGGCCACGGCCTTGCGGCACCGGGCCGAGGTGGACCGGCACCTGTATCCCGGGCGGGCCACTCGAACCGTGGACGAGCCGCTGTTCGAATGGTTTCCCGGGCTTCGACCCTTCCGGGGCACCCATCCCGCCGTGGCGGCCGAGTGGGTGGCGGCCCATGCCGCGGACCCGGGGCGGTCCATCGCCCCGCCGCGTTTCCGCTGGCGACACCTCCGCTTCCACCTGTCGGACCTGGTGGAACGGGTGAGCGGCCGGCGCCCGTTCACCTTCCGCAATTACACGGAAACATAACCGTCCCCGTGCGCCGCACGCGGCGCACCTACTTCACACTTCACACTTCACACTTCGAACTTCCGACTATCTTACCCGCCATCATGCGAATCGTGCTGCTGCACCACGGCGTTCTGCCGGTGCGAGGATACGGCGGAACCGAGCGGGTCGTGGTGTGGCTCATCCGGGGTCTCGCGGCCCTGGGGCACGAGGTGACGCTCATCGCGGGGACCGGCAGCAAGGTTCCCGAGGCGCGCCTGATCCCGGTGGACCCCCGTCTCGCAGTGAAGCCCGGGTTCGACGTCCGTCCCCATCTGCCTCCCGGGGTGGACCTGGTCCACGCCCATCAACCGGTCGGTCCGACCGGCCTTCCCACCCTCTGGACGATGCATGGCAATCTCCGTCCGGGCATGCGCTATCCCCCGAACATGGTGGGGGTGAGCGCCGACCATGCCCACCGGATCGGAGCGGCAAGTCATGTGTACAACGGGCTCGACCCGGCGGAATACACCTACCGGGACCGGAAGGGGGATTACGACCTGTTCATCGGTCGCCTGCACACGGCCAAGGGGTGGCAATGGGCGGTGCAGGGGGCGCGGCGAACCGGCCGCCGGCTGGTGGTGGCGGGAGGATGGCGGCCTTCCTTCCGGCGGCACCTCGAATTCGTCGGGGAGGTGGATGGCGAACAGAAGATGGGTCTCCTCGCCGAGGCCGCGTGCCTCTGGATGCCGGCCCGCTGGGATGAGCCGTTCGGACTCACGCTGATCGAGGCGCTGGTGAGCGGCACCCCGGTTCTCGGCACCCGCCGGGGAGCGCTTCCCGAGGTGATCACATCGGACACCGGCGCCCTGGGCGACACTCTGGACGATCTGGTGGCGCTCCGGCCCACCCTCGACGCGCTCTCCCCCGAGGCCGGCCGGGCCCGGGTGCTGCGCCACTTTACCCACCTCGTCATGGCCGAGGAGTACTGCAGGCTCTATCGCGCCGTGATGGCGGGTGACCCTCTTCCGTCAGGCCGGCTCGGAACGGCTTCCTGACGTCAGGGCATCTGCTGCAACCTCGCCACGGGATCCGTTCCCCGCCGCGGGGACCGGTGCCATGCCCACCCGCTGAAGCAGATCCCGGACCCGATGCATGTAGGTGTGCCGGGAGAGGGTTGTCCGGCGCGCGGCCTCCGCCACGACCTGGGCCGCCGGGGGATCGAGGAGCACCGTTTCCACCGCGCTCTTCAGGTCGGCCGCGTCGTCGAACACGAAGCACTCGGCGCCCGGGGTGTAATGATCCGGCAGGTCGCCGCGCCGGTCCACCACCTGGGGCACACCGATCGCGGCGATTTCGAAGAGCCGCTGGTTGCACGAGGCCTCCGCCGCCGACGCTCCGGGCGCCCGCTCGTGAATGTTGATCGCCACCGAGGCGCCTCCGTAGGCCCGGACGAACTCCTCGGTGTCGAGGGCCTCGCCCCGGCAGTAATCCCGCAGGGAGGTCTGCCGCCATCCCGGGCCCCGGAGCGCCAGGCCGAACTCGAGGACCTCGGCGAGGAGCGCCTCGCGCCGCGGGGTCGCCCGGCCGGCAAAGACCACGTTGGCCCGGTACTGGTCCCGCGAGTGATGGGGGCGATAGACCGAGGGATCCGCCGCGAGGGGAAGCACCCCGACCTCCCGGCCGAGAGCGGCCCCGACATGGGCCGCCACATCCGAGCCGATGACGAAGCACTGGTCGCAGGCGGCGGCGTGGGGAATGGCCTGATCGACGGACGCGAGGTCGAACGGAAGCCAATTGACCCAGACGGCCGCGGTGGCACCATCCCGGAACCGGCGGAGAAAGTCCGGATCCAGCTCGAGGCCTCCCATCAGCAACACCAGATCGGGGGCGTCGCGCGTCACCGCCTTCTCCACCTGGGCTTCGAGCCCCCCTCCTGTCACCCGGCGCAGCAACCCCGGGGCCCGGCCCAGATCCACGTCGGTCACCCGGCATCCGAGGCGTTCGAAGGCACGGCGGCGCTGCAGCATGTGGGGATTCCGCTGGGGATCGAGGTCGGCGAGCAGGAGGACCTTCGGGTGTTCCGTCATGAATCCGCCCCCGGGGAGTGGTGATGCAGATCGTGCAGGCAGCGATAGAGCCCGTCCTGACGGAGCAGCGTCTCATGGGTCCCGTGGTCCACGACCCGCCCTCCATCCAGCACCACAATCTGGTCGGCATGGCGCACCGTCGCCAGTCGGTGCGCGATGACCAGCACCGTCCGCCCCCGCATCAGGCGGGCGATCGCCTGCTGCACCAGTTGCTCGGTGACGGCATCGAGAGCGCTCGTGGCCTCGTCGAGAATGAGAATGGGCGGGTCGCGCAGCAGCGCCCGGGCAATGGCGATCCGCTGGCGCTCTCCCCCGGAGAGCCGGGTACCCCGCTCCCCAAGCAGGGTGTCGTACCCCGCCGGGAGTCGCTCGATGAATCCCGCGGCGTTCGCGGCCTCGGCGGCCTTCTCCACCTCGGCGCGGGTCGCCTCCGGCCTGCCGTAGGCGATGTTGGCGTGGACGGTGTCGTGCAGCAGGATGGGGTCCTGGCTCACCACGCCGAGCAGACGCCGGACGGAGGACCGGGTGAGTCGGGTCAGGGGGACACCATCGAGGCGAACCTCACCCGCCACGGGGTCGACAAAGCGGGGGAGCAGCTCCAGGAGCGTGGTCTTCCCCGCCCCCGAGGGTCCGACGATGGCCACCACAGATCCGACCGGGACCGTCAGGGACACCTGGTCGAGCACGAGGGGGCCGTCCCCATGCCGGACGGACACCCGGTCGAACACAATGCCCTCACGACAGGTGGCCTCTCGGGCGTCCGGAGCGTCGGTTTCCCCCGGGGTCGTGTCCAGCAGGGCGAACACCCGCTCGGCCCCCGCCAGGGCCGTAGCCATCTGGGCGGGGAACTGCATGAGGGACTTGAGCGGCGAGAGCATCTTCAGGGCCGCGACGAGGAAGAGGATCGTGTCGGCCGGAGCCAGGGCCTGACCGGCCCACACCGGGTTCCGCGAGGCCCAGATCACCAGGATGATCACCACGCCCCCGAACACCTCGCTCACCGGACTCGTCATCACCGCGAAGCGCTGGGTGCGGATGACCCGCTTCCGGTACCGGTTCGCCTGATCGCGGAAGCGTTCCTCCTCGGCGGGCTCGGTCCCCGTCACCCGGATCAGCTTGAGTGCCGCGAGACGCTCGATCACCGTGCTGGTGAGCTCGGCCCGCAACGTGGCCCACTCCGCCGCGTGCCGTCGCACCCGGCGCACCAGTCCCCGCACCAGGAGAAGAAGGAGGGGAGCGGCGGTGAGGGTCAGCAGGGTGAGACGCCCGGACAAACCCGCCAGGATGGCGAGGGTGACCCCGATGGTCACCCCGTTCCGGAGCAGGGAGGCGAGAACCGCGGGCACCACGCGACGGGCCTGGTCGGCGTCGGCCATCAGGGCGCTGGTCAGATGTCCCCCGCGGGTCTGCTGCACGAGAGAGAGCTCGGCCCGCAGCAGGTGCCCGAAAAGGTCGACGCGCAGATCGCGCACCAGACCCTCCTCGGCCGCCGTGGTGAGCTGGTCCGACACCACGAGCATCGCGTTCTTGGCCAGCAGGGCCGCCAACAGCACCAGGACGATCCCGGCGGCCGCGCCCCCGGGCCCCGCCGCCGACAGGAGGGGCCCCAGAACCGGGGCCAGGAGGGGCTGGAGACGCGAGGGAGCGACACCCGAACCCGCCCCGGTCCCGAACAGGGCGTCGAGCAGAGGAGAGAGCAACACCAGAGTGAGGCCATCGAAGAGGGAGGCCAGAATCGTGGTGAGAATGGCGAGTACGAGCAGACCCCGGACCGGACGCAGATAGCCGAGAAGCCGCCGGGCAGGAGGAGGAGAAGTCATGGATTCCGGCGGTCGGAGCTCATGGCCGGAAGGTAAGTGGGAAGTTTGAAGTGTGAAGTGTTTGAAGTTTGAAGTTTGAAGTTCGAAGGGTGATTGCGACTGGTTCAGGTGCAGGGGCCGTTCGCGAACGGCCCGTACGGCTCTGTCCTCTGTCCTGGGTGTTGGGTGTTGGGTGCCGGGGGACGCTACATTCCCGCCGTGCCCCATCCCGCATCGTCCGTCTCATCGCCCCATGTTCTCCTGGTCCGCTTCGGCGCCATGGGCGACGTCATTCTGACCACCCCTCTCCTCCGGGTGCTTCGGCGGGCACATCCCTCGGCCCGGCTCACCATGGTCACCCGGGACCGTTATGCACCGCTGCTCGAGGGGAACCCCCATCTGCACCGACTGATGGCCCTCGGCCCGGGATCGACGCTCTCTTCCCTGGCCCGGGAGCTTCGGCGGGAGACCTTTACGCATCGGCTCGATCTCCATCGCAGCCTGCGGAGTCGCCACCTGCGATGGCTCGTAGGGGGCCGGTGGACCAGTTATCCCAAGCATCGCATGGCACGCACCGCCCTGATCCGGATGCACCGGGACATCTACCGCGACCGGCGCCCCGTGGCCGAGCGGTACTTCGACGCGGCGCGGGGCCTCGGTGTGCAACCGGATGGCGACCCGGCGGAGGTCTTTCTCGACCTGGCCACCCTCCGCCGGGCCGATCAGGCCCTGGCCACCGGGGGACGCCGGGACGACTCCCGCACCTTGCTCGCCCTGGCGCCGGGCGCGGCACACGCCACCAAGCGGTGGCCCCTGGCCCACTGGGTGGCTCTCGCCGCCCGCCTCGAGGCTCAGGGCACGGCCGACCTGGCCGTGCTGGGGGGCCCGGATGACCGGGACGCCGGCGCCGCGATCGCCGCGGCCGCCCCCGGGCGCGCCGTGAACCTGGCGGGAGTGCTCACCTTGCGCGAGACGGCAGCGGTGCTCAAGCGGGCCCGCGCGGCGGTGGCGGGGGACACCGGGCTGCTGCATCTCGCCACGGCGGTCGGAACGCCGGTGGTCGGTCTCTACGGTCCGACGGTCGAGGCCTTCGGCTTCTTTCCCTATCGCGGTCGTGCCACTGTGCTGCAGCGTGATCTGCCCTGCCGGCCCTGCAGCTCCCACGGTGGCCCGGCCTGCCCCCTCGGGCATCACCGCTGCCTGGCCGACCTCGAACCGGCCGCGGTGGCCCACGCTCTCACCCATCTCCCGCGATGACCTGGAGCCCCGATACCGACGCGCTGCTCCGGCTCACCGCCGAGATGGTCCGCGGCCCCCGCCGGGATGGGTGCTTTGCGCTCTGGCTCCTGGTGCGGGTGGCCGAGGACCTGCTTCTCCCGTCGCCCGACGGGGACCGGACCCGCCGACGCCGGGTCCAGGCGCTGGAGCAGCGGTGTTCGAGCCTCACCCTTCCGGCGCCCCTCCGGCGCGCCCTGACAGGGGCCCTGCTCACCCTGCGGGACGCCACCCCCGAGGCGGTCCGCCTCGCCGCCACCCAACTGGTTCCTCCGGCCCGCGAGACCCTGGGACCGGGAGCGGCGGAGGTGCTCGAGTCGGTGGCCCGGAAGGCGCGCGTTGCCGCACTCGGGACCGGTGGATAGCTTTCGGGCGGCGGGTGTGCCCGTCTCCCAACGTCCCGACCGTGGAGTGGAGCGCTCATGGCTGGTCACAGCAAATGGAAGCAGATCAAGCGGAAGAAGGCGGTCACCGACTCCCGCCGGGCCTCGTCGTGGACCAAGGTCATCCGGGAAATCACCGTGGCGGCCCGCGCCGGGGGGGGGGATCCCGGGGGGAATCCCCGGCTGCGCACCGCGATCGACGCCGCCAAGGCGGTCAACATGCCCTCTGAGAACATCGACCGCGCCATCAAGAAGGGGACCGGCGAGTTGGAGGGCGCCCAATACGAGGAACTGGTGTACGAGGGGTATGGTCCCGGTGGCGCCGCCATCCTGATCGAGGTGACCACTGACAACCCCAATCGGACGGTGGCCGAGATCCGGCACGCCTTCAGCCGGAACGGCGGGAATCTGGGCGCCACCAATTCGGTGTCGTGGATGTTCGAACGGAAGGGCCAGATCCTGATCGATGCCTCCCGGCACGACGAGGACGCCACGATGGAAGCCGCCCTCGAGGCGGGAGCGGAGGACGTCGTGCCCGACGGCGACTATCACCTCGTCACCACCACGCCGGCGGGTTTCCACGCGGTGCAGGACGGTCTGCGGGCCCGGTCCATCACCATCGAGTCGTCCGAACTCGCGATGGTCCCCCAGAACACGGTGACACTCGAAGGCGCCGACGCCACGACCCTTCTGCGCCTGATCGAAGCCCTGGAGGACCTCGATGACGTCTCCAAGGTCTTCTCCAACTTCGACATCGACGCCAGCCAGCTGGCCGAAACCGAGGCCTGAGACCCCGTGCGGGTACTGGGAATCGACCCGGGGACCGCCGTGACCGGGTATGGTGTCGTCGACTCCCTGCCCGGGCACCCGGGCCGGCTCGTGGAGTGCGGCGTGATCCGCACCCGGGCCGACGAAACGCTCCCCGTTCGTCTCCACACCATTCACCAGGGGCTCCGCGACCTGATCGCCGCCCACTCACCGGACGTCGTGGCGGTTGAGGGGATGTTTCACCGGGCCAACGCGCGCACCACCGCGACCCTGGGCCATGCCCGCGGGGTCGTCCTCCTCGCCGCGGCCCAGGCCGGACTTCCGGTGGCCGAGTATCCGCCGGCCGTGGTGAAAAAGACCGTGGTGGACCGGGGCGCCGCCCAGAAGCATCAGGTCGGTTTCATGGTGGCCCGCCTGCTCGGATTGAAGGAAGCGCCCTCCCCGAACGACGCCGCGGACGGGGTGGCCGTGGCCCTGACGCACCTGCTCCGGTCCGCTCCGGTCCGCCGCCTCGCCCCCGTGCCCCGGTGATCAGCACCCTCGCGGGGACGCTCTCCGACCGGTCGGGCGAGAGCATCGTCCTCCAGACCGATGGCGGCGTGGGGTACGAGGTGACCGTGCCGCTCGGCGTGCTGGAACGATTGCCCGCGATCGGCCAGCGCTGCCTGCTGCACACCGAGCTGGTGGTGCGCGAGGATGGCTGGGCCCTCTTCGGGTTCGACACCGCGGCCGAGCGGCAGATCTTCCGGCGCCTGCTGACGGCGAGCGGTTTCGGCCCGCGCCTCGCCCTCGCCACCCTCTCCGCCCTGGGGCCCGACCGGACGGTGAAGAGCATCCAGACCCGGGATCTCGCGGCGTTGAGCACGGTGAGCGGGATCGGCAGGAAGAAGGCGGAGCGCCTGGTGCTGGAACTCCACGATCGCTTCCGGGACGTGGCGCTGCCGGCGGGAGACGGGAGTGCCACCGCGCTGCCGGTGGCCGAGGAGGCCCTGCGCGGACTCGAGGCGCTGGGCTATTCGGGCACCGAAGCGGCCGCCGCCATCCGGACGGTTCTCGACCCCGGCGACCCGGCCGACACCCCCACCATCATTCGACGGGCGCTGGGTCACCTGACCGGCGTCCGGGGAGGCACCGCATGACCCCAGCACCCTCACGACCGGTGACCGCAGAGTGGATCTGCACCCGGTGCGCCAGCACCAACCGCAAGCTCGTCCCTCCGGGCCACCCCGAGGTGACCGACCGGTGCGTTTCCTGTCATACCCGCCACGTGGTGTCCCGGGATCCGCGCCCGGTGCGCTGGACGGCGCGCGCCGCCTGACCGTGACCACCCGCGAAGTCACCACCCCGGAACGACTGCCCGACGACGACGGCGGGACCGACGCCACCCTGCGTCCGCCCCGTCTCTCAGATTTCGTGGGGCAGACCCAGGTGGTCACCTCGCTCCAGATCGCCATCGACGCGGCCCGGGCGCGGGGCGAGGCACTCGACCACACCCTCTTCTTCGGTCCCCCCGGTCTCGGCAAGACCACTCTCGCCATGCTGATGGCACGCGAACTCGGGGTGCAGTGCCGCACCTCCGCGGGGCCGGCCCTGGAACGGGCGGGAGATCTGGTGGGGCTGTTGACCGGACTCGGCCCCGGGGACATCCTCTTCATCGACGAGATCCACCGGCTCCGGCCGACCCTGGAGGAGTTCCTCTACCCGGCGATGGAGGATTTCCGGGTCGACGTCCGGATCGCCGAGGGGCCCAATGCCCAGACCATCCCGATGGCGCTGGAGCGGTTCACCCTGATCGGCGCCACCACGCGATTCGGCCAGCTCACCCCGCCGATGCGGGCGCGGTTCGGCCTGGTGGAGCGTCTCAGTTTCTACCCGCCCGAGGATCTGGAACGGATCGTCCGGCGCTCCGCCGCGATTCTGAAGGTGGAGATCGACGCCGAGGGGTCCCTGGAGATCGCCCGGCGCAGCCGGGGCACGCCGAGGGTGGCGAACCGGCTGCTGCGCCGGGTCCGCGACTACGCCGAGGTCCGGGCCGACGGCCGGATCACGGCGGCGGTGGCCGCCGAGGCGCTCGCCCGGCTCAACGTGGATGAGTTCGGTCTCGACGACATGGACGCCCGGATCCTGGCCACGATCATCGAGAAGTTCGGGGGTGGTCCCGTGGGACTCGCCACCGTGGCGGCCGCGGTGGGAGAGGACGCGGGGACCCTGGAGGAGGTGTACGAACCGTACCTCCTGCAGCAGGGTTTTCTCGATCGCACCCCGCGCGGACGGGTGGCCACCGCCCAGGCCTATCGGCGCCTGGGCATCACTCCGCCGGCCGGTTCCGCCGGGCAGGCCTCGATCTTTGACGCCTGACCTCCGGTCGGCCGTGCGGACCGCGGATTTCGACTACCCGCTCCCCCCGGACCTGATCGCCCAGTTTCCGGCCGAGCGCCGGGACGCCTCCCGGCTGCTCGTGGTGCACCGGGATCGTCCCGGCCGGGCGGGGCTGGAGGACCGCCTCTTCCCCGATCTCGTCTCCCTTCCCTCCCCCGGCGACCTGCTGGTGCGCAACGTGACGCGGGTGTGGCCGGCCCGCTTTCTCGGCACCCGGGCCGGAGGCGGAGCCGCCGAGGTGCTGCTGGTGCATCCGGCCGCGATGGCGGGGAGCTGGATCGCCCTCGGGAAGCCGGGCCGCGCCCTCCAGCCGGGACGGCGGATCCGGGTAGCCCCCGAGCTGGAGATCGTGGTGGAGGACGTTCTGCCGGGGGGAGAACGGCAGGTCCGTTTCGAGGGCCTCTCCGCCGACGAGGCGATGGCGCGCCACGGCGTCCTCCCGCTTCCGCCGTACATCACCCGGCCGCCCGAGGCGGTGGACCGGGAGCGGTACCAGACCGTCTACGCGGACACCCCCGGAAGCGTGGCGGCCCCGACCGCGGGGCTCCACTTCACCCCCGCCCTGTTCGACGCCCTGGCCGCCCGGGGAGTGGAGGTCGGCAATCTGACGTTGGATGTAGGTCCGGGGACTTTCCGACCGATCGAGGCCGAGGACCCCGCTCAACATCCGATGCACCCGGAACGTTATCACATCCCGGATGCCCTGGCCGCGCAGGTGCGCACGGTACGGGCCCGCGGAGGACGGGTCTGGGCCATCGGCACCACCGTGGTCCGCGCCCTGGAGGCGGCCGCGCGGGACGACGGCACGCTGGCCACCGGGGCCGCGGAGACCCGCCTCCTCATCACCCCCGGCTACCGGTTCCGCGTGGTGGATCGCCTCGTCACCAACTTTCACCTCCCGCGCTCCACCCTGCTCCTGCTGGTGGCCGCCCTGGCCGGCACCGACCGGATCCTCGAGGCGTACCACCACGCGATCCGGCAGCGCTACCGCTTCTACAGCTACGGCGACGCCATGGTCATCCTGTGATGTTCACCTTCCACCTCGAGGGCACCGACGGGGGAGGGCGCGCCGGCCGACTCGTCCTCCCGCACGGGATCGTGGAAACCCCCGCCTTCATGCCGGTCGGAACCCACGGCGCGGTGCGGGGCCTCCACCCCGCCGAGGTGCAGGAGGCGGGGGCCACGATCATCCTGGGCAACACCTATCACCTGCACCTGCGCCCCGGAGAGCAGGTGATCGAGGCCCTGGGCGGACTCCACCGGTTCACCACCTGGCCCGGACCGATGTTGACCGATTCGGGAGGGTTCCAGGTCTTCTCCCTCGAGGGTCTCCGGCGCATCGAGGAGGGAGGGGTCGAGTTCGTGAGTCACATCGACGGCTCCACCCGCGTCCTCACGCCCGAGTCGAGCATGGAGATCCAGTGGGCCCTGGGGGCGGACGTGGCCATGGCCTTCGATCATGTGGTGCCGGGCCAGGCCCCCCACGCCCTCGCGACCGAGGGGATGGAGCGGACCCTTCGATGGCTCGCCCGGGGCCGGGACCGCCACGCGGAGCTGGCCGCGGAGTCCGCGCCCCGGCAAACCCTCTGGCCCATCGTTCAGGGGGGAACCCACGCCGATCTCCGCGCCCGCTCGCTGGAGGGTACCCTGGCCCTCGGCCCCTGGACCGGCATCGCCATCGGGGGTCTGTCGGTGGGGGAACCGAAGCCGGTGATGCACGAGGTGCTGGAGCGTCTGGGACCCGGCCTCCCGGAGGATCGGCCCCGTTATCTTATGGGCGTCGGATTTCCCGATGATCTGGTGGAGGGCATTGCCCGGGGCGTCGATCTCTTCGACTGCGTGGCCGCCACGCGGAACGGGCGCCACGGGAGCGCCTGGACCACGGGGGGTAAGGTCAACGTGCGCAAGGCGGGTCATCGTCGCCTGGACGAGCCCCTCGACCCCGAGTGTGATTGTGCCACCTGCCGGCGGTTTTCGGTCGGCTACCTCCGGCACCTGTTCGTCGCGGGCGAGATGCTGGGCATGCGCCTGGTCTCCCTGCACAACATCCGGTTCCTCATCCGGCTGGCCGCCGACGCACGGCGGGCGATCGAGGAGCACCGGTTCACCGCCTGGCGTCGCGCCTGGCATGCGCGCTCTCACGCGCGAGGAGATGCATGATGTCACCGGGAGTTGCGTTCCTGCTCATGGCCCCCGCTCAGAACGGAGGAGGAGGCGGCATGTCGATCCTGCTGTTCCAGGTCGTTGCCATCGGCCTGGTCTTCTACTTTCTCATCATCCGGCCTCAGAGCCAGGCCCGCAAGCGGCACGCGGAGATCCTGGCCGCCCTCAAGAAGGGCGACGAGATCACGACCAGCGGCGGCATCATCGGCAAGGTGAAGGAGATCAAGGACGACCGCGTGACGATCGAGAGCGGCTCGTCGACCCTGGTGGTGGAACGGGCGCGCATCATCCGCGTGGGGGACGCCACGGCTCCCGGGGCACACGGAGGAGGCGCGGGCTGATGGCCCTGCTCGACATCCACCTGCTGGGTGCTCCGATCCTGCGCACCCGGAGTCCCGAGATCGATCGTTTCGACGACACGCTGCGCCTCCTGGTGGAGGACATGTTCGAGACGATGGATGCTGCCGAGGGTGTGGGCCTCGCGGCCAATCAGGTGGGGCTGGCCCTGCGGGTCGCCGTGGTGGGTGTGGAGGACGAGCGGTTCGCCCTCGTCAACCCGGTGATCACCCAGGCGGAGGGACGCTCCCGCGCCGAGGAGGGGTGCCTCTCGATCCCCGAGCTCTACGGCGAGGTGACCCGGGCGGAGCGGATCGTGGTGCGGGCCATGGATCCTCGGGGCGAACCGTGGGAACGGGAGGCCGAGGGGCTCCTGGCGCGTGCCATCCAGCATGAGGTCGATCATCTGGACGGGATCCTCTTCCTGGATCACCTGTCGGTGCTGAAGCGGCAGATGCTGCTGGCCAAATGGCGCAAGGAAAACAAGGGGAAGGAACTCGTCCGGCGGCTCCGGCCCGTCTGACGTCCCCGGCCGCCGTGCGGATCGTCTTCTTCGGAACGCCGGCCTTCGCCGTTCCCAGCCTGCTGGCCCTTCTAGCCGAGGGCGCCTCGGTGGTCGGCGTGGTGACACAGCCCGACCGACCCCAGGGCCGGTCCCGATCGACACTGGTCCCCCCTCCGGTCAAGGTGGAAGCGCTCCGACACGGGATTCCCGTCTTCCAACCGGACCGCCCCCGGGGCGACGTCTTCCTCACCACCCTCAGTCACCTTGAGCCCACGCTCGGCATCGTGGTGGCCTATGGTCACATCCTCCGCCCCGAGGTCCTGGCCATCCCTCCGCTGGGCATGATCAATGTCCATGCCTCGCTCCTCCCCCGCCATCGCGGGGCGGCGCCGATCCAGGCCGCCCTTCTCGCGGGCGACCAGGTGACCGGCATCAGCATCATGCAGTTGGACCAGGGGATGGACACCGGCCCGATCCTGCACCGGGTGGAGACGCCGATTCTCGACACCGACACCACGGGCACCCTCACCACGCGGCTGGCCGACCTCGGGGGCGTGGCGCTCGTCGAGGCCCTCGCCCTGCTCCGGCTTGGACGCCTGCAGGCGGTGCCGCAGGAACCGGCCTTCGCCACGCATGCGCCCAAGATCAGGCGCGAGGTGGCCCGCATCACCTGGGATGCTCCCGCCGATCTCGTGGCACGCCACATCCGCGCCTTCGACCCGGACCCCGGCGCCTGGACGCTGCACCACGAGACCCCGGTCAAGCTCTTTGCACCCGCCCCGGTGCCGGTTCCCCCCCCCCCGCCACTCTCCCCCGGAGAGATTCGCCTGGACGAGGGCCGGGTGCTCATCGGAACCGGGGACGGCGCCGTGGCCATTGAATCGGTGCAGCCCGCGGGACGCCCCCGCATGAAGGCCCTGGCGTGGCTGCGCGGCCGCACCGCTCTCTCCGGCGACCGCCTCGCGTGACAGCGATGCCCCCGGCGTCACCCTCACCAGGAGTTCCTCCCGTCCTTCCCCATCTTTTCGCCTTCAGCACCTCCGAGCTGGTGGCGCACCCGGGAGCGAACGAGGTCCTCCGCTCCCTCGCCTCACTCGGATCCCGGGTCGCACTCGTGGCCCGGCATACGCGTGACGGTGCCGATGGACGCGCCCTCTCCGACCTGACCGCCCGATTCATGGCCCTCGCCGCCCCGGCCGGCGCCGCCGTCTTCGTGGCGGGCCGCCCCGACATCGCGGCCGCCTGGGGTGCGGCCGGCATTTACCTTCGCGCCGCCGACCTCGCGCCCTCCTCGGCCCGGGCCATCCACCCCGCGGCCCGGTGGGTCGGGCGCGCGGTCCATTCGGTGCCCGAGGCCACGGTGGCCGCCGCCCAGGGAGCCGATTACCTCGTGTTCGGCAACGTGTTCGAGACGGCAACGCATCCCGGCCGGCCGGCCCGGGGCCTCGACGAGTTGGCGGCCGTGGTGGCGGTGGGCCCTCCGGTGGTGGCCATCGGGGGCATCACGCCCGAGCGCGTGGAGGCAGTGGCCGGGACCGGCGCCTGGGGTGTCGCGGCCATCCGCGCCCTCCGGGACTCGGCAGACCCGCGGACCACCGCGGAGGAGCTCCTGGCCCCGTGGGCGGCGGACAGCGGCCATCGGCAATGAGGGGCCCCCGCCACCCCCCAACCACAAATCCGGATCATGACGTACCCACCACGGCCTCCGCGGTGACCCCGCTCCACCCCGGGTGAAACCGCGGAGAGCCGGAGGACACAGAGGGTTGACGGTTCCCACGACACGCTCCTCGTCTCGCACGGCACAGGGAAGTCCCCTGAAAACAGCGGTTTCAACCACGAAAACCACGAAACGACACGAAAGGGGATGGGGGTGGGCTTCTGTTTGTGCGTTTTCGTGCATTTCGTGGTTCCAAAGCGACGTCCCGGACCCACTCCTTCTCCCTTCAAACTTCGAACTTCACACTTCGATTATCTTTCACCCATGACGAGGACGCCCCTCTCCCTGACCGTCAACGGCGACCCCCGGTCGGTCCCCGGTCCCGCCACCGTGGCCGATCTGCTGGCCCACCTGTCCCTCGATCCCCGGGCCGTGGTGGTGGAGGTGAACCGAACCATCCTGCGCCGTCCCGACCTGGAGTCGACCCCGCTTCACGAGGGGGATTCGGTGGAAGTGGTGCACTTCGTGGGAGGTGGGTGACCGATGACCACGACCCTCTCCTCCGCCGGAAAGGATACCCTCCTCACCATCGCGGGGCGCTCGTTCCGGTCCCGCCTCATGGTGGGAACCGGCAAGTATGCCACCCACGCCCTGATGCTCGACGCCCTCGACGCCTCGGGAGCGGAGATCGTCACCGTGGCGGTCCGCCGGGTGGACCTCGACCGGACCCGGGAGGAGGGGATCCTCCACCACCTCGACCCCAACCGTTTCTTCCTGCTGGCCAACACCGCCGGCTGTTACACCGCGGAGGACGCCGTTCGCTATGCCCGCCTGGCGCGGGAGGCGGGCTTCAACGACTTCGTCAAGCTGGAGGTCATCGGAGACCGCGAGACCCTCCTGCCCGACACCGTGGGCCTCCTCGAGGCCGCCCGGACCCTCGCCGGGGAGGGCTTTCAGGTTCTGGCCTACACCAGTGACGACCTCATCACCGCGCTGCGGCTGGAGGATGCCGGCTGCGCGGCGGTGATGCCCCTGGCGAGCCCGATCGGAAGCGGCCTGGGGATGATCAACCCCTTCACCATCCGGACCATCACCCACCGTCTCTCGGTCCCGGTAATCGTGGACGCCGGGGTGGGCACCGCGTCCGACGCCTGCCTGGTGATGGAACAGGGGGTGGACGGCATCCTGATGAACACGGCCCTGGCGGAGGCGAAGGACCCCGTCCTCATGGCCGGTGCCATGCGCGACGCCGTGAGCGCCGGACGCGCCGCCTGGCTCGCGGGCCGGATGCCGCGGCGCGAGATCGCGGTCCCGTCGAGCCCGCTCACCGGCATGCTGTGATTCCCTCGGCCCGGCCCGGAGGACAACCCCTGCGCTCCGATTTCTCCGCCCCCGGCGTGGCGGTGCGCCAGGCCGCGTTCGATGTGCTGAGTGCCCTGCGGGAGGGTGAACCGTGGGACCTCGCACTCGATCGCGCCATCACTCCCCTCGCCGAGGCGGACCGTCACCTCGCCCATGAGATCGCAGCCGGCGTCTGCCGTCACCGCATCGGCCTCGACATCGCCCTGCAGCCCCTGCTTCATCACCCGCTCTCCCGTCTCGATCCCGGCCTCCGGGACATTCTCCACCTCGGGGCCTATCAGTTCGTGTACCTTGACCGGATCCCGGTCCATGCCGCCGTGGACACGGCGGTGACCCTGGCCCGCCAGGGGGGACATTCCCGGGCCGCCGGCCTGGTCAACGCGGTGCTCCGGCGCCTGGTGACGACCCCGGAACATCGCGAGGCGATCCGGCAGGCTCCCACCCACCCGCCGTGGCTCCTCTCCCGGTGGACCCGGCACTTCGGCGCCGAGCCCACGGCCCGGCTCGCGGCCTGGAATGACTCTCCCTCTCCCCTCGTGGTCCAGCCGGCTCGCTGGACGGACGAGCGGATCGCAACCGCCTGGACCGGCGCCGGGATCCCCTGGAAGGAGGCCCCCTTCGGCGCGGGACTCCAGCCCGGCACGCGGGACCCGCGGTCCCTGCCGGGATTTGCCGAGGGAGGGTTCATCGTCCAGGATTCGGCGCAGGCCCTGGTGGTCCGTTCCTTTGGAATCCCGCCGGGGGCCGTGGTCCTCGATGCCTGTGCCGCCCCCGGAGGGAAAACCATCAGCATGGGCCGGATCGCCGGGCTGGTGATTGCCGGTGAGCGGAGCCCGGGCCGCCTGACCCGGCTCCGGGCCTCGGTGCGCCGGGCCGGATCGGGACGGGAACTGATTCTCCGGGCCGATGCCGCCGCCCCTGCGATCCGGCCGGTGGAGGTCGTGGTGCTCGACGTGCCCTGTCTCGGCACCGGCACCCTGGCCCGGCACCCCGATGCCCGCTGGCGGGTGACCCGGGAGGCGCTCCGCACCCTCGTGGCGCAGGGCGCCGCGCTGCTCGAGTCCACCGCCCGCGTGGTGCGACCGGGCGGGTGGTTATGTTTCTCCACCTGTTCGCTGGAACCGGAAGAGAACGAGGAACAGGTGGAGACGTTTCTGGCCCGCCATCCCCATTTCGTACGAGACCCCGCCCCCGGGACGGTGCCTGACGTCCTGCGCACACCGGGGGGAGATCTGTCCCTCCGGCCCCACGACCATGCGACCGACGGGGCCTTCGCCTCCCGCCTGCGCCGGGTCTCCTGAGTGGCTCGTTCCCGGACCCGGGCCTGGCAGACACCGCGCGGCCGGTGGTGGCTCACCATCGCCGGGGTCGTGGCCGGCGCCGCATTCGGGGGCCTGGTGGCGGCACTGGTCCTCTTCCCCGTCAAGGGGGGAGCGGATCCGAAACTCGTGGAACGGGTGTACGGTCTCTCGGTCGATGAAGCCCAACGTACTCTTGAAGCGGCCGGGTTCGAGATGCTGCTCGACGGGGAGGAACCCGATCCGGGGCTGTCGGCGGGACGGATCCTCTGGCAGGACCCTCCCGCGGGCACCAGCATGCCGGGCGGGGGAACCGTCCGCGTGGTGGCCAGCGCCGGTCCACCCCAGGTTCCGGTCCCCGACCTGATCGGATATGACCTGGAACTGGGGATCCGGATCCTCACCTCCGCCGGGTTCCGGACGGGAGCCACCGACAGCGTGGCCGCCCCCGCCGAGACCGGTGTCATTGTGGCCACCCGTCCCGGCGCGGGAAGCGGCCGCCCGGCGGGGAGCACCGTGGACCTGGTGGTGAGCCGGGGACCAGCCACGATCCGGATTCCGCACCTCACCGGACTCACCCTGCGGGAGGCCCGGGAGCGGCTCCTGACGGCGGGGCTCCGGGTCGGTACGATTCAACCTCGCCTGACAGGAGAGGAGGCCGCTGTCGTGATACGTTCCCAGAGCCCCGGAGCCGGCACCTTGATCCCGCGGGACGGCACCGTCAACCTCGTGGTGGCCCGCCCATGAGCCGCCCGCCGGGAGTGCGCATCGCGCCGAGCGTGCTCAGCGCCGATCTCGGCCGGCTGGCCGACCAGGTGGCCGCCGCCGAGGCGGGAGGCGCCGCCTGGATCCATGTGGATGTCATGGACGGGCAGTTCGTCCCCGACATCACCTTCGGATCCCCGGTGATCCGGGCCCTCCGGCGTCACACGTCTCTCCCGCTCGACGTGCACCTGATGGTGACGGCCCCGGAGCGCTACATTGACGAGTATGCCGACCTGGGGGCCAGCGTGTTTACCTTTCACCCCGAGGCGACCGTCCATGTCCAGCGGCACCTCGACCGGATCCGGACCCGCGGCATGATGGCGGGACTCGCCCTGAACCCGTCGACCTCGCTCACGGTGGTCGAGGAGGTGTGGAGCGATGTGGACCTGATCCTGGTCATGAGCGTCAATCCGGGATACGGGGGACAGACTTTTCTCCCGGGGACCCCGGACAAGATCGCGCGGCTCCGGGCGATGGCCCACCGGGCGGGGGTGGACCCGTTCCTCGAGGTGGATGGCGGAATCACGGCCGGGACGATCGGCTCCGCGTGGACCGCGGGTGCCGACACCTTCGTGGCGGGCACGGCGGTGTTCGGAGCACCCGATCCGGCGGAAGCGGTGCGAAACCTTTACCGTGCGTGCAGCACACAGGTGTAGTCACATGGCATCACAGACCAAGCAGTGGCTCCTGGTGGGCCTGATCGCGGCGGGACTCGGCGTCGGCGCCCTGGCCCTGGCCCGCGCGGGTGCCACCATGGAAGGGGTGGAAGTGGGCCACCGCGCCCCCGATTTCACCGCCGTGGACCTCGCCTCGGGCGACAGTGTCTCCCTGCGGGACCGGTACGAGGGGCACGTCACCCTCATCAACATCTGGGCCACCTGGTGCGTTCCGTGCCGGGCCGAGATGCCCGCCATCGAGGCCCTCTATCGCGACCTCGCTTCCCAGGGGTTCCGGGTGGCCGCCGTCAGCATCGACGACGGGAACCCCGCCCCGGTTCGCGCCTTCGGCCAGGAACTCGGTCTCACCTTCGATCTCCTCCACGACCCCACCGGGAGGATCGAGCGGGTGTACCAGACCACGGGAGTGCCGGAAAGCTTCCTGATCGATCGGAACGGCGTCATCGTCCGCAAGGTCATCGGCGAGCACCCCTGGAACAGCCCCGCCAACCGGCGGATCGTCGAGCAGCTCCTCGCCGGAGAGCCGGTCCCCGCCCCGCGTCTCGGCACCGACCCGATGGACCTGGCTCCTCCCACCGTCTCCGATCAGGAGCGCTCCCCCCCTCCCTCCCCCGGTGCCTGACCTCATTCTGGGCATCGAGACCAGCTGCGACGAAACCTCCGCGGCCGTCATCGCCGTCGACACCCGCGGACACTCCGACCTGCGCAGTCTCGTGATCCTCTCCCAGGACATCCACCAGGTGTTCGGCGGCGTGGTTCCCGAACTGGCGAGCCGAGCCCATATCCGCACCATCGGCCCGGTGGTGCAGCAGGCACTGGATGAGGCCGGTACCACCACGGAAGCCCTACAGGGGATTGCCGTGACCCGGGGACCAGGCCTGATCGGGGCCCTGCTGGTCGGGCTGATGTACGGAAAGACTCTCGCCTGGCGGCACGGTCTTCCTCTAATTGGCGTCCACCACATGGAGGGGCATCTCTTTGCGCCGACGCTGGAGCATCCCGATCTCGGGCCCCCCTTCGTGGCGCTGCTGGTGAGTGGAGGACACACCCTTCTCCTCGACGTGCCGGAGTGGGGCCGGTACCGGGTGCTGGGCGCCACTCGCGACGATGCCGCCGGCGAGGCCTTCGACAAGGTCGGTACGCTTCTCGGGCTCGACTATCCGGCGGGAGCGGCCATCGAGCGGCTCGCCGCCACCGGAAATCCGGACCGGTTCCGGTTTCCCCGTCCCATGCTGGCCGGATCCCGGGACGACGACCCCGCCTCCTGGTTCGGCTTCTCCTTCAGCGGCCTCAAGACGGCGGTGCTCCGCGCGGTACGCGCCTCGGCCGACCTCGAACGGGATCGCGCCAACCTGGCCCGGAGCTTCCAGGACGCGGTGCTCGACGTGCTCGTGGAGAAGACCGCCCGCGCCGAGGAGGCTCTGGGCCATGGCCGCGTGGTTCTCGGGGGCGGGGTGGCGTGCAACAGGACCCTCGCCGCCCGCATGCGGGACCGGCTCCCGCCCTCCACCACGCTGTCCGTGGCAAGCCCCCGGCTCAACGCCGACAACGCCGCCATGATCGCCGCGGCGGGGGCGTGGCGGCTCCGCCGGGGTGACCGGAGTGGCTGGGACCTGGAGCCGGTGGATCGGTGGCCCCTCGACAGCCCCGACCTCACCATCGCGACCGGCTCCTCCGCTACTTTGCAGATGACACGGGTGCTCCCAGGGTAAGGAAGCTCGGATACTTGTGCGTGCGGTTGAGTAGAGATCAACCACGAATCACCTCGGCGCGACGATCACCCGGGCGGGCGGGAGGTTTCTTTTTGATCGCCTCGGCGCGACGATCACCCGGGCGGGCGGGAGAAAAGGATCAACCACGAAAGGCACGAGGTGGTTTGAAAGACGGGGGAGGGAGGGGATTGTTCATTGTTGATTGTTCATTGTCCATTGGAGAGGCCTGCATGACCACCGTCTATCCCTTCGCCATCCAGATTGGCACGATCCGGATCACCGGGTTCGGCATCATGATGATGGTGGCCTTCGTGGTCTCCGGATGGCTCATGGACCAGGACCTGCGCCGCCGTGGTCTCTCGCCCGACTACGCGTCGGACATCGTCGTGGCGGGGGTGATCGGAGGAATCCTGGGGGCCAAGCTCTGGTACGTGGCTCTGGTCGGAGACCTGGGGGCACTCTTCAGCCGCGGCGGCCTCGTCTGGTACGGCGGATTCCTCGGAGGCGTCGCGGCTGTCGTGTTCACCGGGTGGCGGAAGCGGATTCCGATCCGGCTCACCGCCCAGATCACGGCACCGGCTCTGGCCGCCGGGCATGCCCTCGGCCGGGTCGGCTGTTTCATGGTGGGAGACGATTACGGACGCCCGACCACGCTCCCCTGGGGAGTCCGGTTTCCCGAGGGGCTGCCCGCCACCACCGCGGGGTCGATGCAGGCCAACTTCGGCACCCGCATCCCGGAGGGCACCGATCCGGGGACCGTTCTCGCCGTGCATCCAACCCAGCTTTATGAGGTGTTTGCGCTCACGGTGATCTTCATGATCCTGTGGCGGATGCGTACCAACCGGCATGGCATGGGGTGGGTGTTCGGCGTCTATCTGATCCTGGCCGGCATCGAACGGTTCCTGGTGGAGATCGTTCGAGCCAAGGACGATCGGTTCTTCGGAACCTTCACCCTGGCCCAGATCACCAGCGTGGTGCTCGTCCTGGTCGGCGTCGCCGTGGTGACCCGTCTCCGCGATGCCTCGGATCCCGCCATCCCCGACTCACTGAAGGTCGCACAAGCCCGGTGATCCGTTAGCCGTGGGTGCGCCGCTTGCGGCGCACCCGACCGGAGGCTGAAGATCACCTCCAGTGCGCCGCAAGCGGCGCACCTACAGGACCCAACACCCCGTTTTTTTGTCCACAGTTGCAGTAAATCGGGTCGCCATGACAACTCTGGGCCGCGACAATTGGAGGATGGTCCGACCCACCCGTCTCCCCCATTTTCACTACGGTGCGAATGCCGGATACTTCGTGACCTTCTGCACCCACAACAGGAGGCCCCTACTTACCAGCTCCCGGGCGGGAGTCATGGTGCCGACACCAATCGGGCGACTGGTCATGGATAGCTGGTTCGAATTGCCAGCCAGATTCATGGGCGTGGAAGTAGATGAATGTGTGCTCATGGCTGACCACTTTCACGGAATACTGCTGTTCGGGGAGCAGGCGAAGGCAAAGCTCCCACAGGTCATTGGATGTCTCAAGGGAACAACGACAATCCGAGCCAGACGGGCGGGGCTCCTGGGTTCCTCTCCCCTTTGGCAGAGGAGTTTTCACGATCGAGTGATCCGGAATCCGCGGGAGTTGGATCGGATTCGTGAGTACATCAGGTACAACCCGATCAAACATGGGCTGTGGGTGCCTGAGAGCTGAGCACTCTGTGCAGCTTTTGCGGTGCGATCTCGGTGCTCTGGTCGGGTGCGCCGCAAGCAGCGCACCCACGACAAGCGGTGAGCCTGCGACCCCGGGATCTCCAGGCGTCGTTCCCCTCTCCCACCGTGGGGGAGCGGGGTCAGGGGGTCAGCGGGGGGTCAGGGGGGGTCAGGAATGAGGGCTACCTGTGGGAGTGGGATCGGTGGTCAGGCTCACCCCGTGCCGGGCCCGGATCCGCTCCACCTCCGCGCGGATCTCCGCCAGGTCGGCCTCGATCCGGTCGAGTGAGCGTGCCAGCTCCTGGTCTCCGGTGGGGACCGTGCGGGACCGCCTCGAGGAAATCGACGAGGACGGTCCCGCCACCGCAGCCGCCCGGTGGGGTGCCACGAGGAAGATCCAGGCCACCGCTCCGAGGGCCAGGAGCACCAGCACCGCCTGCAGCCCGAGAGATTCTAACGTCGGGAAGATTCCGAGTGCGGGGAGCCGGGGGCCGGAAATGACCGTGGTGCCGATCACCCCCCCTTCCTGGAGCTCCGCGATCCCCTTCCCCGCGAACACGAAGGCCATGTAGTAGAGGAAGGCGCTCGTCATCCCGAAGAACGGCTTGAGCGGGAGCCGGACTCCATACCGGTTGATGGCCACATACAGCCCCGCCAGCACCACGGCCCCCGCCGCCATGCCGACCAGCACAGGCCCCCAGGCGCCGGTTCCTCCCGACACCAGGAGCGCCTTGTAGAACAGCACCGTCTCGAATCCCTCCCGGTACACCGCGAGGAACGCGGCGGAGGCGAGGGCCAGCGCTGAGCCGCTGGTGACCGCGTTCTGCACCTGGGCGCGCACGAAGCGGTTCCATTTGCCGATCTCCATCTTCGACAGGAGCCAGTAGCTCACATAGAAGAGCATGGCCATCGCCACGAGCATCGTCCCCCCCTCCAGCGCCTCCTGCCGGGCCGGGGAGATGATGAAGATCGTTTCGAGGGCCAGGGCCGTGAGGAGACTCATGACCACGGCGGCTCCGACCCCGATGTTGATGTCCCGGCGCCGGCTCTCCGCTCCGGTGCGGAGCAGGAAGGCCATGATCGCCCCGATGATGAGGATCGCTTCGACCCCCTCGCGGACCAGGATCACAAAGGATTGCACCGTGAGGTTCATTCGGCTGGGCGCCCCGGCGAGGGAGCGCTCGGCCCGCTCGAGCACTCCGAGGAGGGTGCTCCGGGCCTCGGTCACCTCCTCCGTGCTCCCCGCCACCGCTCGCTCGCGCAGCGAGGCAAAGGCCGCTTCGGCCTCGGAGGCGAGGCCGGGATCGCGGGCGCGCACCGTCCGCTCCACGCGTTCAAAGGTCAGGTAGGCATCGAACGCCGCCTGGCGGGCCGGCTCGCGCTCCGCCGCCCGGGCCAGGATGGCCACCGAATCCACCTGCCGGCGGACATCGGCAAACACGGCGCTGACCACCGCGGTGTTCCCCGGCGTGGCCTGAATCGATCGAACCGCCGCAATCTGTCCCAGGTCGGCGCCCGGACCGAGCGCCTCGCGGAGGTCGTCGTCGGTCATTCGGGCCGTGGTGGCGAAGGTCTGGAGCGCGGGGGGCACATCGCCGCGGCGCGACGGGAGCCGGAGCAGGGTGGCGTACACGGCGGCGGCCCAGCGATCCTCGGGCGTGAGGGCCCCCTCGAACGAGGCCATCGCCGTTCCCGCAGTGCCGACGGTGATACGCCGGTAGAAGTCGAGAGGGGAGGTGCCCGAGAGCGCCGCCGTGGCGGTCAGGTCCGAGGGGGGAGGGTCAAGACCCACCGCGGCGGCCCCGTCTCCCGCACCCACGACGCCGTGGCAGCTGGCGCAGTTCTCCTGGTAGACCCGGGCCCCCTGGGCGAGTGAGGGGGGATCGGCGGGGATGGCATCCACATCCACTCCGAATCGCTGGGCCAGGCCGGCCACGAGCCGAGCCGTGCGGGCGGAGACGGTGTCGGGAGACCCGGTGGTCTCGACCAGGTGGATCAGGCCCGCGAGGGTCTGCCGGGTTTCCTCCGCCACCTCGGCGGGGAGTTCGAGGGCGGTCCGGGAGGCCTCGGTGAAGAAGAGAACCGCCTCCTCGACCTCCGCGGTGAGAACCACCTTCCCGTCCACCACACCCAATCGGTATTCCTGGGCGGCGAGCACCGCGGAGGAGGCGATGCGGCGGACCGGGACGGTGTAGTCCTGGGCGTGGGCGGGGCCCGAAGAGTTCACCGTAAGTGCGGCGAGGGCGAGGAGAGTGGCGGTTTTGTAACTGAGAATCATTGTCAAATCGTTGTGGGGCACAAGGAACAAGCTAGACCGGAACGGTCGGATATGGAAGTCTCCCCGGCCCCCCGGGAGTGGAAACACCATCCCTGTCGTCAAGTTTGTGAGATTTTTCACAAGCCCCATTCCTGGCATCGTCCGATGATTCGGACGAGGGAAGCAGTTGCCAGGCTCGAGGAAAATGCTGATGGCTCTTCAGGATTTCTTCTGGTTGGCCTTGGGGTGAGGCGAGGTGTTTCGGCTGTCCGGCGGGCGAAGAAATGGCCACAAAGGCACGAAAGGCACAAAAGGCAAGAGATCCCGTAGAGGGGTCACTGTACAGGCAGGCCGATGTCCATTTTGTGTCTTTTGTGCTTCTTGTGGTTGGCTTTCGGGGTAAGGCAAGGCGCTCCCGCTGAACATGAACCCATGCCAGACCCTGAAGAAGCATGCCAGTCTTCCCCAATGCACTCAAGGCAACTTCTAGCTGAGGCACTCCGCACAACGCTTCCCCTGCTTCTTGCCGGGCCATCTCCGGTCCCGATCCCAAGGCTGTCCGTCGAAAGACCGGGAGCCTGTGAGATCACGCTCTCGCCCCAGCCTCTGTTCGTGGTCGGACGGGGAGAGCGCAGCACCGATATTCTTCATCGTGTCGCCGGGGGCGCGATCCTGCCCAGTGGCGACGTGGTCGTCGCCAACGCCGGCGACTTCGAACTCCGTTGGCATGACGCGCGCGGCCGCTTGGTGCGGACTGCAGGCCGGAGGGGAGGAGGGCCAGGCGAATTCACGGCGCTGGCAGGGATCTGGCTCTTTCAAGACAGTCTTGTGTTGGCCTATGATTTCAGCGCCTCACGCATCGCGTTCTTCACGCTCGAAGGGGATCACCGGAGGACCGTGCCGCTGCCACTCGGCGCGGGCGTGCGATGGCCCGCAGTGGTCGGCGTGATCGACTCCTCGCTTGTTGCCATCAACGGCCAGAGATTCGAAGCGGGGGAGATGGGGCGTGGCCGCATTCGCCCCCCCTTCGTGTTCATCCGCTTTTCCACCTCGGGCACCGTCGTGGACACCCTCCTGACCGTGCCGGGGCGGGAGTCCTGGGTCCCGAGCGACGGCGTTCGTCCCATCACCCAGGCAGTTCCCTTTGGCAGAAGTGTGCTCTACTCCTTCGGCCCGGACCGCATGATCCATGGGGACACGGGTGACTCCGTAATCTCAGTCACCACGGCAGGAGGAGGCACCACGCAGCTGTTCATTCATGGGGTCCCGCGCCGTCCTCTCCAAGCCTCCGACTTTCGTGATTTCATCGACGACGCGAGACAATCGGCCCGCACTCCCCAACAGGCCGCTCGCGCCGAGACCATGGCGCGGATACCCAAGCCTCGACTCCTCCCGGCCATCGACCAGTTGCACCTGGATGACGAAGGCCGCATCTGGATCCGTCCCTTCGAGCACCCGGGGCACGGGCCTCGCGTGTGGCAGGTCTTTGCGGAAGGAACGTCCCGCGTCTGCACCGCCATGCTTCCTCCCCGGACGCGCATTCTCGACATTCGGGAACAGCATCTGCTGGCGCTCGTCCGCTCCCCGGAAGGCGTCGAAGAGGTGCGGCTGTATACCTTCACCGAGGGAGAATGAGGGCCAACCACAAGAATGCGCAAAAAGCGCAAAACCTCTCTCGCCCCTGGTGGGCCCCACTGCGCAGAGGGGTGCTCCCCTTGTGACTTTTGTGCATTTTGTGGCCATTCCCCTCACTTACCGGACGACCCGGAGCCCCAGGGAGGGTCCCCGGAATCCAGGGGCATCTCCTCGCACGGTGAAGACAACGCCAGATCGACCTGTCTCTCACCCACGCGACACCTTGAAGGGTCCCATTTTTTCTGACATTTTTTTTCTGACAGGATGAACAGGATGAACAGGATGGCCCCACCCCTCCCCGAGGTATCCTGTCAGGGTCAATCCTCTCCCGGGGCCTGCACTCCGCTCCCTTTGATCTGACTGCCCGGGATGGGCTGGATCTGTTCCCCTGCCGCGGAACAACATCCTGTCAATCCTGTTCATCCTGTCATGACACCCCCTTCCCCACGGGAGTGTTTTCGGCTTCTGGGTTTCGCGTGGGTTGATTCCATGAGCATTGTGAGTGTCCCGGGTGATCGGTAGCTTGGGAGCAACCCTCATGGCCAGGAGCCACCGCCGATGATTTCCCGCGTCTGGCATGGCTGGACCACACCCGAGAACGCGGACGCCTACGAGGCCTTGCTCCGGGAGGAGATCCTGGGGGGGATCACGGCCCGCAACATCCCCGGGTTCCGGTCAATTCAGGTGCTGCGCCGCAACCTCGACGCCGAGGTCGAGTTCGTCACCATCATGGAATTCGAGTCGATCGAGGCGGTGCGCGCGTTCGCCGGCGACGATCATGAGGCGTCCGTGGTCCCGCCCGCAGCCCGGGCTCTCCTGTCCCGGTTCGACACCCGGTCGCAGCACTACGACATCCGGGCGGTGCGGTAGACTGTTGTCACCGTTCAGAACACACCACCTCGTGTACCTCGGTTACCCCCCGAGGGCGATATGTGAAGGGTTCACACGAAGGCACGAAGACACGAAGACAGCAGGGGCATGAAGAGACTCCGTGATCACCGGCGCGTCCGGCGATGACATGGCTCCCGCTCCTCGGCGTGGCCACCGTCGGCGTGTATCTTCTCGCGCTGGGCCTGGCGTCACTCCTCCAACCGGATCGAACGCGCCGTTTCTTGCGAGGTTTCGCCCGTTCGACTCGGGCCCACTTCACCGAACTGTTCCTCCGGCTCGTGCTCGGTGTTTCCCTCATTGTGCGTGCGCCCGCGATGACATACTCCACCGCGTTCGAGGGGCTCGGCTGGGTGCTGGTCGCAACGACTTTGGTTCTCCTCGCGCTTCCCTGGCAGTGGCATCATCGCTTTGCATCCTGGTCGGTTCCCCTCGCCACCAGGAACATGACCCTGTTTGCGGTCGGCCCCCTGCTGGGCGCCATCGCGGTTCTCTGGTCGCTGCGTGGATAGGCCTGCTCCGGGGGTGTGGAGACACGGGCCTCCCGGGGTGCAGCCGACCACGGCGAGGGCGCGGGCGCTGGTGCGCGCGGGTGCCGCACTCGTTCTCAATCCTGTCGCATCCCTCTTGACCGCTCCATAGGGTGGTGGTTATTACATTGTAGCTACCTAATGGAGTGTTCCCATGAAGACTCGGCTCGTTCGCATTGGCAATTCCCGCGGCGTTCGCCTCCCCAAGCCGCTCATCATCGAGGCTGGGCTGACGGAAGAGGTCGAGCTCCAAGTCCGCGAAGGCGGCATCATGATCGCTTCCGCGGCACGTCCCCGCGGGGACTGGGCCGAAGCGGCCCGATTAGGGCACGAGCGCGGTGATGACCGACCCTTGATCGGCGGATCGTCAACCCAGTTCGATGAGGAGCAATGGGAATGGGAGTAGACGGCCCAGTTCAGCGTGGCGACGTCTATTTGGTTGAGCTCGAACCCGTGCGGGGCCAGGAGATCCGCAAGACCCGTCCGTGCCTGGTGGTGTCGCCCGATGAACTCAACACCCACTGGCAAACCCTCATTGTTGCTCCGATGACCACGGGCGGGCACCCCTACCCGTTCCGTGTCGCCTGTCGGTTGGGCCGGCGCCGCGGTCACGTGGTCCTGGATCAACTCCGAAGTGTGGATCGAGCGCGCTTTCAGCGGCGGCTGGGCCGTCTGCCACCGGCCGTGGTCGGTCAGGCCCTCGCCGTGCTTCAGGAGATGTTTGCCGTCTGAGGCACGGCCATCGTGCAGCATCAGTCCTCGACTCCACCATGAGATTCACGAAGTTCCCCTGGGCCTGGCTCATGATCCTCGCCATCGGCTGCGCCGATCGGGCTCCCCGCGACGCCGGCCCCATCGTCAGCGTCGCCGATTCCCTGGTTCTTGCCGAGCCCGACTCGCTGGAGACCTTTCTCCCCCTCCGCACCCACGCCCTCACTCGCCAGCGTCACCTCTTCCTCGAAACCGGCACCGCGATCCTGCACTTCGATCCGGCCGGGGCACTCGTTCGCGTCCTCGGCCGTCCGGGTCGCGGCCCCGGCGAGTTCCAGCGGATCTCCTCCCTCGGCCTCCTCCCGGGGGATTCCCTCCTCGCCGCTGTCGATGCCCGGCGGGCCCGGATCGTCGTGTTCGGAGTGAACAACGGTGCCGTGCGGCGGGAAGTCGTGCTGCGGACTCCGTTCTATCCCACCCAGCAATGGGTCGCGCGGGGCGATACCCTCATCCTGCCGGGCAAGCTCCGTCGCACTCCGTTCACCACCTGGGTAACCACCACCGACAGCATCGCGCATTGGGGGACCGCTCCGCCGATCTACGAGCGCTCGCTGAACGCGTACTCCCAGGGGGGTGAACCATCCCTCGCGCCGCACGATGACGGCTGGGTGGCCCTCTTCCCCGCCGATCCCGCCCTGCGTGTGCTTGACCGGGATGGTGCAACGAAGCAACGGATAGAGCTTCCGGTCCGGAGACGCCTGGGAATCCCGCCCGACATCGCCGAACAGGTGGCGGCCATCGCGGACACCGACCGCTTCCGTTTCGCGGCCTCCCTGGTGCTGGCCATTCGGCGACTCCGCACCGGCCAGTACCTGGTGATCCACCTCGACGCCGACACCGAGGTCACCACCGTGAACAATCCGAGCAGCGGCGGGGCGGGGATCGCGTACCGCCGCATCCGCCACTGGGTCAGTCTGGTCTCGCCCGATCTCCGCCGGGCGTGCGTCGACGGCCTCGTCCCCCTCGAAGTCGACAACATCCTTTCACCGTTCTTCCGGGACGACGTGCTGCACTTCGTGGCTCGTCGCCTTGATGACGCCGGAACACTCCGATCGGTGCTCTATTCATTTCGGGTGACGGATGTCGGCTGCGAGTGGATTCCCCTCACAGTCCAGGACCCCTGATCGGCGACCCGCATGTCGCAACCGAGGGCGCTGGCCCGCCAGGTTGGGGACCAGAAGGCCTGGCGGGTTCCATACCACTCGGCGCCCTTGCGCCCTCGCGTTGAATCCTCTGTTGGTCCTGCCGATGCCACATCGGCTCGGGTACGAGTACGTGGACGGGTGCGGGAAGACCAGGCGTCCTTCAGGACCCGTCGCCGCAGGCGCCGACCCCGGGTCTGTCCGGGGTCCGCATCAGTGTTGACAACCCCGAACCCGCCCGGTAACGTCCATCACATCCTGTGACGAGATCGTCATCCCCGCCGACCCTCTCCCGGGCTGTGTCGGATACCTCGACAAACTGCAAGACCTTGCAGCACCTTGGGGACAGGTACTCACGTGACGGACGATGCCGGCCAGACGAACGTCACTCGCCTCCTTCGCCAGATCTCGGCGGGGGACCGGGAGGCCTTCAACGCCCTCTACCCCCTGGTCTACGACGAACTGCGGAAGCTGGCCAGATCCCAGCGCCGACGCCAGGGCGACACCGACACCCTCGACACGACGGCCCTCGTTCACGAGGCCTATCTCAAGCTCGCAGATCAGGAACATCCCCCCCAGTGGCAGGATCGCGCCCACTTCTCCGCCGTGGCCGCCACGGCGATGCGGCACCTGCGGATCGACTACGCCCGGCGGGCTCATGCGGCACGGCGAGGGGGTCGGCGGGTCCGGCTCTCCCTGGAACAGTTCGAACACGCTCTCGCCCCGACTCCGGACGGCCCGGCAGCCGAGGATTCCGAGCTCCTGGTGCTCCTCGATGAGGCGCTCCGGAAGCTGGAACGTGTCAGCGAGCGCCAGGCGCGGATCGTGGAGTGTCGTTTCTTCGCGGAGATGACGGTCCCGGATACCGCCGCCGCGCTCTCCCTGTCGACCGCCACCGTGAAGCGGGGGTGGTCGATGGCACAGGCCTGGCTCCACCGCGAGATGGAACGCGCGCTGGCCACCGGGACCGCCGAGGGAACCGGATGACCGCGGGTCAGGACCCCCCGAACGTCGATCGCCTGGAGCTTCTCTTCGAGGCCGCGGTTGCTCTTTCACCCGCGGAACGAAGCGCGTACCTGGACCGGGAGGAACTCTCCGTGGATCAGCGCGCCGAGCTGGAGGCGCTCCTCGCCCGGGCGGAACCCGCGGGGCGTCTGTTCGATGCGATGGCCGCTTCCTTCCCGACTGCGGATCTGGAGGACGAGGAGGCTTCCTCTCCTTCCGATCCCCTGCTCGGCCAACGCGTGGGTCGCTACCTGATCACGGAGCGAATCGGCGGGGGGGGGATGGGGGTGCTCTACCGGGCCCGGGACACCCGTCTGGAGCGCGAGGTGGCGCTCAAATTTCTCCCGCCCCACCTGGGGCTCAACCCGGAGGCCAAGGAGCGCTTCCTGGTCGAGGCGCGGGCGACCGCGGTGCTCGATCATCCGGAGATCTGCACCGTCCATGAAGTCGGGGAGACGGAGGACGGTCGCCTCTTCATCGCCATGGCGTATTATGATGGCGAGACGCTCAAGGAACGGATCGCCCGGGGACCGCTCCCGGTGGCCGAGGCCGTGACCCTCGCCGTCCGCATCGCCCGCGCCCTGGCGGCCGCGCATGGCCGTGGGATCGTCCATCGCGACGTGAAGCCGGCAAATGTCATGCTCACACGGGACGGCGGAGTCAAGCTTCTGGACTTCGGACTTGCCAAGGTGGCCGACGTGACGCTCACTCTGCCGGGGTCGACTCCGGGGACGGTCGCGTACATGTCACCCGAACAGGTCCGGGCAGACCCCATCGACCGGCGCAGCGACCTCTGGTCGTTGGGCGTGGTCCTGTACGAAATGCTGGCGGGGAAGCGCCCCTTCCGGGGTGGGACCGACTCGGTCATCGTCGACGGCGTTCTGCACCAGGACCCGGAGCCGGTGGAGAACCTCCGCCCCGAGACTCCCGCACCGATCGCCCTCGTCGTGGCACGCCTGCTCCAGAAAGATCGAGAAGCACGTTACGACAGCGCCGAGGAACTGCTGGCCGATGTGACCGGGGAAGCCGTCACCCTGTCCCCGTACGCACTCTCTCCAACACCACCGGTGTCTCGTGTCCCCCGAGCTCGATGGGTGAGGCGCATCGCCATCGTCGTGGGGGTGGGCGGGCTCGCGGGGGCGGGATTCTTCCTGTCCTCCCGGGGCACCACACCGGGGGATTCGGAAGCGGCCATCGTCGCAACTGCTCCGCGGACTATCGCCGTGCTCCCCTTCGCCAACGTGGGTGGGGATCCGGAGAACGAATATCTCAGCGACGGCTTGAGCGAGGAATTGATTTCGGCTCTCTCCCGGCTCCGCGCGATCCGGGTGGCGTCGCGCACCTCCGCCTTCGCCCTCAAGGGAGACCAGCGGGACATCCGGGACCTCGGCCGGGCGCTGAACGTGGACGCTGTCCTGGAAGGGAGCGTGCGGCACCAGGGGGATCGCATCCGGGTCGTGGCCCGCCTCGTCGGCGTGACGGATGGGTTCCAGCTTTGGTCTGGCACCTATGAACGGGAGATGACCGACATCCTGACGATCGAGACCGACCTCGCGCTCCGCATTGCCACCGCACTCGAGGCCGAACTGACGCCGGCGGATCGCGCCCGGCTGGCCCGGAAGCCCACCGAGAGCGCCGAGGCACACGCGCTCTACCTCAAGGGACGGTACTTCTGGCACCGGCGCAGCAAGTCGGGATTCGAGAAGGCGCTCAGCTATTTCCAGCAGGCTCTCGCGGTGGACCCGACATACGCGCTGGCGTATGCCGGCCTGGCCAGCGCGTACGGCCCCCTCGGCGTCTTCGGGTACATCCCTCCGCACGTGGCCCGGGAGCGGATGCGAGAGGCTGCCTACCGTGCGGTGGAACTGGACGGAGAATCGGCCGAGACCCATACCGCCCTCGCGGCGTATCTGAACATTCACGAATGGGACCCCGCCGGGGCCGAGAGAGAGTTCTTGCGGGCGATCGAGCTGGACCCGAATTTTTCCACGGCGCACCACTGGTACGGGTACATGCTCGTGGCGCAGGGTCGCTTCGACGAGACTCTGGCCCAGCAGCGGCTGGCCGTGGCGCTTGACCCGCTCGCTCCGGTCCACACTGCTTCATTGGGGTTCGCCCTCCTCACCGTCGGGCTGCTGGACAGCGCGGCCGCCCGCTTTCGCGAGGTCCTGGATCTCGATCCGGGTTTCTGGCTGGTCCACGAGGAGCTGGGACTCCTTTCCGAGGCACTGGGAGACCAGGCCGAAGCCGTTCGCGCCTTTGAGAATGCCGTGAACGCGGGACACACCAAACGGGCGAGAGCCGGACTCGCCCGGGTGCTGGCCCTCGCCGACCGCACGGCGGAGGCCCGGCGGATGGTGGACACCCTGGTGGTCGAGGGAACCCGGGACAGCATCCACACGCCCGAAGTGGCCTCGGCGCTCTACGCCCTGGGCGATACGGCCGCCGCGTTCGACTGGCTGGAGGCGGCGTACCGGCAACGCCACCCCGATCTGCCGCACGCCGCCTTGCAGGTCGGTTTTTCGGGCCTTGAGAAGACCGCCCGCTTTGCGGAGCTGATGGAACGGACCGGGTTTCCGGCGATCGACTGGGCCGCCGCCGCGCGACGCAGCCGATGACCCGAGCCCGGCCTGGCTCCGGCCCCCCGGCGGATTCGCGAGGGACCGATGCCATGCTGCGCTGCTAGGCCCTACTGGAAGATGGCCACGTACTGGACGCAGTCATTCCCCTGGGGGTCCGGTCCCGGACCGCCATTCACCGTCTTGCACCCTCCGGCGGGCGTGCTGATCTGGGCGGCCACCTTTCCGGGGATGGGCGCGCCATGGCTCCGGATCACCACGTGGATCTCGTCGGTCTCGGCGTCCACCAGCCCGGCCGCCGTACCACCGATCTGATTCTTGGTGTCTCCCTCCCGCGCGTTGACCGCGAGGTTGATGGGACCATTCCCGAGGACCCGGCCCCCGACGCGCTGCAGGGCGGCTCCCGTCAGGGGGTTGCCGAGATCGGTCGGGACGCAGTCATTCGGCACCGCGCATGCCCCCGGGTTGTGGAAGCTGGCCATCCAGATGGTGATCGCATCACCCTCGAGCGCAGCCTGGACCGCCGGGTCGGTCACCCGGAGCTTCACCTGGACGCCCTCCGGACCTCGCCGGATGGTGGCGGTACCCCAGGGAGCGCTCACCACGCCGAGCGTTTCGAAGATGTCCGCCGACTGCTCGGCCACGGAGAAGGACGGCGTCGGGGGAGGGGCGGCGGGGGCAGTGACATCCTGGTCGGCACACCCGGCCGCCGCCAGGGCAGCCAGGGCGAGGACAGCACAGCGGCCCATCCGCGTGAAGGAACGGGAATCGACTGATTGCATCAGGAACCTCCTGCAGAGTGTGATGGTTCGAGGGGCTCGGTATCACCCCTCCGATTCCCTACACGCAGAAGGCATCTCCGGGGGGATCAGTTGTCAGTTTTCCGTGTTCAGGCTCAGCCCCCCAGCTGGGAACCAGGAGCTTGGCGGGCAAACGACCCCCTGCGTCCTCGCATCTTTGCGTCGAATTGAGTTCTCTTGGTCGGAGAAGGAACATCGGAGTCCGGACGGCGGGAAGTACACCCGCTGCATTCTCAGATCCCTCGCTATCGCTCGGGATGACGACCCGATGGCGAAACGGGGCCCCGATCCTCCGCGCCTCCGCGTGAGCCCTTCTGCCTCGGTATACCACCCGCGCCTTCGCCCATCCCACTTCCTCCTTCAAACTTCGAACTTCAAACTTCGGTTCTTCTCCAATTCCCGTGCACATGGCATGGCCGAAGCGCGGTAGACCTGACCGCCAGGCGACGCCGGATCGGTTCCCCTGCCCAGGGAAGATCATTCTATCAATCCTGTTCAT
>JBDIWC010000035.1:0-43642 GCA_039794085.1 Gemmatimonadales bacterium
TCCACTTCAGGGTTGGGCTCTTCCGGCTTCGGCATGGGTTCCTGTCCCTCCGGAGCCCTCTCCCCGCCCCCAGAGCCAACCACAAGAAGCACAAAAGGCACAGAAACCTCTCTCGCCCCCTGGGGGGGCCCCCAGGCGCCCCGAGGTGTGCCTCTTGTGACTTCTGTGCTTTTTGTGGCCATCCCCCTCGCACGGCGCGGCCGGGGCGATCGACGTGCCTGACGGGGGGGTCGGGCGTCGCCCACAATATTGTTGCCGTTTTGCGTTCAATCCTGTCCGTAAGGGACTACTCCCTACTCCCTGTTTCCTACTCCCTGACCTTTTTGTACACCACCTCTCCATTCACCACCGTCATCACGTTCGACGTCGTCAGGATCTCCGGCTCCGGGATCGTCATGATGTCGGCATCGAGCACGGTGAAGTCCGCCCACTTGCCCACCGTGATGCTCCCGCGTTCATTCTCCTCGAACGCGGCGAAGGCGGGCCAGAGGGTGAACGCCTTCAGCGCCTGGTCCCGCGTCATCGCCTCCTCCGGATGCCATCCCTCGCCGGTGAATCCCTTCTGGTCCTTCCGCGCCACGGCGGCATAGAACTCGATCATCGGCTCGCCCCGCTCCACCGGCGCGTCCGACCCCCCCGCGATCCGGGCCCCGGCGCGGATGAGGGTCTGCCAGGCATACGCCCCGGCGAGCCGGTCCATGCCGAGCCGGTCGGGCGCGAAGTGAAGGTCCCCGATCGCATGGGAGGGCTGCATCGAGGGGATAACGCCGAGCTCGATGAACCGCGGAAGGTCGGCGGGATCGACGATCTGGGTGTGTTCATCGCGCCATCTCGGTTCCGCCACCACCCGGGCGCTGTCCGGCACCGCGGCAAAGGCCTCGGCGTAGAGATCGAGCAACATCCGGTTGGCGCGATCTCCGATGGCATGGGTCTCGATCTGGATCCCCCGCCGGAGCGCGTCCAGAAGGAAGGGCTTTATCTGCTCGGGGTCGGTGGTCAACAGGCCGGTCGTGCCCGGGGCGTCGCTGTAGGGCTCCAGCAGGGCCGCGCCGCGCGAGCCGAGTGCCCCATCGAGATAGAGCTTGACGGTGCGCACCGTCAGCCGACCATCGAACTCGCCCACGATCGGGCCCTCCTCGATCAGACGACGCCCGGGAGCTCCCGGGCCACTCAGCGCCTTGTACACCCTGAGCTTGAAGGTCCCGTCGGCGTAACGCTTTCGGAGGAGGTCCACGTCGTCCCAGTCGCCGCCGGCATCGTGGAGCTGAGTCCAGCCGAGCATCAAGCTGCGCTCGCCGGCCAGGGTGAGCATCCGGTCGGCATCGGCGGCGGTGGACTCGGGGATCTTGCTCCCCACCAGCCCCTGCGCCCGGTCGATGAGCATTCCGGTCGGCTGGCCCGAGGCATCCTTCAGGATGTCGCCGCCGAACGGGGGCTCAGTGGTGCGCGTGATCCCCGCCAACCGGAGTGCAGCGCTGTTGGCCACGCCGGCGTGCCCGTCGGCCCGGGTCAGAAAGACCGGATTGTTCGGGGAGACGGCATCGAGGTCAGCCCGGGTCGGAAAGCGGCTCGGCTCCCAGAAGGTCTCGATCCACCCTCGGCCCACGACCCACTCTCCGGCGGAGGCGGCATCGACCCTCTCCTTCACCCGGGCCACGAGATCCTCGATTCCGGTCGCGCCCTCCAGATTGAGCGTCATCTCCCGGTTCCCGATCCCCATCACGTGGGCGTGGGCATCCACGAAGCCCGGGAACACGAAACGACCCGCGAGGTCCACCACCTCGGTCTCGGGGCCGGCGTACCGTCCCGCCTCACTGTTCGAGCCGACGTACACGATGCGGCCGTCCCGCACCGCCACCGCTTCGGCCGTGGGCATGGCATCGTCCGCTGTGTGGACGGTGGCGTTGCGGAGCACGAGATCCGCGGGCTCTGGCGCGGGGGCGCAGGCGGTCCCTGCGATCAGGAGAACCGGCAGCATGGGGCGGAAGGACATCGAACCTCCAACACGGGGAGAGTAGGTTGCGTACTTTAGTGTATATGATCTTCTGGTGGATCGCGCGACTCCCAAAGCTACGGGTACCGCCAGCATGACGCCACCGTGACTCAAACTACCAACCTTGAGGTTTTCCCATGCTCGCCTTGCTGACTCCCCTGCTTATCCCGGCCCTCTTCCAGGCCCCGGCGGCCGTCGACACTGTTCCAATCAAGGAATTCCAGGTTCCCTGGGAAAAGACCCGGCCCCGGGATCCGTTCGTCGATTCGAAGGGGACGGTCTGGTTCGTGGGCCAGGCGGGTCATTACGTGGGCCGGCTCGACCCCAGAACCGGCCAGTTCACGCGGTTCGACCTGGAGGACGGCACCGGCCCCCACAACATCATCGTGGGCAAGGGCGACGCCCTCTGGTACTCCGGCAACCGCGCCTCTCACATCGGACGCCTCGACCCCGCCACGGGGAAGATCCAGAAGTTCATGATGCCCGACTCCACCGTGCGCGATCCCCACACCCTGATCGAGGACGCCTCGGGCACGATCTGGTTCACCGCCCAGCAGAGCAACAAGGTGGGCCGCTTCGACCCCTCCACCGGCGAGGTGAAGCTGATCCCCGTGGCCACCACCCGGTCCCGTCCCTACGGCATCGTGGTCGATCCGGCCGGCAATCCCTGGTTCACCCTGTTCGGTTCCAACAAGCTCGGTCGCATCGACACCAAGACCTTGACCGTGAAGGAGTTCGTGCTCCCCGCCGAGGGCGCCCGTCCCCGGCGGATCGCGGCCACGCCGGATGGGATCATCTGGTATGTCGACTACACGAGGGGCTACCTCGGACGGCTCGATCCCGCCACGGGCGCGGTCAAGGAGTGGGCCAATCCCTCCGGGGCGCGCTCCCTCCCCTACGCGATGACATCGGATGACGCCGGCCGTGTCTGGTTCGTGGAGACGGGGGTGCAGCCCAACCGGATGGTGGGATTCGACCCGAAGACGGAGACGTTCTTCAGCCAGACTCCCATTCCGGGCGGCGGGGGAACGGTCCGGCACATGATGTTCGATGCCCCGTCGCGCTCGATCTGGTACGGGTCGGACACCGGGCAGATCGGACGGGCGACGGTGCCGCCGGGCGGGGGGCGGGTGACGCCGTAGGGAGGCGGTAGGCGGTAGGCGGTAGGCGATAGGCGGTAGGCGGTAGGCGATAGGCGATAGGCGGTAGGCGATAGGCGATAGGCGATAGGCGGTAGGCGATAGGCGATAGGTGGTAGGCGATAGGTGGTAGGGGTATTGGGTATTGGGGGGAGGGGGTTGGGCCCAACACCCAACACCCAATACCCAACACCCACCCCTCCCCTACCTCCCCGACCGCAACGCAACACCAACCAATACGATCGCCCCGTCGCCCACGTCCTCGCCGTTGGTGCGCACGTTGATCTCGGCACCCAGCGCGGCGCTCAGGTCGAGCACCATCCCTCCTCCCACGGGGAAGCGGTATCCCGCCAGTCCGGTGGGTTGCAGCACCGTCACCTTCGTGTTCCCACTCCGGCCCGGATCGGTCCAGTCGATGCTCAGGCGCCAGAGATCGGCCCGGGCCCCGACGAACCATCCCCGCCCGGGGCCGCGGGGGTGATACCGGAGGGCGATCCCACCACCGCCACCCTCCCCCTCCTCGTCGTCGTGCTCCCCGAAGTCCCTCCGGTCGGTGAGGTTGACGCCGCCCGACACTTGCAACGCCCAACGGGCACCGAGCCCCGCTTCGAGCTGCGCGGTGAAGATCCCGCCCGCCGGATACCCCTGCACCTCAAGACCGCCACCGAAGGGGCGTTGGGCCACGAGGAGGGCCGGGGTGACGAGCGCGGCGAGCAGCAGGGTGACGGAACGTGGCATGGGGAGTCGGGAGTAGGAAGTAGGGAATAGGGAGTAGGGAATAGGGAGTAGGGAATAGGGAGTAGGGAATAGGGAGTAGGGAATTTACACCCAATACCCAATACCCAATACCCAATACCCAACACCCAGTACCCGGCCTTGTCATCCCCGCCGGACCGTTCCAGACTTCGGCGTGACCAACCTCTCCACCACCGACCTGCTGGCCCGGTTCATCGCGATCGACACCGTGAGCCGGAACAGCAACCTCGCCCTGGCCGACGCCATCGCCGATCTCCTCGACCGCCCCGGCGTTACCATCACCCGTGTTCCCTCGCCCGATGGCGCCAAGGCCAACCTCGTCATCCGGCTCGGCCCCGACATCGACCCCGGCACCCGCGACGGGCTGGTCCTGAGCGGGCACATGGATGTGGTCCCCGCCGACGAGCCGGAGTGGACCACCGATCCCTTCACTCTCACCGACCTGGGCGATACCTGGGCGGGCCGAGGCACCGCGGACATGAAGGGGTTCCTCGCGGTGGCGGTGGAACGGGCCCGGCGGATCGACCCGGCCCGTCTCCGGCACCCACTCGTGCTCCTCTTCACCTACGACGAGGAGCTCGGCACACTCGGCGCCCACGATCTCGTGTCCCGATGGGAACCGGCCCAGCGGCTTCCACGCGCCGCCCTCATCGGCGAGCCGACCGAACTCCGCCCCGTTCGGCTTCACAAGGGACACCTCAAGCTCCGCCTCACCTTCGCGGGCGTTCCGGCCCACAGCGGGTATCCCCATCTCGGACGCAACGCCATCGAACCGGCGGGCCGGGCCATCGTGGCGCTGAGCGACCTCCGGGCCGACCTGGAGCGGGAGCGCACCAGCACGAGCGAGCACTTTGCCGAGGTGCCCTGGGTGCCGCTCAACGTGGCCCAGGTGGAAGGGGGCGTGGCGATCAACGTGGTGCCCGACAGGTGTGTCATCGACGTCGGGATCCGGCTCCTGCCCGGCATGCTGCGGGATGCGATGATCGCCCGGGTGCGGGAGACGGTGGCTCACGCCGTGGGCCGGGACAACTTCACACTGGAGATGCTGGGCGACTCCCCTCCCCTGCACCTCGACGCATCGTGCGGCACCTGGCACCGAATGGCGGAACTCGCCGGACCCCATCCCGGGGAGAGCGTCTCCTTCGCCACCGACGCGGGATGGTTCCAGACCGTGGGGATGGAGTGCGTCATCTGCGGACCGGGCACGATCGACGTGGCTCACAAGCCGAACGAAACGGTGCCCAAGGCCGATCTGGCCGCGGCGGCGCGCCTGCTCGACCGCGTTCTCCAGGAGTGGGTGCTCTCGTCATGACAACCGAGGGGGAGACGGCCCAGGTCATCGAGGCGGAACTCACCTGGACCGGGGAGCGGTTCGAGCGGGGTGTTCGGATCGGCATCGACAGCGCGGGACACATTGTCCACGTGGGACCGGGGGGACCTTCCCCTGACAGAGTGCTCCCGCGTCGCGCCATCCTGCCCGGTTTTGTCAACGTCCACTCCCATGCCTTTCAGCGCGGACTCCGCGGGCTCGGCGAGTCCTTCCCTGCCGGTGCGGGCTCCTTCTGGACCTGGCGCGAGGCGATGTACTCCCTGGTGGACCGGCTCGGCCCCGCCACCCTTTTCGACCTGTCGGTTCAGGCCTTCCGGGAGATGCGCCTGAGCGGCATCACCACCGTGGGGGAGTTCCACTACGTCCACCACGTCGATCCCGAGGCGATGGACTGGGCGCTGGATCAGGTCCTCCTCGACGCGGCGCGCGCGGCCGGGATCCGGCTGGTGCTGCTGCAGACGTTTTACCGGACCGGGGGCATCGGCGAGCCGCTCCGGGGGGGGCAGCGCCGGTTCCGCTCGGAGGGCCTGGCCGGCTGGTGGGATCAGTTCGATCGGCTGTCCGCGCAGCTCGATCCACAGTGCCAATCGATGGGGGTCGCGGCCCACAGCATTCGCGCCGCCACTCCGGAGGAGATCCGCTCGCTGCACGACGAGTCGGTCACGCGCGACCTCCCCTTCCACATCCATGTCGAGGAGGTGGTGAAGGAGGTGGAGGACGCCGTCGCGGCCTATGGCTCCCGGCCACTCGCGCTGCTCAACGGTCTTCTCTCCACCCAACGCAATGTGACCGCGATCCACTGCACCCAGGCCGACTCATCCGATCTTGCGGCCTTCGTCGGTGCGGGCGGGACCGTCTCCCTCTGTCCCCTCACGGAAGGGAACCTGGGAGACGGGATCCTCGACCTCTCCACCACCTCGACACTCGAGAGATCCATGGCGTTCGGCACCGACTCCAATGCCCGGATCGCCTTTCCCGAGGAGCTGCGCTGGGCCGAGTATGTCCAGCGGCTCCGGCAGCAGCGCCGGGGAGTGTTTCGGGGAGACGGGAGCGGCGCAGAAACGACTTCTGGTGGGGACGTAGCGACCGCACTGCTCACCGCGGGCACCCGACTCGGTGCTCGGTCACTCGGCGTGGCCACCGGCGAAATCGCGGTTGGTCGGTGGGCCGACCTGATGCTGCTCGATCTCGACGCTCCCGCTCTGGCCGGGGCGACCGCTGAGACTCTCCTCCCGGCCTTCGTTTTCGGCGCGGGGACGTCGGCGGTGGCGGGGACCGCGGTGGGCGGAGTGTGGAGCTGACCGGAGGTGTCCGGTATCGCCTACGTGCCGGGCACCGTGGAGGGACGGCGGTGGGCGGAGTGTGGAGCTGACCGGAGGGTGAGCGTGTCGGACTCCCGGGAGCCACACATGGGGCCGGAAGGGGCTTCTCGGCCGCCCGAATTAATTCGCCACATGTTTGAGTCAGGAGAGGTCTCGGGGTGTCGTCTCTCGGTTCCGGATCGAAACCCGGTTGCGACAATGTCCACCGACCGCTTTCCCGGACTCGGTGGCCACCGGAGAAGGATCAGGTGGGATCGTCGGCGCGATAGAGCTGGATCTCAGGTTCGTCGTTGTCGCTCAGGCAGATCATGGCCAACCATCTCCGATTGAAGGAGATACTCCTGCCGGGTCCACGGCACGAGAGCGCGAGACGGCCAAGAAAGGTGGTGTCGGCGAAGACGTCGGCGAAAGAGGAATCGCCGGTTTCCCCCACGACCCAGAGCCGTCCGGCATGGTCAAAGGCCAGCCCATGCCGCGTGAAATGCGGGAGGACCTCACGATCGAGTGTATCCAGCCTCTCCTGCAGTCCGGGAACGGGAATCCGCTTTCCGTCCGGCCCGACAAACCCCATACGAAGCTGCTGCCGGATGCGTCGGCGCTCCTGGTCGAGTGCTGCCCGGGTACGGCGACGCGGGGAGAGATCACGCCCGAACTCGATATTCCCTTCCGGGCGATAGTACTGTATCCGGTACCCCACCGGGTCACCAATGGCAATCCGCCCACGTGAGACAGCATAGGCAGGAGGGGAGCTGAGGGCGGTTCCGATGACGGGGGGGGCCACCCGTTTGAGGACCGGGTCATCGTGAGGAATGACGACCCGGTCCTTCCGCCCCAGCGCGATGCGGCGGTAAACGGCCGACTGACCGTCAGGAGTGTGTGCTGCGAAGTAATCCAGGGAGTCGCCCTGGCTCCCGAGCAGATACCACCCGAAGGGAACGGGCTCATCGTCGATGGGCCCACCCTGGGCAGTGAAGAGTGAAGCTCTCGCCTGTTCATGGTCATCCACCAGGAGAAGTGTGTCCAGGAACACAATTCTCAGGGAGCCATCAGCGACCTCGCCGGGCCCACTACCCTTTCGGATCACCTCACGCGAAGGAACCCCCGAACGAACAACGGTGAACATGTTTCGGTCGCGGCGGTGGCGTGGATTGGCGAACAGCACCGTCCCTCTGGATGAGACCGCGATGGGTGCGTTCGGTCTCGGCGGATCGTGCTCCAAGTCCAAGGCGAGAGGCTCTCTCTCCAGAGCAGGCATGATCGCAATCGGCTCCGAAAATGCACTTGGACCCGACCCACTCTCGCCTAGGCGTCCGGAGTCCTTCCCCGAACAGGCCGATAGGAGAAGCAGTGTTCCGATGCGGAATCTCCAAGGATTCATCACTTGCACAGAAACCTCGCACTTGCCCGGTAACTACCCGCCATGGATGATCAGCAGTGGACGATCAGCTTGTAGCCTTGCGCGTCAGGGTCGCAACCATAACTGACAGGGCTGCGAGACCTGGTCTCCGTCACTCGCGCAGCACGTGCCATTGTAACACCACCAGCCCAGGCCATCCGCGTTCGCAGTCCCGGCACTTACGATGAGGAGAGCGAGAGCGAGGATGAGGTTGCGGCTGGAGCGAGACATCGTCAACATTTTGTCCTCCCTTTAATATGGGGATTTATGGGGATACTGGTTGTAAAACTACCTACGAAACTTACGTGCCGACACGGAGCTGCCACGCGCTAAAAAACTAGGCTATCAAGCAGTGTCCGGGGTCCCCAGTGGGTTATCTGCCCCACCCAGCTTCTGTGGATGATTCCGTCGTCCCGGACAATCAGGAGCGATGGGACCGCTCTGATTCCGATCGCAGTCAACGTTCCATGCTGGATGCTCAGGGGCTCTTGCAGCCGCTCACTCCAATAATCAGCGAGCTGCTCCTTGGGGTCCGAGCTGACTGCGAGGAATCTCCCCCGTGGAACGCGGGAGAACAGATCGGTTACATAGATCTTCTGTTGGTTACAGGCAGAACAGGTGACCGAGAAAACGTAGAGCACCCAGGACTTGCCTGGCTCTCTGGTGGCTGCCCACTGGGCCATGGCAGGATCGGATGCCAAGATGGAGTCAATCCCTCTCCCGTAAAGTGTCGGTTCGGGCTGGGCAAACCCAGAGGGTAGGCTCCTGGAACGGGAAAGCAGTGTCGTTGCAGCGAAGACAAGCGCAGCCACGAGAAGCAGGAGGGCGATCACATTCTTCGCCCGTTCACTTCGGGCCCCTACGATCCCGCTGGCTGTCCGATTTTCCAATTCCTTGCCTCCCTTCGATTCTCACGCCGGGATGTGTAACTCCGTGGTTCGAATGATCACCCTCCATAGAATCGAGTGGCAAGATGTAGACCAGAGAGAGAGAGAGAGAGAGAGAGAGAAAGGGTTGTCAACAAACAACTTGCGCTCCATTGGCTCGATACAGACCGACCCTGACAACGGCCCGCCTGTGTCATTTCAACACGTGTCAGAGTGCGTCTAGTGTGTCGAAACGACACCGCTATTCTTCGCGGCCCGATCACCTCTTCTCGGGCCCCGATTTCCGGTTGCTCCATCTCCGACGCTCTCGTCCTGGCCGGGGGCGCCGGGGCATCTTCCGGGAGTGAGGTGAGGGAGACGGGGACCGCTCCGCCGCCGGGGATGTGGCTCGCACCCTGTTCAAGGCCGGGACCCGGGCTGGCGCCCGGTCACTCGGCGTGGCCACCGGCGAGATCGCCGTCGGTCAGTGGGCCGACCTGATGCTGCTCGATCTCGACGCTCCCGCTCTGGCCGGGGCGACTCCTGAGACCCTCCTCCCGGCTTTCATTTTCGGCGCAGGGACGTCTGCGGTGGCGGGGACAGCGGTGGGAGGGGCGTGGGACCTGTCCCCCCTCTCCCTTCGGGAGAGGGGCCGGGGGTGAGGGCCTTCGCACTTCCCACCGGTAGGGGCCGTTCGCGAACGGCCCCTACAGAGTTTGCACTTCCCAGCCGCTGACGCGGGATGAATCCCGCGCGATGCACCTTCGGTGACCGGCGCTGAAGCGCCAGACCCCCGCCTTGGGCAATGACCAACGAACAATGATTAGTCCCGGCACCTCCACCGGGGCACCGCCCCAGTTTCCTCCTTCCCACTTCGAACTTCTCCCCTCTCACTCCTACCTCGTCCAGATTGCCAGGACCCCGCAGGCCGAACCGGTCGCGTTGAGTTCCGCCGGGATCTCCGCAGCCGAACGATAGAACTCCATCGCCGCGATCTGGTCTATCGGGATGTCATCGAGATTGAACGGGAGCCAAGCCGATGAGAGGCGTGCCCCGTCAAGATACACCTCGGTGTAGCAGGCCTGGGGTATCGTGGGATCCATGTCCGGCCGTTTCCCCCCACCCCTTCCCGCAACGAGGGACCGCCTTCCCCGTACCCGGATAATTTTGGCCCCGGGGACCAGTTGCAGCAGTTCCGGCAGCCGCTGGTACTCCTTCGTCCTCAGCAGCGAATCGTCCCAGAACTTCCCCCCCACGTTGTATTCCCGCCGCCGGGCCCACTCCCGGAGCTTCATGGGCACCTCGGCCGGACCTCGTACCCGGGTCTCCACCTCCGGGAGCACGAACGCTTCGGCCTGGAGCCGCATGTCGACCCGGCTCGTGTCCTGCCGGAAGGCCCGGAAGGTATGGGTCGGCCGGTAGCCGAGCCGACGGAAGATCACTTCGAACCGGCCTTCGGGCACTCCGGTGACCCGGTACCGCCCCCCGCTGTCGGTGGTGGCCAGGCGTCCCGCGTCCACCACAATCACCTGCACATCCGGCAGCCCGGTCCCCGCCGAGTCGATCACCCGTCCCTGCAGCACCCCCGCCGGAGCCGATGCCCGGCGAGTCGCTGGAACCGGCCGGTATGCCACGCGCACCGGCACCGGGGACTCCATCACCTCCGCATGCACCGGCGGAGCTTGCACGGAACCGGCGTGCACCCGGACCCGGGCTCCAACCGGAACTCCGCACACCGCCACCAACCCGTCCGGACGGCTCACGCCATCGATCCGCACCACTGGCCGCACCACGCTGAGTTGCCGGTCATTGGCCAGTCGCACCGACTGGACCTCCGGGTCTCCCACCAGGACCACCACGGGGACATCCGGCGCGACCGCGGCCGAATCCGCATGTTCCACCCGAACCACGACGGCCCCCAGGCCGCCCCCCACATCGGCACTGGAGCGGCAGAGCTGCGGCCTGCCGACCGATGGTCCCGCGAGTCTCTCGCCCCCGGCGGGGGACGCGCCGGGCAGCGGGGGATCTCCACCCACCACCCACCCGGTTCCCCCCTCCAGGGTCCAGCCCACGAGACCAATCGTCTGGGCCTGCCGAAAGCCGGACGTCTCGCGAATCACGGCTCGAAGGTTGCCCCGGTCGCTGATCCTGCCATCATCGTCCTGCATGCCGTAGACCGGCGTCTGCAGGGACCACTCCCGCACGATCCATCCGACCCCCGGTACCGGGGCGAAGGCGACCCGCCCCCCGAATGTCGGATTGCCCCGGAACTCCGGCGGGAGATTCACATATTGATACGTTATCTCCGCCAGCTCCGCTCCCCTGCGCCGTACCCACAAGGTCCCCCTGATCCCGGGCACTTTTCTCCCGGCCAGTGGTGTGAACTGGAGCCCGACCAGCCCCTCGGTTCGACGCGCCTCCACGTCCAGGCGAAAACAGTGCGTTTCGAGAAACAGATCCTCCAGCAGCACCCGTGCGTCCGGCGCGTAGAACGTGGTCAACGAGTCACCCAGTTCGATGTAGCCGCGGTCCCGGAGAACGTCGGGGGTGGCGCTCACGAAGGAGGGTCCTCGGGCGTACTCCACCAGATTGCTCTGCTCCCCGCGTTCGCGCTGGCTCTGATCCAGCCGACGCACCCACCGCCACCGCCGCAGCAGGGGCTGGACCGACTCTTCCGTCAGCACCGTGGCCGTCAGCGCCTTGCGCGCTTCCTCCCAGACGGTCACCAGGTCGGCCCCGTCCACTCCCCCGGCGGCACAGGCCACTTCCCGCGAGGCCACGTTCATCTCGGGAAGGAGGAACGGCGTGACCTCCATCGCCAGGCGGTGGCGGATCGTGTCGGACACCGTCTCGATGGCAAACATGGGTGTGGTGGCCCGGCGGGCGCCGATCTGGTCCGCCTCCAGGAGGAAGGTCCCGACCCCCATCGCGCTGAACCGGACCCGGCCCTGCAGGTCGGTGAGGCGTCGTTCCACCAGGGAGCCATCGGCGCGCCGCAAGGCCACGATCGCACTGGGAGCGGGAAGCCCGCGCACCGACTCCACCACGCGCACGTCAACCACCTGGGCCCCGAGCACCCCAGTTGGCCATCCGAGTCCAACCAGGCACACTACCCAGAAAGCCATCCCCCCCGTTCGATGGATGGGGCGGTTCCCTCCCCGGGCAGGGTTGGCAGTCGTGTGGTTACGCCGATCACGCACGCATACCGAGGTTCCGCTCATCTTCACGCTCCTTGTCGGTTGGTCCAAGCACCAACGTTCGTCGGTTCGGGGCTGCACCGCAGACAACCGCTGGAATGATCCCAGGTCCACCAGCGGCCAGTCCCACTCAGGAGGGCGGATCACTCTCAGGCTCGTTCATGCGTTCACCTTGAACCAAGTCGATACCCCCTGTGAAAAGGGAGACGCCACTGGCGCCCCCCCTTGCACGCACCCTCCAGGGTCACGACACGGTCTGGTTCGTTGGGGTCACCCCGAGACCCAATACGTGCAGCAGTCCGTGATGCCCGGGTCTGCACTGTGGCAGTCCAACGCCGCACAGTCCGGGTAGATAAAGTAGTCGGTGATCGCCCCCTCGGCGAAGTAACCCTGGGCCACACCAGACGACAGCGGCGTGGCGCCGATTGCCAACAGCACGGCACCCACCCTCAGGATCAACCTCTTCATTTTGACACCTCCGGTAATGGTAGTGGTGGCAGTGCGCCACCGGTGACGCCATCGGAGCAGCTTGACGCTCCGTCGGCAAGTCATTGCATCAGCCTGTTCTCACGCCCGGCGACGCCCTTCTTCAGACCGTCACTGCCGAGTGCTCGGCTCACTCCCACATCCGTTGTTGCACCTCGTGCACCTGTCTCCACCAGCGCTGCGCGCTGAACAATCTCACGAAGAGCCCTTATGCCGTCCCCTTTGACCTTGAGGGAATAGTCTTCCCTGAAGACAACCTGCCCGCCGGTCACCACCGCCCACGCCCCTCCGTTCGCCCCGACCCGCAGGATGCGTGCGTTGGTGGGTTCGGCTGAGATCCGTTCCCGTCGAAGGAAGCCGTCCACCACCGGCGCATCGCCCTCTCCCCTTTGGACAACAAGCGCTTCCTTCAGATCCCCAAGAATCCTGCGGAGAGCGTGAGCGTCCATTTGGCAACTGACACATTCGCGCGCACTGACCGCCCAGACCAGAACTTCCTCGGTCTCTGCTCCGATTGCGGCCACGACGTGATCCCGCGGCACGGATCTCGTGCATCCTGATGACCCCATCAATCCGATCACGAGCGCGAGTGCCGATACCGTCACCCTGTGCATGACACCTCCCTCATCAGTATACGGTTTCACAGTTTTGCCCTGGGTAGGACGCCGAAATACCATCGTGCGGGGTTGTCAGCGCTTGCGAACACCAGGGTATCACCCCGGACCGCAAGCAGAGGCTCCCGGTGCAACTCGTCGAATAGCGTGTTCCCACCACGATCGAGGACGATCGTACCCCAGACATGCTCTCCAGACCACAAACGCACGTGAGACAGCAAGACCCTCCCGTCAGACAAGGCGTACACCTTGTGGTGCCGCGTAAAGGACTCCCGCCAGTATTCGCGGGGGATCGTTCCCGGTCTCACCGTGGCCGTCTGGAAATGCTCGGACCGGAATCCTCTCGCGGACACTCGCTCCCCGGACAGCAGATAGCTGAATACCGTGTCCACCGCTCCCACGGTGACAAGGATCGTGTCCGTCATCCTGGAGAACGCGACCACACCTGCGTTGAGGGCCGTGGTTGCGAGGATGTCGTCCCCGGGCATCGGCATGATGCTCCTGGTGATCGTGCCCGTTGCCAGGTCGAGAACATGCAGAATCGGGGATTGACGTGAATAACTTCTGTGCCCGGTGTACCCGGCCACTAGCAACATACCTCGGCCAAGAGGCGCTGACTGGAATGATCGGCCAAGATCCGTGGAGACCGTCCTCCACGCGACCGAGTCGGGGGTTCGTGTGAACTGGAGGATCCCTCGTTTTCCATCCACCACGACGTATTCATTCTCCCCCACTGAGACCGCCTGGGCAGGAAGCTGGAGTTCGCCGGGCCCCCAGCCCTTCTTTCCCGTGCTCCAGCGCAGGCGTCCGTCCCTCCCATACCGTCGGATCTCCCCCTCGCTCATATCCGCCACCACGAAACCCTCGCCATCACTGGTGACGAATGGGGTGACTACCTGAGAGGTTGGCGACTCCTCGACCTGAAGACTATCGACAATCTGGAGCTGATCGCGGAGCGACCCCACGATGCCCGGCTCAGCCCCACGAGCGTGTGCATAGCTATCGCGATGGCAGCCGCTCAGGGTGCTGATCATGAGCAGGGCCATCACCTGCACCTTCCCGTCCCAGCCTGCCGCGATGGGACCACATGGCGGAGCCCGTCTCGACCAGCGAGTAAACGCAACACTGCTTACACCCAATTCCCTCATTCCGGTATCCGTTCCGTTGGTTCCGCTGTTCCCTTCACACGGCATGGTCCCACTCCACGGTTCAATGAACCATCTTCACGACAGGATCACCCCCTCCCCGCACCTCTCCTTCACCCATCTCCGGCGCGTCACGCGATACGTCCGATGGGATCGACGAACCCGCCCTTCCTCTCTATAACGTATGACGCCCCCGATTCTCCCTACACGACCGTCGCATTCCACTCCCACGACCCCTTTCCGTCAGCCCTCGCAAACCAGCCCGGTCGGGTCGTCGGTGAGCCTGACCCTCTCACCAGAACCACCACGGCGGTGGGCTCGTTACCTCAGGCATCCCTCGTCAAGAGAGTCACGTGGCCCAAGGGCCGGGGAAGAGAGGAGCGGCATGACAATCGGTGGAAACAAAGGCGAATCTCCCAACGATCACTGGAGCTGTGACGGGTACCTGACACCCGCCGACGCACCCAAGCGGCACGGTGTGCCGGGAGGCCCCCATGGCACATCGTGAGCCCCGGACCGACCCGTGGCCGGAGGATGTCGAGGCGGCATACCGGCAGCACTTCGAGACCCTCCTGGGTCATGCACGACACGTCTGTCCCGATCACTCTTCCGCGGAGGACGCCTGTCACGATGTGTTCCTGCGGATCGTGACAACACCACGATCCGCTGACTCACTCGGGCTCCCCTACCTGGTGGTCGCGGTGCGGAACACCTGCCGGGATCACCTGCGCCGCGAACGGAAATGGCAGCCGCTCGGCCCGACCGTACCCGAGCCGAGGACCACCACATTACCTGAGCGTCAGGAGGACACCCGATCCCTCCAACTCACCCGCTGGAGGTTGTCTCTGTCCGAGCGGCAGCAGCAGGTGCTCACACTGTGGTCCGAGGGGCTTCCCTACCGGGAGATTGCTCAGACCCTCGGCGTGACCACCAAGAGTGTCGGCACGTACCTCGAGCGAGCAAAGACCGAGCTTCGCGTCTTGGCCGAGAGAGAGAGAGAGAGAGAGAGAGAGAGAGTAGAAGCAGGGAATAGGGAGTGGGGAGTCGGGAGTAGGGGGTGGGGGGATCGCCGTTATAGGAGATTGGGGGTGGGCGGTAGGCGGTAGGGACGAACGCGGCCTTCACACTTCGAACTTCACGTTTCCGTATCCCCGGGGCTTTCGCCCCGGGCTCGGCCATGGGGCCGTTTACACGGCCGACGGCCCGGAGCCTCGTCCGTGTACCCGGTGGTGCGTAGGGGCGGTCCCGGTGTGGAGCGCGGGCTCAGTGGGCTATGGAGAACCGCCTCCCGGTCGCTCACTCATCGAGTCCTCTGTCAAGCAGGGCGAGCTGCCGGTCGTACACGTACTGCCGGTCCCGTGCCCGGCCCGTAATCTCCCGGGTGATCCCGAGTGCGGACAGCCGAGTCAGAGCTGCCGTGACCGTCGGCCGCGAGAGGCCGGTCGCGTCCGCGGCCCGCGGAATCGAGACGATGATCCTCCGTCGGAGGAGTTCGTAGACCTTCAATGCCGACCCCGCTCCGCGCCCGACCTGGTGAACCCGCGCCCGGTCGCCTTCGAACAGGGAGAGCAGCGCCCGGGCGGTTCCCATGGCCTGCGTGGCCACCTCCTCCACCCCGGCCAGATAGAACCGGAGCCACCCCTCCCAGTCGCCGTGGGTGCGAACCCGCTGCAGGGCGTCGTAGTAATCGGCCCGGTTCCGCCTGAGGTAGAGGCTCAGGTACAGAAACGGCTGCGACAACACTCCTTCCGCGCACAGAATGAGCGTGATGAGGAGACGCCCGACGCGGCCGTTCCCGTCGAGAAAGGGGTGGATCGTTTCGAATTGCGCATGCGCCAGCCCCGCCTTGATGAGGGGCGGGGTCCGCTCCCGTTCATCGTGCAGGAACTTCTCCAGGTTGTCCAGCGCCGCCATCATCTCGTGCGGCGGGGGCGGCACGAAGCGGGCATGGCTCGGCCTGGGTCCACCGATCCAGTTCTGGCTCCGGCGGAACTCGCCAGGCGCCTGGTTGCCCCCGCGACCGTCCCGGAGCAGGACACCGTGGACCTCGCGGATGAGTCGCAGGCTGAGGGGCATTCCACCCCGCATCCGGTCGTGTCCGTGCTGCAACGCGGCAACGTAGTGGGAAACCTCCCTTACGTCCTCCTCCGGTACTCCGGGCGCCTCCGCGTTCTCGTACTGGAGCAGATCGGTGAGGGTGGACTGGGTCCCCTCGATCTGGCTCGAGAGGACCGCCTCCTTCCGCACGTACATGTAAAGGAGGAGATCGGGCTCGAGGGAGGCCGACACCCCATCCAGCCTGCCGAGAGCGTGACTCGCCGCTTCGAGTGCCTCGCGCAATCCGGGATCGAACACCAGGGGCGGGTTGGGGGGGAGGGGGGCGGGAATGAAGGCGGAGTAGCCCTCAGGCCCGCTCTGCTGGCGCACGGACCGGCCGACCCGGGCAGACCGGTACTCCACACTGGGCGAGCTCGTACGCTGGCGCATTGACGAACCTCTCATATCCGAGCCAGACATGAAAAGATAAGGCATTTATTTTTCACAATACCAAGCCGGACGAACTCTTCGTAACTCCCAACGAAAAGCAAATATAGATGATTAATATTTCATAAACAACAACCCCGGGAGAAATCCGGAGACCTCAATACACTTGACATGTCAATCACACTGTGATAACTTAACATACCACGATGTGCATGAATCCACCCTGATCCCAAGGTAAACCCATGAACCAGAACGAGATCCGCAGCGCCATCGAGCAGGTCAACCAGCTCGTCCTCCAGGGCAAGGCCATGAAGGCCTTCGACACCTTCTACGCCGACGACGTGGTCATGCAGGAGAACGACAACCCGCCGACCGTCGGCAAGGCCGCAAATCGGGCCCGCGAGGAGGAGTTCTTCAGCAAGGTCACCGAGTTCCGGGGGGCCACCGTCGAGGCCGTCACCGTCGGCGACGACACCTCCATGGTCCTCTGGCACAACGACTACACCCACGCCGACTGGGGGGTCCGGAAATACCACCAGGTCGCGGTCCAGACCTGGAAGGACGGCAAGATCGTGAAGGAGCGGTTTTACTACGGAGCGTGATGGACTGACGAAGTAGGGAGTCGGGAGTAGGGAATAGGGAGTAGGGGTACGGGCTCGGAACGTCACCCCGGCGAACGCCGGGGTCCATTTCTATGATGCAGGTCCCCTCCTTCCCTCACACCCAGGTTCCGGGTATTCATCCAGTTGTACGTTCTCGGGCTCGTGACCCCCTGCAACAACGCCCTTCAAGGTCCGGACGACGGGAAGTACTCACATGACGTTCAGAGATCCCTCGCCGATGGCTCGGGATGACGCACGTCTGAACCTCGCTGCCCCAGCCCCGGAGACCGCTGTGCAACCGGCGTTTGACCTCGAATCCTGGCGCCGGCGCATCCCGCTCGTCGCCACCACCATCCCGCTCAACAACTGCTCCCAGGCCCCCCTGCTCGTCCCGGTACGCCACGCAGCCGACGCCTTCCTCGATGGCTGGAACCGGAACGGCATGGACTGGGAGGGGTGGATCGGAGAGGTGGAGGCGGCCCGCGGCGCCTTTGCCCGGCTCATCCATGCCTCCCCGGATGACGTGGCCGTCTGCGGCTCGGTGTCCGACGCCACCAACCGCCTGGCCAGCGCCCTCGACTGGCGGCCCCCCCGAAACCGCATCGTGCTCTCCGACGCCGATTTCCCCAGCGTGGCCCAGGTGTGGCACGCACAGGAGGCCCGGGGTGCCGAACTGATCTGGGTCCCCCTCCGCGACGGCCGCCCCCGGCTCGATGACTGGGCCGCCGCCATCGACGAACGCACCCTCCTCGTCTCCGCCTGTCACGGATACTTCCTGAACGGCCACCGCGAGAACCTCGACGCCCTGGCTGAATTGACCCGGGCGTCCGGTGCCCTCCTCTACACCGACGCCTACCAGACCGCGGGCGTCTCGCCGATCGACGTCTCCACCCTCCCCGTCGACGCCCTTGCCGCCGGTTGCCTCAAATATCTCCTCGGAACCGCGGGCCTCGCCTTTCTCTACGTCAAGCCCGACCTGGCCAACACCCTGCATCCAACCGCCACCGGCTGGTTCGGCCGAGCCAACCCCTTCGCGTTTGACCCCCGCCAACTCGACTGGGCGCCCGGCGCCCGGCGATTCGACGGCGGAACGCCTCCCATCCTGAACGCCGCCATCTGCCGCGCCGGGATGGAAGTGATCCTGGAGGTCGGCGTTGAGGCGATCCACGCCTGGACCGCCCACCTCGCCGACCGTCTGCTGGAGCAGGCCCGGGCCCACGGGCTGGTTCCCCACCTCGACACTCCGGGACGGGAGCGCACTCCCAACACCGCCTTCCTCTGTCCCGATGCCGCCAAGGTGGAGGCCGCGATGCGCGCCGAGGGGGTGCTGGTGTCGGCGCGGGGACCGGTGCTCCGGTTTGCACCGCACTTCTTTGTCCGGGAAGAGGAGATCGATCGGGCGGTGGCGCTCGCCGCCAAGTTCATTCCGGCAGAGGCTCGCGCGTGACCTCACCCGGGGAAGGCCGGGAGACCTTCAGCACCCGATTCGGCGTCCTCATGACGATGATCGGCGTGGCCGTGGGGCTCGGCAACGTCTGGCGCTTCCCCTATCTGGCCGGCAAGTTCGGCGGCGCCGCCTTCGTGGCGGTGTACATCGGGTGGGTGGCGGCGATCGGCGTTCCGGCGCTGATGGCCGAATGGGCCCTCGGTCGCTCCACGCGTCGCGGCACCGTCGGGGCGTTCGCGCGGGGTGGCCTCCCCGGGGGCCGGATCATCGGATGGATCCTCTTCGGGGTGGTCGTGGCCGCCACCGCCTACTACACCAACGTGGTCGGCTGGGTCCTGGTCTACGGGCTCGGCACCGCTGCGCAGACACTCGGCATTCCGGCCAATCCCTCCGCGATCCTCCCCCCCGACACCGGTTTTGTCCCTCGCAGCTTCTTCCTGCAACTCGGTGCCACCGGCGTGGTGCTGGCGGGATGCGCCCTGGTGCTGGTCCGCGGTCTCCGCGGCGGGATCGAACGGGCAAGCCGCATCCTCATTCCGCTCCTCTTCGGCACCCTGCTGCTCCTCGTGGTCCGCACCCTGACGCTCGAGGGAACGGGATCCGGAATCGCCTGGTACTTCCGGTTCGATCCCGCGGGCATCACTCCGTCGGTGGTCATCGCCGCCCTGGGCCAGGCAGTGTTCTCTCTTTCCCTCGGCGGCACCTTCATGGTGGCCTACGGTTCGTATCTGGAGACGGGGACACCACTCGGGCGCACTGCCCGCGCCACCGCCTTCGGCGACACCCTGGCCGGCCTCCTCGCGGGACTCGCCATCCTCCCCGCGGCGATGGCCTACGGGCTGGAGGTGACTAGCGGCCCCGGGCTTCTCTTCGCGACACTTCCACAGCTCTTCGCCGCCATTCCGGGCGGGAGTCTCCTGGGGCCGCTCTTCTTTCTGGCTCTCTTCGGCGCGGCATGGCTCAGCGCCATCGCCGCCTTCGAGGTGCTGGTGGCGGGGCTCACCGACAACACCTCACTCACCCGGCGGCGCGCTGTCTGGCTCCTGGCCGGCATCATTCTCCTGGCCGCCATCCCTCCGATGATCAACCTGGCGATCTTCGTCCCCTGGGATCTGACCTTCGGGTCGGGCATGCAGACCCTCGGTGCGTTGCTCGTGGCCGTCACCGTCGGCTGGTGCCTCTCCCGGGAGCGGGCACTGGAGGCACTGGGGGGCGGTGCGCAACACCGGTTCCTCCGCCTCTGGATCCGCTGGGTGATCCCGGGCGCGCTGGTGACGGTGGGCGTCTGGTGGGTGCTGCAGGATCTGCTTGGGAAGGTAGAAGTTTGAAGTTCGAAGTGGGTCATCGCGAGGAAGCGACTCCCCTCTCCCGCCCTGCGGGAGAGGGGCCGGGGGTGAGGGCTCCAGTGGCGATCTCGAACGCCGTCATCGCGAGGAGGCGAAGCCGACGTGGCGATCTCGTGAGCCCATGTCGGCTCCACGCGACGGCAGGCTGGCCTTCGTGCCGGAACCACTCCGGGGCCACGCAGATGTCGGAGCCCCAGCGTGGACGGGGGGAGACAGGCTGGCGCTTCAGCGCCGGTCACCGCAGGTGCATCGCGCGGGATTCATCCCGCGTGATCGGGCGCAGATCACCGACAGATCCTCTCGCCGCCCTCTCGTTGGCCGAAGCCAATGCGGCACAGGCTGCGCGCGAGTGCCCTGAAGGGCAGGAAGCGATGTCCTGAATGCGATGAGGCGACTCCCCTCTCCCTCCGGGAGAGGGGGCGGGGGTGGGGCCGGGGGTGAGGGCTCCAGTGGCGATCTCGAACGCCGTCATCGCGAGGAGGCGAAGCCGATGCGGCGATCTCGTGAGCCGATCCCGACCTGGAATGACACAAGGTCGGCCTTCATGCCGAAGCGATGTCGAATGCCAGGCGACAATGGCCGTCGATTCGCACCCATGCCGTCTTCCGTTTACGAGATCGCCACGGACTCCTGCGGAGCCCTCTCGATGACAACTCCCGAGTCCTTCAGACCGTGTCGCCGCTGGCGCCGAGCTCGGCTTCAGCCCGGGAACGCGCATGGCGCTAACCCTCTTCCCTCGCACCAGCCGCTGAGGGGAGACCCTCGAACTACTGTCGCAGGACAGCGTAGACCAGCGTCTCGACATCATCCTCGTCGCGGCTCACGCCGAGGATCCGGGTGCCATTGACATCGAGAAGCGTGAAACGCCTTGGAAGGGTCACGGTCACCGGTTCCGAACGATCCTGCCGCAGGACAAGCCACTGCGGCGGGTCCCCCGGTTCGACGATCACTTCCACCCAGACGTCCCCCTCGGTGGTGGAGAGGATGCGTCCGAACACGGGCATGTGGGTCGGGGCCTCGGCCAACGAGGAGCGATCCTGGTGGAGTCGTGCTCTTCTCTCCTCGACCACGGCGTTTTCCGCGGCCGTCACTTTCCGAGGAGAGAGCGGGACGTGCATGCGCTCCAGTTCCACTCCCGCTGCGGAGAGGAGTCGAATCTCCGGAGTGTCCGAAAAGCCGATCAGGACTCCACGGCCCTTCCGGTCCACGGTGGCCTGAAGTCGCGGGCCGTGAGGATGTACGCTCGCCGTCGGCCCTCGGGAGTTTCTCCCCACGGTCATGTCGAACAGCGGGAACCTCCCGATTGCCGAAGCCACGCTGTCGCCAGGCAGGTAGGCCGCGACCAGCGTCGAGTCGCGGTAAGTCGGCGTCGCCTTTCGTGGATCTGGCATTGGGAGCGTGTGCTCCAGAAGTACCAACGCTCCCGAGTCGAGCTCCCCGAGCATGTCAGCGCTCCAGGAAGCGGCCTCGTTTTCCACCGGCGCCGAGCGAGCCATTTGGCCATTCTCCCGGAGCCATGTCACCCGGCGCAGGTTTCGGTCATAGACCCATGCCGTTCCGTTCGCTGCAACACCGAATGCGGTGAGGTTCCGGAATTCCCCGGGACCTGACCCCGTGCCTCCGGACCAGGCCAGCGATGACCCGGCCGAGGAGAAGAAATGCACCCGAGCCGCCATGTGATCAGCCACGGCGATCACGCCACTCGGGAGTGTGACGGCACCGAGGATCTGTTCGAACTCCCGTCCATCGGCTCCGCGCTCGTGGGCCCACAGCACCTCGATTGTGGACGTCCCCTCCGAATCTCCTGGCGTCGGCGACTCTCCCCCGCACCCGGAGATCACGCACCCGAGCATTGTGGCTACGGAGGCCCTACTCATCCCTTCACCTCAAGCTGATAATCCTCCACGGTCACGCCTCCAATCCGGTACACCCGCAGGGAGTCCCCCTCCGCCAATTGGGGCGATCGGCGAGAAAGACCCCCGCTGAGAGACCTACCCTTGACCCGGGATCCATCGGCACCCTTTGGAGCTGATCGCATACCGGTACACAACGGTGCGCACGCTATCGTCCGGGCTCACGACCCGGGCCAAGGCAACCAAGGTGTCTCCACTCAGATGAGGAATTGGGAACGGCGAGTCGCTGGCGAAGGGGACGAGGGCATCGGCACATGCTTGTTGCAGATCGGCCGTGACGAGGGAAACGTAATAGCGTAGGTTCGTGAACTCCTGCCGCTGGGGCCCGTTCTCGACATCAATGTCCACCTGAACTACGACCAATTCTCCGGTGGAGAGATAGCCGACCGTGGCAGCCGCAGATCCGATGTAATCGAAGGGCTTTCCTGCGGCTTCCTGTTCCTGGTGGCGCGATAGTAGGTCTGTCGGCTGGCCGCGTCTCCTCACGACAGGGAGGGACACCTGGCCCACGACAAGACCAGTGGCATCGAGCTTCTGAAGGCCCGGCATGGTCGGTACCTGTGCAAGAAACCCGTCTTTCCACGGAATTAGTTCCAGGTGTCCGTACTGCATGTAGGTGGGTAAGGACACCATGACCTCCGGTGGTATCATCCCCAACACCGCAACCGAGTCGTTTCCCGCATGCCACATTCCGATCAGGGATGGACTTCCTGGAAGACTGAACACGGCACGATCTCCCTGCCATGTCCATTGCTTGCCTGTACTTCGGAATGGCACGCTCAGGGTCCGCTGGATCGCTCCGTCCTCAAGACTGAGCACATCGATTCGAGCGGACGCCTCGTCAATGACCGCGGCCAAGGTATCGCCAGGGAGGGGATGCACCATCCCGATACTCCGGTATTCTCCGGGGCCAGATCCTCTCCTTCCCCAGATGGATTCAAGGCGACCATCGCGACTGAAGCGTATGGCCGAACCCGATGCCACGTCACTCAAGTAGGTCCGTCCCAGGCCATCACGCGCAACATGGACAAATCTGCCCAGAGGTACCGAGTCTGGTAAGAGCAGAGGGGTGGAGTCAACTAGAGAAAGTGCGGGCCCACCTGCTCCCGATACAGCAATGGAGCGAGAGTCTGAAGGGCTGTCACACGAAGTCAACACAAGCGCGAGGACGAGCAGGAGGATCTGCCGTTGTCTCATAGAGGAAGTCCCACTCCCATAGGTTAGGAGGCGAAATGCCATTGTCTACCTTTGCGTTCACTGCGGGCTATGACACGACGTATGGACGACTTCGCGACTGGCCTCCCGCACCCCCCACGGCCCTTGACCGGGGGTCATGCTATCTGACCCCCGGTCAACCATGCCGAAGCGGATTGTACCCGTCAAACCACCCCAACCCTCAGGGATTGAGTGGCTCGGTGCACGTGCACTTGGCGTGCCCCTGATTGTTTCCACAACTGTAGAAACAGTCAGGGAATCCGAAGAGATCAGCCCAGTACTTCGTTCCGCTGGCCGCCGAGGTGCCAGTGTCCAGGGTCCCAAGGAATCCGATGGCCAGAAGGCCAGTCAACAGCACAATACGACGCATCTTGCTCTCCTTGCTAGGGTTCTTGCGTGCCAGTATGGCACGCAGACTGCCATCGTCTTGCGGATGACGTTCATGGCACTCCACTCTCCCAAGGCGTACTGGCCAGGTCCGACCTGGTCACTGAAGTGCCATTCGCAACGAAGGCCACCGGTCGGTTTCTTTTCCCAGCTGACCCGAGGATCAGTCGGCGAATAAGACCATCCTTCAGGACCGCATCCTCCGAAATGTGCTGCAGTTTCAGATCAAGGCGTTCTCGACTTGTGGGCGCACGGCTCAACACCAGTTTGACCTGCGCTGGATCTACTCGGTGCCGTTGGATCCATGCTGATACAATCGGAGAGCAGGAGCCACACTCAGCGGGGTCGATTACGAGGATCGCAACTTTGTTGCCCGACGTGAGGCCGCTCAGGCGAGAGCCATCTGAGAGTGGCAAACGTTCGATGCTGCACGATTGAATTAACAAGGCCCCAAGAGTGATCGAGGCAGGTACTGTCGCATGTTGGAACGCAAATCTTGGATTCACGGACACACCTCCACCAGTTGACGCCTCGACCACTACCGCGAGGAGACCACTACCGCGAGGAGACCACTACCGCGAGGAGACCACTACCGCGAGTAATTTACGACCAGCGCAAGCGGCTGTCAAGGGTTTTCTTCCGCCAACCTGCCGATAGCACCTACGTCAGGTAGCCGACATGCAGTTTATGGCAGGCCAGCACGCTGCCTTGTTCCAGACCGGAACGCCATGGTATCTTGGCTTCACGACCCCACAGACAGTTGTCCGTCGCCTTGGAAAATTCCATGCCTCGCACCCTCCTCCTTCTCCTCCTCACCGCCTGCGCCAAGTCCGCGCCTCCGTCTCCCATTCCCCTCGACCTCGCTCGCTGGCACCGGTTCTCCTGGGCCTCGGTGACGGCGGACGGGACCCGCTTCGACCGGGCGGCGATCCTGGTGGTGGACAGCCTCAGCAGCCGGGGCAGCAGTGAAGTCCTTCTTCAGCTCGACCTCGCGGGAAGCGGCACCATGCCCTTCGGATTCCCCTCCGCCACACCTCCGGACCCCGCGCGGGGCCGGCTCCACGGTCTCCTGCACGGATACAGACCTGTCACCGTCGTCACCCCCCCCAACGAACCGAACCCCGGGCCGCTGGACCAGATCGGCTCCTTCGGCCTGCCCGAGTTCGAACTCTCCCCGCTCCTCCTCGATTTCGCCCGACACCGCATCGGTATCCTCCCTCCCCTGCGGAACCTCGCACCTGCGATCTGGAGTCCGGAACGTACCACGCGGGGGTGACCTACGACAGCTCCCGGGTTCGGATCCCCCTACTGACCGGTGGTGCGCGGCCCCTCCAGGTGCTCTTTGACACCGGTCTCAGCCCCTTTCCGCTCTGGACCACCAGGCAGCACTGGATGCGTCTCACCGGCCGTGACGGCACCGAACCGGACAACCGGCGCCATCGGCTGCGCCACCCCGCCGGAGCCCTCACCTTCGTGGGTGCCCGGTTTCGCCAGGAGATCCGGGTCGGCGGAGTGTCGCTCGGTCGGTTGGACGTGGTCTTCCTAGAGGAGGGTCCCGCCGAGGCCCGGCTCGAGCACTGGCCCTTCGCGGTGGACGGCGTGCTCGGTCCGAGCGCCTTCGGCGACGGACTCATCGTCGCGATGGACCTCCGGGGACCGAGGATGGCGATTTTGCCTGCCGGTTCGGTGAGGTAGAGCTTGGCGCTCACCCCCGGCCCCTCTCCCGCAGGGCGGGAGAGGGGAGTCACCTCCCGATGACAACGCCTGAGTCCTTCAGGACATGTCGCCGCAGGCGCCGAAGGGGCGCGAACGGAGACGGACTGGCGCTTCAGCGTCAGTCGACGACCCTCGCCAAGGGTGGATCGGCATGGCGTGGCGCAGATATCGGATCATTCATGATGTGAATGATTATCATTCACACGACAGGGCAAGCCACCCGGAAGCATAGGAGTTCATCACCCTGGTCGAGCCGGGATCTCCGACTGGTCCGCCGGCGCTCACGTTGGCTTAAGCCAACGCGGCGCACGCTTCGCGTGAGTGCCCTGAAGGGCAGGAGGCTGGTGGTAGTCACATCACGGCCGACGGCAGCCGAGAGTGCGCCATCGCGAGGAGGCGACTCCCCTCTCCCGCCTTGCGGGACCGATCGCCACGGCGGCATGCGCCGCCTCGCGACAAGGGGGCCGGGGGTGAGGGCCACCTTGTGAAATATTTCACAAATAGCGACACCACACCGCTGCGCTTCTCCCGCTATTCTTCTCCCTGTCCTTGAACCTCTCTCCCTCTCCCCTCTCCGGACCCTGCTCATGCCCCGCGGACCCATTTCCACCCTCGCCCTTCTTCTCCTGGCCCTCTCCACGGCCGATGCCCAGGCCCCCACCCCCCTCCAGCGGGAGTACGGCCCGACGGCCACCCGGCTCATCGAACGCGCCCTCGCCGACAGTGCCGCCTGGAACAAGATCGCCGAGCTGACGGAGACGTTCGGGCATCGCCTCAGCGGATCGCAGGCCCTGGAGGATGCCATCGACTGGACCCTGGCCCGGATGCGCGCCGAGGGGCTCGAGAATGTGCGCGGGGAGCCGGTGATGGTCCCGCGCTGGGTACGCGGGGCCGAGTCCGCCGCACTCGTGGAGCCCCGGGCCACACCCCTCCCGATGCTCGGCCTGGGGGGCAGCATCGGCACGCCTAACGGTGGTATCACCGCCGAGGTGCTGGTGGTGACGAGCTATGAGGATCTGGAGCGGAGGGCGGCGGATGCCCGGGGAAAGATCGTGCTCTTCGACGTCCCCTTCACCACCTACGGCGCCACGGTGCAATACCGCGGTGGTGGCGCGTCGGCGGCGGCGCGCGTGGGCGCGGTGGCAATGCTCATCCGTTCCGTCGGTCCCTTCGGGATGCGGACCCCGCACACCGGCGCCCTCCGGTACGACTCCACCGCCGCGCGCATCCCCGCCGCGGCGATCACCGAGGAGGACGCCGGAATGCTGCACCGGATGCAGCAACGGGGACAACGGATCGTGGTCCGGTTGCGGATGAACGCGGAGACCCTCCCCGATGCCCCTTCACGCAACGTGGTGGCGGAGATCCGGGGGCGGGAGTTCCCCGATGAAGTCGTGGTGATGGGCGGGCACATCGATTCCTGGGATGTGGGACGCGGCGCGATGGACGATGCCGGCGGCGTGGTGGTGGCCTGGGAGGCGATTCGGCTGATGAAGGAATTGGGGCTCCGGCCCCGCCGAACCATCCGTGTCGTGGGGTGGACCAACGAGGAGAACGGCACCCGCGGTGGCACCGCCTATCGGGACGCGCACGAGGCCGAGCTCGGTGATCACATCCTCGCGATCGAGTCGGATGGCGGCGTGTTCAAGCCGATCGGATTCGGGTTCACCGGGAGCGACCGGGCGCGGGCCATCGTCACCGACATCGCGCGACTCCTGGCGCCGATCGAGGCCACCACCATCGGGCCCAACGGCGGCGGGGCTGACATCGGTCCGATCATGCAGCGCGGCGTTCCGGGCATGGGACATCAGGTTGACGAGTCCCGATACTTCTGGTACCACCACAGCCACGCCGACACGGTGGACAAACTCGATCCGCGGGAAGTGGCGATGAACGTGGCGGCGATGGCGGTGATGAGCTACATCGTGGCGGACCTGCCGGAGCGGTTGCCGAGGTAGGGAGGGTAGGGAATAGGGAATAGGGAATAGGGAATAGGGAGTAGGGAGTAGGGAGTAGGAGTTAGAGAGTTAGGCGCGACGCCGTCATCGCGAGGAGGCGAAGCCGACGTGGCGATCTCGTGAGCCGATGCCGATTTCACGTGACGCTATGTCGGCCTTCATGCCGGAGCCCCATCCCTGGAGTCCTCGCGATGACGACTCGCGCGTCCTTCAGGACCTGTCGCCGCAGGCGCCGAGCCCCGGCTTCAGCCGGGGTAAGGGTCACCACCCAATGGGCGTCGCCCTCACCACCTCCAGAGGGATCCTGGTGTTGTACCCATTGAGTAACGTTCCCCCGCCAGTCCGGTACCCATACCATCCCAGCTCGTAATTCCCCGCAGAATGGAAATCGCTTCCCCGGAGCGTACCCGAGAATCGATACTCTGAGAAGGGACCGAAATTCTGACCGGAGAGAGTCATCGTCACGCCGGTGAGAGCCAAGGCGGTTTTCAGCCCCTGGGCATTGGTGGAGAGCTTGGTGAGCAGCAGATTGTCGATGGTATTCTGGCCCCCGGATGGCACGAAGTACCCCAGCGAAAGGTCCACCTGTTCCGGCACGCCACCGCAGTTGCCGTTGGCGCCGAGCGCATTGTAGCACACTCGGACCTGGGGAACACTGAATCGGAAATTCTCCGGCCCCGACCCGGTATTGAACGACGCGAAACTGCCGGCCACCTTGTCGGCCAGATCGACGCGGTTCTCCCCCACGTTCCCGCCAAAATCAGTCCCACCGACGATCACGGATCGAGCCGCGAGACCGACGCCGCTTGGCTTGTAGAATCCTCCCGCATCCGCCAGGGCTTCGATGTGAGAATAGAACGGAAGCGTGTAGGATGCCGGCACCGACGTGGCGAACTGGTCGTCGAAGGGCGTGCCTCCGAAGGAATAGCGCAGGACCGCCACCTCTGGCGTGTTGTCGAACACGAATCCCCCCGCTACGATGGCCACCTCGGATTCATCGGTCACCTCGAAGGCGGCCGTGAAGTCCTGGCCCGCCGTGAAGGTGTTGGGCGCCTGGACGTTCTGGACCAGCGGTGCCGTGGTGTCGTAGAAAACGCCGAGGGAAACCGGGTTGCTCAGATTCCTCGCCCGGTCCTGAGCCTGATACTCCACCCGGATCTGTCCTGGCCGATTGTCGGGCCACGCGAAGGTGTTCTGCGAGAGGTCGAGTGGCACACACACACCGTTCGGATTTCCGATGAAGCACTGGTCGGCCACGGTGGTGAGGCCGGGAGCGTACCGTGTTGCCATGATGCGATAGGGGTTCAGTCCGAACCCGCTCCCGTTGATGTCACTGGATCCGAGGAAGACCGGCGTCCCCACGGCTGGATTCCGTGCTCCCGTGACCAACCCAAGCACCTCGTTCCGGGACGGGTCAAACCACGCCTTGGGTTTGGTGAAATCCATTCCCACATTTTGTGGCGTGGTCCCCTGACCATCGGTGACGAACCGCTGGGTCAGGTTTCCCATCCCATCGAGGCAATTCAGCCTGAATCGGAGGGCGGGAGACGAGGTCTCGGTTCCGATGTCGTCACCCGTCGTCACCGGACCATTGAAGGAGCTCCCGTCCGACGTGTACGTCAGGCTGCAGGAAATACTCCCGATCCCGCCGTCCCGCACGTTGTTCCCGACCGTCCACCCGAACTCTCCCAGGCGATCGATCATGGGGTCGGTTCGATTGAACCAGGCGGTGGAGGAGCCCACCTCGAACGTCGGGTTGCCCGTGATCTCCGGTCCCTTGTTGTCCAGAGGGAAGAGGATATTGGCAAGAGTGAGAGCGCCGCCCACATCGAGAAGGTCCACGGACTGCCCATCCGCCGTCACCCCGGTCGGCCGGTAGACCGCTTCGACACCCTGGGTTCCGCCTGCGGCAGGGGCGGTATCCTTTCGAAGTATTAGACTGACGACCCCGCCAGTGGAGGACCCAAAGGCGGCAATGGCCGGCGCACCCGACACTATCTCCACACTCTCCAGAGTCACCCCGATCACATTGGCCGCCGGGGATCCGTCAAATCGCACGTCAGCCGCGGTGAAACTCGCTTCGGTTCCCCATGTGGTCCCCAAGACGGGATCCTGAACCGTAGTCCCGCCCACCTGATGGCTCGTGATGACAACACCCCGTGTGTTGGCCAAGGTGACCTGTCCCAGCGACTGCTGGGATACCGCCTGCCCCCCCGTAGGGATGAGCCGAGCGATTGCCTCGTAGGTCCCATTCGGCGTCCGGGGAGAGGCCGCCAAGGTCTGCTGATCCACGACCACCGACGACGTGGGCACATCGAGGATCGTCCGATTGCGGATGGCCAGCTCGAGAGGGAAGTCGCTCCCCCTCTCCCCCAGCACCCCTGATCCCCCCGGCACGCCATTCACGATGGCTTGGCTCCCCACCACCACGTCGTCAAAGACCACCTCGACCGCTCCCGAGAAGTTGGCTGGCGCATCCACGTCCACCTCCACCCTGACGACTCCGCTGAGGGCGTTGAGCGATACCGGCTGTCCATTTTTCGTCACTCCCACCACGGTGATCCCCAGCACGGGAGCGGTCACGGTCACCGGCGCACTCGCCGAGACCCCGGACTGCCCGGTGAGGACGGCGGTGACCGTGGCGTTGCCGGGAGTCACACCCGTCACCAGACCGGCCTGATCCACCGTCGCCACCGCCGGAGGGGAGGACGTCCAGGTGATTGTCCCGGTCCCGTTGTTGATGGTGGCGGTGAAGGTGCCCGACTGACCCACCTCGACGCTGAGTGATGCCGGAGCCAGCGTGATCGTCGGTGCTGGAGGAGGGGGAGGCGGGGGCGGCGGAGGGGGAGTGGTGGGCCCATCCCCCCCGCACGCTGCGGTGACAACCCCCAACATCACGCCCAGGAAACGAACGCGGAGAATGCGCATAAAGACCTCACGGACAAGGAGTTGCACTCGGGACGCGAATCCTCGAGGATGGCAGGTGGGGCCCCTTCACTCAATTACGCGCAGAAAGAGCCACCATCCGGCCACCTCCTGGCGCGGCCCAGGTTGCCAAGCCCCAAATTCAGCGATAAGCTATTGATGTCTCCATTCTGACTTTGTGAGCCCCACATGGTATCTGCGGATTCGGCTCCGGAACCCGGCGAGATCACCGCCATACTGCACGACGCCGCGGGCGGCGGGACCGATCTGCTGCGCCGGGTCCTTCCTCTGGTCTACGACGAGCTCCTCGCCATTGCCCGGCAGCGGTTGCGGCACGAGTCCCCCGGACACACTCTCGACACCGCCTCGCTGGTCCACGAGGCGTACCTCCGCTTCGTCGGCCAGGACAACGCCCACTTTCGAAACCGGCAGCACTTCTACGCAGTCGCCTCCGAGGCGATGCGTCGCGTCCTGGTGGATCATGCCCGCCGGATCCAGGCCGGAAAGCGAGGACGTGGAGCCCACCCCGTCGAACTCGCCGAGGCCGACCAGAATCCCGGGGATCACGCCTTCCTCACCGACGACCGGGCCACCGAACTCATCGCCCTGGATGATGCCCTGGATCGCCTGGCCGTGTTCAACCCGCAGGGAGCGGCCGTGGTGCAACAGCGCTTCTTTGCCGGCCTGTCCACGCCCGAGGTAGCGGAGGTCATGGGAATCTCGGAGCGCACGGTCCGACGCTCCTGGACCGTGGCCCGCGCATGGCTCCGCCGGGAACTCGACTCCGGCACTCCGGGCGCGATGGGACTGTTCGCCGCCGAGCCACCCCCGGCACCCTGAGGAACCGGAATGGACGGGGACCGCTGGAACCGGCTCGAGGCCCTCTGTGCCGAAGCACTGGAACAGAAGCCGGAGAATCGCGGGGCCTGGATCTCCGCCGCATGTGCCGGAGATACTGCGCTGCGCGACGAAGCCTTGAGCCTGTTGGAACAACTCGACCGGGATCCGGGGTTCATGGAGGCGCCCGTGGCTTCGATCCAGGACCTCTTCCCGGCTCCTCCGGACACCGGGACCGAGGAGGACCCCCACCAGATCGGGACATGGACCCTGGTCCGCCCCCTCGGCCGCGGAGGAATGGGAACGGTGTGGCTGGCGGAACGGGAGGTGGAGGGCATCCGCCAGCAGGTGGCCCTCAAGCTGATCCGCCGGGGGATGGATACGGAGGATGTCCTCGAACGATTCCGGCTGGAGCGCCGCATCCTGGGCGCCCTGGATCACCCCAACATCGCCCGGCTCCTCGATGCGGCCGCCACGCCCGACGGGCGGCCCTACCTGGTGATGGAATACGTGGACGGGATGCCGGTCACCGAACATGCGGATCGCAAGAGACTGTCGGTACCGGCTCGTCTCGAGCTGATGCTGACCATCTGTGGCGCCGTGGATCATGCCCACCGGCATCTCGTGGTCCACCGGGATCTCAAGCCCCGGAACATCTTCGTCACCGGCGACGGCACGGTGAAGCTCCTCGATTTCGGGATCGGGAAGGTTCTCGGCGAGAGTGGGATCCTCGGCCCCGCACGAGCCACCCGAACCCGGGCCCGTCTCCTGACTCCCGAGTACGCCGCTCCCGAACAGATCACGGGCGCCCCGATCAGCACCTCCACCGACGTGTACGGGCTGGGGCTCCTCCTCTGCGAGCTTCTCACCGGCCGACATCCGCTGCTCTCCGGCGGGGAAACCCTGGCCGAGATCGAGGACGCCACCCTCCACCGCACGCCCACGGCGCCCAGCCAGTTGACGGGACAGCACACCCAACCGGGGCAGGGTCGCCGCCGGATTCCGCGCGACCTCGACATGATCATTCTGAAGGCCCTGCGGAAGGAACCGGAGCGGCGCTACCCCACGGCGGCGGATCTCGCCACCGATCTCCGGCGGCACCTCTCCGGTCACCCGGTCACCGCGCGGCCGGACACCATCGGCTACCGGGTGCGCCGGTTTCTGCGACGGAACGCGGCACCGGTCATCGCGGTCTCGGCGGTGTTCCTCGCGCTGGTCGCCACCACCGCCGTGACCCTGGTCCAGTCCCGGCGCGTGGCGGGCGAATCGGCCCGGGTGGCGGCGGAACGCGACAAGGCGCTGGAGGTCCGGGGGTTCCTGATGGAGATGTTCGGCGCCACCGGGGCCGGCCGGGCCGTGGGTGACACGGTCACCGTCCGCCGGCTCCTCGACCTGCAAGCCGCCCGGCTCGATGCCGAGCCCTGGAGCCCCGAGCTCCGGGCGGAAATGCTCGCCGTTCTGGCCGATGGCTACGACCGTCTCGGGCTCTGGGAGGAAGCCGAGCCGCTGGCCCTTCGCTCACTCGAGATTCGGCGCAGCCTGTTTCGCAACGATCACCCCGACGTCGCCGCGTCGCTGAACCTGGTCGGATGGATCGCCCACGAGCGGGGCCGCTCCCGCGACGCGGTGCCCCTGCTCCACGAGGCCATCCACATCCGGCGTGCTCTCGGACCGGCGGCGGGCGGGGACCTGAGCCGGAGCCTCAACGACCTGGGGGTGATCTGGAACGCGCTCGGTCAGTACGACAGCGCCCAGGCGGTGCTGGAGGAATCCCTGGCCATCCGGGACCGGCTCTTCGGTCCCGGCCACCGCACCGTGGGCATCACCGCCAACAACCTGGCCGCCGCCCACTGGTTCCAGTCCCGCGTGGACGATGCGGCGCGGATCCAGCAACGGGCGGTCGAGGCACTCCAACAATCCGTGGGACCGGATCACCAGCGCACCATCGTGGCGCTCAGCAACCTGGCCACCTTCCGGCTCACTGCCGGCGATCTCGACGGGGCGGAGCGGGACTATCGGAATCTTCTCGCGCGGCAGGAGCGTCTCCAGGGTGCCGATCACCCCGTCACCTCCCAGGTGCGCCTTTCACTCGCCACCGCCTTGACCCAGCAGCGGGGCGCCGTTCCGGAGCCCTCCCGCCTGGACGAAGCGGACACGCAGCTCCGTCAGGCCCTGGCCGCCTACGAATCGCGCCTGGGAGTGGCGCACCCGCAGGTCGGCGTGACCCTCGATCGGCTGAGTGATCTCGCCCTGGCCCGTGGACGCCCCGCCGAGGCGTTGCCGCTCGCGGAGCGCGCCGTGGACATCCTGCGCCGGTCCCGGGGGACGGAACACCGGGCCACGGCGGATGCCCTGGCCGGCCTGGCCCTCGCCCACCGGCGTCTGGGGGGGGGGCACCTGGACCGGGCGCTTCGGTTTCAACGCGAGGCGGTGGCCGGCTTCCAGGCGGGAGCGGGTCCCACCCACGCCGAAACGGGCCGGGCACGGGGCATGTTGTGCGATCTCCTCCTCGCCACGGGTGGGGACCTGGTGGAGGCGGAGCACCTGTGCGCCGATGCGGTGGAGGTGGTGTCGAGGGGCCCTCCAGGATTCCACGAGATGCTCCCCTTCTTCCGTTTGCGACAGGCGGTGGCCAACTACCTCCTGCAGCACCCGGAACGGGCGGACTCGATCGTGGCGGTGGCCCGTCGCGAGGTCGAGCGCGGTCTCGGTGGTGCGGACGCCCGGCGGCTGCTCGATTCGCTCACGGCGGCGAGGAGGCGGTAGGGGCGGGTGTTGGGTGTTGGGTGTTGGGTGCTGGGTATTGGGTATTGGGTGTTGGGTATCGGGTGTTGGGTATCGGGTGTATGGGATACTGGGATTGCGTCGGGGTCCGTTGACGCCGTCATTGCGAGGGCCCGCAGGGCCCGTGGCAATCTCGTGAGCCGATGCCGACCTCGTGCGACGCCACCTCGGCCTTCATGCCGGTACCGCAGTGGAGTCCAGGCAGGAAGGCCGCCCATTCGATTACCACGCCGTCCTCCGCTCACGAGATCGCCACGGACTCCTGCGGAGTCCTCGCGATGACGACCAAGCCTATCTCCCCTCTCCCGCCCTGCGGGAGAGGGGCCGGGGGTGAGGGCTACGGCGTCGCCGCCTTCCGCGGCATCATTTCTTCGCGGTTCGCCAGATGGTACACCGTCCACGCCACCACCGTGGCGGCCTGCTTCAGATCGTCGATCAGGAGATGGTCGAACACATCGACATTCGAGTGATGCGTCCGGGTGGAGTACTCGATCGGATCCTGGATGAAGTTGAAGCCAGGAACTCCCACCGCATCGAAGGCAAGGTGGTCGGTGCCACCAGTATTCCCGTGGCGGACCGTCACGACCCCAAGATCCCGGAAGGGGAAGAGAATCTGCTCGAACACCGGCGACGCCACGGCGTTCGATTGATTCCAGATGCCCCGGATCTTGCCCGTCCCGTTGTCCAGGTTTACATAGGCGGAGATTCGTGGCAACTCAGCGGCATGCATCCGCACCCAGGCCCGCGACCCGATCAGGCCCTGTTCCTCGCCACTCCAGAGGCCGATTCGAACGGTACGGCGGAGGGGGAGGTTCAACGTCTTGAGGATTCGCACCGCCTCCATCATCACGGCGGATCCCGCGGCATTGTCGGTGGCGCCGGTCCCGGAGTGCCAACTGTCGAAGTGGGCACCCAACATCACCACTTCGCCCGCCTTGTCGGTGCCGGGGAGTTCCGCGAGGACGTTCTCGCCCCGGCGCTCGCCGTCGTGGAACCGGGTCTGCACGTTCACCTCGAGCCGGGCGGCTGCACCGTCCTTCACCGTGCGCCAGAGTCTCCCGTACTGTTCCTTCGACACCACGAGCGCCGGAGTCGGGTTGTAGACGCTGTCCCGCGCCAGCTGACCGTCCGGGTGGCCGCCGGTCAGCAGAATGTGGTAGCTCCATCCGGAGGGCAGAAGAATCGCCGCCGGCTGTTCCGTGCGCAGGAACCGTCCCACGGCTGCGTTGAGCGCCCGGATCTGCTGGAAACGGCCCGGGCCCGCCGCCCCCGGACGTCCAGGGCCGCCGCCCTGCCGACGCTCGGGTGGATTGATCAACGCCTCCAGCGTCTGTCGTCCCGGGGCGGCATCGAGCTCCGGCGCCGCGGAGGAGGGTTCACCCTGGAGCACACAGACGCCCTTGAGTTTCCCGGCATACGCCCGGAGTTCGGTGCTGTCCTTCACATCGAGTGCCACCACCGGGCAGGTCACCGGCCCGCGCGTGCTGCCGCTCCACGCTTGAACGTCGGCTGTCAACAGGTCGGGCGATGGATCCAGCACCCGCGCCGACACCTGGAGGCGTTCCCATCCCCGGCCGAAGGGCTGGTCCCAGAGCTCCACGTGGGCGTTCGCCAGGCCCCAGCCCTTCAAGGTTTCGGCAGCCCAGGCGTTGGCTTTGCGGTTGGCGGGACTGTTGGTGAGTCGAGGGCCGTGGACCTCGGTCATGGTCCAGGCGAGCGGCTCGATCTGCGACCGATTCAGTCCCTCATCCCGGATCCGCTCCACGACACCGAGGTCGACCCGTTCCTGAACGATCTGTTGAGAGGCGAGGGGGGAGAGTCCGGTGGCGGTGAGGGCCAGGGCGATGATCCAGCCACGAGGAGGGATGCGCATGGGTGACGTCCTCAATTCGATTATGGGCACAGGAACGGGGCATTGAATCGGCGGGAAGAGGAATGACCGTTCCTCCGATACTACGAACCAGCGGCCGACGACGTTGGGATTCCGTTTTCGGGGCTCGGTGTGCAGGTGGGTGTCATCGCGAGGCAGCGAAGCTGCCGTGGCGATCTCGTGAGCCGATGTCGACCTTGCATGACGCCACGTTGCCCTTCATGCCGGAACTGTATTGGAAGCTAGGCGAGAAGGCCGTCCGTTCGATCTCCACGCCGCCCTCCGCTCACCGGATCGCCACGGACTCCTTCGGAGTCCTCGCGATGACAACTCTCCCGGCCCTACTGCAGCCGGAGTGCCGCGAGTCGGCGCTCCACCTCCGCGGCCGGATACCAGGCCCCCTTCACCATAACCCCCGCCTGCCGCCCCACGTTGCCGATGTCCGCGAGCGGGTTGCCGTCGAGCAGGATCAGATCGGCGCGCTTTCCTGTCTCCACCGTTCCCGCCAAGGCCTCGATGCCGAGAAACCGGGCCACGTTCGTGGTACCCGAGGCGAGGGCCTGATAGGGGGTGAACCCGGCCGCGACCAGCGCATCGAGCTCCCGCCGGACCGAATACCCCGGGATGTTCCAGATCTGGGGCGCATCCGATCCCAGAAGGAAGGGGACGCCCGCATCGACCATCTGCTTGAGAATGGTGCGACGCGCCTGGAGGAACCGGGCCCGGGTCGCCTCATCCACCATCCGCCGGGTGGCGTCGGTCCGGGTTTTCCACCCGCTCACCTCGCGGGCGCTGGCATAGACCATCTCGGGGCGGGCGGCGAGTTCCTCCGGGCTCATGGCCCCCGCGGTGGTCTCGAAGAGCGACTGGGTCGGCACCTGCCAGATACCGGCTTCCTTCGTCTTCCGCACCAGTGCCGGAAGCTTGCCGAGATCGAGATGCGGCGTGAGATTGAGCCCGAACCACTGGGTCTGGTCTCCCGTCACGGGAGCGCCATCGGCCACGAGCGCCTCCACATAGCCATCGAGATGATCGATCGTGGCGTAGCCCAGTTCGATTGCCCGTTCCACGCCGACCGCCACGGGGACATGGCCGGCGAAAGGGATGTCGAGCCGGTGTGCCGTGGTGGCCAGCGACTCGAACACCTCGCGCTGCACACCGGGATGGATCTTGAGGAGATCATACCCGGCCGCCTTCTGCTCGGTGACCGACCGAACCGCGGCCTCCGCCGTGGGGACCGAATTGCCGTTGTGCGAAGGGCCCGAGGTCCAGAGCCAGGGCCCGAGCACCTCGCCCTTCGCGAGGCGATCCCGCCAGGGGAGATGCCGCGGATCGCCGAGCATGCCGCGGATGGTGGTGACACCGTGCAAGGCGTAGAGAGCCAACACCCTCTCCATCGCCTCCTCCGAGTACCCCTGCCCCGGCGGCACATGAGCGTGCATCTCGGCGAGGCCCGGCATCAGGAACTTGCCGCGGCCCTCGACCCGGATGGCACCCGCGGGAACGGCGGTGGTGGCGGGGCTTCCCATGGCGACGATCCGACCATTCGCCACCACCACCGTCTGATCGGGAACCACAGCGTCCCGGGTCATGGGAACCACCGACACGCCCACGAAGGCGACGGGTGGATCCTGCGCCGACAGGGGGGCAACGCCCGCGACGAGGAGGGACAGCACGATTGACAACATGGCACTCTGACGCATCGGAGGCACCTGGGTCAAGGGTCGGGAATCGGGCCGATCGGCGCGGGGCCCTCCGCGTCCGATCACTGCATCATACTACGATCATGGGAACACCGGCGTTTCACCGGAGGTCATCAGGGCGCCGGACATCCCTCACGGGACGCGGCTCGACAACCACGCCGACCGGAACGCCCTCATCTCCGGCGTCACCTCTCCTCCCACCTCCTCCACCGCCACCACCTCGATGCGAGGATCGGCCCGGAACACCAGTGTCCCCGACCGGGGGATCCCGCGGCTCACCCAGGAAATCCCCACCGAATCACCGGCCTGATGGGCATTGAGCACGGCCAGCACATCTTCGGGGCCGTTCATCGGTTTCCCGTCGAGCATCGAGATCACGTCCCCCCGGTCGAGACCCGCCGCATGCAGGGGCCAGGGGATCAGCGTCGGTCCGGTGAGGACCAGCCCGCCTCCCTCCACCGGCCGCAGGGACATGTCCCCCATCCACGCCGCCGTGTCGTCCGCCACCCGGACGAGAAAACCGGCTCGGCCCAGCAGAGTGGTGTAGTCGGGACTCTCCTGTCCCTCCACGTAGCGGGCCATGAAGTCCCGCGCAAAGGCGGCATCCCCGCTCGCGCGTGCCAGGGCCGTCTCCACGTCCTCGGGGGTGTAGGGCTGCTCCGTCTTGCCATGCGCGCGCCAGAGTTCCCGCATGAAATCGTCGAGCGTTTTCCCTCCCGGCCGGCTCCGCAGCGTGAGATCAAGGGCCAACCCCAGGCCCTCGCCCCAGGTGTAATAGGAAATGAAGGTGTTCGGTTTGTTCTGGGGATCGATCGAGGTGGCGGCATCCACAAAGGGAGCCTGCATGCTCATCCCGCGGGGGCTGAAGAACTGTCGGCCGGGGGCGTTGGTGACGGTGTTCACCGCGTTGGAGAGTCTCCGGGCGTACGATCTGTCGTCGAGGAGTCCCGCCCGCCGGATGGCAAGCGGTCCGTAGTAGCTGGTGAACCCCTCGGCGAGCCAGAGTTCCCCGGACATGTTCTCCCGCTCGAAGTCGAAGGGCTCGAGAGAACGCGGGCGGATCCGTTCCACGTTCCAGGCATGGAAGAATTCGTGGGAGACGGTGCCGAGGAGCCCCAGGGGATTGGCGGCGATGGAGGCGCCGGAACTCACCACCGTGCTGTTGCGGTGCTCCATGCCGTCGCTCGAGGCATGCGGCACATAGTCCGCCAGAAAGGTGTAGGTCCCGTGGTCGAAGGCGGGGAACTCACCGTACATGGCACCGTGCTCCCTCACCACCTTCTGCACCGCTTCCAGGAAGAGATCCACATCCGAGGTGATCCCGTGGTGATGAACCGCAAGACGAATGGCCAGGGAGTCTCCGGTCGGGCCGGCCACCTTCCAGGTGCGCAGGTCAACCTCGGCGATCTCGATCGGCGAATCCATGAAGTACTGGAAGTCCCGCGCCCGCCAGACGAGGGAATCGGCCGTCGGCTGAAGTTGAGTGAGGACCTGCCACCCCGTCGGCAGATCCTGGAAGCGGACCTCCACCGGGCGCTCGTGGGTCCCACGGGCCCACATGAAGGTGGCGGGAATGTTGAGGTGCGCATGGGTGACATCAATCTGGGAATAGGTACCGTCGGCGCGATCGCCGAAGAGAGTGTAGTGCATCCGGACGGTTCCATCGTGCCCCGTCACATTCCACTGGTGCGGGTTGGCCTGGGTGACGGGAAGCGCCTTCCCGGTTCCGTCCTCCGCGCGCACCCGGTAGACGTTCTTGGCAAATTCATGGAGGGCATACCGCCCCGGCGAGCTCCGGCTCATCCGGGCCTCCAGCGTCTGCCCCCGGGGGACCCCCGTCCAGGTGACGGTGATCTCGGCCTCGTGGTGGAGCCGGTTGGGGAACCGGACGTCGTACCGGACCGGATCCGGGGCCTGCAGGGAGGCGGCGAGGACGAGGGAGACGAGGGGCGTGAGCGACACGAACATCGGAGAATCCAATCGAAGGGGAACAGAGGGGAATTGTGGGGTGACCGGCACCAGAACGGAAGGGGACGCGCGTTGCCTCACACGAAGACACGAAGACACGAAGACAATCGGGCCCCTCCCACCCTCGGAACGTCATAGGCGCCTCAGTCGGGACAGACCGTCCGCGGCAGGATCACCGTCCCCGCCGACACCATCTGCCCCGATCGCATTCCTCCCACCACGTACATCCCATCCCGGCCGATCAGGAGACCCCGGTGATCCATGGTGGCCACGGAAGCCGATGACGACTCGGTCCAGACGCCCGTCGTCACATCGTACACGACAACGCCCGCGCGCGGTTCGCTCGGCACGCCGTCATACCCGATGCCATCGTAGTTGTAGGGGTTGTCGGTCCCTCCCGCCAGCACCAGCCGGGTGCCACAGACCCCGGCCGCCGCGCGATAGAGCGGTGGACCCTGGTGCCGGGGGATCGCCGTCCAGGTGACGTTCCCGGGGTTCGCCGGGTCGATCTCTCCCCGCCACGCCTGGGCCTCCAGCCGGTATCGGGGAAGAAGCCGGGTCTCGTTCCGGACTCCATCGACAAAAAGAATCGCGTCTCCCACCACTCCTCCCGCGTGGCCGAACACTCCGGGGCCCGGAATCGGAGTCGCCATGGTCCACCGGTCGGTGGCGGGGTCGTAGATCTGCACCGCGGTTACATTGTCGGAGTCGTGCCACCCCGACACGAGATACAGCAGGGAGTCACGCCACACTCCGCTCACCGCGTCGTCCACCGGCAGCGGCATCGGGGCGGCGGCACGCCACCGGCCCGACACCGGGTCCCAGATGTCGACCTCGGGCACCGACCGCTCGGCGCCGGTGCTGTCCACCGTGTAGCCGCCGATCAGGATCACCTCACCGCGGATGACCTGTGCCGTCGCGGCGAGTCGGCCCCGGGGCCCCGGCACCGGGGGGAGTTCCTCCCACTGGTCGTTCCCAATCGTGAGGCGAAAGGCGCGACGGGTGATTCCGTCGTGGCGCTTCGTCGAGTCGAGACCAAGAAAGGAGTAGAGGGTGACGGTGCCGCGCGGTCCCATGGTGTCGATCGCCACCGCGTTGTTGGTGACCGCCATCGGGAGATCGGGGATGGCCACCTGCGCCACTGATGTCTGTCCCTGGCCACAGGCGGACAACACCAGGGCGACAGCGAAGGCACTTCTCCGTCCAATCGCGGGGTAACGCTGCTTCATGGAGAAACACTCCTCGTGAAGGAGGGCGAACGCGTCACACTGTCAATGGACCCTGGCTTTCGCCGGGGTGACGCTCCGCTAGGGGATCGGACTCCGAACCCCGGGCGAACGCCGTTTGCCCCTTCTCCCTATTCCCTATTCCCTAAGCCGGCAGAGCCGGAACCACAGAGGCGCCTCGGGGTCGCGTGGGTTCCCCGGGGCTTTCGCCCCGGGCTCGGCGGCGAGAGGCCGTTCACACGGCCGGGTGGTCGTCCCCGCTCCCGGTGGCGCGTAGGGGCGGTTCGTGAACCGCCCTTCCCACCTCCCCTGGCCGAGCAAGGGGCGTCAGCCCCGGGAAACACCAATCGTCGGGTCACGGCACGCTCCGCGACTCGAGTTCATCTCCCGAGAGGCCTCCAAGTTGGATGCCTTCCCAAACGCCCTCAAACACGCTGCCCGTTAGGGTTTCCGGGCGTCGCCCAAAATATTGTTGCTTTTTTGTGTTCAATCTTGTCCGTAAGGGACTATTCCCTATTCCCTATTCCCTACTCCCTACTCCCTACTTCTCTCTCCCCTCTCCACATCCCGGGCAAACGACTCCGCATCGATGTTCGCACCGCAGACCAGCACGCCGACCCGTTTCCCCGCCAGGGTTTCCCGCAGGGGGCCCAGAAGCGCCGCGGCCGCCGCCGCACCGGCCGGTTCCACCGCGAGCCGCACCGTCTGGAACAGCAGGAACATCGCCTCACAGAGTTGATCGTCGGTGACGGTGACGATGGCGTCCACGAACCGGCGACAGAGTCCGGTGCTGTAGGGAAGAGTGAAGGGCGGCGCGAGGCTGTCGGCGATGGTACTGGGGGGAGGTCCCTGCACCGGGCCCCCGGCCGCAAAACTCCTCGACATCAGATCCGCTCCCTCCGGCTCGACTCCGTAGATCCGGCAGGTCGGAGAGATCTGATGGATCGCCGAGGCCACTCCCGCCATCAGGCCCCCACCCCCGATCGGGACGATGACCGCCTCCATATCGGGCGCCTGTTCCATCCATTCGGCGCCAAGCGTGGCGGTGCCCAGTATGGTGCCGGGACCATCGAAGGGGTGAACGAAGGTGAGTCCTTCCTCCCGTTGGAGCCGTTCCACCTCCGCGAACGCGGCATGCACATCCTCGGCGAGGACGACGGAGGCCCCGTAGGCCGTGGCGAGCTCCACCCGCGCGGCGTTGGCCGTCTTCGGCATCACCACCGTGGCGCGCGTCCCGGACACCGAGGCGGCAAAGGCGACGGCCACGGCGTGGTTGCCGGCGCTCACCGCCGTCACCCCGCGCGCCAACGCCTCCCGGTCGAGCCCGCGGACGACGGTGAGCGCGCCGCGGGCCTTGAAGGTTCCCGTCACCTGGAGAAGTTCAAGTTTCAGGGTGGCGCGGGTGCCCGCCGCGAGCCGTGGGCCGATGCGCGGGTCATCCCATGGCAATAAACTGGTTTTTTGGAGTACCGTGTAATTTGTTTCACGGACCCGCTCGATGACGCTGAGAGACGGTGGCTCCGGGAGGGAGTCGGGGGGGGACGATGACGTGTGCTCTGGACGGCTCTTCTCGCGCATCCGGAGAAGGATAACATCGAGCCACCCGGCACTGCGGCGCGCACTGTGGGCCTATTTCGTCCGGGGCACGCTCCGCGTTCGCCTGGCAGTGGCCCGGGGAAACAGACCTCGGAATAAAGCGTTCCATCCGTGGAGTGGGCGCCCTCCGTTTCGAGGCCGACCCCGTCGGGTCCCGGGCCGTGGTGTCCACCCGCGAGGAGGTGGTCTTCCCCGGGACCATCGTGACCCTGACGATCATCGACTCGAACTGAGGGCCACCACCCCCTCCTCCGTCCCGGCTATGAGGTGTCTAGAACCGATCGTCGATGCTGAAATAGCGCCCGCGACCAACCCCAGGCAGGATTCCCGACGGCGAGGCTTTCAGGAGATCCAACAATCCCTTGAGTCGCTCCTGGCGTTCCGCGGAAAGACGGAGGGGCCTCATGCTGGTAATCGCGATTCGCTCCTCCCCCAGTGGAGGCGGCCCCTGCCGGTTCAGGGAGCGGAGGAGACTGAGTCCGGCGGCAAAGGCCGCCAACGTGTCGGGGACCGCCCGGATAACGATGACATTCCTGGGAAGTCCGGTCCTCCTCCGGATCACCTCGAGCGGGGCAAGTTGTGCGTGCTCCGTCGATTCCGCCAAGATCACGGATACCGGCTGGATGTGATTGGGGTTGTGGCCCGAGGCTCGGCCATTGCCCTGTGCGTGGGCAGTGGCACCAATGAAACTGCTGACAACGATGCAGAGAACGGCTCGCATTGAGAAATCCTCGTCTTTGGTGACTGGTCAACGAACAAGCGGAACCCGTTTCGGGTCAGACGGGCGTACACCCTCCATCGATAATCTGAGCGAGAACGCCACCGATGAACACATAGAACGTGGTACAGAGATACCACTGTTCGTCCGGTTCCAACGTGGTATCACCCCCACCTCCGCCCCCTGGCTGTTGAGTTGTCACACAGCTCGGGCCGTTCGCCGCATGGTTGGTCCCGGTGTTCGCATCACCCCATGGGCCAAACCCGAAAAACTCGTTGACTTCCGGCCACGGGCTTGAGTTATCCCACCACACGTGGTGGGTGGTAGATACGGACAACCTGAAGCCACATGCGACGCTCGCTGATAGCGAAGCCTCGGACGAGTAGAGGAAATTGTGGCTCTTCCCCTGATCGAGTGGGTAAGTTAGCCTGTATCCATGAGAGATCGAGATCTGTATAGCCGGATTCTGGGCCTCCCCAGCCCATGGCGCGTGTCCGAGGTGGAGCTGGCGCTGGGCCAAGGGCAGGTCCGAGTCTATGCGGAGTTGGAGGCGGACGCGCCGCGGGTCTGCCCTCCGTGCGCGCTGGTGGTGCCCGGGTATGACACGCGGCGTCGGCAGTGGCGGCATCTGGACACCTGTCAGTACCAGACGATCCTGGTGGCCGAGGTGCCACGGGTGCAGTGTCCCGAGCATGGGGTGGTG
>JBDIWC010000036.1:0-40431 GCA_039794085.1 Gemmatimonadales bacterium
CCGCTGCCAGAGATCCTGTTTCTGTGCCGGGGTCAGCCCCGGCCGGTCGGTTCGTATCATCGGGCAACCTCTTCCGTGGAGGACTTCGAAGGAAGATGTTGCATCGACCCATTGAATGCACCACTTCGAACTTCAAACTTCCTCTTCGTGTTCCCCACACCCGGACCTCCATGCCCGTCCATCCCGGGTCAACATCTCCATCGCCGGCTCGGGCCCCCAGCTCCCCCGCGGGTACGTCGGCATCGCACCGGTCATTCCCTCCTGGGCCACCGCGATCACCGGATCGATCAGCGCCCAGGCCCGTTCGATCTCGTCCTTGCGGGCAAAGAGGGAGGCATCGCCGGTCATCGCATCGAGCAGGAGCCGCTCGTAGGCCTCGGGCAACTCCACCTCGGGAAACGACGACCGGTAGTGGAACTCCATCTCCACGGGCCGGGTCTCGGAGGGGTGGTCGGGCACCTTGGCCTGGAACTGCAAGTGCATTCCCTCATCGGGCTGGATGCAGAGGGAGAGGACGTTGGGCGTGGGGCTCTGGAACGCTCCGAAGAGCCGGGTGGGCGGCTTCTTGAACTGAATGGAGATGGTGCTCGACTTGGCGGCCAACGCCTTGCCGCTCCGCAGATAGAACGGCACGCCCTGCCACCGCCAGTTGGCGACGCCAAGCCGGAGGGCACCGAAGGTGGGCGTCATCGAGTCCTTCGCGACACCCTTGGTGTCCCGGTAGCCCTCGTATTGCCCGCAGATGGCATCGCCCGAGCCGATAGGGGCCAGGGCACTCAGCACCTTGACCTTCTCGTCCCGCAGGGTGGTCGCATTGAAAGGTGCCGGAGGCTCCATCGCCACCAGGGTGAGGAGCTGCAGCAGGTGATTCTGGAACATGTCGCGGAATACGCCGGCATTGTCGTAGTAGCCGGCTCGGGTCCCCACATCCACGGTTTCCGACACGGTGATCTGGACATGGTCGATGTAGTTCCGGTTCCAGACCGGCTCGAAGATCGTGTTGGCAAACCGGAAATACAACAGATTCTGCGCGGTCTCCTTGCCGAGATAATGGTCGATCCGGTAGATCTGGCTCTCGTCGAACACGGCGTGGAGTGCCGCATTGAGCGCGTTGGCGGAGGCCCCGTCCCGTCCGAACGGCTTCTCGATCACCAGGCGCTGACGCTCGCACCCCTCCCCTCGGGTGGCGAGACCTCCGGCCTGGAGAAACTCGACTGCCGGCACGAAGAACCGGGGGGCCACGGCCAGGTAGTAGAGCCGCAACTCGTCCCCCGCTTCCAGCGACTCGAGATGCTCCCGAAGTCCCGCCGCCGTGTCCGGGCTGCTGAAGTCGCTGCTGATGTAGCTCAGCCGGGGGGCAAACTTCTTCCATTCCGCCGCGTCAAAGTCTCCCGAAAACTCCTTCAGGGCCTTCTTGATGGCATCCCGCCAGCCCGCGGTGTCCAGATTGCTCGGGGCCGACCCGACGATGCGGGTCCCCTCGGGGAGCCTCCCCTTGCACTGCAGCTGGAAGAGCGCCGGCGCCAGTTTTCGCCGAGTGAGGTCCCCGGTGGCCCCGAAAATCACCACGGTCATCGGTCCGCCCGTGTCGTTCTCCTCCATGGTTCACGACTCCTTCTTGATCGCGTGTCCGCCAAACTGGTTGCGCATCGCGGACAGCAGCTTGTCGCCGAAGGGGTCCTTCTCGCGGGACCGGAACCGCCGCTGCAGGGCCATCGTGATGACGGGGATCGGACAGCTCAACTCGATCGACTCCATCACCGTCCAGCGCCCCTCGCCGGAGTCGGGCACCCAGGCGGCGATCCCGTCCAGCGTGGGATTCTCCTTCAGGGCATCGGCGGTCAGATCGAGCAGCCAGGAGCGGACCACGCTGCCATATCTCCAGATCTCGGCGATCTGCGCCAGATCGAGCCCGAAATCCTTCTTGTGGCCCATCAATTCGAACCCCTCGGCGTACGCCTGCATCAGGCCGTACTCGATTCCGTTGTGCACCATCTTGACGAAGTGCCCCGCGCCGGAGGGACCGACATGGCCCCACCCCTGGTCGGGACCCGGAGCGAGTGTTTCCAGGGCGGGCCGGAGGATGTCGACGGCCTTGGCGTCGCCGCCCACCATCATGCTGTATCCCTCGGTGACCCCCCAGACGCCCCCGCTGGTGCCCACGTCCACGAACCGGACCCCCCGCTCGGCCAGGGTCGTGGCGCGCCGGATCGAGTCCTTGTAGTTGCTGTTCCCCCCATCCACCACGATGTCACCCTTGGAGAGGAGCGCGCCGAGCTTCGTCACGGTCGCCTCGGTGGGGTCGCCGGCGGGCACCATGACCCACACGGCGCGTGGGGCGGGCAGCGCCTTGACCACCGCCTCGAGTGTCGCCGCGCCCACGGCACCCTTCTTTTCCAGGTCGTGAATCGCCTCGGGGTTGAGATCGGTCACCACCACGGTGTGTCCCCCCGCCATGAGCCGGGTGGCCATGTTGGCGCCCATCTTGCCAAGTCCTACCATCGCGATGTGCATGTGTTGCCTTTCAGTGTGTGGGCTGTGACGCGTCCTGGAGCACCCGTGCCACCACGGCACAGAGCTGCTCGGGATCGTCGACGATGTTGCGGGAGGGGAGAAGACCCGCCGAGCGGACCCGCTCCCGGGTGAACGGCGTGGTCATCGCCACGCAGTGGGTGCCGGCGCGGACGGCCGCCTCCACCCCGGCGGGTGAATCCTCGATGACCAGGCATTCCGACGGCTCGCGACCCAGGGTACGCGCCACGAGCAGGTAGATCTCGGGGTCGGGTTTGCCGCGCTCGACATCCTCGCGGGTGACCACGACGTTGAACGTCTCCCGAAGATCGAGAATGTCGAGAACGCGGGACACTTCGGGACGGTGCGACATCGTGGCCAGGGCCACCTGGTCGCACATCGCGCGGGTCCCGTGGAGCAGTTCGATGGTGAAGGGCCACTGGTGGGATCGGAGGGTATCGGGATCCGCAATCATCTCCTGATAGATGGCGAGCCGACGCTCGACGTACTTCTCCCACGTGGCCCCGAGGCGAAAGCGCTCGACGAGGGTCCGGGCCACCTCCTCGCGGGGCAACCCGACCACGTCCGCAAAGGCCTCGTACACGGTGTCCTCCTCGAGGTCGGGTCGGATCTGCACCGCGGCCCGGGCATAGGAGATTGCCTTGAGTTTTTCGGTCTGAACCAGCGTGCCGTCCAGATCGAACACAGCCGCCCGGATCATGAGACTCCGTCCGCCAGGGCCTTCAGTACGGCTCCCGGCGAGGCGGGCACCGACAACTGGATCACTCGGCGGGCGGCATCGAGCAGCGCCTGGGCGTCGCCCGCCGCCTGCGCCACCTTGAGCACCTGGAACCCCATGGTCGATTCCGGCTCCCCCGCCCGGTCGGGAATGCCGAGATCCTCGACCCCCTCCGAGGTGATCTGGAGGAAGAGGCCGTTGCCCCCGTCACCCTTGTGCAGCTGGCCGGTGGAGTGGAGGAAGCGGGGCCCGTACCCGAGTGTCGTGGCCAGACGATAACGATCGCGGATCGACACGCGAAACGCCGACAAGATGCGGTCGTTGTCAGGAGCAGGATCCAGGTAGGCCTGGATCGCCACGTAATCGCCGGGGCGGTGCGACTTGAGCAGGTTCCGCACCGCCTCGGGTGTCGCCGGCACGCGGGAGGCCGGGGGAAGGGTGCCGCTCTTCAGGTACGCCTCCACGAGGGTTCGCGCCACGATCTTGGCGGCCTCGACGTTGGGCTGGTCGAAGGGGTGGATGCCGAGCCGGTGTCCGGCCACGACCGTGGCCATTTCCCAGAGGAAGAACTGGGCCCCGACATCGTACCGATCGTTCAGGGTCAGTTGAACCACGGGATGCCCCGCGCCGCGGAGTGCCGTCAGCTCTTCCGTCCGCTCCGTATCGTCGGCGAGCCGGATGTCCACGAAGAGACGGTCCGGTCCGTACACCGCGGGGGCACCGAGCGGCTCCCGCACCACCGGCACGATTCCAACCCCGTTCTTTCCCGTGCTCTCCGCCACCAGCTGCTCGATCCAGTCGGCCAGCCCTTCGAGTCCCGGCGTCGTGGTGATGGTGAGCTTGTCCCGTCCGGCCCGGGCCAGATCACCGAGAATGACTCCCAACCGGCCGGCATGATTGTCGGCGCCATGGGGACAGTTGGCGCTGGCCGCGTTGCATGCCGCGGTGGCGGCGCGATCGAGCAGCTGGTCCACCGCCACGCCCGACAGGACCGCGGGCACCAGGCCGAACCAGGTGAGGGCGGCGTATCGCCCGCCGACCGTGGGATCGTTGAGGAACGTGTCCCGGAAAGCGTACTCCCCGGCGAGCGTTTCCAGCCCGCTGCCGGGATCGGTGATCGCGACGAAGTGCCGTCCCACGCTTCGGACACCGGCGGCCTGCATCGCGTTGTACATGTACCGGAAGGCCGACAGCGTCTCCGCCGTTCCTCCCGACTTGGTGGCCACGATCACCAGGGTCCGCGCCAGGTCGAGACCTCCCGTGCGGCGCCGGATGCAGTCGGGATCGGTACTGTCGATGATGGTGAGGCGGAGGTCCGCCCCCCTCTCCAGCGCGTTCCCGCCGAAGATCGAGGCGAGGGCCTCCGGCGCGAGACTGGAGCCGCCCATGCCGAGCAGGAGGGCATCGGTGAATCCCTCGGAGCGCACCGTCGCGGCGAACGTGTCGAGGCGCCCGACCTGCCCTTCCATCATCTCCGGCGCCACGAGCCAGCCGAGGCGATTCTCGATCTCCCGGGGATCGGGATTCCACACGGTATGGTCGTGGGCCCAGATCCGGCGCATGATCTTCTGGCTCGCCAGGTCCGCCGTTCCCGCCTTCACCATTTCCTCGTACTCTCCCAGCCAGGCGGTGAGGGATCGGGGTGCCTTCGTCTCCAGTGCCTTCCGTTTCCGGGCAATGCTTTCGCGGAGGGAAACAAATGCCGCGGCGAACGACTCCACACCCTCGTCCAGCAGCTCCTCGGTCAGCGCGCCGAGGTTGATGCCGAGTTCCGCCAGGCGGCCGAGCCGCTCGCGGGCGTCGTCGAGGCCGATGCCCAGCGTGTCGTTGACAGTGCCGTGATCCAGGAAGAGATCGAGCGTCGCAGGCGGTACCGTGTTGACGGTCTGCGCCCCAATCAACTCGTCCACGTACATCGTGTCGGAATAGTCGGGGTTCTTGGTGCTGGTGCTGGCCCACAGAAGTCGCTGCGGTTGAGCCCCCTTCGATGCGAGGGCATGCCAGCGGGGGGATCCCAGGATCGTGCCGAACCGGGCATAGGCCATGCGCGCGTTGGCGATCGCGATCGTTCCCTGAAGGTCCCGATGACCCCGCGCATCCAGGGCCACATCCACCTTGGTGTCGACCCGGCTCACAAAGAAGGATGCGACCGAAGCCACCCGGCTCGGGTCGCCCCCATTCGACACCAGGTGTTCCAACCCCTCCATCCACGCCGTCACCACCTGCTCATAGCGGGCCAGTCCGAAGATGAGGGTGACGTTCACGTTCACCCCCTTGGCGAGGAGGCGCGTGATGGCCGACATCCCTTCCGCGGTGGCGGGCACCTTGATCATCACGTTCGGCCGACCAAGATCGCGGAAGAGCCGGACGCCCGCGGCCACGGTTCCGTCGGTCTCGTGCGCCAGGGCGGGACTCACCTCCAGACTCACGTATCCGTCCACCCCCTTGGTCTGGTCCCAGATCGGCCGCAGGAGGTCGGCGGCCCGGCCGATGTCCTCCAGGGCGAGGTGCTCGAAGACCGCCTCCTCATCGAGCGAGGCGGGCAGCGCGGCGATCGCGGCGTCGTAATCGGCGCTTCCGGCGATCGCCTTCTCGAAGATGGAGGGATTGGATGTCACCCCGGTCACCCCGGCGTCGAGCAGGGCCTTCAACTCCCCCGAATCGAGCAGAGCCCGGCGAATGTTGTCGTACCAGATCGATTGTCCGTGAGCCTGAAGCTCGGTGAGCTTCGTCATGCGGAAGTCCTTCCTGACAGAGTGTTGACTACTGACCGGGCCACCGCCACCACGTGATCGACCGTGAACCCGAACCGGTCATGCAAGGCCTCGATCGGAGCGGAGGCCCCGAAGGTATCGAGGCCGATCGCCCGGCCGTCGAGTCCCACATAGCGTTCCCACCCCAGGGTCGAGGCCTGTTCCACCGACACCCGTGCCCGGACGGATGGTGGGAGTACCGTCTCCCGGTATGCCGAGTCCTGGCACTCAAAGAGCTCCCAGGAGGGCATGCTCACCACCCGGGTGGGAGTGCCGGAGGCCTGGAGCGCCTCCCGTGCCTCGAGACAGAGCGACACCTCGCTCCCCGTTCCGATCAGGATCAGCGCCGGCGGACCACCCTCCGCCTCCGCCAGAATGTACGCCCCCCGTGCCGTTCCGGACGCGCTCGCGTACCGGGTGCGGTCCAGAGTCGGAAGCTTCTGGCGGCTCAGGACCAGGGCCACCGGCTCGTGCCGGAGTGGCATGATGACCCGCCACACCTCGGCCACTTCGTTGGCATCGCAGGGCCGGATCACCATGAGGCCGGGCACCGAGCGAAGCGACGCGAGATGCTCCACCGGCTGGTGCGTGGGACCATCCTCGCCGAGGCTGATCGAATCGTGGGTGAAGATGTGGATCACCGGCAGTTCCATGAGCGCACTGAGCCGGATCGCCGGGCGGGCATAATCGCTGAACACCAGGAACCCCGACCCGAAGGGGCGCACCTTTGACAACGAGAGCCCGTTCAGGATCGCCGCCATCGCATGCTCGCGCACCCCGAAGTGAAGATTCCGTCCCGCGGGATTTCCGCCGGGCAAAAAGTCACCGACCCCGTCGAAGGTGAGCCGTGTCTTAGTGGAGGGAGTCAGATCGGCGGACCCCCCGATCATCCAGGGAACCCTCTTCGCGACAGCATTCAACACCGTGCCCGAGCTGTCGCGCGTGGCGATCCCCTTGGCATCGGCCGGGAACGCCGGAATCTCGGCGTCCCATCCCTCGGGGAGCTGGCGTTTCTGCATGCGAAGGAGCTGGTCGGCCAGGTCGGGGAAGTCCTTCCTGTATGCCTCGAACCGGGCCATCCATTCGGCCCGGGCGGCGGCACCCCGTCTCCCGATTCCCTGCCGGAAATGCTCTCGTACCTCCTCCGGGACCAGGAACTGCGCCTCCTCCGGCCATCCATAGGCGCGTTTGGTGAGGCGGACCTCCTCCTCACCGAGCGGCTCGCCGTGGGCCGCGCTGGTGTCCTGCTTGGTGGGAGCTCCCCAGGCGATGTGGCTGTCGACGATGATCAGGGTGGGCCGGCCGGTGGTGCCCCGGAAGGTGTCGAAGGCGCGCCGGAGCATCGGCAGGTCGTTGGCGTCTCCCACGCGAAGCACATTCCAGCCGTATCCGAGAAACCGGGTGGCCACCTCCTCGCTGAAGGCCAGATCGGTCGAGCCCTCAATGGTGATGCCGTTGCTGTCGTAGATCCAGCAGAGGTTGTCGAGCTGGAGATGCGCCGCCAGCGACGCAGCCTCACTCGAGATTCCCTCCATCATGCAGCCGTCCCCCGCCACGGCAAAGACGTCGAATCCGAAGAGCGCGTGGCCCGGCCGGTTGTACCGTGCGCCGAGCCAGCGGGAGGCGATCGCCATCCCGACACTGGTGGCGAGTCCCTGGCCCAGGGGTCCGGTGGTGGTTTCCACTCCGGAGGTCCAGCGATACTCCGGGTGGCCCGGTGCCCGGGAATCGAGCTGGCGGAAGCGTTTGATGTCATCGAGGGAGACGGAGGGCTCGCCCAGGGTTTCATACTTCGGGTTGACCGCGCGGACCTCCGCCAGATGGAGGAGTGAATAGAGGAGGGTGGATGCGTGACCCGCGGAGAGAACGAACCGATCGCGGTTGGGCCAGATTGGATCGGCGGGGTCGAACCGGAGATACTCCTGGAAGAGGAGATACCCGACCGGGGCGAGCCCCATCGGGGTCCCGGGATGTCCGGAATTGGCCGCCTGCACCGCGTCCATCGCGAGGGTGCGGATCGTGGTGATGGCGCGATAGGCCGGATCGGTCGTGGTGGACGCGGGGGACGCCGGGGACACGGCGGGAGCCGCGGTATGGGTGGTCACGAGTACATCTCCCTCAAGAGAAACCAACAATCATGCGCGCATCGGGGCATCGGCCAGGGCGCGGGACGCCGCCCCCACCAGGGGGGTATCCGCCCGCTGGATCAGGCGGACCGGTACCGTCTCCACGAATCGCCGCAGGCGGCCCTTGGTGAGGAACGCCTCGCGGAAGGCGCCGTCCACGAGCAGGGGAACGATCCGGGGCGCGATCCCTCCCCCGATCCAGATTCCGCCGGTGGCCAGAACCGTGAGCGCGAGATCTCCCGCCAGCGACCCCAGAATCCTCACGAAGAGTTCCAGCGTTCGACGGGCCAGCGCCACGTCCTTCTCCAGCGCCGCCCGGGTGATCACCGGCGCCGGATCCTCCGCACCGGCCAGGGCCGCCGCAAGCCACTCCGGCTCCGCCTCGGGGTCGGTGTGTCGCAACCAGGCATAGAGATTGGGGAGACCCATTCCCGAACAGACCCGCTCGTTGCTCACGTAGCCGTACTGCTTCCGCAGAAACGCGAGAAGCCCCTCCTGCAGTTCTCCCTGCGGGGCAAAAGCGGTGTGCCCTCCCTCGGAGGGAAAGGCCCGCAAGGTCCCCTCGTCACCGCGGATCCCCCAGGCCATGCCCAGCCCGGTTCCCGGGGCCAGGATCCCGATTGGTCCTGCCGGGTCGGCGGTTCCCGGGATGACCGACACCGATTCCGCCTCCTCGAGTTCCGCCACACCATGCGCCATCGCCACCAGGTCGTTGAGCAGCGTCACCCGGTGGAGCCCGAGCCGTTTCGCCAGCGCCGCTTCCTTCAGATCCCAGGGGAGGTTGGTAATCCGGGCCCTCCCGTCGATCACCGGACCGGCCACGCCAAACACCGCGTGGCACACCTTGACGCCGAGACCGTGGAGAAAGGCCTCGCACATCTCCGCCAGACCGGAATGGTCCCCGCTCACCAGACGCGTCGTGGCCACGGGGTCACGGGGTCCCCGCTCGGGGCTGAACACGCCGAGCGTCGTCTTGGTACCGCCGAGATCTCCCGCGAGTACAAGCGCGGAACCAGGCGTCATGCCGGAATACCCTGGTTGCGGGGAATCTCAGCCGCGGCCGCCTCATCGGCGAGCCAGCGCAACCGCCCCTGCACCGGCCGGATCAACTGGGCCGGAAACCGGATGGTGTTTCCGGGGGGCGCGAGTACCTCCCTCAAGGTTGCTGCTTTCGCCGGACCCGTCACCAGAAAGAGAACCTCCCGAGCCTGGTTGATGGGGACGGTGGTGAACGTCACCCGCCAGCGATTCTGTGACGGGGTGAAGACCGGCACCACCCACCGCCTCCGCGGGTTCACCCCGTCGAGTTCCCGACGAAAGATGTCGCTTCCGGGGAAAATCGAGGCGGTGTGGCCATCGGCCCCGAGTCCAAGCAGAACCATGTCGAGGGCGCCGCGGCTCCCTCCTCCCCCCGCCTCCCCCTCGTCGAGCCAGGAGAGGAGGGTCGCTTCATACTCGGCGGCGGCCCGATCGGGGGCGATCTCACCCCGGATCCGGTGAATGGCGGCGGGAGGGACCGGGAGATGGTCCAGCAGGGCGCGGGCGGCAGATCCGTAGTTGCTCTCCGGGTCGTCCGGGGGGACGCAGCGTTCGTCGCCCCAGAAGAGGTGGACCCGGCCCCAATCCACCGCATCCCGCCGGGGCGCACGAGCCAGGAGGGAGTAGCACACCACTGGGGTGGAGCCCCCGGCGAGCGCCACGCCAAAGCGCCCCCGGGCCTCGATCGCGGCCGCAGCCGCAGCCACGAACCGGTCCGCAGCCTCGGTGGCCACGTCCTCGGCGGAGTTTTTCACCTCCAAGGCATCGGTCGGCATAGAGTGAACCCTCTTCCACCTGCGTGTCAACTGCATGTCATCCGTGTGTCGTGAGCGAAAGAAACCACCACCTTCCTTCTCTATGAACGCGGGGAGACGGGGAGCAGTTCCCGGGCTGAAGCCCGGCCTCGGCGCCTGAGGCGGCCGGTCCTGAAGGACTGGCCGGGCAGGATCGTCATTCGTGCACGATCGTCATTCCGGCGAACGCCGGAATCCACGTATGCTCAACTCACAGGCCTACCCTACGGTCGCCTGGCCAGGCGAGAGTCAGGGCCCCACCACCTTCCTCTGGGTTCGGCGCAACGGGGAGTGGCGGTTGCGATTCGGCGAAGCGGACCACTATATCTAGGCGGTAGGCGGTAGGCGGTAGGCGGTAGGCGGTAGGCGGTAGGCGGTAGGCGGTAGGCGATAGGCGGTAGGCGATAGGCGGTGGGCGGTGGGCGGTGGGCGGTGGGCGGTGCTCACCGGAAGCTATCGGTGGCGTCAGCCACCTCAACTGGCCGAGCAAGGGGCGACAGCCCCGGGATATCCATCACTCAAGGCCGAGCAAGGGGCGTCCGCCCCTCAGAGGACCTGCGCGCACTCGATATCTCCACCCGAGCGAGGAAGGTTCATGACGACGCTCCGAGAAGGAACCCGAGCGGGAGCACTCCTGGGGGTGATGGCTCTGACGGCGGCATGTGGCCCTGACGCGTCGACACCGGGCATGGGTTCAGCCTCGGTGGATACCACCCTCGCCACCCGGGTGGCCCTGATCGGTTCGGTGGACGGAGCCGCGGAGTACCTGTTTGGGGACATCACCTCCGTCGCCGTGGGACCGACCGGTCATGTCTACATCGCGGACCGGCAGGGCTCAACCGTGCGGGCCTACTCGCCGGAAGGGCTGTATGTGGCCCTCATCGGGGGAGAGGGCGACGGCCCCGGAGAGTTTCAGTGGCCCAACGACCTCACCTTCGATCCCGAGGGCCGGCTCTGGGTACAAGACGGCCAGAGGATCACCGTGTTCACCGCCCACGGTTCCGATGCGGTCGCTGATTCGGTGGTGAATACCATCCGCCTCCCCAGCTATGGCAATACCGGTTCACGACGCTCGTGGAGCAATGGCACCCGATACTACTACCCGGGCGGCCGGTCCCGCGACCCCGTTTCGTACTACTATGAAGTCTTCGACAGCCTGGGACCCACTGGGGACACCGTGCGGGTGCCGCCCGTGGCGAACCTCGAATTCCTTGGCACAGCGTTCTTCCGCGTGAGTCGCTCGGACGGCATGATGCTGCCGGGGGTCAACCGTTCCCCGTTCGAACCCGTCGGAAGCTGGGCCGTCACCCCCCGGGGCACCGTCATCGCCTCGCCGGGTGACCGATCGGACGTTGTGGAAGTAACGCCGGACGGTGACACCGTTCGAACCATCCACCTCCCGTCGGAACCGATCCCCGTCCCCGCCACCGAGCGGGAAGAGAGCCTCCGCGTCTTTGGCCGGCGGCTTGATTCGGTCCCGGTGCCGCTCGATCGGGTGATCGGGATGTCGGAGGCGGCGCGGACCAGGGCTCTCCCCACGACGCTCCCCGCGGTGCTCCAGGTCCATGCCGTCGGGAACGAGATCTGGCTGCGACGGTGGCCACCCGCGGACCGGCCGGGGCAGACCATTTACGACGTGGTCGGTGTCGAGGGAACCGTGGTGCGGACAGTGATCGTGCCGATGACGCTACTCAGCGATCCGCCGCCATTCATCCTGCCCACGATGGTGGCGGGTGTGGTGCGGGACCCTGCGACCGACGTGGAAATGGTGGCGGTGTTCCGGGTCCGGTAACCCGATTACCGGCCCAATCGGAACCCCGCCAACACCGTTCTCGGGAGACCGGGACGGAGACCCGCCGGCCGCCGTGCCACACTGTAGCGGGTGTCGGTGAGGTTCTGGACCGCCGCGAACAGAGTACCATGCTCGTGCAGGTGCCACTCCCCGGACAAACTGGCGACGACGAACCCGTCGACCGACCGGAGCGGGTCCCAGGGGCCCTGCCCCGCCTGGGTGCGCGCCGGAGTGCTCCCTGTCAGGCTGGCGGTGATCTTTCCCATCCGCCCGGCCACGGCCAGACTCGCAAAGAGCTGGCTCTCGGCCACGTGGGGGAGCTGGTCCCCCCGGCGGACGGACCCCCACGAATCGAAATCGCTCTCGAAGTCGCCCTGGAAGGTGGCGTCGGTGTAGGTGTAGGCCAGCGTCAGGGGGATCCGGACGGGAAGGCCCCGGTCCGCGACGACATCCCACTCGACGTTGGCCTCGAGTCCCCGCACCAGGACCGCACCCCCGTTGAACGCATTGCCCTCGCCATCCCCGCTGTTGGCCAGGGTGGCGCGACCCAGAATGTTGCTGTAGTCGGTGATGTATCCGGTGACCTGCGCCGACAGCCCCGACCGGGCCAATCGGCCGCCGAGTTCGTAGTTCCAGCTCCGCTCGGCGCGGGTGTCCTGATTGGCGCCCGGCCCCGGAGGACCGAAGCCCCGGTGCATGCCGCTGAACACCTCCACCCCCGGAGCCACTCGCGCGGCCACGCTGAGTCCGGGAATCCAGACGGACACCGAGTTGGTGCGCACGCCGGTCGGCGCGGTGCGCTCGGGATCGGTAGTCGCGAAATCGATGCGGGTGAAGTCGATCGTCTCGTGGCGGAGTCCCGCCGTGATCGTCCAGCGTCCCGCCCGCACCTCGTCCTGAAGAAAAAGTGCCACCGCATCGGCCCGGCTCACCCGATTGGCCTGGCTCCCCGGCTCGCCCGCGCTGGTCTGCACCATCAGGCCATCGACCATCCGGAATCCGTCCTCCCACTGGAACCGATCCTCCTCGTCCTCGTGAATGCGCACCCCGAGTTCGAGGTTGTGACGCGTCGATCCCAGGTCCGCCCTGACGCCCAGTGTGCTCTGGACACCCCGGCTCACGTACTCCCGGTTGTTGGCCCGGACCCGAAGGGCGTCGTCGCCACTGGTGGCTCCCTTGAGGACCCCCAACGTGGTCGGGTGGGCATCGGGATCGCCGAGGAGCGTGGAGATGTCGGTGCCGAGAACGCTCTGGAGCTTGTACCAGTTGCGGTGGAAATTATTCTGGTAGACCGTGGTGGTGAGATCCCAGTTCCGGGCGGCCACGAAGTGCCGAAGCTGGATCTGGGTCTGCTCGGCGTTCATCACGTCGGGATCGGAGGCGGGATAGCGCTGCAGGGCGTCGGCCCGGAAGTCGGCGTCGGTGAGGCCCAGGTAGGTCTCGTTGGAGCGCTCGTCGTTGTATCCCGCCTTGATGTCGAGGTGCTGGTAGATCCGGGCGCCGGGGCTGGTCCGGAAGCGGAGCTTTGCGACATAATCCTGAAGGAGGAACCCGGTGTTCCGCCCCGACGCCAGATGCTTGAACCCGTCGGTTTCCACGCGTGAGCCCTCCACCAACCACCCCACATGCTCGCCCGAATCGCCCACGCGGCCCTGGGCCCGGTTCGTGCTTTCCGATCCCCCTCCGGCATCGAGCGACCAGGTGAATTCCTCGGGAATGGAGGTGGAAACAAGGTTGAGGGCCCCACCCGTGGTCCGGGGGCCGTAGCGGACCTGGCTGGACCCGGTCCGCACTTCGACGGCTTCCATTCGGCTCACCGTGGGAAAGAAATAGGCCTCGGGCGCGGCATAAGGAGCCGGTGCGATGAGGACCCCGTCCTCCATGAGAGTGATCTTGGAGCTCCGTTCGGTTCCCGATGCGCGCAGCCCGATGTTAGGCCGGAGGCCGTAGCCGTCCTCCTCCTGCAGGTTCACCCCCGGTACGGTTCGCAGGAGATCATGCACACTCCCGAACACGAATTCGGGAGAAGCGATTCGCTCGCGGTTGATGACGTGTGCCGCCCCCGGCGCCGGAAGTCCCTCACCTGCCTCACCGGCCAACCGGGTCCGGCTGGCGAGCACCTGGATCGGGTCGATCTCCACCACCGACCGAACCAGGAGGTACTCGGCTTGGCGGTTCTCCCCCGGGGAGAGCCGCACGACATCACTGATCCGGTCGTAGCCCATGCGGATGATTCGGACGGTGTGGGTGCCGGCGGGAATGCCGGTGAGGAGGAAACGGCCCCGGAGGTCGGTGCGAACTCGAAGGCCGGCTTCGGCGAGCTCGACGAGGGCGTCGGCGATGGGGAGGCGGGAATCGGCGGCGGTGATGGTTCCGGCGAGGCGGGCGGGTTGGGGATCCTGCGCGGGGAGAAGGAACGGTTTAGCCGGTAACAGTAGTAGCAATAACAACGACGTATTTACAAAGCCGCTCCGCTTTCGGCGTTTGATAGACGGACGGGGGCTCGGCCGGGAAGTTTCCTTACGGCGTCGGGTGGTGGTGGTGGTGGGACGCATGGGGTTCTCTCGGAGAACATTATATAATTGAGAATGGGTGTCAATTGCATTTCATCCTTTCCCTAATCTATCGGTCGGAATTCACACTGTCAACCTCCGCCTCCTCGGCCTCGGCTGCGGTAATTCGACAACCGAGCCCATCGAAGTGACGCCCTGAACGAGGCCGAGGTCAGACCTCCGGGACCACCGACGCGGAGGGGATCGTGGTTCTGAGCCCCGTCACCGGTGACGACCGGCGACAGATCTTGCGGAATCTGCTCGAGTACGAGTGCGAGTACGAGTAGGTGTACGTGTACGAGTGGGATGAGGGTATCAGAGGACCCCATTCACATCGTCCACCCAGGCCCGCAACACCTCCGCCACACTCCACGCCTGCGCGATCGCCCCCCGCGGCGCATGCGGGGGATCCCCGTCGAAGATCTCCGAGAGGCTCCCGACCCCGGCCTCGGCCAGGTGACCCATGACTCCCTCGATCAGCACCCGGGCCTGGGCCCGCCCCCGGTCGCCCCGCTCCCGCACCAGCGCGGTCACGAACGGGCCCAGGAGCCAGAGCCACACCGTCCCCTGGTGGTAAGCGCCGTCCCGCCGGAGAGGGTCGCCCTCGTACCGCGGCTGATAGGCTGGATCACTGGGCGCCAGACTGCGCAGGCCCACCGGGGTCAACAGTGCATTCTCCACCACGCGCAACACCTGTCGGCGCCGGGTCGCGGACAGCAGCGGAAAAGGAAGGGAGCAGGCGAAGAGCTGGTTGGGCCGCACCGAAGCGTCCCGCCTCTCGCCGTCCACCACGTCGTAGAGGTGGGCACCCTCCCGATACCAGAAGGTCCGCGCAAACTGTCGGCTGACCCTGGCGGCGTGGCGCTCGGATTCCCTGGCGCGATCCTCCTCTCCCGCCTCCCGTTCGAACTCCGCCAGGATCCGGAGCGCATTGTACCAGAGCGCATTGATCTCGACCGGCTTGCCGATGCGTGGAGTCACCACCCAGTCACCCACCTTGGCATCCATCCAGGTGAGCTGGACCCCGGGTTCCCCCGCGCGGAGCAGTCCGTCCCCCTCGACCCGGATGCCGAACCGGGTCCCCTCGCGGTGCCAGCGGATGATCTCCCGCAGCACCGGGAGCAGCTCGCGGACCAGGGCGTGATCTCCAGTAGCCCGCAGATACGCACGGAGGGCGACAAAGAACCAGAGCGTGGCATCGGCGGTGTTGTACTCGGGTGTATCTCCCTCGTCGGGGAAACGGTTGGGAAGCATCCCCCGATCCGCCCAGGAGGCGAAGGTCTGGAGGATCCTCCTGGCCTCGGTGGGCCTGCCGGTGGCGAGGGTGAGGCCAGGGAGCGCAATCAGCGTGTCCCGTCCCCAGTCCCCGAACCAGTGATAACCGGCGATGACCGTGCGCATGCCATCACCGCGCTTCACCAGAAACTGATCCGCCGCGAGCGACAGCGGAACGGTGACATGATCGCGGAACGGCAGACGATCCAGCAATGCCTTGCGGCGAGCGTGTTCTCCACTCACCAGCGCTTCCCCATCGCGCCCCGTCGCATCGGTCGTGGAGGCGATCACGGCGACCCGTTCCCCCGGGGCCAGGCGGACCCGCGTCACTGCCGGAGTCCAGAGATCCTCCCGATGGTCGAAGCCCCGCTCCAACTCCCGCAGATACTCAAAATCATGCCACCACTCCGCCCGGGTTTCGAATTCGCCGCCGGGCACGGAGAGATGAAGCATGGTCCCCTCCGCGAAGGGACCCACCTGGAGCCGGGAGCCCTCGACGACCGCGGGAGGCATGACGTCTTCGGCGTGGCGGAGACTGTGATAGTCGCGACCGGCAACGAAAGGCTGAAGCTCCAGGGTGACCGGCCCCGCACTCTCCACCAGCTCGTACACCACCACGGTCGTGTTTTCCCCGTCGATCGCCACGATGGTTTTCCGGAGACGGATGTCCTCGATCCGGTATTCGAACACCGGGAAGATGCCGCGTTCGAAGGAGTGGAGATGGGTGAATCCGTCGGGATGAAGGGCACCGGGAAACTGATTGGTGCCGAGAGCGACGCGGTGGGTCCCGAACGTCACGGTCTCGTCCAGCCGGGACAGAAGCACGACCCGGCCAAGCGGCGAACGGGTCGCGGCCACGAGCAGACCGTGGTACCGCCGGGTGTTGGCGCCCGTCACTGAACTGCTTGCCCATCCCCCCATGCCGTTGGTTTCGATCCACTCGCGTCGCGAGGCGGCATCGAAGTCACCCAGGACCTCCTGGCCGAGGCGAACCGGCCACAGGGAAGCGGGCACCACCGTGGCGTTCGAGGGATTCATGGTGTGATCCGCCGACGGCCACCTTCGTAGGCCATGATCCCGTCGTTCACGGTGTTGAGGAGCAGGATCGCGTCAGGCCTGCCGTGGCACACCATGAGGTCGAGCATCATCGCCTCCTCGCCCCCCCAGGGGAAGGCGAAGACCAGATCAAAGTCGTCGAGTGCGCGTCCCAGCTTGAGGTATCCTGAGGGTCCGCGTCCGATCGTACCGGTCCGGCCATCCCCCCCTCGGGGACGCCAGCGGTACCCCTCGGGAAGGAAGCTCCCCGCCACGAAGGTGGCCGCCGAGTCGTGACGCACCGCCAGGTCGCGGGCGGTGGCGACCAGAGCGTCATCCAGCTCGATGCCGCATGCCGTGAATCCGAGCAGATCGGCCATCACGGTGATGACGCCCATGGCCGATCCCCACTCCAGGAACCGGAGACCCGGGGCCCGCAGGCGGACCAGCATCTCCTGCACCGGACCATACTCGGCGGGCACGAACGGATGGAATCCGGCCTCCGTCCGGTCCCTGCCGAATCGATCGGACAGGGCCCACCCCTCCTCGCGCACCGCCTCGAGACGTCTCTCCAGCGCCGCATTCAAGGTCGGGAGCATCGATTCCGCGCCAGAGTTCATGACCCGCGTCTCCCGTCGTCGAGGTGAGCGGCGGTTCCGCTCCCCCTCCCGGGGAAGCTAACCCACCGGGCGCCGGACCGCGCAGGATGGCTGCCGCTTGCGGGGACGCCCCCGAGTTGCCTCTATTGGAAGACGGGCGCTTTGCAATCCGATGCCCCCTCCCGCGCGTGTCAGCGGAGACAGCGTTCGGCCGTGGTCTGTCCCCCGGCGGTCCCGTGAGCAAGGAAGTCCGATGAGCACATCGATCCCGACTCTGGTTCCCCTCCTGGTTCATCTGAGCGGCGCTCGGCGCGGACGGGCCGACCGGCTCGAGGGGGACGCCATCCCCCTCCGCGTTCATCCCGGACGCACTGCGGCTCCCGACTTCACGCCGAGCGCCGTGGGAGTGGCCACCCTGCACCGGCGTGGAGGGTCGTATGAGATCGTTGCGGGGGAGGGTACGCCGGTCTGGGTCAACGGGGAGCAGGTCTCCCGTCTGGTCCTCGCTTCCGGCGACGTGATCGAGCTCGGGGCGGGCGGCCCGGTGGTCCGGTTCCGGCTTCAGGAGGAGGGGACCGAGGGGTCGAAGTCGATCCAGGATGTGTTCAGCGACTGCTGGGCCTGCGCTCGCTATGACGGGGGCGGGATCTGGCACCAGGCGAAGCTCTTTCTGGGCGGAGTTCCGATGGAGCTCGCCACCCGCACCACCATGGTGTTCCGGGTCTCCGTGGCGGCCCTCATCGTGATCCTGGGCATCTCCACCGCGGTGATCGGCCGGAAGAATGCCCAGCTCGCCCGGACCATGGACCGGGACCGGGTCGAACTGGCCGATCTCGCCTCCCTGCTGCAGCAGTCCCGGGACAACCCCGCCACCTCGGATGGTCTTCTCGCCGTGTTGCAGGAGGTGCGGGACAGCCTGTCCCTCGCATCGGAACGACTCGGCGCTCTCGAGACTCGTTCCGGCGCCCCGACCCGTATCATCGAGAGCGCATCCCGGTCGACGGCGTTCCTGATCGGGGCGTACGGGTTCCAGGATCCCAAGACCGGCCGAACGCTCCGCTTCGCCCTCGATGCCGCAGGCAAGCCACAGAAGTCCCCCTCGGGCGAAACCGCGATCACCCTGGAAGGGAACGGACCTCCTCTGGAGGCCTTCTACACCGGCACCGGGTTCGTCATCGGCCCCGACCTGGTGGCGACGAACCGTCATGTGGCGCTCCCGTGGGACTTCGAATCGGCCGCCCAGGAGATGATGAAGCAGGGGTGGGTTCCGGTCATGCGCCGGTTCCTCACCTACCTCCCCGGGATCCCGGAAGCCTTCGAGACCCGGTTTGTTGGGGCGGGGTCCGACGCCGATGTGGCGATTCTCCGGCTTCCGAAGCTGAATGGACGAGTGCCCCCACTTCCCCTGTCCGCCCCCATTCCCCGGGCCGGCGATGAGGTGCTGGTCCTCGGGTACCCCTTGGGAATCCGTGCCCTCATGGCCCGTGCCGACGCCCGCATGGTGGCCCGGCTCCTCAGTGAAGGAGATCTCGATCCGTGGAAGGCGGCATCCCGTCTCGCCGCCGAAGGGTACATCACGCCGCTGGCCAGCCGGGGGATCGTGGGGCAGGTCACCTCCGAGGCGATCGTCTACGACGCCGAGACCACCCATGGGGGGAGCGGGGGCCCGGTTCTGACCATGGCGGGGGAGGTCATGGCGATCAATGCCGCGATCCTCCCCGAATATGGGGGATCGAACCTCGGGGTTCCGGTGTCCCGGGCGCGGGCGCTCCTCACGGCGGTGTCCGCCCCAAGGAAATGAGGCTCTTCGTCGGGGATGAGGGGGGGAAGTTTGAAGTTTGAAGGAGGAAGTTTGAAGGAGGAAATACATGGTCCGGATCCCGGTGCCCTCGCGTCCCCAAACCATGTACCCTTCGGGTCTCACTTTTCCCCGATTCGGGTCCATCATGATGACACGCTCCCTCCTTTCTCCTGCCGCGACTCTTCTCCTCGTCATGGCTGCTCCCGTCGCCACCTTGGCGGCCCAGGGCCTCACCGACGCCGAGCGGCGAATCGCCGTGGCGGTGGATGCCGGAGTGGCCGACGCGACGGCTCTGCTCGAACGCACGGTCAACATCAACAGCGGATCCCTCAACCTGGAGGGAGTCCGCCGCGTGGGGCGGCTCTTCCGCACCGAGTTTGACCGGCTCGGTTTCACGACGCGCTGGGTGGACGGTGCCGCCTGGGGCCGCGCAGGTCATCTTTTCGCCGAGCGTCGGGGTCATGGCCGCGGACCGCGGATCCTGCTGATCGGTCATCTCGACACCGTCTTCGAGGCCGATTCCCCCTTTCAGCAGTACTCGGTGATTTCGCCCGATCGGGCGCGCGGTCCCGGCACGACCGACATGAAGGGGGGCAACGTCGTCATGCTCCTCGCATTGCGGGCTCTCGCGGAGACTGGCCAGCTCGACGACCTGCAGATCCAGGTAGTGCTCATTGGGGACGAGGAGGACAGCGGTGATCCGATCGAACTCGCGCGGAAGGACCTGATCGCCGCCGCCGAATGGGCCGACATCGCCATCGGGTTCGAGGACGGGGACGGAAACCCGGCCACCGCGGTGATTGGACGACGCGGTTCCACGAGCTGGGTCCTTCGGACCACCGGGCGTCCGGCCCACTCCTCCCAGATCTTCCGTGAGGGATACGGAAGCGGGGCCATCTTCGAGGCGGCCCGGATTCTGGCGGCCTTTCACGACTCGCTGAGCACCGAGCCGAACCTCACCTTCAATCCCGGTGCGATCGTGGGGGGGACGGCGGTCACCTTCGATGAGGTGGAGAACCGGGGGACCGCCTTCGGCAAGACCAACGTGATCGCAGATCAGGCGGTGGTGGCGGGGGACCTCCGCACCCTGACCCCTGAACAACTGGCCTCCGCCAAGCTCCGGATGACGGCGATCGTGGCCCGGCATCATCCGGAAACCGGTGCCACCATCGCGTTTCACGACTCCTATCCCCCTCTCGCACCGACCGACGGAAATCATCAGCTCCTCGCCCGGTTCGACCGGGCGAGTCAGGATCTCGGCGGGGGACCGGTCACCGCGGTCGATCCGGCCCGGGCCGGCGCCGCCGACATCTCGTTCACGGCGGGTCTCGTGGACATGGCCCTCGACGGGGTGGGGCTCATGGGAACGGGGGGACACACCGTGGAGGAGACCGCCGATCTCACGACGCTACCCCTGCAGGCCAAACGCATCACCGTCCTGCTCCATCGCCTGGCCCGGGGACAGCCGGGGACCTGATTCAGTTTTTCGTAAGGGCGGCTCAGAGCCGCCTCGTCCGCGGCTCACAGCTCTGGCCCATGGTGATGGATGTCAGGACATCCCCGAGATCGTCATCCCGAGTGAAAAGAGGGATCCGAGAACGTCGCGGGTGTACTTCCCGTCGTCCAGATTTCGGAATTCGTATGCTGTGCCCACGGCACCGGTGGACGCAGCCAACGGGAAGTGCACCAACCACCCTTCACAGATCCCTCGCCTGCGGCTCGGGATGACCGGTAGTCTGTCCTACGTCCTACGTCCTACGTCCTATGTCCTACGTCCTATGTCCTATGTCCTACGTCCTATGTCCTACGTCCTATGTCCTACGTCCTCTCCTTCCTGCCCCAGCGTTCACCGCGGCAGGGCCACCAGGAAGGGGATGAACGGCTTGTTGGCGAGGAACGTCGTGGGCGAGGCGTCCGCGTCGCCGATCCGCACCTCCACCTGGGCCCCGTAGGGGATGTGGCAGATCTGGAACCGTCCCTCCTCGTCCGATCCGGTCTCCATTCGGCTCGCCCGCGTTTGCACCAGAGGGTTGCTCCCCTGGCGCACCAGCTCTCCGCGCTCCCAGCGGACGAAAATGTCCACATCCACCGCGGGTTGCCCATCGGCGTGCTGCACCACACCGGCGATGGCCATGGTCGAGTCGGACCCCGGCGGAGGCGAGGGACAGAGGAGGGCAACAGCCTGCGCCAGGGAAGGTATCCCGACATCCACTCGCACCTCCGAGCCACGGGCCACCCGCACCGACTCCGGAGCCTTGATGCCGAAGAGGGTGAGCCGAGGATGATCCGTGGCGAAGGCCACATCCCCGTCCTGCATGATCTCGAGCCGATACCTTCCCTCGTCGTCGGTCAGGGTGGAAGGAGTCCCACCTGACAGGGCAACCCGGGCGCCCACCAGGGGCCCTCCGTCGAGACTGTCCCACACGACCCCCGCGATGACGGCCGGCCCCACGACCCGCTCCAGAACCTTCGCTTCACCTCCCGTTTCGAAGTACCCCGCAATGTCCGTCCGGGCCCTTCCTCCCGAACCATCGACCCCGCGCAGGTGCTGGGTGCGAAAGCGGGGGGAGCGGATGTGCCACCGCTCCACGATCCACCCGACACCCGGCACCCCGGCGAACGACAACATCCCGCTCGCGGCCGCCTGACCGAAGTCCCGCTCCAGGTTCACATAATCGTAGGACAGCTCTCGCAGTGCCCCCTCCTGGGGATCGATCCACAGCGTGCCCTTCACGTCGGGCACGTCCCGGTCCGGCAACGGCTCGAAGCCGAGACCGAGCAAACCCCGATACTCCCCGCTCCCCCGCACCAGGCGAAAGCAGTGATAGCGAAGGAACTCCTCCGTGAGGAGAAGCTTGGCGTCGGGAGCATAGTAGACGATATCGTCTCCCGCCGGTTCCGCGAACCCCTCCACCCACAGCTTCCGGGGCTCCACGGTGGCGAAGGGGGGTCCGGTCGTCTGCCGCACCTGAAGCGTGCGCTCGCTCGTGACCCGGTCCTTGAGGTCGAGTTCCCGCGCGAAGGTCCGGATCTCGATCGTGGGACGCACCTGGTCGGTGGTGAGCGTCGTCGCGGTCAGCGTTTTCCGCGTTTCCTCCCACGCCTCGGCGAGTCCGGCCCCGGCCACTCCCTCCACGCCACAGGCCACCTGGTTCCCTCGCACCACCACGTCCGGGAGGGACACCCGGGTCACACCGAGCACGAGCCGAATCACGAAGGGAGCACCCGGCACCTGGAGGCGAATCGGATCCGACACCGTGCCGGTGTAGCCGATGCGGTCCCCCTGAATCCGGTACTCACCCGAGCGGGGTACCCGCAGCACCACGCGGCCGAGCTGATCGGTCAGTCCACGCGTGAGGATCGCGCCAGTGGAATCGAGAAGGCTGATGATGGCGCTCGCGGCGGGATCCCGGGTCCCCTGGTCGACGGCTCGCACCTCGATAACCTGGGCCCCCAACGCCCCGGGGACCAGCGCCGCCAGGAGACCCACCCGGCCGAAGCGGCGCACCGACCCGCGCGTCAGTGGACGGACATCCGCTGGAGCTGTCGCAGGACGCCACCCCCTCGGGTCCGGCAATACCTTCAGGGAGGGCCCGCAGATGATCGGAGGGCGGAAATCAGACAGGGTCCGCGTCAGGGCGTTCCACATACGAGCGGATCTTCCAGTCGCGTCCATCCCGATAGAGAATCAAGACGTAGGTTCCCCGTTCGGGAGTGGTGATCCCACGCTCGTCCTTGATGACCTGAGTGTAGCGGCCATACTGATAGGCCATTCCCCCGCTGGCCGTGAAATCAATCAGCGTGGAGTTGAACCCCTCCAGCGCCGGGAGCAGGGCCTCGAACTGCGATCGGACATCACGGCGCCCCTGCACGGCCTCACCCCGGGAAAGCGAGAGGAAGCCGTCCTCGGTGAAGTACTCCGTGACCTTCTTGGCATCGTCCGATGCCAGGGCGTCGCGCCACCGAACGAGAAATGTCGTCACCTCGCGGAGCGATTCCTCGAGGAACTTGGCCTTGATGCGGTTGACGCCATCCAGATGGGCATTCGGGGCCTGGGCCTGGAGCGGCCCCATGGCGAGGGTCAGGCACACACCGGCAACCACTGGACGGAAACGCATCTCGGATCCCTGAGCGTAAGGAAACGGAAACAACCCCCACATATGCAGGGACGAGTGAACCTCAGATCATAGCACATCACCACCGTCGGGGCCACCACACCCCATACGGACTGGCCCTTCCCACATCTTGACGGACGGACGCTCCCCCATTCCCGGGAATGTCACCGGCCCAGCTTGCGCAACTCCTCCCGCGCCTGCCGGTGACCCTGAAGTGACGCTCGCTCGAGCCAGATCGCAGCCTCGGCTCCCGACTCGCCGACCCCGTCACCTTTCAGATATGCCATGCCGAGCTGATACTGGGACTCCGCGTCCTTGCCATCGGCGGCCAGGCGGAGCCACCGGGCCCTTTCCGCCTTGTCCTTCTCGACCCCACGCCCCTTCTCGTACATGACCGCCATCATCGCCTGCGACCGGATGTGACCCCGTTCCGCCGCCTGCCGGAACCAGGTGACGGCCTCGGCATAGTTCCGTCGCACCCCATCGCCGCTCTCGTAGCGGTTGGCCAGCATGACGATGGCATCGAGCCACCCCTGAGCCGCCGACTCCCGGTACAGGGTTGTGGCCCGGTCACGATCCCGGGGAACGCCACGCCCGGCGTCCACCAGACCGGCCAACCGATACTGCCCCTCCGGATCGCCCGCCTCGGCCGCATTGGTGAACCAGACCGCCGCCGATTCCGCGTTCACCGCGGTGCCCTGTCCCAGCTCATGCATCTTGCCCAGAGTACGCTGGGCCGCGGGTTTCCCCTGCTCGGCCTCACGAGTACACCGGGCAAATGCCGCCTCCCAGGACAGGGCCGTGTAGAGACTCTCACAGGTTGGTTCCTTCGGAGGCGGAGGGGAAACCGGTTCCCGCGGAGTCGCGGCACCTGATCGCGCAGCCCTCGTGGTACCGTTCCCGCTGGTGGCCCGCCTACCCGAGGGAACGGTCGTCACTGCGGAGGCGGAAGACTGAAGAGTGGCGGCGGCCGGATCACGGGCCGCGGAGATGTCGGTCGACGCGACGCTGTCGGTGGTGAGGGAGCTGTCCGCCACGGCCGGGACCGGCCCCGAGGTACTCCCCCCGGTCCAGAGGGACACCGCAACGAAGACCGCCGCGGCCAGCACGCCCGCCCCCGCCACGATCCAGGATCGTCGTGACCGGGGGCGACGCGAGGCCGCCAGGGCTGCGGTGTCCGACGGCGGCGGCAGGGGCGGGAATCCTGCGATACCCGAGAGTGACACCGGCGTGTGGGACGCGCGAAACCGGATGATCTCGGAGGCAAATTCGTCAATGCTCTGATAGCGCTGGTCCCGTTCCTTCGCCATCCCCCGCGCGATGATCCGGGACAACCCCTCCGGCACGCTCGGTTCAGCCTCGTGCGGGGGAGGGGGCGTTTCCACCATCTGCCGGTACAGAACGGTCCGGATCGAATCCCCTTCGAAGGGAAGACGCCCCGTCAGCATGCGGTAGCACACCACCGCCAGGGAGTACTGGTCCGACCGGTGATCCACCCCGGGGTCCCCGGCCGCCTGCTCGGGACTCATGTATTGGGGAGTCCCCACGATCATCCCCGACTGGGTGAGGTCCCCCTGGCCCGCATCGACCGCCTTGGCGATGCCGAAATCCATCAGGAGGACGCGGGAGTTCTTCCCCTCCAGCATGATGTTTTCCGGCTTGATGTCGCGGTGGACGAGGCCCGCGTCATGGGCCACGCTGAGGGCACTGGCCGCCTCCAGTGTGATCATCTCCGCTTCATCGACCGTGGCCCGCCCCAGGCGATCGATCCGGCTGCGGAGTGATTCTCCCTTGATGAGGGGCATCAGAATGTAGGCCAGGCCCTCCCCTTCCCCCACGTCATAGATCGGGAGAATGCCGGGGTGACGCAGGGCCCCCACCGCCTCCGCCTCCCTCCGGAATCGCTCCAGCAGCACGTCCGAGAGGACCAGTTCGGGCCGGAGCACCTTGACGGCCAATTCCCGCTTGAGCCGGGTGTCGTACACCGCAAACACCTCGGCGAATCCTCCACGTCCGAGCAGATGGCGCACCTGGTACTGGCTCCCCAGAGCTCGCTGCAGCCGAGCGGCCATGTCCGCCCCCTGCACCGGAGCGTCGGGATGGATCGTGGGCGATCCCGTGGCCCGGTTGATCCCCGTGGGGGTCCCCGTCCCGCACATGGGGCAGAAGAGTGCGTCCTCCGGCAACGGCGTCTGGCAGGAAGCACACGATCGGGCGAGGGTGGACATGACGACACTGCCTGGTGACGACGGAAACCTGGGGTTGGGATCCGACAATGGTACCGACAGCCGGGAGCCCCCGTCAAGGAATCACGGATCACCCCGGCGAAATCGTTGCACGTCGAGCCGGAAGATGTCGGGACGGTGGTAGTGTCCCGTGACATCGAGGGTCATCGCCTCGCGCCGGCACGCCCCAAGATCGAGTTCGGCGATCACCAGGGTGGGGGTGTCGTACACGGGGTCGGTGAGGTACGCCCCGTCGGGTCCGATGATGGCGCTTCCCCCCCGGAGCACCCAGTCATCCGGGCCCGCCACCCGTTCGGGATGGGGGGTGAGTTCCGGTGGCAGATCCCGGGCCCGGAGGAGGGCCCCCGCGGCCAGCACGAAACAGCGCCCCTCGAAGGCATACTGCCGGCTGGCCACCTGGTGCATCTCGTGCACCGTGGGCCAGACCGCCACATGGATCTCCTCCCCCTCCTCGTGGAGCACCTGACGCGCCAGGGGCATCCAGTGCTCCCAGCAGATGAGGGCCCCGACCCGGCCGGCGGGGGTGTCCACGCTCCGGAGCCCCGTGGCATCGCCCGGGCCCCAGACCATCCTCTCGGTGTACGTGGGAACGAGCTTCCGGTGGTGGTTGAGCAATCGTCCGTCCGGACCCCACGTGAGAATGCTGTTGTAGAGGGTTCCCTGGCCCGGGCCCCGGCGCACCCGCTCCACCACTCCCACCACGAGAGTCGCCTCGGCCTCGCGTGCCAGGGCACCGAGGGCGGCCCCACTCTCCCCGGTCACCTCCACACTTTCGTCCATCATCCTCTGGAACACCGCCTTGACCGGCGGATGATTCCAGAGCGCCGAATCGGAGCAGACGTCCAGCCAGGCGGGATACCCGGGGAGCCAGGTTTCGGGGAGGACCACGAGCGTGGCGCCGCGGGCCCGGGCCTCCCGCACCAGGGACGCGGTCCGGCGCATCCCCTCCGCCAGCGTCGCGGCCTGTTCCGCCTGGACGATCGCGACGATGACACTCACCTGTTATCCCTCCAGCTCCACTCCGAGGCCGTCGGCAATCCGGTTGACGAAGGCGAAATAGGCCGTGATGGCGGCGATGTCGTGGATGCCCCGGTCATCGTATCCCGCGGCACGCAGGGCCTCCACATCCCCGGTGGTGATGGTCTGCGGCGCCTCCGTCAGCTTGAGGGCATAGGCCAACATCGCCCGGTCCGCTATGGACTCCACCGCCGCCACCGGGTCCCGTGCCAACCCCTCCAGTAGCGCGTCGATCGCTCCCGTATCCCACTTCTCGCGTTCCAGCAGCCGACGGAGACCCGCTCCGTGATGGACCAGTCAATACCGGCACGCGTTCCGGGCCGACACCGCCACGGCGATCATCTCCCGCTGGGGACGCGTGAGAGGGCCCGCCGCGTACATCAGCTCCCGGTAGAGGGCATTGTGAAGCGGGCCGGTGCGCGCATGCACCCCATGGATCCGGAGGATGTTGTCCTGATCGGTGACCCGGTCCTCGGGGGGGATCGCCTCGGGGGGAACGTACCGGATGAAAGCCACGCGTCACTTCTCCTCGGTGTGATTGTTCTCGGCCGCCACCCGGGCCGCCACCTCGGGCGGAGCCTCCGCGTAGCCATGGAACCGCTGATGAAACGTCCCCCGTCCATGGGTGATCGAATGGAGGGTCGTGGTGTAGCGATACAGCTCGGCCTCGGGTACGATGGCCTGGACCCGGATGAGTCGCCCTTCCGGTTCCGTGCCCAGGATCTGGCCCCGGCGGGCGCTGAGGTCGCCCAGCACGTCGCCCAGCACGTCGTCCGGAACCCAGACCGACACCTCGGCCAGGGGCTCCAGCAGGACCGGCCGACAGGTTGGCGCCACGTTCCGGAAGGCGAGAATCCCGGCCATCTTGAAGGACATTTCGTTGGAATCGACGTCGTGATACGACCCGTCGTAACACTCGGCCTGAAAATCGACCAGGGGGTATCCTGCCACAACTCCCCGTTGGGCCGCCTCCTGGATGCCGCGATCCACCGCGGGGATGTACTTGTTGGGGATCACACCGCCCACGATCGCGTCCACGAAGGCGTACCCGCTGCCGCGCGGCCGGGGAGAGAGCCGGATCCGGCAATCGCCATACTGCCCCCGCCCTCCCGACTGTTTCTTGTGCTTCCCCTGGCCCTCTCCCCGCCCCTTCAGCGTTTCGCGGTACGCCACCCGGGGCCGAACCAGCTCCGCCTGGACCCCGAATCGCCGTTCCAGCAACCCCAAAATCACCTCGAAATGCCGTTCACCCATCCCACGGAGGAGAGTTTGCCCCAATTCCGAGTTGTAGGCGAAGTGAAAGGTGGGGTCCTCTTCGTGGAGGCGATGCAGGCCGGCCGCCAGCTTGTCCTCCTCCCCCCGCACCGTGACCACCACACCCGAGACCGCAATCGCCTCCGGGAACGGGATCGGATCGAGCTTCACTGGTTCGCGCGCGAGGCAGAACGTGTCGTTGGTGTGGGTATCCTTCAGTTTCGCCACGGAACCGATGTCCCCGGCACGCAACTCCGGCACCTCGATCCGATCCTTCCCTTGCTGGAGGGAGAGGTGGTTCAGCTTCTCCACCACTTCGTGCTCGGCGTTGAACACCTCATCCCCGTTCTTCAGCGAGCCGTGGTAGAGCCGGAAGAGGCTCACATCGCCCAGGTGCTGCTCCGACATAATCTTGAACACCCGGCCCACCAAGGGGGCTCGTACCGGTGGCTCGACCTCCGCCGGGGAGGGGAAGAGTTCCACCATCTCGGTGAGCAACGTCCGGATTCCGTAAGTCAGCGTGCCACTTCCCACGAACATCGGGACGATCTCGCCCGCGCGCATCGCCCGCTTGAGCGCCGCGGTCAGCCGCTCCCGGGGCAGAGGCTCGCCACTCAGGTACTGCTCCAGCAGGGCATCATCGGTGGCCGCGATGGCCTCCGTGAGCTGTTCGTCATACCGGGAATGGGTTTCCCGGTAGTCATCGGGCAGGGCCGTTTCGCGGAACTCACTCTTCGAGCCCGGCGTGTATTCCTGCAGCTTTCCGGTGAACAGGTTGATGATGCCGTGGAAGGCGGGACCGTCACCGACGGGAATCTCGACCGGCACCACCTTGGGGCTCAGATGGGTTCGGACATCCTCGAACACCCGCCCGAAATTGGCCCGCTCCCGGTCCATCTGGGTCACGAACAGGATCCGGGGAAGATGCAGGCGGTCGCAGATCTCCCACACCTTCTCGGTGCCGACTTCGACCCCGCTGGTGCCATTCAGCACCACCACCGCCGCGTCCGCCGTGTACAATCCGGTGGTCGCCTCGCCGAGAAAATCGAGATATCCCGGCGTGTCGATGAGATTGATCTTGGTGTCCATCCACTCGGCGTAGGCGAGCGCGAGGCTGATGGAGTGCTGGCGGGCGATTTCGTCGGGAGTGTGGTCAGTGAGGGTGGTGCCGTCCTGAATCGTGCCGTGGCGCCTGCTGCTGCCGGAAACGAACGCCAGGGCGTCCACCAGCGTCGTTTTCCCGGACGATCCGTGGCCCACGAAGGCCACATTCCGGATCGCCTCAGTCGAATAGACCCGCATGGTCCCGACCTCCCTCGGCAAGAGTCACCCTGATTCTGGGGGCCGGAGCCCCCGTTGTCAAATCAGGCGCCGACCCCGCGCAGCCGACGGCGGAACTCCCGGAAGGAGACGAGCTCCCGCGCATCCTCATCCCACAGCTTGAGTTTGATCGTCCGCAGGCTCTCCCCGAGGGTGATGATCCGCACACTGTGGAACATCGGGTTCTCCTCATGGCACCGCCGGAGGAAATAGTTCGGAATCCGGGGCGAGAGGTGGTGAACATGGTGAACCCCGATGTATCCGGTGATCCACTCGAGGGGCCGGGGGAGCTTGAGATAGGAACTCCCCTGGATGGCTGCCGTGGCGTAGTTCCACTCGCCCTCGCCCGCCCAGTAGGTGTCCTCGAACTGGTGCTGCACGTAGAAGAGCCAGATTCCCGCCGCCCCGCCGATCATGAACACCGGGAACCAGATCAACAGGATGGCCTTCCAGCCTATCAGGAAACCGAGCCCCACCACGATCGCCGCCAGAACCAGATTGGTCATCATCACGCTCATGGCTTCCTTGCGACCTGCCCCGAACACCTTGATCCGGTGCTGCAGCATCAACCACAGCGGACCGATTCCGAACATCACCAGGGGATTCCGGTACACGCGATAGCGGAATCGGCCGAACCACCCGAGGGCCAGATACTCGCGGATCGTGAGGGTGCTGATGTCCCCCACGCCCCGGTCATCCAGGTTGCCGGAGGTCGCGTGGTGAATCGCATGGTCCCGCCGCCACTGAACGTAGGGCGTGAGCGTCAGGACGCCGGTCGCAAAACCGACGATGTCGTTCCAGCGGCGGGACGGCAGGAACGACCCGTGTCCGCAGTCGTGCATGATGATGAAGGTGCGGACCATGAAACCGGCCGCCACCACTCCCAGTCCCAGAGTCAGCCAGTAGCTGACCGACAGAGTCCAGTACATCGCCACCAGCAGGGTCAGAAACGGCACCAGCGTCGTGACCAGCTGGGTCACCGCGGCCCGCACCGAGGGACGCTGATACCGCGCGACCACCTCGCGCCAGCTCAGGTCGGGGGAAGCATCAGTTGCATTCGTCATTCAGTCAAACCTCGATCCATTCAGACTCACCATCCCGGGCATCCGGGACAGGGGGAAAGATACCCTCCCGGCACACCCTCCGGGTAGCTCACTCCCCGGCTGGCAGCTCCCGAATCGAGCGTACGGCCGCCGCGTTCACCAGAAACCGCAGGTTATTGCTTCCCGCATCCGCGGGTATCACGAACCACGACGTCCCCCGGGGCGGGTAGGACCCCACGAATTCCGGCAGTTTTTCCCCGTCCGCAAAGGTGACCTCCACCCGGCACATCCCATGCCTCCGAGGGTCGTCGGGTGCCTCGGTCTGACCATCCCTCCGGGCCGGATCTCCCGCATGATCCCGGACAAAATAGATCGCCTTCACCTCCGCAAGCTCAATGGCGACAGGGCCTTCCGCAGTACGTTGACAATTCTTCCATCGAGCAGATTCGCCACCACGAGTTGGGACATGGACTTCCTCCCGCAGGTCAGCCTCCGATTGAGGCGAGGGGCAGGGGCGCCCGGGGATACTCCGTGGGCGTCGCCTCGGGTATCGCGTCCAGAGGGGCGCCATCGGGAGTCTCCAGCACGAAGCCCAGATCCCGGATCATCGCAAAGTCGTCCTGGACCTGTTGCCCTTGAGTAGTGAGATAGTCCCCTATGAAGATCGAGTTGGCCGGATAGAGTCCCAGAGGCTGCAGGGAGCGAAGGTGGACCTCCCGTCCCCCCGCGATCCGGATCTCCTGGCTGGGCAGGAGGAACCGGAAGAGCGTCAGAATGCGGAGGCATCGGCGGGGGTCCAGCTCCCGGACCGACTCCAGCGGAGTTCCCTCCACGGGAATCAGGAAGTTGACGGGGACGCTGCGCACCTCGAGTTCCCGCAGGCTGAGCGCCAGATCGATGATGTCGTCATCACTCTCCCCCATGCCGAGGATCCCGCCGGAACAGGTCTTGATCCCCGCGGCCCGGACATGATCCACCGTCTCCCGCCGGTCCTGGAAGGTGTGGGTGGTGCAGATCTCTCGGTGGAAACGCTCCGACGTGTTGAGATTGTGGTTGACAGTTTCCACACCCGCCTCCGCGAGCCGGGTCGTCTGCTCGGCGGTGAGGAGCCCGAGGCAGGCGCAGATCTTGAGATCGTGCCGGGCACGGATGGTGCGCACCGCCTCCAGAACCTTGCCGAACACCCGCTCGCCCGGCGCCCGTCCGGAGATCACCATGCAGAAGGTCCCTGCCTTGAGTTCCGCGGCGCGGTCCGCGGCCAAGAGGATCTCGTCGATCGCCTTCATCGGATATTTTTCGATCTCCGCCACCGAGACCTTCGACTGGCTGCAGTAGTGGCAATCCTCGGGACAGAGTCCGCTCTGGGCGTTGAGAAGGAAATGGAGACGGACGCGGTTTCCCCAGTGATGATGGCGCACGCGCCACGCCGCGGCCAATTGCCCGGGAAGCTCCAGGTCGGGTGCGGTGAGCACGGCGAGGGCCTCCTCCCGGGAGAGGATCTCCCCGGCGAGAGCACGGTCCGCGAGCGAATTCCAGGAGGGCACCGTCATGGAGATCCTTGTCCATCGGGGACGTTCAGGGTCGAAAGAAGCGACCGCACCGCCGCACGGGCAACGGCCGGGATCAGGTGACCACCCGCGTCACCGTCGATCAGAGGGAAGGTAATCACCGGAAGACCGGGGAGCAGCCGTCGGAGGGTCTCGCTGTTGGTCCGAGAGGCCACATCGGCGATGCCATCCCTCCCCTCGTTCAGCACCACGGCACTCACCGGCACGCCGGCCGACCGGGCGGCCTCCACCGTCAGCAGAGCATGGTTCAATACTCCGAGCCGGTTCAGGGCCACCACCACGAGGGGCATTCTCCAGTGCACACACAAGGAGAGGAAACTCAGATCCTTCCCATACGGAACCAGGAGCCCGCCGGCTCCTTCGACCACGACAACCTCATGGTTGTGCTCGAGGGCGGCGAGGTGGCGGTCCAGGACATCGAGGAGCACCGGATGACCCTCCCGGTCGGCGGCCACCAGCGGCGCACAGGGCTCGGCGTACCGGAAGGGGGACACCGCCCCCACTGCGAGTGACGATCTCGCCGCCTGGAGCAACCGTCCCGCATCTCCTCCCTCGCCGGGATTCACACCGGTCTCCGCGGGTTTCATCGGGGCCACCCGGTAGCCGTCCTCCGCGAGAGCGGCGAGAAGAGCCGAGGCCACCACCGTCTTCCCCACGCCGGTGTCGGTCCCCGTGATGCCGATCCGCACTAGCGCGTCTCCAGGAATTCGCCGAGCACGGCGTAGACCTGGCGGAGTTCCTCGGGCCGGGTGCAATACGGCGGCATCACGTAGACCACCGAGCCAAGCGGGCGGAGCAGAACTCCCCGTTCGAGTCCGAAAGCGGTGAGGCCCCGCGCGGCAGAACTCAGATAGCCGGTCTCGGAATCGGCCAGGTCGAAGGCGGCGATCGTGCCCAGCACCCGGGGGGCCACGACCCGCGGGTACCGGGCCAGGCGGCTCATCTCGTCCCGGTGGACCGCTTCGAGGGTCCGTCGCTGGTCTGCCGAGCGCTCGTCGAAGAGAGCGAGACTGGCCCGAGCCGCGGCGCAGGCGATGGGGTTGGCGGTGTACGAATGTCCGTGAAAGAGGGCCGTGCGACGATCGGCCCCGAGAAAGGCCTCGAACACCTCCTCCGTCGCGGCGGTCACCCCGAGGGGGAGGGATCCGCCGGTCAATCCCTTGCTGAGGCAGATCAGATCGGGAGACACATCGGCATGCTCACAGGCAAACAGCGGACCGGTGCGGCCGAACCCGGTCATCACTTCGTCGGCGATCAGGAGCACACCCTCGGAACGGACCTTGCCGGCGAGGGCCCGGAGCGTGGCCGCATCCCACATGCGCATCCCGGCGGCCCCCTGCACCAGGGGCTCCACGATGATCGCGGCGATCTCGGATCCCCGGTGATCGAGCATCCGGTCGAGCGCCGGGAGGAGACCGGGATCTCCGGGGGCGGGAAGGCGTTCCACGGCAAAGAGCTGGTCCTGGAAGGCCGCGGTGAACACACCCCGGGCGCTCACGCTCATCGCGCCGAAGGTATCTCCATGATAGGCGTCCTCCAGGGCGAGCATCACCGACCGGGGAGACCCGCGGTTCCGGTGGAACTGGAGCGCCATCTTGAGGGCCACCTCCACCGCGGTCGATCCGTCATCCGAATAGAAGATGCGGGCCAGTCCGGACGGGAGCCGGGCCAGAAGTTCCTCCGCCAGTCCCACAGCCGGTTCGTGGGTGCATCCGGCGAAGATGACCTGGTCGAGCAGGGCCGCCTGGGCCCCGATCGCGGCGGCGATGGCGGGGTGGGCGTGTCCATGCACGGTGACCCACCAGGAGCTGATCGCGTCAAGGTAGCGTTGATTGCCGGGGCCCACCAGCCAGGCCCCCTCCCCCCTGATCACCGGAACCGGAGGGGTCTGTCCGAAGTGCTGGGTCCAGGGATGCCAGCAGACCCTGGCGTCCCGGGCGGGGAGTCCCGATTTGCTCACGACCCGGTCCGCGCCACCGGGAGAAGCTCCCCCAGCACCTCCGCCAGGGCATCGAGCTGCGGAGCGGTGTGGACGGCGCTCACCGTGATCCGGAGCCGGGCTTGGTTCACCGGGACGGTGGGAGACCGGATCGCCCCCACCAGGAAACCCCGGGACAGCAGGGCCGACCCGAGGGAGGTGGTCGCCTCGCTCGCGCCGATGCGCACCGGCAGGATGGGGGTGGCGGGGTCTCCCCCCACGGCGATGCCCCGATCCGCCAGCGCACCCCGGAGGCGGCTCACGTTTCCCCTCAGGGTGTCCCGCAGCTGAGGATCGGTGCGGGCCCGCTCCAGGGCCGTACGGGTGGCCCGGGCCAGGGGCGCCGGGGTTCCGGTGGTGTAAACGAAGGTCCGCGCCCGGTGACGCAGGTACTCGACCAGCGTGTCGGTTCCCGTCACGAAGGCACCGCTGACGCCGAGCGCCTTCCCCAGGGTCCCCATGACCACGTCCGGGGGACCCTCGCACAACCCCCAATGTTCCACCGTCCCGCGCCCTCCCTCGCCGAGCACGCCGGTGCCATGCGCATCATCGACGTAGACCCAGGCCTCGTACTCGCGGGCCAGCATCAGCAGATCCCGGAGCGGAGCGATGTCGCCATCCATGCTGAACACCCCGTCGGTGACGATCCACCGGCGGCGGAAACGGTGGGCGCTCTCGGCGAGGCATGTCCGCAGGGCCCCGGGGTCGGCGTGCGGGTACACGAGGGTGGTGGCCCGGGAGAGTCGGCACCCGTCGATCAGGGACGCATGGTTGAGCTCGTCGGCGTAGATCCCGTCGCCCTGGTCCGCCAGCGCGGGGAGGGTTCCGAGGTTGGCCAGGTACCCGGAGCCGAAGAGGAGGGCGGAGGCGGCTCCCTTGAAATCGGCCAACTCCCGTTCCAGTGCATCGTGTTCGAGGCGGTTCCCCGAAATGAGCCGGGCGGCTCCGGCACCCACCTCCCCGTCGAGAAGCCCGAGACGAACAGAATCGATCACGGCGGGGTCGCTGGCCAATCCGAGATAGTCATTCGATGAGAAGTCGATGACGGGGCGACCCTGCACGAGCAGTGACACCCCGTGCCGGGCTTCCAGGTGCGGGAGCACGCGCCGAAGCCCCGCCCGATCGAGGGCGGCGAGGGAACGGGCCAGGTGATCGTCGAGCGCGGGAGAGCGCGTCATCGAGGGCATGGGATCCGGGAGCGTGGGGGTGATGGTAAGATAACGGGACTGGCGGGGGTCCCGATGGCACCACGCCGCCCCCGGAATCCCCGGAGACGGCGTGTTCACGATTCTTGAGCAGTGAGTCTACGACTTCGGATTCAGAATCCGGTCGATCTCGTGCCGAATGTCGCGCAGATGCATCCGCGTCATCCCATCCGCCGCCCGGTTCAGAGCCGTCTCGGCGATCTGGTCCAGTTCCCGGAGTTCCCCCCGAAGCACCGGCCGGGTATCCGACTCGAACCGGGGACGGGGCGGCTGCCCCCCGCCGAAGGGGCCTCCCCCCTGCGGTGTCGTCGGCCGGGCCGGGGGATTCAACTCCCGGTCCACCGCCTCGAGATAGGCCCGTTGCAGATTCCGCCGGTAGACATCGACCGCCACCCGGCTCCCGGTCAGTTCACCCCAGACGGCGTTGCGGAGGTCACCTATCAGATCGGCCACGGTGTAGGCCCGCGCCGAGGATCCCGCCAGCGCCTCGTACTCGACGAGCCGGTCGAGGCGGTTCTTGTTGATCAGGTTCTGCACCACGGTCCCCTGCGCCTGCCGGAGGCGGTCGAGCACGCCCACCGCCTCGATCCGGCCCAGAATGGCCGGCTCCACGAAGTAGGCCGGCGTGGTAAAGGCGTTCTCCGCCAGGAAGCGCATCGCGGCCTGCTGGCGGCTGCGGCTCACCGGGGTGAACCGGGGGCCGGTGCCGTATTTCTCCTGGGTGTCTGCGCCGCCAATCACGGCCGCCACGTGCCCCATGTAGCGTCCCCACTGCTGGACGGCGTTGGTGTAGAGCTCCTCGAGCTGGGTGTAGTCCTCTCCCGGCCGTTCGGCCACCGGGATGAGGGATGCCATCACCCGGCGCAGGTTGCGCAGGGCCAGGGTGCTGGAGTAGACCGCGTTCTGGTCTCCCACCGCCTCGGTGAGGTTGCCCGGATCGTTGGGCGAGTCCGCGGTGGTCCACCGGAGCCAGGGGACCGTGTCCTGGATCCGCGAGAGGCGATCCAGCACCGGCCACTCTTCATCGGGCGTCCGAGCTCCCGGGATGACTCCGTACCCCCACTGCACCGCATACTTGTCATAGGGCCCGACCTGCGGCACCAGGAGATCCACCGGAATGTTGTCCTCCGGCTGCGCCACGTAGTTGAACCGGGAGTAGTCCATCAGGGTGGGGACGTGTCCCCCCATTCGCCGGAGGAATGCCGCGCTCCGCAGGCTGTCGGGGTGGTAGGCGTAGCTCGCCTTCATGTTGTGCGGGAACCCGATGGAGTGTCCCACCTCATGGGTCACCACGTACTCGACGAGTCGCCCCATCAGCGAATCGGGCAGGGACAGATTGCGTCCTCGCGGATCCAGCGGACTCACCTGGATGAAATACCAGTTCCGGAGGAGGTTCATGACGTTGTGATACATGTTCACTTCGCCCTTGAGGATCTCCCCGGTCCGCGGATCCACGACCTGCCCTCCCGTGGCATTCGGGATGGTCGAGGGGCGCCAGTAGATGATCGACTTCCCCAGGGCATAGTTCGACCAGTCCGGATCCTCCTCGGGCGAGGGAGCGTATCGGCCCTCGATCGCGTTGGTGAACCCCGCCTCCCGGAACGCCACCTGCCACTCGTCGACTCCCTTCTTGATCCACGGCTTGAGCCACTCGGGCGTGGCCGCGTCGATCCAGTAGACGATCGGCTCAACCGGGTCGGACAGCGCCGCACCCGGGGTCTTTTTTTCGAGACGGAACCGCCGGATGTAGCGCCGCTCCACGGCACGATGTTCGCCCCGGCTGTAATCCAGGGTGGTGAAGGAGTTGAACCCGACCCGCTTGTCGTGCAGGCGCGGCATCATCGCCTGCTCCGGCAGCCGCATCATGCTCCAGTGAAGCCGGGCGGTCACCGTCTGGGCCGGTGCGGTGGGAGGAGCTCCCGGCGCCCGGACCGACCCGGTCTGTGTCGCCTCCACCTCCACATTCCGCTCCGAGGGAACGACCGTCTCGATCCAGGACCGGTCCCGCTGCACGTTCTGGAGGCTCGACATGTCGGTGTTGGTGGTCGTGTAGAGCGCGGTCACATCGATGACGGCCGCGCTGTCCGGCCCCCACGACTCCACGGCGAACCGACCCACCACGGGCCCCTTGGCCATCCCCGCCACCGCGAGCCGGATGGTCGAGCCTGAGTCGGCCGTCACGGTGTAGGTGCGCTCCCGCAGGATGATGTGGTCGCCATCCCGCTCCCAGAGGACCACAGAGCTCCCACCCCCACCAAAAAACCCGGTCTGCTGTGTCGTCTCGACCGGCCGGGTGATCAGCAGCATCTCCTTCATCAGTTCCCGGCGCGGGATCTCGAAGAAGAGCTTGTCGTCCTGGATGTGCGTGGTGAACATCCCCCGCCGGGTCACGGCCTTCGCCGTGATCACCTCGGCGTACGGCTTGGGTCCGGTGCGCGGAGCCTGGGCGCCGGGGGGTCGCTGTCCCCCTCCCGGGGCCTGTCCCGGAGCGGCAGCCACCCGCGGTGAGGGGGTGGCCGCGGGCGTGGCGCTGCTCGAGGCACATCCGGCGAGCAGGAGCCCGGTCACCAGCACCGGGACCGACAGCGGAATGCGAGGGTGCTTCGTCATCAGGCGAACTCCTCCGTTTGGGTCTTGAGGCTTTGGCATCAGTTCATGTTCGGGGCTCCGCACCGGGGCCTCGCCTCGTGTGCCTTTGGTGGCCATTTTCCGTCAACCACAAGAAGCACAAAAGTCGCAAAACTGATATCGCTGATTTGTCGGCCTCTCTGCGCGGGGTCGCGTGTCTCTTGTGCCTTCTGTGCCTTTTGTGGCCATCCCCCCACCCACCTCACGACCCGGACATTCGGGTTTCGTGTGGAGGAGGGGAACGTCAACGGGCGTTGTCAGATCGCTCCGTTCACCATGTGATCGCTCGTTCCACAACACCACCTCGGGTGCTCAGCAGCCGCACCGTGGCCGACCGCTCCCCCGCCCCGGCGCGGAACCGGATCCGCACGGTCTCCTCTCCCTCGGGCCCCAGCCAGAACTCGGGGGGCCGGCCCACCAGCCGGGACGCGGACTTGTCCGGGAAGCGGAGCGTCACTTCATCGGGCCGGGCAATCTTGACCCGCTTGGCCTGTTCCAGCGCGGTGGGCAACCGGCCGCGGTTGCGCACCGTCACCGTGACCTCGTGGGTGGCCGAGTCGCCGGAGGCGGGGGTGACGGTGGCACGGGTGATCTCCAGGTGCGGAAGGGATTGCGCCAGGTAGAGGTTGAACATCGCCTGGTTGCGTGCCCACTTCTCCATCACCTCCGGCGGCCCGTTCTGTGAAAAGAACTTCGGATTGTACCCCCCGATCTCGACCTCCCCGAGGTCGGGATGATCAAAGGTCTTCCAGGGAGCGAAGCAGGTGCCTCCAAAGGCCTCGTCGCAGTAGCGGAGCACCTCCAATGCACTGACGGTCCCATCGCCATCGTAGTCCCGTTCGCGGCCCCCGTTCCACAATTCGTCGCCGTACCAGATGGCCCCGTAGTAGAAGTACCCGAAGTCGGGGCCATGTCCGAAGAGGGGGCTCGGGCGGGTGGAATCACCGGTGAACGGGTTCACCGGTGTGCGGGTGGCATAGGTGCGGTACACGTCACCGGCCCAGGGATACCCGGTCCGGGCGATCCCCACCGAGTCGAAGTGCCGGTAGAGCGCCAGATCGGCCGGAGCCATGCACTCCGTCTCCTCGCAGGTGCTCGGGCCCCGGAGGTGCATCGGAACCGACGTGTCCATGGAGTTGGCTACTCCGATGTTCGGGTGGGTCAGGGTCCAGAGCACCACGGCGCGGGTTTCCGGCTCGGACAGCGGGTATTCCCCCGCCCCGAACTGGGTGTACCCCCGGCCCGTGGCGTCCTGCCCCGGTTCCGGGCGCCAGTTCTCGGGGTAGTTGCGATGCAGGTCCAACCCGCCGATCCCGTCCTCGTTGTACCGTCCATCCCGATCATTGTCGACGCCCTCGCTGTACACCATGTACGTGCCACCCCGGTTGGGGACCCGCTTCATCAGCCGACCCGACGGGTCTTCCGGATCGATGATGAAATCGCCCTTGCCCGAGTCGACCTTCACCCGCATCTGGCGGATATACCCGTCCCCATCGAGATCCTCCCCCGGATCCTCGTCGAGAAGCCCGTCTCCGTCGCTATCGTGGGGGCGGACCGAGCTCCGGTTGGACTGAGCCGTGAGACGGTAGAGGTCGGAACCGTCGGGGTTGTTGAGCGGACGGATGTAGATCGCGACACGATCAACCAGGGCCGTCACCTCCTGGTCCTTGCCATAACGATCGAGCAAATACCAGAGAAGGTAGAAGGCGGATTCGGTTGCGGTGATCTCTCCCGAGTGACGCCCCCCCTCGAAAAACGCCGCCGGCTTGTCGGTGTCCTTGCCGGTCTCCTTGTTGGTGACGGTCACCTGCCAGATCGGTCTCCCGCCAAAGCTCTCTCCCACCTGGTACAGCTCCACCAGGTTCGGATGCGCCTCGGCCCATGTCCGCATCCACCCCTCGATCTCAGCCGAGGTGTGATAGTGCTGCCAATCCAGCTCCCCCGCCACCTTGGGCTGCACTTCCGGGTAGTTCACCAGCGGAAAAAGGCTTGGCCCCGCCCGGGTTCCCGGGACCACATGCACCTTCCGGCCGCTATCGGGACGAACCTGGGCCGAAGCCTGGTGGGTGACGGTCAAGGCGCTCGCGAGAAGAACACACAGCGACGCACGACGATGCATCGGGCCCTCATGGGGTGCGGGTGGACGGGGTGAGGCGGGGGTGCAGGTCGATGCACACGATCCGATGGCACCCTCATGAGTATACGCCTCATGAGGGTGACACGTTGGACTCCTTGAGAACGATCATGCAATGGGCGGAGGTCAATTCGCTCTTACGCCTCCCGCGGCAGCACCCAGCACCCAGCACCCAACACCCAACACCCGCCCCTACCGCGTGGCGTACACGTGCGAGGACCCGCCCTTCTCGAAGGCCATCACGTTGTACCGATCCTTCCGGGGGCCCTCCATCCCCGGCGAGCCGGAGGGCATGCCCGGAACAGCGAGTCCGGAGATCGCCGGGCGTTCCCGAAGCATTTTCTTCACGAGGTCCGCCGGCACATGGCCCTCGATTACATAGCCATCCACCAGCGCGGTATGACACGAGGCCAGGGGACCCGGAACTCCGCTCGCAGCCTTCATCTCCTGCAGGTTGTCCACGTTAACGGAACGCACCGCGATTCCGTTCGCCTCGAGGTGCTTGACCCACTCGTTGCAGCACCCGCATGTCGCTGACTTGTACACCGTGACAACCGGAGCTGGAGCGGCATCTGGTCGGGTGGCCGCCACCACCAGTACCGCCGAAACCGACACCCCAACCGCAGCCATCGCCCCCAAAGTCATCTTGTTCGCTCGCATACAGTTCCCTCGTCGAGTCAGGGTCCAGTCGATTCCGCCACTGCATTCTCGCCCGTTCACCCGGGTGGCGCAAGCCGAAAAGAGGGAAACGAGCATGAAACCTTTTTCATGAACCAATCCTTTCAAACTTCAAACTTCGGTTCTTCTCCAATTTAGGTGCAGGATCGGCCCGGGAACGCCTGCTTGACCCTGGGGGCGAAGTAGTCCGGATGGTGGAATCCGTCCGCTTTGCGCGTGATCGCCTGGAT
>JBDIWC010000037.1:0-39983 GCA_039794085.1 Gemmatimonadales bacterium
TCCGCAGTCGCGGTTTCCGCAACAAGGAACGCTTCAAGACGGCCATCTATTTCCATCTGGGTGGCCTGAATCTCTATCCGGCTGGTGTCAAGTGAGGCCGGTTACCCACTCAATCGGGTGAAGACCCACTCTTTCTGATCAAGGAGTTCCAACGGCTGAAGGAGGATGAAAACAGCCGACTTTCGCTTGCCTGGAACCTGAACCGCACGCTCTCCAAGCTCAACTACCGCATCCATACCGATGCCATCCAAGCCCACTTGATCCCCCCGGAGGTGACCCCGGCCCGGGCGGCCATGACCTACGCCAGCGAGGCCGATGTCCTGAACGTCGCCCTGTTCGGGCACACAGCCGCTGAATGGCGTCGCGATCATTCGGGCAAGAAGGGCAATGTCCGCGACCACGCCACGGTCGAACAGCTTCTCGTGCTGGCCAACATCGAGGGCATGAACGCCGAGCTCATCCACATGGGCCTTGCTCAGGGCGAGCGCCTCAAACGCCTGAACGAAATCGCCATCCGTCAGATGCGGGTATTGACCACCGCGTCTGCCGTAAAGCAGTTGAAGGGATAACGTGCTCGACACTGACACCAAACGCCGCATCGACACCGCCCGCGACATCCTCGTCGGCAAGGTGCCCGACCGCAAGAGCCAGGTCGAGCAGATCACCATCGCGCTGATCTACAAGTTCATGGACGACATGGACGCCGACAGCGAGGAGCTGGGCGGCAGTCGCAAGTTCTTCGCCAACGGCTACGCCCGCTACGGCTGGGCCAAGCTGATGCGCTCGGGGCTGGGCGGCCACGAGACGCTCAACCTCTACGCCGAGGCGATCGCCAAGATGCCGGAGAACCCCGGCATCCCGCCGCTCTTCCGCGACATCTTCAAGAACGCCTATCTGCCGTACCGAGACCCGGAGACCCTGCGCGCCTTCCTCAAGATCATCGACGAATTCGAGTACGACCACTCCGAGCGGCTCGGCGACGCCTTCGAGTACCTGCTCTCGGTGCTCGGCTCGCAGGGCGACGCCGGGCAGTTCCGCACCCCGCGCCACATCATCGACTTCATCGTCGCGGTGGTGGACCCCAAGAAGACCGAGACCGTGCTCGACCCGGCCTGCGGCACCGCCGGGTCCTGATCTCTCCGGCGGAGATCGGTCCCTTCGTCTTGATTGATCGGTGAGGCTGCCTATGCACCCGACGCCCCTTCACGCGGCCGCTGATGCACGTTGCGCGGGGGTGCGGGTGATGGCGAGCCGTTGGGCTGCCTGATCAGGACAGGCTGAAGGCGTCTGGGAGTGCCGGGATTTCCGCAGCTCGGGTGCCTTGACGAACGTATATGACCCCAATATACTGAATCCATGGTCAGCCTTGCGGCGCTCCTTGCAGATGTGGAGGGTTTCGAGTGGGACGCCGGGAATACGGCAAAGAACGTTCTCGGTCACGGGGTGTCCCGATCAGAGGCTGAAGAAGTGTTCTTTGTTGCTCCGATCGTCTTGCTCGAGGACGAAAGGCATTCGACCGTGGAACGGCGCTATCTGATTTTCGGCCCGACCGGTGCGGGGCGCCTGCTCACGGCCGCCTTCACGCTCCGCGAGCGCAGGATTCGCATAGTCTCAGTCCGCGACATGAGTCGCCAGGAGCGTCGCCGTTATGCCCAAGCCCACTAAGCAGCTCAAGCCCATTCCGGAGTTCCGCTCGCACGAAGAGGCGGGAGAGTTCTGGATGACGCATGATACGACGGAGTACTTGGACTGGAGCAAGGCGCGTCGTGTCCAGTTTCCGAAGCTCCGGCCATCCACAACGACCATCTCGCTCCGCCTGCCTCAGGGGATGTTGGACCAGCTGCGCACCCTGGCCAATCAGCAGGATGTCCCGTACCAGAGTCTCCTCAAGGTGTATCTGGCGGAGCGCCTTGCAGCGGAGCGGGGACGCCCGGCAACGGAGCAGCCGAACACACGCGCGCAGCCGCCCAAGGGGGCACGGCCACGACGTCGGGCACAGGCCAAGTCCAAGTAGCTGCAGCGCCTTCGCGGCTGACGCGCAGGTCGTTATACGGCGTCGAAAGAGATTCAGTGGGCCACCACTTCGTTCCTCGTTTCTACCTTCGGTCCTTCCAGGACCCTTCAAAGCCTGGGCATATCTGGACTCTGGTCCGCGGCCAGGCCCAGCCGCGGCTGCTCCCGATTGACGTCGTGGCGCAGTCTCCTGCCTTCTACGATCCAACCACAGAGCAGGTACTAACTGAGTTATATAATGGCGGGGTTAACAAGCCCCGTCATTCCCGCGGGACGCGGGAATCCATTTGCGGCTCTTCGGGGTTTCCGGTAGGTGGCCCCACTCGGCGTGCTCCACCTGGAATTGGGGTTCTTCTCCAGTTTGAGGTGATCGCTGTTCAGTCGTCATCCCGATCTTGATGCGCATGGAACTGCCTCAACGCAAGGGCGCCAGGACGCAGGGGCGCAACGGCGCCTGGGTCTGCCGCGCTTCGGCCATGCCGCCTGCACGGAAATCGGGAGAAGAACCGGAATTGGATTTTTCCCCAAGGCTGACGCCAGGGGAGAGGGGGGAGCAGGCGATTTTGTGAAATATTTCACAAGCGCCACTCGGGATCTCGTCATTCCCTCGAACGCGGGGATCCATTTTCGGCTCTTCAGGGTTTCCTGTGAGGCGCCCCGCTCGGTGTGCTCCGCTTGGAGTGGCATTTCCCGGGGCTGACGCTCCCTTCCCCCCGCGGGGTTACGGGATTGGGCTGCGGGTGGTAATGTTCTGTGGCTTTCCGCCCCGGCCCGGGGCGAGTAAAGGCGCTTAGGAGCGTCCTTCCAATATTTTTACAAGTTGGGAAGCAGGCACTAGGTGGGATAGCGGGGCTTGACAATACACTTAACTTGTCTTAGCTTACCTCATCTTCCGGCCACGGTGAGGACCACAATGCTCGATTCAATCGAACAAAGGCTCAAGCAGCGGAAGGCGCAGCTGCACAAAGAGATGGCCGCTGCGGCAACCTCCGGCGACTCGCCCACGCTTCTTAGACTAGGGGATGAGCTCCGGGGCGTGGAATCAGTAGCCACGAAGTTCCGATCGTTGGTCGACGAGGCCGAGGCGGTTATCAGCGGGCCGGCCAGTCATGGCAAGCCGGACACTCCGCCCGACGTGGATGTTGGAACACGCAGTCGCCGAGTACACGGTCGTGGGCAAGGTGTGGAGATACGGACGGCGTTTCTCCAAGACGCCGCCAGCCGGGGGATTCAATTGACCCCCCACCGGGGTTCGATATTCACGACCGTCACGGGCCGCAAGGTGGGACTCGCCGTCGCAACAGAGCGCCAACGGGATCGCTGGTTCCTCGGTTTGCCAGCGAATAGTGTCGATTCCGCGGTTCTCCTCTGCCAGACCAACGGTGGGAAGCGGCTGGACGTCTGCTTGCCGGGTCGCTTCTTTCAACGGTACGGAGCGCAGCTCAGCAATTCTGGTGGCCAATGGAAATTCAACGTTCATCGTCGTGCAGGTCGCATCGTTCTCAATATCCCGGGGCATTCATCGTTCGACGCGACCGACTTGGTTGGCGAGGTTTCGGAACTCTGAACGCCCCAGCTGCCCAACAAGAGGGCGTTGTGAAGTATTTCACAATGTCCACCCGGGATCCGACGGATGCTCTCTTGCCTGCGGGGTTACGGGATTGGGCTGCAGGTGGTAATGTTCTGTGGCTTCCCGTGTTCAGGCCACCCTGATGGCCCCGGACCGGGGCGAGTAGAGGTCTGTACGGGAGGGAGCCTATGGTATCCTGTTGTGCCGAGGGGCATGCTTGCGCAGCGTTGGGCTTTTGTACTGCGGAGGGCGGGTCCTCCCCTCGCTGGCTATTTACAAGTTAGATGCCAGCGAGGGACAGGGATTTCCAATTTGATATGACGTCTATCAACGATCTCCCTCCTCGCCGAATCCCACCGCGATCCTCAGCGCTCACCGGGTCAGAGTCTCGCCTCGACAAGCTCAGCCGAGAGACGTTCCTGAGTCTTTGGAGTTATCCCGGTGTTTGTCGGGATCAAGGGAGTGGTAAAGGAGATCGTGGGGCCAAGGAAGTCTGCGACCTTCTGGTCGTGTTCGAAAAAGACATCCTCATCTTCTCTGATAAGACCTGTGAGTTTCCTGCGACAGGAGATCTCTCGCTAGACTGGAAACGCTGGTATCAACGAGCGATAGTCAAGTCAGCTAGACAGGCTCGAGGTGCTGAGCGTTGGATCCGAGAACACCCAACCCGCCTGTTTCTCGACCGAAGCTGTAAGCATCCGTTCCCGTATCCCCTGCCCGACCCCGCTTCCGCACGTTTCCACCGCATTGTCGTGGCTAGCGGGGCATCAGGTCGCTGCCGAGAAGAGCTTGGTGGCAGTGGCAGTTTGATGCTTAGGCTGGGCTTCGAAGAAATCCCCGGTTTAGACCTCCCATTCTCAGTTGGCCGGCCGGATGGACACCCCGGGCTCATCCATGTGTTCGATGAAGTCACTCTAGGGGTTGTTCTACGTGCGTTAGACACAGTTTCTGACCTTGTCAACTATCTCGTCGCAAAAGAGCGCCTTGCCTCAACCGTGAGAATGGTAGCGGTTCCCGGAGAGGAGGATCTGCTCGCCAGATATCTCAAGCACCTCGGCCCTTCGGGGACACACGACTTCGGATTCCCGACCGGGTACGATGGGATCATGATAGAGGAGGGAGCGTGGGAGGAACTGGCCATGAACCCCCAATGGCTGGCGAAGCTTGAGGCAGATAGGGTTAGCTATGCCTGGGATGCTCTAATCGAGAAGTTCACTCACTACTACGCTACTGGGGAGTCGAGCTTATCGGCCAACGCGGGCGTTCATGGGTTTGAACAGGGCCTGCGCTTTCTAGCACGTGAATCCAGGGTCAGGCGCCGGATGTTGGCCGACGCGTTGCTCCAGAACATGCAGAAGGCGCGCGAGGGCACTGAGCGCTCGACGCGCCTTGTGATCCCGACCAGGGCAGGCGATCCTCACTACGTATTCCTCGCATTTCATCACCCGCCGCACATCCCAGAGGAGCGCTACAGGATTACTCGCCGTGCAATGCTGGATGCACTAGCACGTGCGACGCGGTTGCGGTGGCCGGAGGCCGTGGATATCGTGGGCATCGGCACGGACCCATTGGAATCGCCCAACATGTCCGAGGACTTGCTCTACCTCGATGGCAGGGAATGGGATGCTGAGGCCGTGGCCGAGGCAGAAGCTCTACAACGGCACTTCGGGCTGTTTACGGCCCTAAAATTCGGCCAAGCGACTGCAAAGGAATACCCAGAGCCTCCACGTGGGCGGCGAGAGCCCTACCGCAAGGCTGGGCTTCAATTTGGTCGCAACGACCCTTGCCCTTGCAGGAGCGGCAAGAAGTTCAAGCGCTGCTGCGGGTCAGGGCGGTGACATCGAACTGACGCTTGCTGCGGGCGGGGCTGACAGAATCGGTCTCCGGGCCGTAGCTTCCCATCACGCAGGGGCCGTACCTAGCCCCGCCGCAGAACCGCGGGTCGTTGGACACCAACCGAACTCCCGATGTACCTTTCGGGTACGCTGCCAGGGAGGCCCAAGTGACTGAAGCCACGTTGCCGTTCCACCGCGACCGCGAGATCATGGGCGGCGCCTTGGTTTTTGTCGGAACCCGAGTCCCGGTACAAACCCTGCTTGAATATCTTGAGGCGGGGGACCCCTTGGACGAGTTTCTCATGGACTTCCCGAGCGTGCGCCGCGAGCAGGCGGTGGCCACCCTCGACCTGGCGAAAGGCCTCCTGCTGCAACAGGTACCGGTGGCCTGAGTGCGGGTGTTGCTCGATGAGTGTGTCCCCAGGCGGCTGCGTCACGCCCTGCCCGGGCTCGAGGTCTCCACGGTCGCGGACGAGGGTTGGCTGGGGCGTCGCAACGGCGACCTCCTCCGCTCGATGGCGGAGGTTGGGTTCACGCACCTGGTCACTGTGGATCGCAACCTGATGTTCCAGCAGAATGTCGCGGCCGCTGGTGTGGCGGTCCTCGTTGTGCGGGCGCGCACCAACCGAATCACCGAGCTCCGGCCACTCATGGCGACGGTCGCCGAGATGCTGCCAACGGTGGCGCGCGGCCAGGTCGTCCACGTCGGTGTCTGACGGGCGTTTGCATTCGCTACCCCCGCAGCCAAAGGCTCGGAAGACACCTCGATCGGTTCGCCAACCGGCCTAGCCCGTCAAGCCTCCTCCCATGGCTCGGTGGTTGGCCGAGAGTTGGACGGACGATCACACCAGCACCTCGGTGCCCGGCATGATGGCCAAGCCGATCATCGACAGCGACATCGTCATCTCCTCCCGGGATCTTCGTTTCGCCGACTGCTTCAGGGCTCGCGAGCACACCACCACAGCCGCCGATCGCCGATGATGCGCCTACGGCGAGCATGCTCGCTGCTGATTGGCATCTCGTTAGGCGGCGGCCGCGAGAGGTCAGGAGCGTGGTCCCGATCCACGACGAGCATCCAGACAAGCGCGGGCGGCCGCCGGGCATCGGGACCGAACGCCGAGCCGGACTGGAGCGGCTATGGCTTGCGAGATGCCTCCAGCCGGGTGATCAGGGCGGAGCCCCGGTCACCGTTGCGTTCAGCCGCCGGGCAACCTTTCATTCAGCCGACGCCCAAACTTGCATATAGCCGACGCCGGGACTTACGATTAGCCGATGCCCGACGCGGTCCTCTACCCCCGCTTCGCCGAACGTCGATTGACCGAGGCCCTCGCCGATTCGCCGGCCGTGCTGATTCACGGGCCCCGCCAGAGCGGGAAGACGACCCTGGCTCAGATCGTAGGCCGGCCGGCGGCCGGTAGATTCTTTGGGGCACGCGCGGGCCTCGGCGGGCCCCGCCGCAAAAGCGACGAACGTTAGACGGCGACAGGAGACACCGCGTGCACCACGCGCCGAACAGTTCTGCGACAGCCACCAGCGTTCCGATAGCGCGGGCCAGGATCACGTTCGACCGGAACGAGCTTGCGGGGGCTTTCGGAGACATGGGGACGGATGTGCCCCTCCTCATCGGGATGGCGCTCGCCGCCGGTCTTGATGGAACGAGTGTCCTCGTGATGTTCGGCGTCATGCAGCTTGTCACGGGGCTCGCCTACCGGATGCCGATGCCGGTCCAGCCCCTCAAGGCGATGGCGGCCATCGTCATCGCGCAACAGGCGTCCGCCGCGACGCTCTACGGCGCCGGGCTTGCGATCGGGCTCGTCATGCTGGTTCTGGCATCCACGGGATTGCTCGACTGGCTGGCCCGGGTGGTTCCGAAGTGTGTCGTGCGGGGCATCCAGTTTGGTCTCGGCCTCCAGTTGGCCTCCGTCGCCTTGGGAAAGTTTGTGCAGGCCGACGGGGCTTCCGGGTACGCGCTCGCGGCGGGCGCGTTCGTCATTACGATACTGTTGCTGGGCAACCGGCGGTTCCCCGCAGCACTCCCCGTGGTGGTGCTCGGAGCAGTGTATGCGCTGATCTTCAATTGGGACGGCGGCCTCGCTCGCAGTTTCGCCTTCCAGCTACCCGCGTTGCACGCTCCACAACCGGCCGACATCCTGACGGGGTTCCTGGTCCTCGCCTTGCCCCAGATACCGCTCTCCCTCGGCAACTCCGTGCTCGCCACCCGGCAGCTCGCCGAGGACCTCTTCCCGGAGCAGCGGTTCACGATTCGCAAGATCGGGCTGACGTACGCTCTGATGAACCTGATCAATCCATGGTTTGGTGGCGTGCCGATATGCCACGGCTCGGGTGGAATGGCGGGGCACTTTGCCTTCGGGGGGCGAACGGGTGGGTCTGTCATCATCTATGGTTCGCTCTTTGTACTACTCGGCCTGTTCTTCGGCTCGGGCTTCGACCACCTGGCGACGACGTTTCCGCTGCCGATGCTGGGAATCATCCTTCTCTTCGAAGCGCTGGCGCTCATCTGGCTTGTCCGTGAGACATCTCAGTCTCGTAGCGAGTTTCCGGTTGCGGTGCTGGTCGGTCTCCTCGCCGTCGGGTTGCCCTACGGATACGTGATCGGCCTGGTCGTTGGAACCGCTCTTTTCTACCTTGGCCATCGGACACGCCTCATCAGCCCGGACGCCGTCTGACAACCGCATGCAGCGGAGCGGTAGGTATCCTCGGAGTTGTCAATGTCGTACTCCTCGTCCCCAAGTGTCGATTCTGTGCTGGTGATCGAATCCCTGCCCGGTGGTGATCTCTGCCGGCTCAGGGCGTGCGGGATGCTTTCAGTCGCGTGATCAGGACGACACCGTTGATCGCGGCCTCGCCGTACCGAGCCACGGCTGCGGGACCCTTCACGATCTCAATGGAGGCAATCGATTTGGGGTCGGTGATCACCAGGCTCTCGGCGGAGAGTCCCTCGGGCCAGACCTTTCCGTCGACCAGCAGGAGAGGTCCATCCGGGTCACCGAGACGCACCCGGGAGCCCTTGGCTGCCTGGATCTGCACTCGCTCCTGCCTCGCCCGGGCGGCCGACGCGCTTGGCGTCGAAGGAGAGGCAGGTGGATCGGTCACCGCGGCATCGCAGGCCAGCACGAACAACAGGGCGGCGAGACTTCCGGCCAGGGCCGGCAGCATCGGGCCCCGGAGGGAGGAACGGGGACGGGTGATCATGTCGATTCTCCTGCCAAGGTGGGAACGAATGGGGGCAAAGGCCACGGCGGCGATCAGCGGCCGAGACGCGCGGGGACGGGGAAGATCGAGCAGCATCTCCGCGTAGTGCCGGAGAGATGCTCCCGCATGCAGAACCCGCCGGTCACAATCCAGCTCCAGGGAGAGACGCAACCTCCGGAACGACCACCAGAGGAGGGGATTCCACGGCATGATCACGAGGAGCACGAACCCGGCATGGAGCAGGGCCACGTCTCCCGCGCGGGCATGTTCGCCCTCATGAATCAGCAACAGCCGGCGGCGGCGGGTGTCCATGCGCCGAGCCCACTCCGGAAGGACGATCCGCGCGGGCCGGAAGCCAACCACCGCCGGGCCGAAATCGGTGGTGTATCTGACCGGAACCCCCGCCACCGACCCTGATCTCCACCCCCGCGCCTGCCTGCGGAGCGTCAGCACTGTCGCGGCAAAGGTGAGACCGACGCCGAGACTCAGAGCCACCCAGAGGAGCCCGATCCACCCCGTGCCCGGCGCGGACTCGGTGATCGTGCCGGCGTTCGCACCGATGTCCACCGCCGGGATCCAGTGGGAAACAGACAGGTCCCCGGGAAGGTGAAGGGGGGCCATCATCCCGGACAGCCAGGGCCCCAGGAAGGGGAGGGAGACCGAGGCCACCATCGCCGTCACCCACAACCACCGGGTGTGGGAGGAGAACCGCTCCCGGAGGGTCCATTCGAGTAGAGCGGCACCGGCCACGCAGAGCGCCGAGACAACCAGCGCGTTGACCATCCACGACGCGCTCATGGCTCCGTCTCCTTGAGCCGCTCAGCCAGAATGCGCCGGATCCTTCGCAGCTCCTCCGGCGTCACCGTGTCGTCCTCCACCAGCCGGGCAATCAGCAACTCGCGGGATCCCTGGTACACCCGGTCGAGGATCTGCTTCAGGGGCCGGTCCCCCGCCGCCTCGGCGGAGACGAGCGCCCGGTACCGGTGGGCCTTGCCGTCCTTGGCGTGGGTGACGCAGCGCTTCGCCTCGAGGCCCCGGAGCACGGTCAGAACCGTGGTGTAGGCGAGGCCGGCATCGAGATGGTCCCGGACTTCGGTGACGGTGCCGGGGCCGTGGGCCCAGAGCACACCCATGATGTCGAGTTCCCGGCTGGTGAGGCGGACGGCCATGGTGTCTCCTATCTACTAAGTACGTAGTAGATAGTATCACAAAGTGCAGACGGTGTCAAGAGCCAAGGTATGGGTTCCTGTGGGTGCGCCGCGTGCGGCGCACTTGGGTGGAGAAATGGGAGTGCCTTGGTGCACCGCAAGCGGCGCACCCACAGGGTCTTTCCCCTACAGCGACGAAGGCGGCCTCACCGCCGCCACACCCGCGTCACCCGGGCCGCCAGAATCCGGTCGAGCAACGGAAACTCCCGGTCCAGATACCGGTTCCCCTGCGCCCCAATCGAGTCCTGGCGCTGGGCCGGTGTATTGCCATATCCGCCATGGAACGAATCCACCACCTCCATTCCATGGGTCACCTCCCCGAACGGCGGATACCCGACCACACCACGGGCATCCAGAGTGTCGAGCCTCGGGTTGTCGCGCAGGTTGATGAACACCTGCACCGACCTGGTCTCGGGTCCGGATCGCGCAAAGGACATCCGACCTCGGCGGTTGAGTTCCCGGACCGGTTCATCCCCGAGCCCGCGAGTCCTCCAGGCGGCATTCACCGCCGAGTCGCCGGTGAGGCCGAACTGGACCACGAAGTTGGGGACCACGCGGTAGATCCGGAGGTCGTCCCAGACCTTCCGCTCCACCAGATCGAACACCCGGTCGGCGGCGAGTGGCGACCACGCCCGGTGGATCATCGCCACGACCGTGCCTCGGCTGGTGCGGAAGGTGACTTCGAAGCTGTCGGGTCGGCTCTCAGCGGGAACGGGACGATCGGACGGGAGACGGGATGAGCCGCCGCAGGCCGCGAGAACGAGAGGGACCACAGTCCAGGCCAAGGGACGCATCATCGTGGGTGCACCTCGGATGAAGGATGCATCATGGTCAGTCGGACACCAAAGAGACCGCCCTCTCGGAGGGTCATCCCGAGGGTGAAGCCCGAGGGATCGGTGAAGGGGTTCCGAGTCAAAGATATAGTTACGGTCCGGCGTTGAAAATGGAGGCAGGTGGCTCATGGGATGACCTGTTGGGAAAATCATTGGGGGAGGCTGGTCATGACGGAGAGTGACTGCAGGTCACGCGGAGACGCGGAGGCGCGGAGGATGGATTGGGATGAGATCACGGGAGCGATCATCGATGACGCGATGAGGCTGCACCGGGATCTGGGACCGGGGTTGTTGGAGTCCGTGTATGAGGCTGTTCTCGAAAAGATGCTGGTTGGGAAGGGGCTTTCGGTTGAGCGGCAGAAGAGAGTGATCTTTGAATATGGACCTCCGCGTCTCCGCGTGAGATTCAGTCGACGTCCTGTTCCGAAACGGGGGAGTGACACTTGGAGGAGGGGGACCCAGCCTCCCACCAAGCCCAGGCTACCAGGAGACTCCGAAGAGGATTAGACCCTGGATCCCATGCCCGACATCACCCCCCGGTTCCCCTCCTCGGAGCAAGAACTCGCCCTGCGCCTCCAGGGGTGTGTGCGTGCATACTGGGAGGCCCGCGGTGGTCAGTCCCGCCGCCAGGAGGACGGTGGGGTCAAGGATGCCGGGACTCGTGGGGAGGTGACGGGTGGCCAGCACCTGAACGCGTTTGTTCAGCTCCTGTCCGAGATCATTCGATCCGCCGGTTATTCCGAGTCAAAGATATAGTTTACGGTCCGGCGTTGAAAATGGAGGCAGGTGGCTCATGGGATGACCTGTTGGGAAAATCATTGGGGGAGGCTGGTCATGACGGAGAGTGACTGCAGGTCACGCGGAGACGCGGAGGCGCGGAGGATGGATTGGGATGAGATCACGGGAGCGATCATCGATGACGCGATGAGGCTGCACCGGGATCTGGGACCGGGGTTGTTGGAGTCCGTGTATGAGGCTGTTCTCGAAAAGATGCTGGTTGGGAAGGGGCTTTCGGTTGAGCGGCAGAAGAGAGTGATCTTTGAATATGGACCTCCGCGCCTCCGCGTCTCCGCGTGAGATTCAGTCGACGTCCTGTTCCGAAACGGGGGAGTGACACTTGGAGGAGGGGGACCCAGCCTCCCACCAAGCCCAGGCTACCAGGAGACTCCGAAGAGGATTAGACTCTGGATCCCATGCCGCGCTTCTTGCCTCGCCTCGCGGCACCACCGGCGCCTTCTCGACGCCCGATCCCGCCCTGGGCTTCATGCCGCTCGCGCGTTCCCTCTACGGGCATCTGATCGGAGCGGCGTAGATGTCCACGCTTGAGTTGTTCACGAGTTCCTGGGAGGACCTCTTTCCGGCCGGCTGCGTCTCCCCGTGCAGGTACAGTCATCAGAGTCCGGACGACGGGAAGTTCACCCGCAGCCTCCTCAGATCCCTCGCTTCCGCTCGGGATGACAGATTCTCTCGGAGGGATGACAGATCACGGTCGGGATGAGGCTCATGGTCGGGATGAGGCTCCAAGTGTCATTGTTCATTAGTCATTGTTCATTAGTCATTGGTCATTGGTCATTGGTCATTGGTCATTGGTCATTGTTCATTGGCCATTGTGTCGAAAGAACCTCACCCCTCCTCCGACTCCGCCCAGGATCAGATCGGCTCGTCCGTCACCATCGAGATCACCGAGAACCGGTGCGGCAAGGGCGGGGGCATCGAGCCGGAAGGTATCGTCCCGGACAAACCGGGGAGCGGTCCGGGTTCCCTGGTTCCGGTACAACACCACGCCGTCCACCTCCGACCCGATGAGGAGATCGAGAAGCCCGTCTCCATCGTAGTCCACCAGATACGGAGAGCTGCGGCGCCCGATGTCGATCCCCTCCCACTCGTCGCTCACCAGAACGAATCGGGGCGCCGTCCTCGTCCCCTCGTTCCGGTAGAAGTTCAGAGTGCCGGAGGCCTCGCCGATCAGGAGGTCAAGGTCACCATCCCCGTCGAGATCGCCGAGGGTTGGGGTGGTGTTGCTCCCGCGCGTGATGGTCACCATCGCGGAGTCGACCAGCGTGAAGCGAGGGGTTCCCTCCGCGTTTCGGCCGGTGTTGCGGTACCAGGCGATCCGCGGCCCCCACCCGCCGAGAAGGAGATCAACCTCCCCGTCACCATCGAGATCCCCGAACGCGGGCGCCAGGTGATAGGCACCGGCGAACGGGGCGGGCAGGACCCCGCGCATCCGGAGCCCCTCTCGTCCCCGGTTTTCGAACCAGTAGACCCGGGAGGTGGAGAGGTCCGCCGGGTCGATCTTGTTGGCCAGGAGGAGGTCGAGGTCCCCGTCGCCATCCCAGTCCACCAGGGCCGGAATGCTCTCGCTCCCCACGTCGATGTTGCCGACGAGCTGGCGGGTGCGCTCCACCCAGGCGCCGTTGCCATCTCGAGTGACGGCGATGAGATTGGCGATGGTGGTCCGGTTGGGGTTGAACGCTCCCCCCAGCACCCCGATCGCGACGTCCAGTCCACCGTCTCCCCCGAGATCGCCGAAGGCGGGGGCATTGTACCCGCTGGTCAGCACCGGGGCCGCGGTGGGGAACTGCACCGGAGTGCTCCGGTAGTTGAAGGCCTCGCAGCTCCCGGTGTTCTCGATCCGCAGCAATCCTTCCTCGAAGAAATCGCCCCAGAAGAGGTCGAGGTCCCCATCGCCGTCGCTGTCGGCCAGGGCCATGGTGTTGGCGCCATGCAGACTCCCGCCGAACTGCGCCACGATCAGGATGTCCTCGAATCGGTCGGTGACCCGCCGGAATCGCGGCACCCGGGACGTGCCGGGCAGCATCTCGTACCGGCTCGCGGTGCCATCCACCTTCCCCACCAGCAGGTCGGGGAGTCCGTTGCAGTCGAGGTCGGCGATCTGCGGGATGTTCTGCCGGTCGGAAAAGAGGGGGGATCCATCCTCGAGCCGCAGGGTGTCCGTAGCGAGAACGAACCGGGCCTCGCGCGGAGTTCCCTCGTTCCGGTAGTACCGGATGTAGCTGAACCGCTCCTCGGAGAGAAGATCCATGTCGCCGTCGCCATCGAGGTCGGCAAAGCGGTACCACTCGCCGATGGTCAGGCCGCCGTAGTGCCGGCTCCGAAGCACGAAGCGCGGCAGACCGTTCTCCTCCGTCCCGTCGCGTTCGAGGAACATCACGCGATCCGTCGTCTCCTGGAGAAAGAGGTCGTCGTCTCCGTCGCCGTCGATGTCGATGAGCTGGGGACGGGGCGCGTTCAACCCACCCAGAAAGGGGATCTCGAGCCGTCGTCCCGCGGTGTCAATGACGGGAAACGGCGCCGCCTCCTCACGCCACCCGTGCATCCCCTGGATCGGCGCCACCCCGGGAGTCGGAGAAGGGGTGCCCCCTGTTCCTGACGCACAAGCGGCGGCGAACCCGAGGCCCGCCGCCGCCAGGAGCCGGGAGATCCTCACCGGCATGCGTCGGGAGAAACTCCCGCGGAAGAGCCGCTGGTCGTGGGGAGCCCGATCCCGGCGGCATATCCCCCCGCCGGGACCGTCACCAGGACCTTCCGGGTGGCTCGGCAGATCGCCATCGCGGTGCCTCTGCCGGTGGGCTTGCCTCCCTCGTGGTCGTGGGCGCCTCCCATCTGGTGCCGGTTCGTCACCCAGACGATTCGTCCATCCGGCTCCATGGCAATGCCATGCGGCTGCGCGAAGCCGGGGTCTTCGATGACCTCCGAAACGGTCCATCCCGTTGTCTCGATCACCGTCACCACGTTGGCATCCAGCGTGGTCACCCAGAGTTCGGATCCGTCCGGGGAAAAGGCCGGTTCGAACGGTCCGCGCCGGGTGGACACCGAGGTCACCAGGGTCGGGACCTTGCCGTCGGTGACATCGAAGATGTGCACCTGGGCCGTGGCCTGAGCCGTGAGGGCGAGCCACCGGCCGTCGGGGCTCTGGGCCAGCTGGACAAACGCTCCCGGAGGTCCCGGAATGTCCACCAGGTCCACGCCGCCTCCCCCATCCTCGGCGTCCACACGGGCGAGCTGATTCACTCCAAGACTCGCGGTGTAGAACCGGACACCCCGGGGATCGGCGATGAGGGCATGGGGACGGGGGAAGAACACGTCGATCTCGTCGAGAATCGTCATGTCGCTCCGCCGGATCACCGCCACCCGCGAGGGGGGATTCACCGCGCTCATCGACCGGCCCACGAACATGAGGTCCGCCACCGGATGGAGCGTCATCAGGCCGGGCACCTCCATCTCGGCCGAGGCCACGACGTGGTTGTCGCGGTCGAACTTGAGCACCTTCCCCGCCCCGATCATGGTGAGATACCACCCGCTCCCATCCGGCTCGACCTGGGTGTGATGCGGCTTGGCGTTGGCCCCAAACCCAAGGGCCTTGAGGTCGAGGGTCTCGACGACCGTCCGGGAGGTGAGGTCGACGATGGTGACGGTGGCGTCGTCCTGGTTGGGAACGTAGAGACGGCCCCCGGCGGACTGGGCGGCGAGGGGGGATGCTGCCGCAAGGAGGAAAGCGGTGGCGAGGGTCAAGTGGAGGGACATGACCACCTCAGGGAATCGGCGCACGGGGCCGGTGACGAAGGATGAAGAGACCTTCCCGCATGCTCGACACCGCGATGAGGCCGCTCGGAAAGTACGGGTAGTTGCTCCACGACCCGGTGAATCCCGCGGAATTGTTACCGAGAGGAACCGTGTCGAAGTGTCCCACCTCACGGGGCGCGGTGGGATCGCCGACGTCGATGATGCGGAGGCCCGCGGCATAGTTGGACTGGTACATGTACCGGCCCTTCACGTACAGATTGTGATCGGAGGCCGCCGTTTCGCCGAGAAACTCCCGCAGCAGGACCGGATCGTCGAGATCGGTCACATCCCAGACCAGGGTCCGGGTGCGAGCCACGGTTCCCGCCAGCTCGTCGAGTTCATCGTTCAGGTAGAAGTATTTGTGATCGTCGCTCAGCCACCCCTGGTGGGAGTAACCCACGTTGGGGTACGAGGCGTTGGAGATCGCCTTCGGGTTCTTCTTGTCGGTGACGTCGGCGATGCCGATCGCGGTCTCGGAGGCGTTGAAACAGATCTGCCGCCCCTGGTACCGGGTGTCCGGCCCGTGGTACACCGTACACTGCGCATCGTGGGTGTAGCCGGTCCGGGCGGTGCCAGTGGCGGGATCGCCGAAGCAGCCGGCGAAGGTGGGTGCCGTGGGACTCCGGATGTCGATCATGTGGAGCGCGCCGCCGCAGGTTTCTCCTCCCATGCTGGCCCCCACCGCATAGGCGAAGCCCGACGCCTCGTCGATCACGATGTTGTGCGCGCTCGCAATGCCGTTGTAGTGTGCCGTTTCCGCGAACGTGGCGGGGGCGTTCGTCACCGAGAGCAGCTGGGTCAGGTCAAACACCTGCATCCCGTGGGGTCCCGCCCCATCCGACACGATGAAGGCGTGGTCCCGGTAGACCTTCATGTCCCGCCACAGGTTGGGGTGGGCCCCCTGGTGCAGGGGCAGATCCCCCAGGAACACCGGGTTCGCCGGATCGGTGATCTCCACGAACGAGGTCCCGTCGAACCGGCCGATGAGGACGAACTCGCGCCCGCTCCCGGCATGAGTCCATCCCCAGAGGTCGTTCACCATGATGCCGCGCTTGGCGCCCACGGCGCTCGCCGGCAGGAAGGACACCACATCCACGTCCTGGCACGTGAACAGCTCCACCTTCCCTTCCTCACAACGCCGTTCGCCGCCGGTGATCGCCTGGAGATAGGGAGTGTCGTCCACAATCGATGCCGTTTCCGTCCACTGGCCACCGGCACCGCGGGAGTAGATCCTCCCCTTCCCTTCGAAGAAGTCGTCCGAGGGAGCCCCTATCGCGAGAATGCCCGCCGCACCGGCCATCGCGGACCCGAATCCGACCCCCACACCGGACATCGGCACCGTGATCTTCTGGCCCTCGGACCAGGTCCCGTCCGGACCCCGACGGAGAATGTGCACCGCACCGGCACCGCCACCACTCACCGGGGCGCCCACCGCGAGATCATCCCCGGCCCGAACGATGGAGCTCCCGAACATCGCGGGTCCCGACGCCGAGGAGGGGGTGATCACCCGGCCCGGACCCCAGCCCGAATCCCCTCGGGCATGCACCTGGAGTCCCCCGGCCATGCCGTTTCCGAAGGGGCTCCCCACGAACGCCTCTCTTCCATTGATCAGAATCGCGCTTCCGAAGCCGCGCATCTCTCCCGACGCGGGCGCCAGCCGACCCTCCAAATTCCACTCCGCGCCTGCGCGACGGTAGGCGAACACCGCCCCCTCCTTCGGTTGGCCCCCGCCGAGGAATCCGCCGGCGGTCGGTCCGGGAGCACCGACCAGAACGCGCTCTCCGTCGAACGCGAGAGCGGCGCCGAACCGGTCGCCCACAGCCACCTCCGCGGAGAGGGTTCCGGCCGGGACCCAGGTGCCATCCGCACCACGGCGGAAGGCGTGGACCTTCCCGGTTCCTCCGGCGTCGTTCGGGGCTCCGAGCAGGATCACGTCGCCCACCACCGCCACAGCGGATCCCACCCCGGCACCGGCTCCCGCGGTGGCCGCGACCAATCGGGCCCGCTCGGTCCATCCCGTGGCGGCGCGCTGATAGACGAACGCGGCGCCGCGTCCCTCGTCGCTCCCTGGAGCACCCACGACCAGCCACTCTCCGGCCACCGCCAGGGAACCACCGAACCCGTCTCCCACTCCGGTTCCCGATCCGGCAAAGCTCCCCACTTCGGACCAGCTCCCGTTCCTCGCCGAGAAGAGATGCACGGCACCCGCCTGAACCACCGGCATCGGGAATCCGGCCACGGCGCCGGGACGGCCCACCAGGAGTTGGTCCCCCGCCATCGCCACGGCCGAGCCGAACCCAAGGCGGGCCATGGGGTGGGGACCATCTCCAACCCTGGTCTGGGCGGCGAGTGAGGTAAGGGAGACCAGACCGGCCACGAGCCCGAGGGCGGTGGGGGTCCATCGAGAGGTGCGAACCATGAGTTGCTCCTGCGTGCATGGAGGAGGAAGTCATCCAGAAATCCAACCGGGACCGCCACGGAATCTACCGGGTACAGGCGATGTTGCCAGCGCGGCGGGTCCTTCCTCCCAACGAGCGGGATGCGCTCCCGGTTTCAGGAGCGCGGGAGGGAGGTGGGGGTGATGGTGACCGGGCCGCCGGGCCTTACATGCGCGGGACGTACATGATGTGGGCCTTCGGTGTGCCCGGGAACATCAGCCACGGTTTTCCGGGCGCCGGACGGGCGGGAATCCCTGAGCTTTCCTCGGTGGCGTTCGGGATGTAGACCACATAGAGCGGCCGTGCCCCCGTCACGACATTGGTGGCGGGATCCCAGCTTCCGGCGGGCCCGGTGAGGGAGTAGAGCGACGCGGGGCCCGAGGGCACCGGCAGCTTCCCCTCCCGCACTTCGCGGAACCGGACCGTGTCGACCTGGTCCCCCTCGACTCCCTCAATGCGAAGCGCTCGGCCCCGGGCCATGAAGGGCTCCATCGCCTCGTGATAGCATGCCACCTGAAAGGCCGCGACGGCCGGATTGTCGGCGAGGCAGATCATCCCGTTGGTTCCCTTGCGGAGCTCGGTGAGCACGCCGGAGGTCCGGTAGCCCAGCACCGTGGCCCCCTCGCGGAATGCGTCGGGCAGCGGGAGCACCGCACTCGCGATCTGCTGGGCGGGGGTGGGAAGCTCCTGCGCGGGGAGCCCCCCGGCGATCAGGGCAACGAGACCAAGACCGGGCATCACTCTCATGAACCAACTCCTCGCGAACGGTGGGTGGGAAGACAACCTCGCTTGAAACTACGCCCCGGACGCGGGTCGCGCCAGCAGAAGCCCTCACCCCCGGCCCCTCTCCCGCAGAGCGGGAGAGGGGGGAAGCTTGAAGGAGAAAGTTCGAAGTTGGAATGGGGACGTAGGGGCGAAATGCTTTCGCCCGCATGGGATGCTCACACGAAGCCACGAAGAGCACGAAGGAAATCGGGATCCCGATCGCACATCGGGAGCGTCATTCCGGCGAACGCCGGAATCCATTCGCGGTTGGTGCAAAGAACTCACGCGGAGACGCGGAGCCGCGGAGGTCGCATCGTGCTGGTGGGGAACGGCCACACGAGGCACTTTTCTTGTGTCTTTTGTGCTTTTTGTGGTTGGCTGTCGGGAGGGGGGGAAACCACAGATGACGCCGATGACACAGAGCCCCACCCCACCGACTGAAAGCCCAAGACCCAAGGCCAACACTGGGTAATGGACGTTGGGTATTCGACCGGCCTGGGCAGCATTCCATCTGCGTCATCCGTGTCATCCGTGGTCTTGTTCCTACTCCACCCATCCCTGTCGCGGTGGACACCGGACGCCTTCCCGGACCAGGACCCACATTTCGTGCCTTTCGTGTTTTTCGTGGTTCCAACCCGACCGACTCCGGGAACCCCAACCGGCCCACACGCGCCGGAGCAGTCTCGCCCTCACGACGCGGACCCCATACATTCCAGAAAGGCACCCACCCCGCGACTCGTTCCCCGCCGAAGGAGCACCATCATGACCAACCGCACACTCGTCCTCCTCAGCCTGGCCCTCGCCACCGTCCCTCCCCTGGCCGCCCAGGGCCCCGACCCGAAGATGAACTTCTTCGTCACCAGCATCGGATCCGGCGATGGCGCCAATCTCGGCGGCCTGGCCGGGGCCGACCGCCACTGCACCGAACTCGCGGCCGCCGTCGGCGACACCAGCCTCACCTGGCACGCCTACCTGAGCGCCACGGCCACCGACACCTCCGCGACCGTGAACGCGCGGGACCGGATCGGAACCGGACCCTGGTACAACCAGGCCGGGATCCGGATCGCGGGCAGCGTGGAGGAGCTCCACGGCGAGAACAACAACCTCACCAAGCAGACCGTGATCACCGAGAAGGGCGGCGTGGTCAATGGACGGGGCGACTCCCCCAACCGGCACGACATCCTCACAGGCTCTCAGCCCGACGGCACCGCATACCCCGGCACCGGGGACACGACGTGCCGCAACTGGACCAGCAACGGGGCGGGAAGCGCCCGGGTGGGCCACCACGACCGGCAGGGAGGCGGGCAGTTTCCTACCTCCTGGAACTCGGCCCACCCCTCCCGGGGGTGCGGGCAACAGGATCTGCAGGGAACCGGAGGAAACGGTCTGTTCTACTGTTTCGGCGTCTGACGGCGGGCCGCTGAGTCGTCCCGCAGCCCTTCGGCCACGACCGAAAGCCGGTTCAGTTCGGCCAGGAGTTCGTCGAGGTCGAAGGGCTTGGTGAGAACCGGAGCCCCCGTTTCCCGGGCGAAGGCCACCGTCTCGGGCTGGGAAGGATCCCCGCTCATCAGAATGAAGCGGGACACCAGGCCAGGCCGGAGACCGGCCAGTTCGCGGTGCAGATCAACGCCCCGCTCCTCGCCAAGCCGTTGATCGCAGAGCACGGCATCGATCGGAACCGTCCGGGCGATCCTGATCGCCTCGGCACGGCTCGTCGCCACGTGAACCTCATACCCTCGTCCGGCCAGGTAACGCTCCAGGGCGGAGAGAATGGCCGGCTCATCATCCACCACGAGAAGCTGGGTGGGGGTCGGATGTCGATCAGGAGCCTGGTCACCGCCGGATCCGCTCTCCGGCATCCTGGTCCCGCGGATCGCGGGCAGCGACAGACGAAACCCCGCACCGCCCAGTCCCGACTCCACAAGCACCAGGTCCCCCGCACGCAACCGGGCCAGCCGGCGGGCCAGGGCGAGTCCGAGTCCGGTTCCCTCGTTGCCCTTCGTCGTCACGAAGGGGTCGAAGAGCGTCTCCTTGAGCTCCGGGGGCACCCCGGGCCCGTCATCCTCCACAGTGAGGAGCGCCTCCCCATTCACCCATTCCGTCGTGATGCGGATCCGCCCTCCGCCGTTGCACCTGTGCATGGCGAACTCCGCGTTCAGCAGGAGATTCCCCAGGATCCGCTCCAATTCCCCCGCGATCCCTTCCACCAGGATCGGGTGACCCCCATCCTCGATGACCGTTTCCACCTGCACACCGTGGGCGGCAAACTGTGGCTCATGGGCGCGCACCGACCGGCGCACGACATCGTTCAGGTCGACCGTGGTCAGCGGGGCCTCACGTCCCCGGCTCCGCTCGAGAAGTCGGCGCGCGAGCAGTGATGCCCGGGCTCCCTCCTCCCGGATCACCTCCATCGTTTCCCGGGCCTCGGGCGGAAGGTGCTCACTCCACTGAGCCAGAACCTCGCAATGGAGTTGCACGCTGGCGATCGGATTGTTGAGGTCATGCGCGATGCCCGAGACCAGCATGCCGAGATCCACCAGCGCCTCCTGACGACGCGCCTCGGCCGCCATCCGCAGCTCGGCCGATCGGTCGTGGATGGAGAAGAGGCAGCCGAGCAGGTGGCCGTCCTCACCCGTCACCGGGCTCGCCACGACCTCTGCCGGCAGCCGTCGCCCGTCGGGCAGCGGAAGCACAGCACTCCACTCTCCCTTGGGCAGGGCCGACGCCAGCGGACTCCCATCCGCCCCGGGGACCAGTGCACGGATCGACCCCTCGGCACCCTCCGGCAGGGCAAAAAGCGACCGGGCCTTGTCGTTCACGTACCGGATCTCTCCATATTCATTGGCTAGCAGCATCGCATCGGGCGAGGTGTCGAGAGCCACCGACATGATGTCCCGCGCGGTCCGCCGGGCCTGTTCGGCGGTGCGGAGGTACCAGCCGAGCCACACCCCGAGGAGGCCGATGACGCCGACCGCGACACCCAGCGCGGTGCGTGTGGCCATGTCGGCTCCGTGCCCATACCCTTCGCCGAACCATCCCTCGAAGAACCAGACCATGATCCCGCTGCCGAGAACCACCAGCAGGCCGCGGCGAAACCCTCCATGGTACCCCGCGACCACCACGGGAACAGCATGCACGAACCAGAGGAGGTGCGAGGTCACCCCGACTGCGGGCCGGATGGCGGGATGCAGCAGGGGAACGAAGAAGAGAACCACCGCCGTCACCAGCAGACCACGACCGGGTCCCCGCCAGGTGGGGGAAGCCGCACGTGATTCCTTCCAGGAGTGCGGCGTCGAATCGGTCGAATCAGCGGACATCACGCCTCACGAAAGGTAGGGGAGCGCATCAGGCTCACGGTTCGGCGAGAAGTCGCCGCACGGCGGGCTCGAAGGAGAGCATGGCCAGCGGACCCAGGGCCTTGTGACGAATGCGGCCGGTCCGGTCCAGAAGAAAGGAGGTCGGATAACCCCGGATTCCGCCAAACTGCAACTCCGCATCGCGGCCGACGATCGCCACGGGGTAGGTGATGCCCCGCGTCGCCAGAAATTGTCGCACGTCATCCGGGGGCCCGAGATCGCGGGAGAGGCCGAGGACCACCAGGCCAGCGTCGCGATGCCGGTCCGCCATGGCCTGCAGGAGGGGCATCTCCACTCGGCATGGAGGGCACCAGGTGGCCCAGAAGTTCACCAGCACCACCTTCCCCCGCAACGTGTCGTCGGTGATCGCAGCACCCTCCAGACTCGTCACCGCGAACTGCGGCCGCTCCACCACCTCGTTCCCGGTCTCGATCCCGACGACCGTCGCGAGGTGTGGAGCAAGCTGGATCAGGATCCACCCCCACAGGGCGGCCATGACCACGGTCCAGAGGGTGAATTTCCTTGAGGACTCGGGGTCCGGGTGCGTCATGGGGGGAAACGTGGCGGAGGATGGGAAAGGGGAGTCACTATCATCCTCCCGGGGCCATGAGATCCCGTGCCGCTCTCAACAGGGCCGTGACCGATCGCTGGGTCTCCGCGGACACGGGCGCGTCACTCTCTTCCACCGTGACGAAGGCCCGGAGGACGTCACGCCACATCGCGTCCAGGGGGGTATCGATTACCTGCGCGGCGCTGGCGGCCTCACGCGATGCCCGCGCCACCGTGAGGTCGCGCAGAACCCGGCCTGTTTCATGGGAGACGGTATACTGCCGCTGGATCTCTTCGCGCGATGCGCCCCGGAGCGGATCGGGCTCGATCAGGAGCGGGGCCGTGAGGGTTTCCTCACCGGTGCTGAGGTGAACCGTGTATCGGCCCGGTGGCACCCGGGTCCCGCGCACGCCCTCCACCGTGGGCACCGGAGACGCGTGCCGCAGATCCCAGACGAGTCGATGGAGACCGGGAGCGTCTGAGGGGTGCGGATCCGGCCCGCCGGCCTCACTGGAGTACCTCCGCACCACGTCACCCCGGGCATCACGAATGTCCAGCGCCACCTCGCCGGGAGCGCGATCCCGGAGGATCCAGTGCAGCATCACGCCGTCAGGTCCAAGCGACGGGGCGGGATCATCGGACGGGGGAGTGGTGGTCAGGAGACGGGGACGGGCCCGCCGCACCACGGGCGGTGAAAAGAGATGTGCCGAGGCGGACAGGTGCGCCCCGGTGAGCTGCCGCAACGGGGTGACATCGTCCAGCGCCCAGAGACCCCGGCCATCCGTGGCGGCCACCAGCGCGGGTCCCGTCACCACGAGATCGCGATATCCCGTCGGCGGAAGGCCCGATCGCAGGGGCAGCCATCCCTCTCCCTCATCGAATGACACGTAAACACCGTCTCCCGTGCCGGCGTAGAGCAACCCGCGGCGCACCGGGTCCGCCCTCACACTGTACGTCACCGCTCCCGCCGGAAGCCCCCGAACCACCGCAGTCCATGAGCGCCCTCCATCGCGCGAGCGGAAGAGGCGCGGGCCCGGAGGGTCCCCGGGGGTGGCTTCCGCCGCCAGCCATGCCGTCAGGGTGTCGAAAGGCGACGCCTCGATCCCCGACACCCTGGACCCAGGTCGAAGCTCCGGAGGCGTGACCCGCTGCCAGGTTGCACCACCGTCCCGCGTCAGGTGGACTGCTCCGTCGGCCGAGCCGGCCCAGAGCCATCGTATCGAGCGCGCGGACGGAGCGAGAATCCGAATCTCTGATCGTCCCGGCACCGCATCCGAGCCCCCTGGATCCCCCATCGATGTCCACGAGGTCCCGCCATCCGCCGAACGCCAGACCCCCTCTCCCCCGACCAGGAGCGTGGCCGAATCAGCGGAGGAAAAAACCAGGGGGATGAGCGCGCCGGAGGGATTCCCGGTCCCGCTCCCGGGGGGACCGCCGTTCCGGATCACACCCGTCCTCCGGTCGATCCTCGTCACGCGTCCGCTGTACCACACCTCCGGGTCCCGTGGATCCGGCACAACGGTGCCCTCCCGCCCCGCGGGTGTCCAGTTTCCATCGAGCGACCCGCAGACCGGACCCTGGTCACCCGTCGCACAGATCCGCCCAGATGCGGCGTTCCCCGCAGCCACCTGAACAAACCTCCCCGTGGGCTGGTTCTGCATGCTGCTCCAGGTCTCACCTCCGTTCACCGACACCAGGGCGCCCTGATCCGATCCCACCACCAGCACGCGCGGGTTGCCCGGGTCCACCCGGATCGTGTGATATCGGCCGCCGGGAATCGGGCCGCGCAGCATGGACCAGGTGCGTCCCGCATCGAGCGACCGGGTGAGCGCGTCCCCCGCGGCGTACAGGATGTCCGGACTCCGGGGATCCACCTGGATCTCGTGCACCCCCACCGCGGCGGGAAGCACCCTCCAACTGTTCCCCGCATCATCGGAGCGATAGACCGTCTCCCGTCCCTTCACCTCCACCACCGCATAGAGACGGCTCTGCAACCCCGGGGCGCCCGCGAGGCGAATGGCTCCGATCCCCTCTTCCGCGGACGGAAGCCCCTGGGTGAGCCTCCGCCAGGTGGTGCCCCCGTCGATGGACTTGTGAAGCCCGGTGATCGAGGTTCCCGGCGACCGGGCTCGCGCGTCGACCAGGGCCGCATAGATGATGTTGGCGTCGACCGGATCCAGGATCACATCCACCGCCCCCACCGTCATCTCTCCCCCCAGAAGGCGCGTGAAGGTGCTTCCCCCGTCGAGGGACCGGTACAGACCCCGATCGGCATGGGGCACCTGACCCTCTCCCGCCGCCGCCACGAAGAGCCGGTCCGGGTTCCGCGGATCGACCACGATCGCGGCGATCCGGCGGCTCTCCCGCAGGCCGAGATGACTCCAGGTGGCGCCGCCATCCACCGACTTGTGGACCCCATCCCCCACCGCCAGGGCCTCACCGGGCCTCGCATCTCCCCCCCCCACGTACACCACGTCGGGGTGTGAAGGAGACACGGCAATGGCTCCGATCGCACCGGACGGTTGGCCATCGAAGATCGGTCTCCACACCCGCCCGTAATCGGTCGTGGTCCACACGCCCCCGTCGCTGACCCCGGCAAGGAAGAGACCCGGTCGGCTCGGCACGCCGGCCACCGCGGGGGTGCGGCCCCCCTGAAGGGGACCCAGGGAGCGCCAGGTCATTTCACTGAAGAGAGCGGCCGTGGCGCGCTGACCGGCGAGCGCCGCGGGAAAGGCGGGTCCCGCAGCCAACACCGCGAGCAGGATCAAGGGGAGACGAAACCGGCGGAGATGCCCGGGGAGAGAACACGCGACGATCCCCGGGGACCCCCCGGTCACGGCGAGGGCGCCCCGTACCGGAGGAGAGTCGTGGTCACCTGGCCCTCCGTGAGGACCACGATGTAGAGTCGGTCGTACTCACTGTCCTCTATCGCGCTCACCGGACCGCCGCCCAGGGCGAGAACCAGTCCGGGAACCGTGTTGCTGTGCCCCACCACCAGGACCCTTCCTCCACGGGAACGGAGTGTGTGCGCGGTGGCCGCGGGATCGCGTGGATCGTAGGTCTCGATCGTGAGGCCCCGGGCCGTGGCCAGCGGCTCCGCTGTCCGGCGGGTCCTCTTGAAATCGGAACTGAAGACGGCTGTTACCCCCTCCTCACCCAGGACGCGCGCGAGTTCGGCGGCCCGCACCCGGCCGGCCGGCGAGAGATCGGAATCGGCGCTCTCGTCCACCTTTTCGGCATGCCGCACGAGGTAAACCACCGTCGCGGGTGGGATCCTCTCCTGCGCCGCGAGTATGTGTGCCCCACTCCCCAGGACCAGCCCCAGGAGCAGGCCGAGGGAGCGGAACGCGGCCCGTCTCACTGACTCGCCCCTCCGGCCGACAACATGGCTTCCCGGATCGACTTGAACTCGGTCCCCGGCTTCCAGGCGGGCCACACCGCGGCATTCGCCACCCGGTATCCCACCGAGAGCAGGAGGCCGAGATCCTGCACGGCGCCGGAGAGATCCCACTCCGGCTTCACCTCATCCGAGGGCTTGTGATAGTCGGTGGCGGTGTACTCCTCGCGCTTCGTGGCTCCATACCCCTCGGGCTTGCCGATGAACTCCGTACCCGCGTCGGTGTAGAGCGCCGGGACCCCCTTCTTGGCAAACTCGAAGTGGTCGCTGCGGTAGAAAAATCCCTTCTCGGGTTCCGGATCGGCCACCAGCACGCGACCCCGGGTTGCCGCCGCCTCGGCGAGCACGTCATCCAACGTGGAGTTGCCCAGACCGACCACCACGATGTCGCGGGTCGGCCCCCACTGGTTGAGGCCATCCATGTTGATGTTGGCCACGGTCTTGTTCAGTGGATAGAGCGGGTTCTCGGCGTAGTATTTGGCGCCGAGCAGACCCGACTCCTCGGCGGTCACGGCGAGGAAGAGAAGGGTGCGGGCCGGGGGAGTCTCCAGAGCGGTGAACGCCTGGGCCAGTTGCACGAGCCCCGCGGTGCCGGTGGCGTTGTCGAGGGCTCCGTTGAAGATCCGGTCCCCGTCTCCCTCGTCGGCGGTGCCGAGATGATCCCAGTGGGCGGTGTAGATCACGTACTCGCCGCGAAGGGCGGGGTCGCTCCCTTCCAGCTTCGCCACCACGTTCCGGGACTCGATGTCGCGGAAGGTGTTGCTGATGTCGAAGGAGGCCGTGGCCCCGCCGAGCGGTACCGGACGGAAGTCGCGGGTCCGGGCCAGGGCCTTGAGGGAATCGAGGTTGAGGCCCGCACCGGTGAAGAGGGAATTGGCCACGTCGGAGTGGATCCATGACTCGACGGCCACCCGGCCCGCGTTGCCGTCGGCGCTCCGCACGTCGATGTTCTCCCGGGCGCCCCAGCTGCCCGACACCACTTCCCACGGGTAGCCGGCCGGGCCGGTCTCATGGATGATGATCGCCGCGGCGGCGCCCTTTTCGGTCGCGATCTCGTACTTGTAGGTCCAGCGCCCATAGTAGGTCATCGCGGCACCGCGGAACATCGCGGAGTCGAGGCGGGCGGGGTCGGCGGGATCGGCCACGGCGGGATCGTTGACCAGCATCACGATGGTCTTTCCGCGCACGTCCACGTCCTTGTAGTCATCCCAGCCGTACTCCGGGGCCACAACCCCGTAACCCACGAACACGATCTCGCTGTTGGTCACCGTCACCCGCGGCTGGTTGCGGCGGGTCATCGCCACGTACTGCGCCGGGAATGCGGGCTGGATGGTCTGGTTCCCCACGCGGAAGGTCGCGGTCGGCTTCCCGCGCCACCCGACCATGGCCACGTTCTGGACCCAGCTCCCGTCGGGGTTGCCAGGGCTAAGGCCAAGGGCCTGGAACTCGCGGGTCAGGAAGGCCACGGCGCTGTCCTCTCCGGCGGTTCCGGGGGCGCGGCCGCCGTAGGCGTCGGAGCTCAGGGTCTCGATCCGGGACAGGAGCTGGTCGGCCCGGATCTCGGCGAGGGCCGGTTCCAGGGCGGACTCGGCGGAGTCGCCTGCGGGGGCGCAGGACGCGCCCACGGTGACGGCGGCGAACAGGAGAAAGAAGCGGCGCAGCGAGGAGACGGGGGAGATGGGGGACGGGCTGGACACGGTTGCTCCTTGGGAAAAACCGGTGGGGGACGGGGGACCTGATGGAATCTATATCACCTTCGTGTCTTCGTGTCTTCGTGTGAGATCATGAACAACCGCCGGCAACGCGCACCGCTACCTCCGCTGGAGGCGCTTGATGATCGCGGCCACGCCGAGGAGGGCGAGGAGGAAGACGAGAACGGTCCAGGGGCCGAGGGTGTTCATGAGGTTCTGCATGGAATCTGGTTTCGCTCTCTGGCAAGGGTGTTCGGGGAAACTTAATGCCTCAGGGTCGTTCCCCGCTCTCCGTTCGGACGGAGTTCGTCCGAGGACTCGGGTTCCACCCGCACCGTGATGGATGTCAACGCCAGAACCGCCGGGACAATCCCGATCTCAGAAGCCCAATCGGGCCGGAGAAATCCCCGTGCGTGGCCCGCGGCAATGCTGTCTCGGGACAAGTCGGCAAGATCATTGCCATCCCCCCAGATCGGCTCTCCGATTTTCCAGTTCGTGCCGGAGGCGATCCACCGTCCATCCGGTTCTGCTGCGAACGCGAAGAGGAGATGGTACTCACCCGGTGCCTGAGGACCCTCGATGACCACGGGCTGCCGCAACCCTGCTCCGGCGGTTGGCGTTGACACGGCGGCCAGTGTCACGAACGAACTCTCCTTGGCTCCCCAGGTGGGCACCGCCACCAGGATGACGGAAGAGGCCGCCCAGAACGCATCATATCGGAAGAACAACTCCCCGGTGACCTGCTCTCCCTGGCGAAGGATCACGACCGGCGACTCGGGGGAGAGGATCTGCCCGTTCAACACACCCCGCTCCAGGTGGAGCGCGGCGGCCTCCATGGGTCGGAGGGTGTGCCGGAGGGGTGGAAGCCCCTTGGCAGTGAACCGAAGTGTCTGTCCCGACGCAGTGCCGTCTCGAAATGTCACCCGGTCGAAGGTGGCATGACCCTCAACCAGCTTCGCCACGGTTGTCCCCACCAACCCGTTCGGATCACCCTCCATCTCCATGGTCACGAACTCGCCTCCCTTTCTGACCCGGCGACCACTCCGATCCCGGATCTCCACCACGGGAATCGGAACCAGGCCCTTGTCATTGCCGGCCAGGGGTTGCTGAACCAGGGCCAGGCTCGCAGGAAGGAAGCCACTCCTCGTGTCCCAGGCGATGAGTCCCGTCACAATCATCATCACAGCGATTCCAGCAGCCCACCGCCGGGCCTGGGTCCCGAACCCGAGCCTCCGCGACAGATCCCGGCTTCGGAGTACCCTCCTCAAACGGGGTCGCGTGGCCAGTGCCCCGAGGAGGTCATGCGCGAGTTCGAGATCTGTCCGGCGATCCTGCTGGTGATGGGCCGCGTGGATCCAACGACGGTAGACCGGGCCCAGGGCCGCTTCGTCGCCACCGGCAATCAGCAGGCGCACGGCCTGCCGAAGATCGAAGAGGGTGACATCCTCGGCGGTGGCCAACCCCATCCCCGCATCTCGCTCCAGGACGTGGCGCTCCTCCGCGCTCAACCGCTCGAGCAACACACGGGTCATTTCATCATGCGTGAGATGCCATCGTCCGTCGGCGGTGAACACAAAACCACCCGCATCCAACACCCCGAGAAGGTGCTCCATCCGGTCCGCCGGCAAACGCACCCCGCGGACAAGGGCACCCCGGGACAGCGACCCACCCGCCACCGCCAGCAGCGACATCACGCGCTGCGCATCCGCCCCGAGCTCTCCCACTCGAATGGTCAGGGCCCCGCCCTCGGCGAGGAGGCCCACTGCATCCGGAGCGGCGCATGACCAGCCCATGTCCCCGATTCCGAGCACCCCCCTGTCCAGCGCCAGCCGGAGGCTCTCGAGCACGAGGTGCGGTGATCCTCCCGTCGTCTCGTGAAGCTGCGTCACCAGAGTCCCCACCCAGTCCGACGATGGCAGAGGAGCCAGACTGGACATCAACTGCTCCATCTCCTCGATGGTGAGCGGGGCCAATCGCATGACGGTGGCATCGGCAGCCAGGCGCCCCTCGTCCCCGAACGGCCGACTCGCCGTGACGACCAGAACCGGCTGACCGGTGATCCGTGCCAACAATCCGGTGAGAACCTGGAATGACTCCCCGTCCATCCAGTGAACATCGTCCAGAAGGAGAGCCAGCGGAGCCTCCTCAGTCACCGATTGCAGAAGGTCGGACAGGGCCAGCGTCCGTCGGCGTGGTACATCGACCTTGTCGGTCCGATCCGGAGTGATTCCGGGAGGAAGCCCGATGGTCGGATCGAGTGCCGCGATGGTCTGGAGCGCCAAGGGCGAAACTCCCAGGGCCCCGGGAAGGGCCATGAGCATTCGGCTCACGGCAGCAGCCCAGGTATAGGGGATCTGCCGTTCACCCGGGGCTGAGCGGAGGTAGAGCACAAATCCACCGCCGACAGCGCGGAGACGGCGCTCCAGGTCACGCAGCAGCCGGGTCTTTCCCAACCCGGCCGGTGCCCGGATGTGCATGTGTTGCGGCCCCCCATTCAACACCGACTGCCAGGCGCCCACCAGTTTTCGAAACTCCCTTTCGCGTCCCGTCAGTTCCGCCACGAGAGGGCGATGCCCGGTGGGATTGCTCGGCACAACCATCTCCCGGACGCGACGCAACTGAGCCGCGGATTCCGGCTCGAGGTCTTCTCCCTCATCCGCGAGCAGTCTTTCCAGTCCGTCCGCTTCCATCCTGGCGGTCCCGATGTCGTTCGCCGCCACCAGGCTGTCAATGAGCAATCGCCATGCAACCTGGCTCGTCGGGTCCGCCTCGCGAACCTTCCGGGCCATCAGAACCGCCTCGCCCGCCCTTCCTGCATCCAGCGCTTCCCGTATCCGCCGCGAGAGCCCGCCGAGCCATCTCCCCCTCAGACGAGTCCGCATCTGATCGGCCCAGTGCTCGAACCTCACTCCCCCCGGCACGCCGAAGGTGGGGAGAAAATCACCCGGGTACCGCCGGGCTCCGTCATCAGGGCGCCCCTCCGCAAGCGCCCGTTCCACTTCCGCGTAGTCTACCGTGACCTGCGCGCACCAGGTCACGGATTCCGCGTCACCACTGATCACGTCGGCGCCACACCGGCGGCGAATCTGCCACAGGACCTGGCGCAGGGAGAGACGACCCTTTTCAACCGGAGAGTCACTCCACAGCAGATCCACCAGAGTTTCGCGATGGGCGGAATTGTCAGGTTGCAGACAGAGATAGATCACCAGCGCCAGCGGCTTTCCCGCCCCAAGGAGCAACTCCTCCTCACCTGTCGCGGACACCGAAGCAAGGCGTGGCGCCTTCCCCAACGTGATCAGGACGAGGACACCGGAACTCAACGCGACTCCGCTCCGTGGTCCTGTGGGCCCGTGAGGCATGGATCTCCTGGTCTCGATCTCGTGTCCGGCAACCCAACCCGCAAGTGCTTGCAGGTATGGTGTTTGCCCGCGACGACTCGCACCCTTAACGGGATGTTAACGCCGGCGTGACAGATTGCGCAACGTCACCCGGTGCTCCCACCGGAGGCAAGCCTGCCCCTGTGACGCGTTCAGCCAACCGGAGGAGTCCATGTCCCGCACGCAGTTGATCATGCCGCTTCTTTCCCTTTCCCTGGCAGGGCTGCTCGGGTGTGATGCCACCGAGCCAAGCTCCGAGACTCCGGCACCGCCCCCTCCGTCGCTGGCCCGTGGCATCAAGCCCGTTCTCTCGCCCTGGCGTGGATCGGTGGAGGACGGCGGGGTGTGGAGCTTCCTGGGCACCACCACGCTCACCATCAACCTTCCCGGCCGCCAGCTGGTGACGAGGGGATGTCCCGCGCCCGGCCTGTGTGGGGGAATCATCGGGAGTTCATCCTTCTCCGGCGCCTTCGTGCACATCGCGGTGATGGACGAGTACTCGCGTGGCGCGTCGCGTATCGTCTTTGGGATCGCCACGGGAGACGCCAGCACGTTCGAAGCCGCCATCATCGAGGATCAGAACGCCTGGCGCGCCTTTCTCCAATCCCAGTCGGGAGTGTCCACCGGGGCCGTCGCCGCGAACATCCGCTCCTTTGTCTCGACTCAGGCGAACGTTGTCCGTGGCCTCACGCGGCTAAGCCCATTTATTGCGCTACCTCCCGATATCACATCTGGATTGAGAGCCTACTATCCCTTTTCTGGTAACGCCCAAGACGCCAGTGGAAACGGCGAGCACGGCATTCCTGCAAGCGGCGCAGTCCTCTCCGCAGACCGCTTCGGCAACCCGGCATCGGCGTACTCATTCTCGGGAAATCTCGGCTTCATCAATATCGGTCAAGTGCATCTGACCAGCGCATTCACTCTTTCGGCGTGGATACGTCCTGACCAGCAACTCGTTGGCGGTGTCATATCGAAATTCGCGACGGGCGGTGGGCAGGGATATGAACTACTGTACGCCGGCGAGCAACAGCAGCACTGCATGCGGCTCCACACGAGCGGCCTGCGAGGAACCGTTGGTTTCGATTGCGGAGTCGCCCTCGCACTCGGTCGTTGGTACCACGTTACCGGTACTTACGACGGCTCCAGCGTAGGTCGCCTGTATCTCGACGGTGAGCTTGCTGGGGAATTTTCCGGCCTGTTGCCCGATCTCGCTGGCGGTCCGGCGACGTTGATCGGAAGGTCAGCTTGGGGTGCCCAGACGTTTCCTGGTGCCATAGACGAGGTGCGCATCTATGATCGTGCGCTGACACCGGAGCAGGTAGCCTATCTTCGATCTGTCTTCGAATAGGGAGAGTCACACCGAAGGTCAGGTGCAGGTATGTGGAAGTCCTGCTTCGGCTGACACACTATTCTGAGGCTCTGCTGACCGCCTTGTTGATCCGCCTCGTCCGGGACAGCGCGCGAACGATGCGACTGCCTCCGGATGGGGTCACCGCAGTGCGGCTATGCGAGGGTAGGAGTGGCCCCCTCATGTTCGCCCGACTGAGCAGCAGCGCCCGGTCAAGGGAGTGTCCCCAGTGCCCCGAAGGAGGAGTGTCCTGATGACGATCATCATTGCGTCCCTGGTCGCGCTGGCGGTGGGAGTCATCATGGTGTCCACTGCGGCCTACAGGTACATCACCTTCATTGCCCAGATGGAACGCGACTGGATGAAGGTCATGCCGCCGGGAAGCGTCACCCCGCCGGATGTTGCCACCCGCTCCGAGTCACGGGGCGCAATCACTCTCGGAGCGAATACCGAGCACCCACTGCAGGTGGAGGAGACCTGGACCACCTGACACACCGCCTGAGTCGGGTGGTTCATGTCATCGTGCGAACACACGAGCGCACCCAAAAACCGCCACGCAGGTGCCAGTAGCGCGGCATCCCCGCGGGGCCATCCCTGCGAGCGCCGGAGTCACCTGAGGATCGCGCCCACGGCGATGAGGCCCAGGCCCCGAAACCGGGTGAGCCTCTGCTCAACCCGAGCTACCGCGCCGCGGCGACGGCCTCCGCGATCTCCAGGCGGAGCAGCTCCGTGGCCTCGGTATTGGAGGAGAGATGCCGCGCGACATCCTCCTGCCGCTCGATCACCGCGGTGTTGGGGCACGCGGCCATCCGTACCGCCCGGCGCCGTGCCGCAGACAGGGCCGTGGACCTCGAGCGCCCGCCTGGGTCCGATCTTCCTCCCATGACGTCATCTCCCGTTCAGCATCGAGGCCATGGCCAGGCCGGAAACCTGCGAACCGTTCCAGTAGACGGTCGCGAGCATTGAATTTCCCAGAACGGGGAGAATGGTCGCGTGCGGAGGGAGGGTGGCACGAGAGCGTGGACCACTGCAGGTGAATCGCGGGAGGAGATCTCGCACCGGGAGTGGGCGATGGGTCCGGGTTCCGCACCCTTGCACCAACGTGCCCTGACGGGTAGCCGGCTCCCCTCCCCTACGGCTTTGCCGCCCGTCCTCCCCGCTTCCGCTGATGCCGCGGCGGGCCCGTGGGCTTCGGGAGAGGCAACTCCGCATCCGCCTGACGCAGCGTGCGGATCGCCAACCGGTCGCTCGCGAGCCGCTCCGACGCCGAGGCCACATCGAGGTCCAGAAGGGCGATTTCCGCCTTCCGGATCTCCATCTCGGTCGTGATCGCCCTCAGACGCGCGGCCGCCTCCGCCTGGGCGCTCTCGAGCCTCACCCGTGCGATCTCCCTGGCCTTCGCCGTCTGCTCCCTCTCGGTTCGCTCCGCCTGTTCCCGTTCCCAGCGGGCGACACCCATGAGCACCTGACCCTGAGCGGTAAAGACATCCGTCAGGGTCACGCCGGACTCCGACAGGGTCAGCTCCCGCACCTGGTTCGAGTGGCCCGACCCGCGCGACTTCACGATCGTCAGGGCGCGGTTGCGTTCTCCCTCGTGCACCACATAGGACACGTGGATCCAGGTGTCCGCGATCGTCGAGATTCCCGTCGCCGTCGCCTCACTGACATCGGGGCCGTCCAGCAGCGAGGTATTGACGACGGTGATGCCCTCCATTTTGAGATAATCCAGGAACATCTGCGTCGCGTCGGCGGAGGCGACGTGAGCGAGCTTGCTCGACAGGGCCGACAGCGGGTCGATGACCAGGCATCTCGGCTTGTGCACGCCGATCACCTTCCGGAGTTCACCGAACTGGTCCTCGATGTTGGGCCCCCGGGTGCGGGTCGAGTAGATCTTGAGCAGACCCGATTTCTGATGAGGCTCCAGAGGGATGCCCACCGACTTCAGGTTCCGGGCGATCTGGGTCGCCCCCTCATCGAAGTTCACGTACAGCGCCCGTTCGCCCCGCGCGCACGCCGCGGCGACGAAAAGCCCGGCCAGTGTCGACTTGGCCGTCCCGGGCGCACCGGATATCAGGATGTTGCTCCCGCGATAGTAGCCACCGTGAAGCATCGCGTCCAGGCGGGGCAGCCCGGAGGAGATCCGTTCACTCGTGACGGCGTACTGAAGCTCGACGGGACCGCGGTTGGTGACCCGGATCCCTCCCTCGGTAATGGTGATGGGGAACTCGTCGCCGAGGAAGCCTGATCCCCGGTACTTCATGACCCGCAGGTTGCGGAAGCTCGATCCCGCCACGACCTGGTGGCCCAGATTGACCACGCAATCGGCCATGAATTGCATGAAGTCGTAGTGCTGCCCGCTGTGGTTGCCGTCCGCGCCGACCTTCTGGGTGATCATGGCCGTGAAGGCGTTCCGGGTGAGCCAATCGCGGACGCGGTAGATCTCCCGACGCTCCGCGACCGGGTTGTCGAGCAGGCGCAGCAGCACGTCAATCCCGTCCAGGACGATGTGCCTGGCGCCGGCTTCCTCACTGATGGCCTGGAGCACGTTGAGCAGGCGCGTCACGTCGAACTCTCCGCCCTGCATCATCTCGGGCGACAGGCTCGCATCCAGAAAGAAGAGATTTCTCGCGGCGAGGTCCGGAATGTCCCAGCCGAGGGTCGCCGCATTGGCCACGATCTGGTTGGCGTTCTCCTCGAAGGCCACGAGGATCCCGGGCTCCTGGCGGTCCCGGGCGCCGTTGATCAACGCCTGCAACGCGAACACCGTCTTCCCGCATCCCGGGCCGCCCCGGACCAGGGTGGTCCGACCGAGGGGCAGTCCCCCATAGGTGATCTCGTCGAACCCCGTGATGCCGGTGGGCACCTTGGCCAATGGCCTGTGGGGCATGGGGGGGGACACTTTCGGATCTCTCTTCATGGAAGTCCTGGCACCAGCGAGACGGCAACGAGGCCCGAACGGGGCGGCAAGAGTTGTTGCGGCGCCCCGTACCGGGCGGGAGCATGAGGAAAGAGAGCCGGAAATCCCGGCGGAGACAATCGATCCTTCGATGGAGGGAAACTCACATTTCGTCCACCGTCACTCGTTCGAGACCGTGGGTCGTGAATTCCTCCCCATACCTCTGGCTCAGGTCTCCGATGAGAGTCCAATACTCCTCGGACCGGGGGGACTGATCCGCCAGATGGGGCGTCTGCGCTGCGATGTCCCTGTCGACCAGGCGCTGGATGAGTTCCTCCCAGAACGTCTCGTTGTCATACGCCTCGACGATCTCCCGGATGCCGGAGTCCTCATACTGACGCGTCGGGAAATGCATGCCACCTTCGCTGTCCCCCTCGATCAGGGACTCGCACCCCATCGCCTTGGCGAAGGAGTAGATCTTCTGCACCACGGCACGATGCGTCCGCTTCGCGGGATCGTCCCCCGGGTCGTTGGCGGTCAGCATCCATTCCCCCAGATAGACCAGATCCAGAAGGACCCGGTATTCGGCCTTCGTAATCGAAATATTCATGTCGTGACAATCTTCCATGCGCAGGTGAACAGAGGGCACGCTCCGGCCCTGATACGTCGCAGTATACCGGAGGGCGGTGCTCAGGGGCCTTATGGATTCTCCTCCTCCCGCGGCCCGCACAGATGGATCAGCTCCGCGACCAGTGCGGTCCAGCCGGTCTGGTGCGATGCGCCGAGTCCGTGGCCATCCTCCCCGTGGAAATACTCGTGAAACAGAATATGATCGCGGAAATGGGGGTCGGTCTGGAGCTTCTCGTTGTCACCGAACACCGGTCGGCACCCCCCCCCCTGCGGGTCGGGAAGGAAGATCGAAATCAGACGGCGGGACAGCGCCACGGCCGCCCCGCGGATCGTGGTGTACTGGCCGGAGCCGGTGGGACACTCGATCGTGAAGTCGTCGCCGTAGTAGCTGTGAAACTCCAGCAGTGACTGCACGATCAGGAAATTGACCGGAAACCAGACCGGTCCGCGCCAGTTGGAGTTTCCCCCGAATTGACGCGAGCGTGATTCCCCGGGCTCGTAGTCCACCGTCCAGGATGTGCCGTCGCTCGAGAAGGAGTAGGGATGCTCCCGATGCACCCGGGACAGTGCCCGCACGCCGTGCGGCGAAAGAAACTCGTTTTCTTCCAGCATCCGGGCCAGCAGGCGCTTCATCCGGTGTCCCCGCAGCAGCGACAGGAGGTGGCGCTCCCCCTCCCCCACATCATCCCACCGGGACACGAGCGACGCCAGATCGGGGCGATTCTGGAGGAACCAGCGGAGCCGGCGCGCAAAGTCGGGGAGCTTGTCCAGGCATTCCTGGTCGATGACCTCGACCGCGAAGAGAGGGATCAGCCCGACCATCGAGCGAACCTTGAGGTTCACATGCCCGCCGTCGGGAAGGTGGAGCACGTCATAGAAGAATTCGTCCTCCTCGTCCCACAACCCCACCCCATCGCCTCCGATGTCGGTCATCGCCTTGGCGATCATCAGGAAATGCTCGAAGAACTTGGTGGAGATGTCCTGATAGACCGGATTGTGCGCGGCCAGCTCAAGGGCGATCCGCATCAGGTGCAGCGAGTACATCGCCATCCAGCTCGTCCCGTCGGCCTGGTGCAGGTGCCCGCCGGTCGGCAGTGGGGAGCTCCGATCGAACAATCCGATGTTGTCGAGGCCCAGAAACCCGCCCTGAAAAATGCTGCGACCCTCGGGATCCTTGCGGTTGACCCACCAGGTGAAATTCAGCAGGAGCTTGTGGAACACCCGCTCGAGGAAGGCGTGGTCGCCCGCGTCGCCCCGTTGTTCGCGGTCGATGCAGAACACCTGCCACGCGGCCCACGCATGCACCGGCGGATTGACGTCGCCAAAGGCCCACTCGTAGGCCGGCATCTGCCCGTTCGGGTGGATGTACCACTCGCGGGTCAGCAGGTCGAGCTGGAGCTTGGCGAAAGCGGCGTCGAGGCGGGCGAGGGGGACACAGTGGAATGCCAGGTCCCAGGCCGCGAACCAGGGATACTCCCAGGCGTCCGGCATGGACAGGATCTCGAAGCTGCCCAGATGTTCCCAATCGGCGTTGCGCCCCTCGTGCCGCCCGGCAGGCGGGGGGGGCTGGGTCGGGTCGCCCGCCAGCCATCGCCGGACATCGTAGTGGTAGCGCTGCTTGCTCCAGATCAGTCCGGCCCAGGCCTGGCGCTGGACCCGCCGGGATTCCTCGTCGAGGCCCACCTGCAACTCGGCGTAGAACGCATCGGCCTCGGTGCGCCGGGTCCGGACCACCTTGTCAAAGTCCCGGAAGCCCCGGGACACCGAGCCCGGTGTGAGCCGCACCCGGACGCGGCGGGACTCCCCGGCCGGAATCTCCATCACGTGGTGAAACGCCGCCTTCGTCCCCTCCGCGTCGCGGCTCACCGCATCGGGGCGTCCCCCCACGACATACTCGTGGAAGGCGTCCTTCGGACAGAGATGCCCCTCGGCCTCCGCCCCCCACAGCCGACGGGCATTCGACTCGTTCTCGGCAAAGAGCACCTCCGGCGCTCCATCCGAGACCACGCGGTGGCTGCCCATCGTCTCGTGCGACAGCGCGACCTCGGCATCACCGCTCCGGGTCAGGTTCGGCTTCGAGGCGTCCCGGTCCCAGGACCAGGTGTTGCGAAAGACGACCTGGGGAAGGACGTGGAGGGTCGCCGCCTCCGGGCCCCGGTTGTGGGCGGTGATCTGCATCAGGATGTCGTCCACGGTCGCCTTGGCGTACTCGACCTCGACGTCGAAGTAGCGGTCGTCGTCGAAGATCCCGGTGTCCAGCAGCTCGAACTCGCCCTCCTCGGGTCCGCGCCGGGCGTTTTCCTCCACCAGCCGGGTGTAGGGGTATTCCCGCTGGGGGTACTTGTAGAGCATCCGGAGATAGGCATGCGAGGGAAGGGCGTCCAGGTAGTAGTACAACTCCTTCACATCCTCCCCGTGGTTCCCCTCGGAGTTGGTCAACCCGAACAACCGCTCCTTCAGGATCGGGTCGTGGCCGTTCCAGAGCGCGAGCGACAGACAAATCCGCTGTTCCCGGTCGGAAAACCCGGCCAGTCCATCCTCACCCCACCGATAGGCCCGGCTGCGGGCGTGGTCGTGGGGAAAATAGTCCCACGCCGCGCCGTCGGGGCTGTAGTCCTCCCGCACCGTGCCCCACTGCCGCTCGCTCAGGTAGGGACCCCACGCCCACCACCGGCCATCGTCATTCTCCGCCAGTCGGGCCCGCTCAGCCGACGGCTTTCGTGATCCGCGCTTCGTCATGTCTCAGATTCACCTGACATCAGAAGGACCATGCCGGTTCCCGGCATGCAGAACACCGGAACACCGGGGCGTCCGTCGTCGGCGCCCGATGTCCCTCGCTCCCCCCTGAACGTCCGCGGACGCGCGGTGGTTCCCTCAGCCCGGAAACGGCGAGATCAGATTCCCGGTCTCCCCTTCTCTTTCTTCAGTTCCCGGGCTTGTCCTTGCGGGACGTCGCCGGCATCCCGGCCGCTTCCTTGAGGATGGCGGAAGTATGCTCCGTCACCCTGGCTGCAACCGGGGCATCGGCCTTCACCTCGGTTTCGAGCGCTGTCAGGTGCCCGTCGATCGCCGAGAGGTGCCGGGTCATGTCCTCCATCATCGTCGCCATCGACTTCTTCGCACTGTCGCCCCTCATTCCTCTCGGCATCCTGGTGCTGTCACCCATGGCCGCCTGCTGGGCCTGGTGGTGCTGACGCATCTGGTCGAAGCTGCGCCTCATCTCCGCCACCGCCGGACGCACGAGGGTGAGGTTGACGGTCTTCATCCGAGTGCCCGGACCCTCGACAGCCCGCGCGAAATTCACCAGGTTGTCCCGATAGGCCATCGCGAGCACATGATGCGGTTGCCCCATCATGCCCTGCATCCCGTCCTGATGCATGGCTTGTGGAGCGCGTTCCTTCTTGGGGTCCTGCGCCGTGATGGATGTGGTGGCGCCGCCCAGCACGAGGGCCATGAGGCCAACCGTGGCCAGGGCGTGGGTGTGGCATGTACGTGTCATGGTGCGTCATCTCCTTGAGGTGTCGCGGCGACGGGGATGGCCCGAACGCCGGAGTTGGTGGTGATGCGTACCATACCCGCCCGCGGCAAAAGCGGGAATCGATCAAAGGGACGGGTGTGATCGTCGATCGAGAGAACGAGGGAGCCCAGAACCGAACGGGCGCCCCCGTTCAACTGTATGGCCACAACATCAGACATCACAGAATCAGCTTCCGAACTTGGAGTTTGGGCGACCCGAAGTTGATCAACAGTCCATCCCTCATTCGTGCCGCCCGCAGGTACCCAAGAACCTGAGCGATGTGCTCCGGGCCGAGAGCATTACAGGCCTTCAGTTCCACTATGAGCCGGTTGTCGACAAGCAGATCGGCATGGTATTCCCCCAACCCGGTACCATCCTCGTCGAACACACTCAGGATCCTCTGTCGTTCAACCTCCAGTCCCAGCCGACGCAGCCGATGCGTCATCCCGGCCTCATACACCTTCTCCAGGTGGCCGTGGCGCAGATAGGTGTGCAAAGAAAACGCTGTCTCTCGCACTATGTCGCAGAGCGCCAATACCGCCCCTTCATCTCTCATCTTCAATGTCTCCCATCACCAGTCAACCCAGTCATTGCCATCCCTCCTTGTGCGCGACAACGCGAGCGCCCCGCCCCCACCCCAACAGCCAACCACAAAAAGCACACAAGACACAGAAACAGCGGATCCAGCGCCCGGGTCGTCCGTGCACTCGTCCTTTTGTGCCTTCTGTGCCTCTTGTGGCCCTTTCCCCACCCCCCTGAC
>JBDIWC010000038.1:0-39980 GCA_039794085.1 Gemmatimonadales bacterium
CGAAGGCCAGGTGTCGGGCCGCATCTGGTCTTGGGAGTAGGAACCCCGCAGACCGCGAGCATACCCGGGCAGTATCTGTGGCTCCGAGTGTGTAAGCCTCTTTGGTTCCGGCTCTGCCGGCTTAGGGTTTGCGGTAGTCCGCGGTCCGGAAATGCCCTTGTGAAACCAAGGTATGGCCATAACTTCTATATATATGGCCAGAACTACTATTAAAGCCACTTACTCCCTCCCTCCCGAGATCGTGGACCGCCTCGAACGTTTGGCCCGACGATGGGGGATTTCGCGGTCCGCCGCTGTGGGGCGCGCGATTACGGCCGCCGAGTCGGCACTCGAGCCGGGGACGGCAACTAGTGCGTTTGACAAGCTGCAGCGTGGCACACCTCTCTCCGCCGAGGACGCGGAGCACTGGGTCCATTCCGTTCAAACCGAGCGGAGGGCCTCTCGGCGCCGGGTGTGATTCACCTCGACACAAGCTTCCTGATCCGAGGCCTGGTCAAGGGATCCGCCGAGGATCGCCGGATTCGCCGCTGGCTCAAGGATGGGGAGCTCCTTGGCCTCAGCGCGATCGTCTGGGCGGAGTTTCTCTGCGGGCCCCTCGGCGATGGGTCGATCGATGCCGCGCGGGAGGTGTTTGGAGCACCCGTGGTCTTCTCAGGAACGGAAGCCGAACTGGCGGCGGAACTCTTCAACCTTTCCGGACGTCGGCGCGGCACACTGCCCGATTGCATGATCGCCGCAGTGGCCCTGAGTCACGACTCCGCACTCGCCACCTCGAACGGGGACGACTTCCGGCGCTTCGTACCCCACGGTCTCCGCCTCATCACTCCAAGCGGCTGAACCGACCAGTTTTCAGCGTTCAATTTTCAGTGTTCAGACCCTTCCACTCCGTACGCGTCGGATTGGGATCGCTTCATGGGCTCCGAGCACCGCTGCGTCCCTGCGCCCTTGCGACTTTGCGTTGGTCTGTCTCCGCGGCAGGCTCCTCGCTTCGCGAGGCCGTGTCACAACTCGCAGCGAGCACGACCTCGCAAGATTCCACAGCGCACATTTCGCGCAGGAGCCACGACTGCGACTCGGGGAGGCATCGGACGACCCCATTCATGTTCACCTGGGCGAGTTTTCACACAGTCTCGCGCTCGGGATGACAATCGAGTAACGATCTCGTAGCTTCCTCTCATACCCTCTTGGAACTCTGACCCGGTGTCCCATCTTCCGAGGCAGTCTGGATCAAGTCACCGAGGCCTGAGAACCCACCACATTCTCCTGCGGCAAGGCTGTCCCATGCACCGTTCCCTCCTGCTCGTTCTTCTGGGGTTCACTCCGTCCCTGCACGGGCAGCAACTCCGCCCGGTCGCGCCGCATGCGTGGGCCTGGCTCGCCACCGACGAGCGCTCCTCCAACAGCGCCCTCTTCGTGGGTGACTCGATCGCGCTGGTGGTGGATCCCGGGCTGACCCCGGCCGCGGCCCGGGAGTTCCTCGCGGCGGTGCGTTCCGTGACCGACCACCCGGTCCGGTACTCGGTACTCACCCATTGGCACCCCGACCACTCTCTCGGCGCCACCTGTCTCCCACCTCCTGATCGCCCCTTCCGGATCGTGGCCCATGGGAAGACCCGCCGGATGCTCGCCGAACGTGCCGCCCGATCGGCACGGGACCTCGCCGCCGCCGCGAGTACCCCGGCCGAGCGCGCGGAGTGGGAGAAGTGCCGAGTGACCCTGGCCGACAGCGTCGTCTCCAGCAGGGCCTCCTTTGACCTGGGCGGCATCACGGTGGACGTGGTTCATCCCGGCTGGTCCCACACGGCGGGGGATCTGATCGTCTGGTCCCGCGAGGAGAAGGTGCTCGCCACCGGTGACATCTTCAACCACAACGCGAGTCCCTACCTCGACGAGGGTCATCCCGGCACCTGGATCGCGGTACTCGATTCCCTCGTGGCCCTCGAGCCGCGGGCCGTGGTGGCCGGTCACTTCGGGCCGAGCACCGGTGCCGACCTGGCCCGGTTCCGGGACTACCTACGAGCGCTCGACACCCGCGCCGCAGCATTGCTGAGTGAGGGGGTGCCGCCGGACAGCGCGCCACACCGGATCCGCGCACCCGAGTTCGCCGACTTCGGCCAGTTCCCGCAATACAACGCGACCATCGCGGGTAACACCGCCCGCATCGTTCAACAGCGTCTGGCCCGGCCCGCCCCTCGCGGAGTCACCGCGGGTTTCCGGACCGTGGCCTCGATCGAGATCGGCCAGAATCCCCATCAGATCGCCTTCTCCGAGGACGGCCGCCTGGCCTGGGTCGCGGTGGCGGGAAGCAACCGGGTGGCGGTGGTGGATGCCGTGACCCATCGCCTGGTCGACACCCTTCCGGTGGCGGGAACCCCGCTCGGTGTGGCGCCACTCCCTGACGGCACCTTGGCCGTGACCCGATTCCAGGGCCAGGCCATCGTGCGAATGACCCGCCAGGGACGAATCCTGGACACCTTGCCGCTCGGCGGGATCGGCGCCTCCCTCTTCCATGGTCCGCTGGGTGACGGGGGACACCTGGTCTCGGTGGAACGCACCAACCGTCTCGAGCACCTCACCGCCAGCGGCTCGCTCGGCGTTGCCTATCCGACCGGAGCCCGCCCCTTCCCCTCCGCCACCACCTCGGACGGACGCCTCGCCTTCGTCCCCAACTACGACGACGGGACCGTCACGGTGGTGGACCGATGGAATGGGCGGATCCACGCCACCGTACCGGTCGGCGCGCGACCCAGCGGTGGCGTGGTCCTGCCAGGAGACGTCGAGTATGCGGTGGCTGTGCGCGGAGAGAACAAGGTCGTGTTCATCAACGCCGCCTCTCACCGGGTGGTGGACAGTCTGGTCGACGGCATCGGGGACTCACCCTTTTCCGTCGTGCTGGCGGCCAACGGCCGGCTCGGTTTCGTCAACAACACCGCGAGCCACGACATCACGGTGTTCACCCTCCCCGAGCGCCGGGTGATCGCGCGGATTCCGGTTCCCGACATCCCGATCGTGATGGCGGTCCATCCGTCGGGTCGCGAGCTCTGGGTGTCGTCGGAGGGAATTCATCGGCTCACGATGATCGCGATCCCGGAGGAGTGGACCACCGCACCCACCGCACCGCCGGACACGGGCACCACCGAGGTGGCGGTGATGGGCATGATCCACGACACTCATCGGACCAGCGCCCGGTGGGGGATCCCGCAGGTGGCGCAGACCATCCGTCGTTTCCGGCCCGATGTCGTGTGCGCTGAGATCGCGCCGGACCGCTGGGAGCGGATCTGGTCGGACTACACCGAGCGCGGTGTGATCGAAGAGCCCCGGGTGCAGCGCTTTCCCGAGTACGTGGATGAGGGCGCGATTCTCGCTCTGGCCGTGGAGATGGGGTTCGTGATCGAGCCCTGCGCGGCGTGGAACCTGGAGATGTCCGACCTCCGGAACACGCGCATCCGTCAGTTCAACACCGAGCCCGAGTACGCCGCCCCCCGCCAGGCCTATGCCGATCGCCTCGCGGCGGTCCGGGCGCGCCACACCGAGTCGCTGGACACGGACGATCCCCGCGTCATTCACTCACCGGCGTATGACGAACGGCAGCGCGAGGAACTCAGTCTCTACGATGAGTACCAGAACGATCTCATCGGTCCCGGGGGATGGAGCAACATCAACCGGGCCCACCTGACGCTGGTGGACGAGGTGATCCGGCGTCATCGCGGCCGTCGGGTGCTGGTGACGTTCGGGGCGGGCCACAAGTACCCGTTCCTCGATCATCTGAAACAGGATCCCTCGGTCCGGCTGGTGAGCCTGGAGCCGTATTTGCCGTAGGGAGGGGCACGGCCGCGCGGTGCCCCGCGAAGCCAGGGCACCGGACGGCCACAGGACCCCGCGGTCTTGCGCCCCTATGGGGCGCAGAAGAGTTGCGAGTGCTTCCTGCTCCCACGGCTGAAGCCGTGGGCCATGTTCTTCGGCCGCTCCGCGGCCGGGATTCCGGCTTCGGTGCCAGGACCTCCTCGATGGACTGATTGAACCCCATCGACAGCGTGACGACGGGAGGTGCAGCTGCTGTCAGGGCACCGGCCTCCGCCGGGTCAGGGCCTCCACCTCCTCCAGATCGCGCGGCACCAGGCTGATCCGCTCCAGCCCCCGTTCCGTGATGACGTAGGAGTCCTCGATCCGGATTCCGGTGTTCGCATAGCGCACGACGGCCGCCCGCACCCTGGCGGCGAAGGACCGGTTGCGCCGGGTGTCCGGCAGAATGTCGAGGAGCTTTGGCGCGATGTAGAGCCCCGGTTCGATCGTGAACGCGTCTCCCACCTTGAAGATCCCATCCTCGTAGGCCTGCAGCGGGTCGTGCACCTCGAGGCCAATCCCGTGGGTGATCCCGTGAATGGCGAAGAGCATCACCTGGCGGCAGGAGGCGGGAGCCTGCTCACAATTCGCGGGCCACGGCGGATCGAAGAGCGCATCGGCTGCCTCCACCACGCCGAGCGCGGCGAGACCCCGGGCCCGGACCGCGACGGAGCTGTCCAGCGCCGCGGCGATGGACATCCCGGGCTTCGAGTTCCGCTCGGCCGCCGCCTGCGCCTCCCGCACGATCCGGTACACCTCCCGCTGCTCGGCGGTGAAGGTCCCGCTCACCGGGAGGGTGCGGGTCACGTCGGCGGCGTATCCGTTGTACTCCGCCCCCGCGTCGATGACGACCACCTCGCCGGGCTGCATTTCCCGCCGGTTCTTCATGTAGTGGAGCTGCAGGGAGAGGGGGCCCGACCCGACGATCGAGCCGTACGCCGGGCGTTCCGCGCCGCCGCGCCGGAAAGTGTACTCCAGGATCGCCTGGAGGTCGTACTCGTGCATCCCCGGTTCGATCCGCTTCATCAGCTCCTCGTGGCCGGCGTCGCTGATGGCGGCGGCCGTGCGGAGCAGGTCGAGTTCCGTCTCGCTCTTCCGGGCGCGGAGCTGATTAACGATCGGATGCGCGTCCCTCACCACCAGTCCGGCATGGCGCGAGGCGAGCGTGCGCATGAACTGTCCCCCTCGGGTCAGGGAATCGGCGGCCGCGAAATCGGCGGCGGCGAAGTCCCGGAGTGACCAGAACGGAAGCTCGCTTGCGGCGAGTGAGTCCACCACGCGGTCGAACTCCCCGACATCGCGGGAGGCGAGGCCCAGCTCGGTCATGAGGGTGGCGGAATCGGGCTCCTCCCCGTAGTAGAGGGCTCGGCGCGGCGCGGTCCGGGCCACGAACAGGGTCGACTGACCTCGACCGCCCCGCACCACCATCACCAGCGACGCATTGGCATGCTCGTATCCGGTCAGGTAGCGGAAGGCGGGAAGTTGATGGAACGGTCCGAAATCAGTGACCGGCGTTGCTCCCCCGAAGGCGACCACCACACCGTCTCCAATGCGCTCGGCGAGTGCCGCGCGACGGGAGGCGTACTCCTCGCGGGCGATTTGCGCCGAGGCCGGAGTGGCGGGCAGGAGGAGTCCACAGAGCAGAAAGGGGAGAAGGCGACGCATGCGGGGAACTCCGGTCGAGGGTGTGAGCAATCTAAGGACACTCTGATCAACTGAGGAGACGACCAATGCCCGTCATTCCCGCCCGCGCGGGAATCCATTTTCGGCTCTTCAGGCCTTCTTGTGGTTGGCCTTGGGTGAGACAAGCGCTCCGGCGGGTGGGGAAATGGCCACAAAAGGCACAAGAGGCACAAGAGACAAGGGACCCCGCGGGCTAGCCGACGCATCGGTCACCCTTCCTCTGTTTCGTGTCTTTTGTGCTTTTTGTGGTTGGCTCTTTGGGTGAGGCGGGGCGCTCGGCCGGTCAAGAGGGTGGAAACGACCACGAATGGGATGGTGATTGATCGGAGGTCTCTACCTCGCCCGGAGCACCATGACAGTCACGTTGTCGGATCCACCGTCGGCCAGGGCGTCCTCCACCAGGGTTTCGCAGGTTTCGCGCGACGAGGTGAGGGAGAGGAGGCGAGTGGTGATCTGGGCGTCGGATACGTGCTTGGTCAGGCCGTCGGTGCAGAGGAGCACGATGCTTCCGGGGGCGAGAGTGCTCCGGGTCACCACCGGTTTCGTGATCTTCCCTCCGAGTGAGCTGCTCAACATGCTCGAGAAAGGGCTTCGGGACGCCCGGTCGGCGGGGAGCACACCGGAATCCACCAAGTCCTGCGCCATGGTCTGGTCGCGGGTGAGCTGGTTGAGAGTGCCGTTCTGGAAGTGGTAGCAGCGGCTGTCACCCACGTGCAGCACGTAGAGGTGGGGCCAGATGGCGACGATCGCCGAGAGCGTGGTGGCCATTCCCCCGGCGGTTCCGCTCTCGGTGGCCCGGGTGAGGATCGCTTCGTGCGCGAGCCGGGCGGCTTCCTCCAGGGATGCCAGGAACACCGTCTCGTCGCCGGTGTCGACCGTGTAGAAGGACTGCATGGTGTTCGTCACATAGCTGGCGATCGCCTCCAGCGCCGCCTGGCTGGCGATGTCCCCTCCTGCCCGGCCGCCCACACCATCGGCCACCATGCCGAAGGAGGCGAGCCGCTGGCTGGGCAGTTCGAGCAGTCCACGGTTGGGGAGGTTGGTGCCACCGACCTTCATCGCTTTGTGCAGGGTGCAATAGAGGAAGTGATCCTCATTGCGGGACCGGACCTTTCCGGGATGACTCATCCCAAAGAAATCGAGGTCCTCGTCTTTCGGTTTCGGCGGGTAGATGGGGTGCTGGCCGGTCATGGATCAATGCTACCGCCAAAGCAGGGAGTAGGGAAGTTTGAAGTTCGAAGTTTGAAGTAGGGGCGAATGGCATTCGCCCGGAATTCGGGATCCGAGCCCCTTACGGAGCGTCACCCCGGCGGCAGCCGGGGTCCATCTCCACCCGGGTATGGATTCCGGCGTGCGCCGGAATGACGGCCCGTGGACAGCCGAAGGGTCGCCTTGTGGCCCGGCCGGATGCGGCCCATCTTTCGGCATCATGCCCGATCCCGGCGACTGTCACGCAGCCCTCTCGTCTTCACGCCGGCCTTCGGGCATTTCACGTCACCGGATTCGCAGTTCCGGACCGCCGACGTGAGCGCGTCTCCCGCCGTCGCCCGTCGCGGGTTCGATCGCTCGATCATCGAGGGTCCTCTCCCCGCGGCCGTCTGGAAGCTGGCCTGGCCCACGATGCTGCAGAATGTTATTGGGGGGCTGCAGGGGATCGTGGACCACATCATGGTCGGGCATTTCGTGGGATTCACCGGGAACGCCGCCATTGGTGTGTCGTGGCAGATCTTCCTCGTGGTGATGGTCTTCGTCAGTTCCCTGTTCACCGGGATGAGCGTGCTGGTGGCGCGGTTTGCCGGCGCCGGCGACCGGGACCGTGCCGACCGGGCGGTGTACCAGGCCTTCCTCACCTCGGGGGGGATCTCGGTCGGCATCCTCGCCCCCCTCGGATACTTCCTGGCTCCGACCCTCCTCGGCTTCATCAATGCCGCACCCGAAGTCCAGGCAGAGGCGCTGGGTTATTTGCGGACCATGTTCGTGTTCAGCTTTGGCATGATGACGTTCTTCCTCATGGGAGGGGCGCTCCGCTCGGCGGGAGATGCTCGGACACCACTCCGCTGGGGCATCACCCTCACCATCCTGAACATCACCTTCAACGCCATCCTGATCAGCGGCCTCGGTCCGATCCCCGCCTTCGGCACCACGGGCGCCGCGATGGGCACCGTGATCGCCGGGGGGGTGTTGAGCATCCTGGCCCTGCACCACCTGCTCACCGGTCGCTGGGTGGTCGGGTTTCCGCGCGGGATCGGCTGGGCTCCGGACTGGAGCATCATCCGGGCGCTCTTCCGCTTCGGGCTTCCCACCGGCCTGCAGGGGATCGCGATGAACGTGGGCGGCGTCCTCCTGATCCGCTTCATCGGCGCCCTGCCGCACAGCGCCGAGGCACAGGCGGCCTGGGCCATCGGATACACGGAGCTGTTTTCGCTGATCACCTGGACCTCGATCGGGCTGATGGGCGCCACCGCCGCGGTGGCCGGCCAGAACATCGGGGCGGGACATCCCGACCGGGCGGCCCAGGCGGTGCACGTGGCCAGCCGGATCGGCGTGAGCGGTGCCATCGTTGTGGGTCTTCTCTTTCTCACCGTGCCCCGTCTGCTGCTTTCGGCGTTTGGCATGACCGATCCCCTCGTCGTGGACCTGGCCGTGGAGTTGCTCGGCTTTCTGAGCGTCTCCGGCCTCTTCATCACCGTGGCGCTCGCCTACACCGGAGGTCTTCAAGGGACGGGTGACACCCGAGGGCCCTTCACGATCTCCGTCATTTCCCAACTGGTGATTCCCCTCGGGATCTGTGGCGTTCTCCAGGCCGCCGGCGCCCTCACCCCGACCCGGATCTGGACCGCGGTCCTGCTCGGTCACATGGCGCGGAGCGGGCTCAGCATCCTCCGGTTCCGGCAGGGGATCTGGCGGACGATCCGGGTGGATATCGAGGCGGTCCGGACCTGACCTTCACGGAGCGTCACCCCGGCGAAAGCCGGGGTCCATTCCCACCCGGGCATGGATTCCGGCGTGCGCCGGAATGACGGCGCTTCGGTATCCGAAACCCCGTACCCTAACGGCGAGTCACCCCGGCGGAAGCCGGGGTCCGTTCCCATCGCGTCTGCTTCTACAACAACCCTTCATACAGATCTCGCCACTCCGGGTTCTCCTTCTCAATCAACTCCACCTTCCACCGTCGCTTCCATTCCTTGATCGCCTTCTCTCTGGCGATGGCCGCGCCCATCGTTTCGTGCAGCTCATACCATACCAGCGTGTGGACGCCATACTTTCGGGTGAATCCGGGAACGAGATCCTGCTTGTGTTCCCAGACGCGCTTGATGATGTTCGAGGTCACACCAACATACAAAGTGCCGTGGCGGCGAGCGGCGAGCATGTACACACAGGGACGTTTCATCCGCTGGTCTCCTTCCCACCTCAGGCATGGATTCCGGCGTGCGCCGGAATGACGGCCCGTGAGCACCCGAAGTTCCGCTTCCACCCCGGAAGACTGTCACTCCGGCGGATAGGCGAAGGCCCGGTTGGGATACGGCGGAGGCGGCGGCACCGGCCGCGGATCTTCCGCGATCTTCCCCCGTAACCAGGCGATCGCCGCCTCGAGCTGGGCATCCTTCCCCCGGAACGTGGCATGGGGGAGGTTCTCCACCTCGATGTCGGGGATCACCCCCTCCTGTTCGATGAGCCATTGGCCCTCGGGACCATAGACCCCGTTCATCGGGGCGCGCGCCAGGCCGCCATCGCTCAACGTGTTCACCGAGCTCAGCCAGATTTCTCCTCCCCAGGTTCGCGATCCGATCACCGGCCCCAGCCCCAGGCGTCGGAATCCATCGGCGAAGGCCTCTCCATCGGAGGCGGTTTCCTGGTCCACCAGCACCACCATGTGACCCCGAAAGGCGTAGTGCAGGTTCCAGTACGGGTCCCCCACCCTGGTCTTCCAGTACATCCACGCCTTGCGCATCAGCTTCTCCAGGATGAACGCGTCGATGTTCCCGCCCCGGTTCTGCCGCACATCGATGATGAGACCCTGGCGATTGAAGACCGGGTAGAACTCGCGGTACCACTGATTGATGTCGTTCCCTCCCATGGCCCGGAGATGGACGTACCCGATGGCATTGTCGCTCGCGGAATCAGTCTGCCGGCGGCGGGTCACCTCCCAATCGGTATAGCGGAGATTCGCCTCGTTGGTCATCGGCTCCACGATGACATCGCGGGCCCCGGTGCCCGACCCGATGGTCAGGAGCACCTGCTTCCCCGCCTGGTTGCGAAGGAGGGCTCCGATGTCGGGCGCGTCGAGCGTGGCCGCTCCGTTGACGGCGGTGATCACGTCCCCCGGCTCGATCCCGAGACCGGGATCGGCGAGGGGCGACCAGGTGTCGGGATAATCGGGGTCGGCCTGGTAGATATGGTCGATCCGGTATCCGTTCCGCGCGGGATCCCGCATCAGCCGCGCGCCGAGTGAGGCCACCTGCACGTTGTCGGGACCGCGGCGGAGGTCGCCCCCGCGGACCGCTGTGTGCAACGCCGAGAGTTCCCCGACCATCAAGCCGATCAGGTCGGACAGTTCATCGCGGGTGGTCACCCGGTCGACGAGGGGGAGGTGTTTGGTGAGGACTCCGTTCCAATCCACGCCGTGCATCCCGGGGTCGTAGAAGTAGTCCCGCTCGAGCCGCCACGCGTCGACAAAGATCTGGCGCCAATCGTCCCGGACATCGATCGGGAAGCTCCACCCGGAGAGGTCCACCCGCGACTCGGCGAGGTTCGCGACCTTGGTCGGCTTCGCGTCGATCACGTGGAGTGCGTTGCCCTTTCGCAGCAGCAGCTTCTTTCCATCCATCGACAGCTCGACCGATCGCACGTCGTCCACGACGGCGACCGGCTTGGAATCGTTGCCGATCCGCACCGCCATCAGGTCGGTGTCGGGCGAGGGGCCTGAGCCCCGGGCCAGCCAGAACAGCGCCTCCCCATTCGCCACGAGCCCGGCGTAGTTCCCGGCCGGCACCGGCACCTTCCGCACTCTGCGCATGAGTCCCGCCGTGTCGATCTGGATCTGGACGGTGGAATCACGACCCCTGCGTGCCGCCTCTGCGGGCCCGTGGCGTTGGGCGATGAGTTCGTTGTCGGGCAGGAAACGGGAGCGGCTTCCTGCAGACCGGAGCGCCACTTCGTAGATCTCGAAGGCGTGGTCGAAATACGGCTCCGGCTGTCTCGACCCCCAGGGGGCGGCCACCAGGGTCTGCAGGTTTCGGTCGGAGAGAAAGTAGAGGAACTCCCCCTTCGGGTCCCAGGCGATGGAGCGGCTGTTGACCCGGTCGCTGGTCACGGTGACGGTCCGGTTGGTTTCGACGGCGTGCAGCTTGATCTGCTGAAAGGTGTTGGCCGCGGTCATCGTGAAGGCGAGCCATCGGCTGTCGGGCGACCAGGCGACGTCCCCGACTCCCTCCCGGTTCTCGGAGATCCGCCGTGTGGACCCGGTGGCCAGGTTCATGACCCAGAGATCGCGGTTGTTGTCGGTCCAGGCGATCCATTGCGCGTCGGGCGATGGCGTTCCCCGGAACCGGAGGATCTGGCCATCGCGTGTCAACGCCGAGTCAGGCCCGATACCGTTGGCGGGGATCCGGGTGAACTCCAGCTCGCCCGAGGCATCGGAGAGGCCGAGCAGTGTCCGGCCGTCGGGCATGAAGACGACATCCCGGAACCGGACGCTGTCCTGTCGCGAGGCCCGGACCAGGCGTCCCTGCGTGACGGGAGCGACGAACACCCGTCCCCGGCTGGTCAGCACCACGCGGTCGCCGTCCGGCGAGAGGTGTGCCGAGGAGAGAGAGGTCATTGGATCGGTCACCCACCGGTCGCGCAACTGGTCGAGGTCGGAGGCGATGGTGATGGAGACGGGTGCCGACTGATCCCGCGCGATATCATGCAGCCAGAGATCGGCGCCGAGCTGATAGACGATGCGTCCCTGATCGAGGGACGGCGTCCGCACGTCCCACCCGGAGTGACGGGTGTGCTGCCGCAGGTCCCGGCCCTGCTCATCCATCGACCAGAGGTTCATGGTGCCGTCGCGGTCGCTCACGAACCAGACCCGTCCGTTCCACCACATGGGCGAGTGACTCTCCCCCCGATAGTCGCCGGTCAGCTCGGTGGCCTCGGCGTCCCCAGTGGTGAACTTCCAGATCCGCCGTGCCGTGCCTCCGGTGTAGCGCTTGGTCACGTTGTTGTGGAAGCCGGGTCGCACGAAATAGAGCGTCCGGCCGGAGGCATCCCAGGTGCCTTCCGAGGCGCCGGCGAGGGGGAGGAGGGTGCGAAGCCGGGTCGCGGGGTCGAGCGCCACAAGTTGCAGTTTCGGGATGCCCGAGTAGTGGGTCGTGGCGTAGACCACCTTGCCATCGGGGGTCCAGCTGGTGGGAGTCGCCGTTTCGGCGTCCCAGGTCCAGCGGGTGGGAACTCCGCCGCTCAGGGGGATGGTGTAGAGCGCGGCCGGACCCTCGTACCGGGCGGTGAACGCCACGGTGCGTCCGTCGGGCGAGAGGACGGGGTTCGACTCCTCCGCGGGGTGGCTGGTGAGTCGGCGCGCGAGGCCGCCACCGGTGCCAACGGTCCAGAGGTCTCCCTCCGCGGTGAAGACGATGGTTTCGCCGCGGATCGCGGGATCGCGGTAGAAGCCGTTCAATCCGGTCGCGGCAGGATCTCCCTGGGCGGAGAGGAACGCGGGGGCGACGAGGAGGAGGGCAAGAAAGATCCAGGGGCGGCGCATCGGACTCTCCTGACGGAGGAAGTTGTAGGGGCGAATCATATTCGCCCGGGCTCCGGAATCCGAGCGCACATCGGAGCGTCGCCCCGGCGGAAACCGGGGTCCATTCTCACCCGGGCATGGATTCCGGCGTGCGCCGGAATGACGGCCCGTACGCACCTGAAGTCCAGGCCCTCTCCGCACCGTCCCGCATGCACCGGCGGCCAGGCCCTTCACGGAGCGTCACCCCGGCGGAAGCCGGGGTCCATTCTCACCCCGGGCATGGATTCCGGCGTGGAGTTCGGGAAATCCCGGGGCTCACGCCCCTTGCTCGGCCCTGTGAGGTGGCTGACGCCACCCGGCACGCCCTCACCACCGGGGCCCTACCGCCTGCCAGCCACCGCCTATCGCCTGCAAGGGAGCGTCACCCCGGCGGTAGCCGGGGTCCGTTCCCACCCGGGCATGGATTCCGGCGTAGACTTCGGGAAATCCCGGGGCTCACGCCACCCGGGAACGCCCTCACCCCTGGTCCCTCTCCCGCCCGGCGGGGGCTGGAGGAGTGAGTGGAGAGGAGTGAGGAGAGAGAGGAGATTCGATCTCACTTCTCACTCCTCTTCCCTCTCTCCTCGAAGGGGCACCTGAAATTCCGCTCCCTTTCGGAGAGCCCCCGAACTCGTGAACCCCGGAATGTCGGTGGACTGTCATACACAATGATCCATCGGGACTACTCCTCGCTTCATCCCAATGAGCGATAGGATCGCCGTGCCGTGTCCAGTAGCATTCCCTCATAGAATCGAGACCGACCCCTTTCCACGATGACCGAGAAACCGATGACATCCTCCGGCACATTCGATCCCGAATCGGACACTGGCTACCGACTGGAACAACTCGCTGGCGCCTTTGACCGGGTGCGGCATTCACGAGATTGGAGGGGGCCGATTCGGGCGGTGATTCCGGCTGAGGATCGCTCCCTGGTGGAGAAGGCCGTCCTCTGGTTCATGAACACCGCCCCGGCCTTCGAACCCCTCCCCGGTGAGGACGACCGCCTGGTGGTGACGGCTCCGGGGTCTCCCACCCCGACGGCCACGACCCGGTCTCTTCCTTCACCCCCGGTTGAGTCGCAGCCCACCCAACCCCGTGCCCAGGAGGGCGAGGACGACCCGAGTGATGACCCGTGGGGATTGGATGGTCGCCTCGCCGCACGATAGCACCGCCTCTCCACTCGACCTTCAACCGGACGCGCAGACCAGATCCGTCCGGTCGATCCACAGCGCCTCGAGTCCTGCCGGTGTCACTACTTTCCGGAGTGTCCAATGCACACAATCAAGGTTGATCTCGCGGTCCTCGGCGGGGGCATGGCCGGGCTCCCCATCGCCCACACGGCGGCGGCCGCGGGTCAGCGCACCGTCCTGTGCGAGCAGGAGCTGCTGGGCGGCACCTGCCTCAACCGGGGCTGCATTCCGACCAAGACCCTGATTGAATCGGCCCGCGTGGCGCACCTGGTGAGGACCGCCGGTCGGTTCGGTGTCGAGGCCGCCGAACCCGGGATCGATCTGGCCGCGATCGTCAAGCGGAAGAACGAGATCGTGGAAGGCGCCCGGGCCATGATGTACACGCGAGCCAGAAGCAGCGATAACCTGACCCTGATCGAGGAGCGGGCCGTGTTCGAGGGGCCCGGGCGGCTCTGCGTCGGGGACACGAGGGTCGAGGCCGATCGCATCATCATCAATACGGGAGCCCGCCCCACTCTCCCCACGGTGAAGGGGCTGGCCGACCTCCCCTACCTCACCAGCCGGACCCTGCTCGACGTCACCGAGTTGCCGCCCTCGCTGCTCGTCGTGGGAGGTGGGTATGTCGGGTGCGAGTTCGCCCAGATGTTCTCCCGGTTCGGATCGAAGGTGACCATCCTGCAGAAAGCCGCTCAACTCCTGGCCGAGGAGGGAACGGCGGTGGCCGAGACGGTGACCGAGGTGCTGCGGGGCGAGGGGATCCACGTGCTTCTCAACGCCCAGGTGACGGAGGCCGAGCGGACCGGTGACGGCATCCGCCTCACCTCCCGCGTGAACGGAAACACCCGGGCGGTGGAGGGATCGGCCGTGCTGATCGCCGTGGGCCGCACCCCGAACTCGGATGAGCTCAACCTGGATGCGGTGGGGGTGGACCGGGACGCCCAGGGGTTCATCGTCGTCGATGACGGATTCCAGACCAGCGGGGAGGGCATCTGGGCGATTGGGGACGTGGTCGGGGGACCGATGTTCACCCACAGCGCCCGCGACGATGCGGACCTGCTGTACCGCCGGATCTTCACGGGCGAGGATGTCACGACCCGAGGACGCCAGGTACCCTTTGCGATCTTTACCGACCCGGAGGTCGCCGCCGTCGGTTTGACCGAGGAAGCGGCCCGGCGGCAGGGGTACCGGGTGATCGTCGGTACTCATCCGTTCGCCAAGGTGGGCCGGGCCCTGGCCATGGGATCGACCCAGGGCTTCGTCGCCCTGGTGGCCGAGGCCGGAACCGGCACGCTGCTCGGGGCGCAGATCGTGGGGCCGCACGCGGGGGAGCTGATCCATGAGATGGTGCTGGCGCTCGAGATGGGTGCGACCTGCCTGCAGATCAGCCGCAGCATGCATGTGCACCCCACGCTCGCGGAGGGGATCCAGTCGGCCGCGACCGTGGTCGTCAAGGAGCTGTCCGCGGGACGTTGATCTGCGGCGGGGCAGGCTGGACGGCCATGAGAGCAGTTGGTATACCTATAGCACTCGCTTCGCCGATCACCGCAGCAAGGAACGACCCCATGACGCACCCCACCATCGACCCCGCCACGGGGCAGACCATCGCCACTCACCCCGAACTCACGACGCCTGAGCTCCGCAGCAAAATCGCCGAGACCCACAAGACATTCCTCCACTGGCGCGACATCCCCATTGCCTCCCGCTCCGAGCCGATGCGCGCCGCCGCCGGGATCCTCCGGGACCGGGCTCGGCCGCTTGCCGAACTCATGGCGCGCGAAATGGGGAAGCCGGTGACCCAGGGGCGGAGCGAGGTGGAGAAGTGTGCCTGGGTCTGCGAGTACTACGCGGAACACGCGGAGAGCTTTCTGGCCCCGGAGGTGGTCTCCACCGACGCCGCTCGGAGCTATGTCACCTTCCGGCCGCTCGGCGTCATCTTCGCCATCATGCCGTGGAACTTCCCGCTCTGGCAGGTATTCCGTGCCGCGGCCCCGGCCCTCATGGGTGGGAACGGGATGGTACTCAAGCACGCGGAGAACGTGCCGGGGTGCGCCGAGGCGATCGCGGAGATCTTCCGGGACGCCGGATTTCCGGTGAGTCTCTTTCAGAATCTGGCCATCGGGCGGGACCGGGCGAAGCTGGTGATCCGGCACCGGCAGGTCGCCGCCGTCACCTTCACCGGGAGCACCGCCGCGGGCAAGGCGGTGGCGAAGGAGGCCGGAGCCCGTCTCAAGAAGTGCGTCCTGGAGCTCGGCGGGAGCGACCCCTATCTGATCCTGGCCGATGCCGATCTCGATCGCGCCGTGGAAGCGTGTGCCACGAGCCGGCTCATCAATGCGGGGCAGAGCTGCATCGCGGCCAAGAGATTCCTCGTGGTGGAGCGGGTGCGCGCCGAGTTCGAGCGGCGGCTGGTGGAGCGGATGAGCCGAGTGCGGATGGGGAACCCCCGGGAGGAGAGCACCGAACTCGGACCCCTGGCCCGCGCCGATCTCCGGGAAACCCTGCATGAGCAGGTGGATCGGAGCATCGAGAAGGGAGCGCGACTGCTGCTCGGGGGAACCGTGCCCGAGGGTCCCGGCTTCTTCTATCCGCCCACGGTCCTCACCGACGTGAAGAAGGGGATGCCGGCCTACGGCGAAGAGCTGTTCGGACCGGTCGCCGCGATCATTCCGGTCAAGACCGCGGCCGCGGCCATCAGGGCGGCCAACGATTCCCCCTTCGGGCTCGGCGCGGCGGTGTTCACCGGCAACACGGAGCGCGGTGAGGAGATCGCCGCCACGAAGCTGGAGGCGGGGTCGTGCGTCGTGAATGAGTTCGTGCGGTCGGACCCTCGGCTTCCGTTCGGCGGTATCAAGGAGAGCGGGTTCGGGCGCGAGCTGGGACGATACGGGATGCTGGAGTTTCAGAATGTGAAGACGGTGGTGGTAGGGGGCAGGGAGTAGGGAGTAGGGAATAGGGTGTAGGGGCGAACGGCGTTCGCCTGCGCCCCGGAATCCGAGCCCCTCACGGAGCGTCACCCCGGCGAAAGCGCCCTCACCCCCGGCCCCTCTCCCAGAGGAAGAGGGGGGATCGGGCCCTCGTAATACCCGGCGTCCATTCCCCGCCCGAGCATGGATTCCAGCGTACGCCGGAATGAGGGCCATGGGCACCTGGAATCCCGCCCGCATGCCGGAGAGACGGACCGTGCGAGTGGCACTGAGCCCTACCTCGCGGTTCCTGCGGCGTGATCCTGGGCCCCGTCGAGCTCCGTGGCCCTCCGCCGAGCCGCGTCCACGACGGCGTGTGGCGCGCCCGCCGCCTCGAGGAGTGCCAGGGCAGTCCGGCTGCTGGCCGGTCCCTTTCGCCGACGATAGTCGAAGGTCAGCCCCTCCGGTCCCATCGTTTCCCGAAAGTGCCAGGGCTCATAGACATCGCGTAGCATCGGCACCAGTTCCCCATCGTGCGTGGCCACGATCACCGCGTGGTCCGATCGCTGGCCGCAGCTATCTAACAGCGCGCGGAGCACCGCCTCGCCCGCCGCCAGACGCTCGATGGTGTTGGTGCCCCGGAGGAGTTCATCGAGGAGGAAAATCGTCGGGGTGTGGCTCTGTGATTCCTGCAGGAGCTCCACGACCCCTTCGGCCTCGACCTGGTAGTAGCTCTTTCCCGCCGAGAGGTCGTCGCTCCGCCCGATGAGGCTCCGGACGCGAAAGGCGCGACCGTGCCAGGACGTGGCAGGACAGGTGTTCAGGGATCTCGCCAGCACGGCGGCGATTCCGATCGACCGCAGGTAGGTGGTCTTCCCCGACATGTTGGCGCCGGTAATCACCATTCCGACACCAGCCTCCAGAGTGGCGTCATTCCCCACCGGCACCTTGATGAGTGGATGCCACACGCCGACCAGCTCGGCCCGGGTCTCTTCCGTCCACCCGGGGGCCACCCACGATCGGGGTTCAGCCCGGAGAGACGCAACCGTCAGGGCAACATCCACGTCACCCACCCAGGTAGCGACCCTTTCCAGCACCGGAGCCAGTCGGCGCAGATGGCGTGCACTGAACACCAGGGCATTGGCATCCAGGACCAGGAGGAGGTTGAGATACTCATACACACTCGCAACGATATCGCCCGATGACACCGGATCACGGCTGACCCACGACGCGATTCGCCGCAGGGGGCGGAGGCGCTCCACCTCTTGGGCAACGAGATCCCCCTCTTCGTCCCCCATCCCGGGCACCCGCACCAGCCTCTCCGCCGTTCTGATGAGGGGGCCCATCTGCCGGATGGGAGCCAGGATGGAGGGGATCTGCCACGCTGTGGCCATCCGAACCACCAGGTTGATGACCGCGAGGGCACCGACCACCAGAAGAGCGCGCGGTTCGAAGGCGCTCACGACCGCGCTCGCCACCATCGTCCCCGCGAGGAAGGGGAAGAACCAGTACCACCAGCGTGCCTGGATCAGATCGGGCCGGGTTATCACCCAGAGACCCCGGCCCATGGGTCGGCCCGCGGAGGCGAGCTGGATCCCGACCTCCTCCCGCAACTGCTGCTCCCGCCCGAAGCGCTGCGCGAGCCGTTCGAGGTGCGGCGTGTCGCTCCATGCGGTGGCCGCCCGAAGGCGTCGATAGAGCATCTGACGCCCGAGCCCGGTGTGGGTCCGGTCGACAGTGGCGAGGACGGCATCGAGATCGAGGTCGGACCAAGTGCGGTCGTCGAGACCCTGTGCGAGACCCCGTCCCCGCTCCAGCTCCTCCCATGCCTCCGCCGCGTCGTCGTCGTCCAGCCGTCGCGGTGAGAGCGGCACTCCCCATGCCCGTCGGAGACGAGCGACGAGTTGCCGCCTCTGCCACCAGGAGTGCATGGCAAGCGCGGCACCAGCCAGCGCCAGGATGGGGATCACCACGGCAGGATTCATGGAAGGGAAGTGTGAAGTGTGACGGTGGAAATGGGAAGTAGGGGCGACGAGATAAACCGTGGGCGGTAGGAAGGGACAGGGAATGGGGCGTAGGAGCGAATCACATTCGCCCGGGCACCTGAACCTGAGCCCCTCACGAAACGTCACCCCGGCGAACGCGCCCTCACCCCCGGCCCCTCTCCCAGAGGAAGAGGGGGGATCGGGCCCTCGCAATACCCGGCGTCCATTTCCCGCCCGAGCATGGATTCCGGCGTACGCCGGAATGACGGCCCGTGGGCATCCGAAGCCCGCCCGCCGCAAGCGGCCCAGCCACTGATCAATGAACAATGTTCAAGGAACAATGAACAGAAGACAATTACGAGATCAGCGCCCAGACCGGCGGGAAACTCAACACCAGTCCCAACGCGATGAGAACCGTCATCCAAACCGCCACGCGTCCCGGCGCGACGTGGCGGCCCTTCCACCGGTGATGCAGCACCGCCCAGGCGATCAGCCAGAGTGCGGCGGCGAGTGCGGTGCGGCCCGTCACACCTCCGGACGGGGCATAAAGAGTCGGCGGGGTGAAGACGCCGAGTTCGTTGAGGATGATCACGAAGCCCATGGCGAAGGCACCGATGCCAGCACCCAGGAAGGCGGCCAGGGCGGCACCGTTGGGGGAAGCGTCGTTCCGATAAGCGGTGGATTCCATCGTTCCGGCCTTTCCGGTCACTCGAGGGGAGCGACCTTGTTGATGAACACGCCGAGGAGCGACACGAAGGAGACGAGGAGAAAGCAGATGGCGAGGAGGGTCGTCGCCATCCGCCTCAAAACTCGGTCTCGCAGGAGTTGCGCCTGGTAACGGACCGCGACAAAGGCCACCGCCGTGGCGAGCATGGCGGCAATCCAGGGGACGTGCTCCTTGATCTCCATCGCGAAGGAGTGCAACCAGCCGGTGTCGGGGTTGGACCGGATCAGCGCCCGGGGGTACTGGCTCAGATCCAGAAGCCCCTCGGGCGGCGCGGCCCGGTAGGGCGGGAAGGAGATGTAGGTCCCGACCATCACCGTGAGCCAGAGGAGGCCGGCGATGATCACGGTGAGCTGGGCCAGCTTCCGCGCCTGGCGCCCCATCTCGGCGTCGGGCACCCCGTCGGCCCCCATGGCATGCAGGGAATAGAGCGCCGCGAAGAGCCCCATCAGGGCGCCTCCACCCAGCGCAATTCCGTGCACCATCGTCCAGATGCTGCGTTCACTGAAGAGCAGGAGATCCATCTTCGGTTCGTCCTGGTGAGGGGGGTATACAATGAACAATGAACAATGAACAATAACAATGAACAATCAACAGCGGGTGTAGGGGCGACGCGCCAGCATCGCCCGAGCGTCGGATGGCAACGAAAGGGCGTAGGGGCGAATCACATTCGACCGGGTCTATTCCCATCCTGGCATGGATTCCGGCATGTGCCGGAATGACGGCCCTTGGGGAATCCGGAGTCCCGTTCCCGGTCGGAGACCCGTGCGCCGCAAGCGGTGCACCCACGAGGCCTCACCGGTATCCGTGGTACTGCCGTCCCGGTCCCGTCAAGGGTGCTGCCGGTGGAGCCCACCGGCCCGATTCGTAGTCAAACCAGATGCGTGTCAGGGTGTCGCCATACGCGCCCATGATCGATGGTCCCGCGGCATGGCCCCGCACCACGCGGGGCAGGAGAGTGGCGTAGTTGCGAGTGGCCACTCCGACCAGCCGGATCAGCACGTCGTAGGCATGGCGCATCGAGTCGGCCGGGAAGGTGAACACGCTGTCCGCGTAGGCAACGCCGGGGATCCCGTCCAGCATCGCCAGGCTCGCGGGCGGCACCGCCTTGAGCCCGGCGGTAAGGGGGAGCGCAGCGCGCATGGCCCGGGCTCGGCCCGCCCGCAGGTTCTCCACCGCGCGTTGAGCCTGCGCCGTGAGATCGGCCCTCGCCTCGTCGACCGGCCGTGGCTCTGCGCTGTCGGCCGCCGTGGCGGTCTTCACCGTCACGAACTCGATCCACGGCATGGTGGCGAGATCGCCGGCGAGCCGGTCGTCGCCGGAACCGAAGATCACCGGGATCCCCTGTCGTCCCCACGAGAGGCCCACCAGTTCCGTCTCCGTGATCTCCTGTCCGTTGATGAGGAGACCGATGCCGAGCGTGAAGGTGTGGGAGGCGAACCCACCGCTCCCGGTCCTGGCGTGCATGCCGACCACGGCCACCGCGTCGTAGGCGCCGGGCACCACCAGGTCGAAATACGCATCGAACGTTGAATCACGGAGCACCTGGGTGGCACGGGGGTCGAGCAGATCGCGACGCGCGTCGGGGTCGGGGTTGCCGCTCCCGTGGCCGTCCACCACATGAACCTCCGTGGCGCCACCGTTGTAAAGGCCGGCAATGACGGCGTTCAGATCCGCGGCGAGAAGCTCCTGGCCCATCGGGTACTCCGCCGTGCCGAAGTCGAAGCTCCGGGGGTCGCTCTGGCCGGAGAGACCCTCCATGTCGTGCAGAACCAGGATCCGGATCCCGTCGGTGGTGTCGGGGTCCACCGCCTCGGTGGTCCACGGTTCGGCGGGCATCGCGGGCCCGGAGGTGGAGGGGGTCGCGCCGGGCTGACAGGCGACGAGGAGGAGCGCGGGAACGATCCAGGGGCGGCGCATCATGCTCTCCTGGCGGAGGAAGTGTGAAGTTGGAAGTTGGAAGTTTGAAGTTCGAAGGGGGAAAAGGGAAGTTCGAAGTTGGAAGTGTGAAGTTCGAAGGAAGCAGAAGCCCCGAACACACATCGGAGCGTCACCCCGGGAACGCCGGGGTCCATTCCCACGCGGGCATGGATTCCGGCGGTGAGTGGGAATCCCGGGGAATAGGGCACAGCACGCTGCGCCCTTACGCGCCCCTTGCTCGGCCAGGTGCGGTGGCGAACAGACAAGGGACAATGATCAATGAAAATTACCAGCAGGGAGTAGTCCCTTACGGACAAGATTGAACACAAGAAAGCAACAATATTTTGGGTGACGCTCGGAAACCCTTACGGGCAGCGAGTTTGAGGGAGTTTGGGAAGGCATCCAACTTTGAGGCCTCTCGGGAAATGCACTCGAGTCGCGGAGCGCGCCGTGACCAGGCGATTGGTGTTTCCCGGGGCTTTCGCCCCTTGCTCGGCCAGGGGAGGTGGCTCACGCCACCGAGGAGCCCGGGCGAACACCCGGCCGTGTGAACGGCCTCTCGCCGCCGAGCCCGGGGCGAAAGCCCCGGGAAACCACACGACCCCGACGCGCCTCTTTGGTTCCGGCTCTGCCGGCATAGGGAATAGGGAGTAGGGGCGAGCGGCATTCGCCCTGATTGCTCCTCGAATCGGTACAGGATTGATCTGATCGCTCGTGGCAGCTATATTGCTGTTGCTATCCCCCCAGTCCCTTCGGGGGCCGGGCAGCGAGGCCGTGCCGAAAGGCCGGCCTCAGCTTTTTTTGCTCCCCCCCCTCCCCCGGCTGGGTGGCTGCCGTGAAGACAGTGGTGTACGTCGACGGGTTCAACCTCTACTATGGTGCGGTTCGGCAAACACCGTACAAGTGGCTGGACATTCCCTTGATGTGCCGGAAACTGCTTCCACGGCACGAGATCACGAAGACCAAGTACTTCACCGCTCGCGTCGCCGGTCGCCCTGGGGATCCCGACCAACCCAACCGCCAGCAGGCCTACCTGCGCGCACTGCAGACTCGACAGGGAGTCGAGATCATCTGGGGCCATTTCCTGTCAAACGAGGTGCGAATGCCCGTGGCCGGCTGCCCACCAGGCGAGCAGCGCTACGAGCGGGTCATCAAAACAGAGGAGAAGGGCTCTGATGTCAACCTTGCCACTCATCTTCTCGCTGATGGATTCCGTGGGGCCTTCGAGGCAGCCGTTCTGGTTACTAACGATTCCGACCTGACGGAAGCTGTTCGAGTGGTCAGACAGGAATTGGGACTGATCGTAGGCATCCTCAATCCCCACAAGCATCCATCACGCGAGCTGCTCAAGAACGCCTCATTCATGAAACCGATTCGCAAGGGCGTGCTCGCCGCCAGCCAGTTGCCGAACCCTCTCTTCGATCGGAACGGCGAGATCCGCAAGCCCCCAACGTGGTAGCTGTCCACATCTCCCCACCACGGCGACCACACGGTTCGCCCCGACGGGTTGTCCCCCGCCCGACTCCGCAGTAGGCTCCCCTGTCCCCTTTCCGGATCCGATCTCGATGCCCTTCGCTCTCCCGCGCGCTGCGATCGCGCTCGCCGCGTCCCTCATTCCGACATTGTCACCCGTCTCCCTCCTTCCCGCCCAGGGGCAGGAGGTCCCCACCTTTGCCCAGGTGAGCGGCCACGCCTTCGGCGAACGGATCACCCAGCATCACGAGATGGTCCGCTATCTCGATGCCCTCGCCGCCGCCTCGAACCGGGTGCAGGTGGTCCGGCAGGGGACCAGCTGGGAGGGCCGCGAGTTGATGCTCGCCATCGTGTCCGCTCCCGAGAACCTGGCCCGCCTCGACGCCATCCGGGCCAACAGCCTGGCCCTGGCGGACGCCCGGCGCACCGATCCCGCCGCCGCCGAGTCGATCATCGCGACCCAGCCCGCCATCGTCTGGTTCGGCGGGTCGATCCACGGGTTCGAGCTCTCCGGGAGCGAGGGGGCACTCAAACTTCTGGAGCACCTCACCACCCGGTCCGATGCCGCCACCCTGGAGGTGTTGCGGGAGACGGTGATCCTCATCGATCCGATGCTCAACCCCGACGGTCGCGACGCCTTTGCCCATCTCAACCACGAGAACATCGGGCGGCTCCCGGCCTCAAACCCCGACGACTGGTCCAACGACTTCACCGGATGGCAGTCGATCAAGTTCCGCACCGGCCACTACTACTTCGATACCAACCGCGACTGGTTTGCCCAGACCCAGCGGGAAACCCGCGACCGAATGCCGCACCTGCACGCCTGGCGTCCCCAGGTGGCCATTGACATGCACGAACAGGGGAACGCCGCCGAGTTTTATTTCGACCCCCCGGGCGAGCCGGCCAATCCGCACTTTCCCGCCTTTGCCCACACCTGGTTCGCCACCTTCGGGGCGGCGTATGCCCGGGCCTTCGATTCCGCCGGGTTCGAGTACTTCAGCCGGGAGCGCTACAACTACTTCTACCCGGGGTACACCTCCAACCGCGGCTATCAGGGTGCCGTGGCCATGCTCTTCGAGCAGGGGTCCACCCGCGGGCTCGCCGGCGAACGGGGGGACGGCACCGTCCGTACCCTCACCGACGCCCTCACCCAGCAGTACACCGCCGCCTGGGCCGCGGTCCGGCTTGCCGCGACCAGGCGCCAGGATCTCCTGCGGGACTATCACGCCTCCCAGCGCGCCATTCTCTCTCCTCCCGCCGGAGCGGCACGCAAGTATCTGATTGCCGACACCGGCAACACTCATCTGGTTCGTGAGCTGATCACCCTCCTCCACCGGAACGACATCGAGATCGGTGTGCTGGAGCAGGAGACCAGGCTCACCGGCCTCCGGGACCGGGCCGGTGCCGCGGTGGCCGATCGCACCTTCCCGGCCGGCACCTGGGTGGTCGATCCGGCGCAGCCGTCGGGCCGCCTGATCCGGGTGCTGCTCGACCCCTCGGTTCCGATCCCGGCCGACTTCCTGGAGCAGGCTCGGCGTTTCACCGATCGGGACGAGAATCCCAGGTTCTACGACATCACCGGGTGGAGTCTCCCCCTTCTCTTCAACGTGGAGGGGTGGAGTTCCAGCGACGCCCGTGCCGTGTCCACCCGTCCCATCGCTGAACCCGCGGCAATGCCGGTCCCGCGCCGAGCGTCCTATGCGTACATCGTGGGCGGGTCGGAGACGGCAAGTGCCGCCGCCCTCTCGCGGCTCAAGGAGAGGGGCCACCGGGCGGCCTATCTCTTCCGGGCCACTCGAATCGGGACCGAGACGATCCCGGCGGGGAGCATCATCGCGCGGGTGGGCCAGAACGATGCCACGCTCCACGAGGCAATGGCCGGGATCGTGCGGGAACTCGGTGTCAGGGTCATTTCCCTCGATCAGGGGCTCGCGGCGCCCGGCGGTCCCGATCTCGGCTCGGGGGACTGGACCTTCCAGGCTCGGAGGTCGCGCATCGCGATGGTCGCCGAGGATCCGGTGCAGGGATATTCCTTCGGATGGGCGTGGTACACGCTGGACCGACAGTACGGGATTCCGGTGACGGTGCTGCGGGCGGGGACTCTCGCCGACCGTCCCCTGGATGAGTATGACGTGCTGGTGCTTCCCGAGATGAACACCGGCGCCTTCCGGAACCTCCTGGGCGAGGAGGGCCGCACCCGGATCGATCGCTGGGTGCGGGACGGCGGGACGCTCGTCACCATCGGGTCCGCCACCGAGTTTGCCCGGACTCAGTTCTCCCTCGGTCTCCGGTCCTGGTACGACACCGACGCCGCCAAGGGTGCCAAGCGGTTCAGCGTGCCCGGGGCGGTCTTTGCCACCCGGCTCGACAGCCGGCACTGGATGGCGGGCGGGTCGCCGGAGCTGGTGCCGATGCTGGTCAACTCCAACCGGCTCTATCTGCCGCCCGAGGGTCCGGTGTCGAGCCAGCGGCGGGTGATCGCCACCTACGCCGGCTCGGCGCCGATGTCGGGTCACGCCTGGCCGGAGACGCAGGAGCGGATCGACGGGAAGGTGTTCGTGTATGAAGAGAGGGTGGGCCGGGGGCGGGTGATCGTATTCGCCGAGGATCCGAACTTCCGGGCGTACCTGCGGGGGGCGAACCGGCTGTTCCTGAACGCGGTGCTGCTGGGTCCAAGCGCGCCGTAGAGGTAGGATCGTCATCCCGGCGAACGCCGGGATCCATGTAAACGAGGGCTTGAGTAGGACCGGTCGATCGATCAGAGCTTCCCTGGTCATGGCCTGGCCGTGGCCGTTCTTTGCGGGGGGGCTGGAGAGCCCGGAGTCCGATTGCACCTGGCCGCGATGGGGGGTAGACTAGTTCCATGGCACGTACGATTCCCGTCCACGATCTGACCGCTGAAGAGCGCGTCGAACTGATCGGCAAGCTCTGGGATAGCCTCGACTCGTCCCTGGCGGCGCCGATCACGCCCGCGTTGGCGGCCGAACTGGATCGTCGCGAGGCTGAGGCTGATGCCGCACCCGATGTCGGCCTGTCGTGGCGGGACATTCGGGACGACCTGCGCAAGAAACTGCGGTAGGTGCGGCAGCTCCGTTCGCAAGGCGGCCCGGGCCGAGGTTGTTGCTGCGTTTGACTGGTATCTTGAGCGATCCCCCACGGCTGCGGGACGGTTCCTGGATGCGGTGGATGAGGCCATGCAGCACATCCAGGCGGATCCGGAGCGCTATCCGGTCATTCGGGGCCGCTTGCGTCGTGTGCTCTTGCGGCGGTTCCCCTACGGCGTCTACTACAAGGTCTATCCTTCCAGCATCAGCGTGGTTGGTGTGATCCACGGTCACCGGCACCCGGACACATGGGTGGGTCGCACTGACACGTGATAGGCAACAATTGCCCGCCGGAGTGAGGGTTCGTGGAGCCGGGATCCATGTAAACGAGGGCTGGAGGAGGACGGGTCGTTTCGGTCGGAGTTTCCGGCTGTTCGGGGTTCCTCGGGGTCGCACCCGCTGGCGCGCTTGGCCGACATCTGGGGTTTCTCGGGGCTCACGCCCCTTGCTCGGCGGCGGGAGGCCGTTGACACGGCCGGGCGTTCGTCTTGACTGCCGGTGGCGTGGGGGGGCGGTTCGTGAGCCGCCCTTCCTCAATCGGCCGAGCAAGGGCGTGAGCCCCGGGTTCCTGAACGCGGTGCTGCTGGATCCAAGAGCACGGAAGATCCTTACCTGCGGCCGGAATCCCGGCCGCGGAGCGGCCGAAGAACATGGCCCACGGCTTCAGGATCACGCATGTGTCGCTCTGAACGGTTCTCAGGATAGGAGGTCCATCGAGGAGAGCCTCGCCTCGAAGCCGGAATCCCGGCCGCGGAGCGGCCGAAGAACATGGCCCACGGCTTCAGCCGTGGGAGCAGGAAGCATCCAGACATTCGCGCGCCCCGTAAGGGCGCAAGACCGCAGAGCTGCTCATGGGACACAGGACCTCGACTTCCTTCGTGTCTTCGTGTCTTCGTGTGAATCCTCCGGCCTGGAGCACACATGATCGCGACACCGGGGATCACACGCTACGTCCGCTCCGCGGGGATGACGGTTGGTTCGAAGCACTCGAGACGAAAGCCGTCGCCATCCCCTCGATCAACAGCTGCGCCGCCATGTGCTGGGTCAACTCGGCGTGGTCGAGATAGGGGTTCACCTCCACCAGGTCGAGCCCCACCATGGTACCTCGCGGAGCCAGGCCCTGAAGGATCCGCTTGATGTGCGTGTAGCTGAGCCCCTCCGCCTCGGGGCTCTCCGTCCCCGGCGCCAGCGAAGGATCCAGCGCATCGATATCAATGCTCACGTAGTAGTTGCCGAGCGCCTCCGGAATGCGGTCGAGGATTCCCTGAGGGCCCACGTCGAACACCTCGTAGTTGGTGAACACGAGGTTGCCCCGTTTCCGCGTTTCGCGGAGCTCGCGGTCGGTCGACTTCACACCGCGCACGCCAATGGTGATGATCCGCTCCACGAACGGCAACTCCTGGGCCCGCCGGAACGGACTGTTGTTGGTGAGCGCGAGACCGTGCATCTCGTCCACGTAATCGAGATGGGCATCAAAGAGGATGATGGTCAGCGGCCCGGTCCGATCGAGGGCACGGATCACGGGATACGAGATCGAGTGATCCCCGCCGATGACGACCGGGAGCGCTCCCCGGTCCACGATGCTCCGGACGCTCGCCTCGATGGTCTCCACGTTGCGCTCGGCGTCGTAGTAGATCACGTCGGCGTCGCCACAGTCGGCGATCCGGAGACCCGGGAGAAGCATCCGGTCCTGGTTGATGTCGAAATATCCCCGGGTCCTCGGGCGGCCAAGGAAACCAAAGCGGGTGGAGGCGTCCCGAATGGCGCGGGGAGCCTGCCGGCATCCGGGCCGCATCCCGGCGGCGGCATCGGTGGGGACGCCGAGGATGCCGATGTCGGCGTCGAGTGTCGCGAGGTCCTCCACGTACGGTGCCTTGGCAAAGGTGGCGATGCCGGTATGAGGCATGGTGGCCCGTCGTTCGCTCATGGTGCCTCCGTCAGAGATCCAGGGTGGAGTAATGTCATGGGTTGAAGGGCGACGCATCCAGAAACTCCCACGTGGCGCGGGCGGGAAGCGGGAGCTCCAAGGTCTCGGTGACGTGAAAGTCCCAGAAGCGGCTTGTTCCTCCCGTGGTCCCGTCGGGGTCCCCCAGATCCCACTGGATGGCCACCTCCCCCACGAGCTGGAGGGTGCGTTGGCCGACGAAATCCGGGATGATGATTCCTCCCGCGGGATGTGCCGCGAAATTGCCGAGCGTATTGAACATGCTGTTGCCGGGGTAGTCGGGGATCCGGAGAGTGGAGTCATCCAGAACCTGCACAAAACCCGGCGCGCCGCCCCGGTGCGAGGCGTCCACACCCTGCTCCGGGTGCAGGCTGGCGACAAAGAGTGTGTCCGCCTCCGCGATCATCGCGTGCTGGTCACGGCTCAGCGTCGTTCCGCGAATGGGCTCGGGCAGATCCTCTCCCCGCGGGGACGGATGTTCGCGCAGGTGGCGGCGCTGGATGTACTTCGGGCAATTGGGGTACGCCTGCTCCACTTCGAGATGGAGAGCGCCCCCGCTTTGCATTGCCTTCCCGTTGATCCGGAGCCGACGCCGCGTGGCCAAGTCGATGAGGAGAAGGCCGAATCGCGGATCGTTCCGGAGGTTGGTTCGGAAGGGGTCGGCATCGTGGGGCCAGGCGCGGGAGAGATGCGCGGTGAGCCGGTCCGGCGACTCGGCCTGGAGAAAGCCGGGGATGCCGATGATGAGCGACGCCCACGGACGGTGCTGCACGTCGACAGTTCCGAGCACCGCCATCGGTTGCTGGCCGACGAACCCGAGTGCCCGCGGAGGAATGGTGGGCGCGATGACCCGCCCGTTCCTGACCGCGATGGCTGCCTCGCCGGCCCGTTCCTGAACCGCTCTTTCTCCCCCGTGATACGGAGTGTCCATGGCAATGCCTCCAGGGTAGGGGGGACCGGCGGTGGCGCTCTCCGTGAATGCGCCAGCCGGCCCCGCCCCGGGACTGACCGCCGGAGGATCAGCACCTCCGGCGTTCCTGTCAGAAGGTGAGGACCGAGTACCCCTCGGACACCAGGTTCCTCAGGCTCGGCAGCCCGGGAGTACCCGGCAGCGGGTTGTCCTTGACGAGGTCGAACCCGTTCTTCTCGGCGTCGTCGGTGGCGCCGAACACGTCCGCGCAGCCGCACGACACCCCCGCGACCCGGTCCGAGACCGCGTTGAAGAGGTCGTGAAAGGGGTGAGCGGGATTCGAGAGCTGTCCGGCCCAGCGGGTGCCCGCGCCCTGGAAGAGCACGGTGACTTCGTCTCCCCGCTGTTTGAAATCGTGGGCCGCGGCGAGCGCGTTGAACACGCGGCCGAGGGACTCTTCCGACTGGTTGGCCGGATCCGACAGAACGACGATGGCAGCTTTCTGCATTGTTCTTCTCCTTGGTTTGGTGTGTACTGCATTGTGGACCGAACGTCCGGTAAACATCTTCTTCAACAAAAACAGCATTGACCTACGTGCGCAGCAACTGCTCGGGCAGCTCGGCGAGGATCTGCCGAAACGGCGCCGGATTCTCCCGGACCCGCGCCATGACCAGGGCCCCCTGGATCAGGGTGATCGCCCGTTCCGCCCGGTCCCGCGCCTCGGCCGGGCCGAAGCCTGCCGCCGTGAGGGCGGAGGCGAGTTCCCGGGTCCAGAGATCGAGCGCCCCCCTGGTGAGGCGGCAGAGGGAGCTCCCGGGCTCGCCAATCGACATGGCGTCGAGCAGGCACGATTTCCGGCCCGACTCGTAGAACGCGTCCAGATGCTTCGCCATCGCGCGCAAGCGGTCCCGGGGCGACAGGGCCTCGTCCCGCAGGGGGGCCAGAGCCTCCATCTCGAGCCAGGCCTGGGCCCGTTTCATCACCGCTTCCGCCATTTCTGCCTTCCCCCCGGGAAACCGGTGGTAGAGACTCGCCCGGGCGAGCCCGGTGGCCTTGGCGATGATCTGGAGGCTCGCGCCTTGGTACCCGTGGGTCCGGAACACGTCGGTGAGGATCGCCACGATCTGTTCTTCTGAGAGGGCCATCCCGTCTCGTCCGCCTTTCCGGGCCAGGGGTCTCGCCACGGCACCAACGTAGACCGATCGTTCGGTAATGTCAAGTGGTCGGGGCTTCACCCGTCGCGGGCTTCACCGGAATCCACCGTCGGCCTCCGGAACCAAGGCGTGGCAATTCGTGGCCAGTGCGCTGGCGGGGGGAGTAGTGCTCGCCATCGAGGCGAGTGAAGCGATGCGGGCGGAGGTCCAGCGTCAGCCGTAGTGATAACGAGCCTGCAGGAATTCAACGCGGTCGTGGAACACCTCGTAGACCAGGCGATCGGCCTCGTTGATGCGCCGGGACCAGACTTGGCCACCCAGGTGTTTCAGCCGCTCCGGTTTGCCCATGCCTGTCGAGGGATCGCGCAGGGCGGACTCCATCAGATCCAGCACACGCAGGGCGGTCTTGCGGTTGGTGTCGGCCCAGTAGCGAAGATCTTCACGGCACTCATCCTGGAGCACCCCGTACCGCGCCCGCCTGGGCTCCCGCGTCAGGAAGCCTCCGACAACCCCAGCGCAGCCCGCAGAGCCGTCAGTTCGGTTGGCTTCGACGTGGTCCGGCGCGCCCGGGTCATCGCTGCCAGAAGTCGGACAGCGTTCTCGGGGGAGCGGAGAAGGTACGCCGTTTCCCGCAGGCTGGAGAGCTCATCGGCGGGGATCAATGCCATATCCTCGTGGCCCCGGCGGTGGATGACCGCCGCCTCCCGGGAGTCCTCAACCTCATCCCAGAGGGCGGCGAGATTTTCGCGCGCGTGACTGTAGTTTGTCTTAACGGCCACGATGAGGCTCCCGCTAAAGTTGTACAATACACCTGTACAACCTTTTGAGCTGTGTCAAGGGACCTACGACCAAGGCATCAACCTGTTCGGGCGGATGCGGTTTCTGTTTTCCCCCGCGGGCCCCGGGCCCGGGCGGCTTTGCGTGAAGCGCCCCGGTCACTCGGCCCTGTGGACGGCCGATACCGGGGCTCCAACGCCCCGCGCCTCGTCCCCCCAATGACTGGGAGAACGAGGCGCGGGTAAGGCCCTTGTGGTGACGAGTCAGCGCCGGGGAGTAAGGAGTCCGGAGGATGGCCTGGCAGGAACCACCTGGGGTCGTCAGGGATCCGGCGATGTTCCGTGCCATCTTGCTGAGGGGGTGGTTGAGGTGCAGTATACTTGCAACCGTATATGCCGCCCCCTTCACCTCCCGTGTCTCAGGGCCACGTCGGATCAAGAGGAGCACGATGAAGGTGGCACAGCCTGGCAAGCGTATGTCAATCGGGCTCGATACCGCTTCCGATCTCTTTCGCAAGGTGGAGCGAGACCGGACGGCTCTGGAGCGGGAGGTCACACCGGATGCCGTGTTCAACTTCGTCGTAACCGCCCACGCGCTGTGCGATTGGGTGCAGAAGGACCCCACACTCTCGCGTACCGCCAAGCTGGGGGCTGTGGATCTCGCCAGGACCAACGAGTGGCTGCGTGCCTGCCGCGACCTGGCGAACGGCAGCAAGCACTTCACGATCGATCGTTACCACCCACTCGTGGAGCACGCGGATGCCGCAAGCGGCTATGGTAGGGGTCGCTACGGAGTCGGCGCGTATGGCGGAGGCGAGTGGTGCATCACGATATCATGGGATGGCAACACGTACAAAGCGCTCGACCTGGTTGCACGGGTCTGCGAGGCGTGGACGGCGTTCTTTCAAGACCAAGCGATGAAGGATGATGGAGCGGTGGCACAATTGCGTTCCGTTCCGCCCTCGCCCAACTCTTATTGCCAGCCTCCTGAGAGATCGCTACCTTCCGAGTTGCTCCACCTTGGAGGACTGGATGACCCGCGAAACCCTGGAAGCTCAGCTTCGCCGCCTCCCGCCGGAGGACCGGGCGCACCTCGCCCGGGTTCTCCTTGAAAGTCTGGACGACCAGCCGGAACTCGACCCCGCGTGGATTGAGGAGGTTGAGCGTCGCGCTGCGGAGTTGATCGCGGGCACCGTCGAGGGGATCCCGGCGGCAAACGCTTTCGCCAATGCCCGTCGTCGTCTCGCCGGATGACCGTTGGGTTCCACCCCCTTGCCGATCAAGAGCTTACGGATGCCGGCACCCTTGGCCCCAACGCCCCGCGCCTCGCCCTCCCATGATCGGAAGAACGAGGCGCAGGTAAGGATCCTTCCGTAACGAATCAGGACCGATTCGCCGTCAGCTCCCCGCCAGTTCCCGCACTGCGGCGGCGAGCATCCGGACCTTCCCCTGGTCCGACGACCCCTTGACGTCTCCATCAACCTGCGTAGCCAGGCGGTTCAGTGCCGTGCTCCGGGCACTCCCGCTCATCCCCTCCGCCTGGGTGAGCGCGGCACGGACCGCTGTAATCCTCGCCGAGGACAGCCCCTTCGACCGCTCGAGCTGATCCACGAACGACCGCGCCTTCGGGAAGCTCGGCGGCCACACCATCTGGGGCTGCTGCTGCGGATTCAGTTCGTCCCAGACCACGGTCTTCGCCGCGTCGATCTCGTTCTGCGAGATGTAGGGACTCGGTGCCAGCTCGAATATGTCGAGCCCCCGGGCAATCTCCGAGTTCACGATCACGCCGTTGTACCAGTACGCCGACCACGACCCGGCCGACGTCAACTCGCCATCCTTGAGCGGACCCCGGTCGTGGAACGCGATCTCGTGCGGGTTGGAGGGATCGGTCCAATCGAAGATCGAGATGCCCCCCTGATACCACCCCTGCACCATCACCTCGCGCCCGGGAATCGGGATCGGCGATCCGTTGTGGGCCACGCAGTTTTCCCACTCGGTCTGGACCGACGGCATCTTGTAGTAGCTCTGGAACTTCATCTTGCCGTTCTCGATCGTGAACAGCGCGTCCCCTCCCCACTCGTACTTGTCGGTGTCGCGGCACCGCGGGGCCCGTCCCCCCCCCCACTCATCCGTGAACAGCACCGCCTTGCCGTCGTTGCTGAAGGTGGCCGAGTGCCAGAAGGAGAAGTTGGTGTCCGCCACGGCATCGAGGCGGCGGGGATTGGCCGGATCGCTGATGTCGAGGAGCAGGCCGTAGCCGCCACACGCACCCCCGGCGAGCCCCACTTCGGGGTAGACGGTAATGTCGTGGCACTGGGTCGGACCGGTGCGCGGCCGCGCCGGGCGGGCCGGACGATCGGGTGTGGCGGGCCGCGGAGGCTGCGGAGGCGTCGCCCGCTGCGGCGCGGGACCAAGATCGTTGAAGATCCGCGGTGAACTCACGATAGCGGCCTGGCTCGGATTGGCGAGCGGCACCCGGATCACCTCGATCCGGAACAGCGCCGAATTCGGGTCCTCATCGGGCGCCAGTGCCGAGCAGCCCGGCAGTTCCTCGGGGGAGCGAACCCCGGCCGACCCCGAGATGTAGACGTAGACGTTGTCCGGATCCTTCTTGTCGGTCACGACCGTGTGGGTGTGTGATCCGCGGCAGGTCTGCACATTGCCGATGTATTTCGGATTCATGATGTCGGTCATGTCGAAGATCCGAAGACCTCTCACCCGATGCTCGCTCACCGGCTCCGGCACACCCTGGGCCCCGCAGTCGAGCCGCCCCGTGAGTCCCTCGGCGGATACGAAGAGGAGGTTTCCGAACACCGAGACGTCACTCTGCGACGCCGGACAGTGCGACCAGGTGGTCAGATGCGGCTTGGCCGGGTTGGCGATGTTCCACACCAGGAAACCGTTGTAGTTGCCCTGGTAGACGTGGTGGCCCGAGAAGGCCAGGTCGGAGTTGGTCGCGGCCGCGAAGGGACCCGGCGACGGCGTAGTGGAGAGCATGCGGAGGTTCCAGATCGCCTCGCCGGCGTCGTGCTTTCCCGCCGAGAGTCCCACCCGGGGATCGGGGTCGGGGGTGGTCTTGATCTTCTGCTGGGCCGTGGCGGCCGACGTACCCACGGCCAGGGCCAGGCCCGCCAGGGCGAGCGCCCAGCGGCACGGGAAAACGGGTGGAGCGGTCATCGGGGCATCCTCTGCGTGACGGGAACGGGTGGGTGGGACTGGGGAGACGGCAGGGGCGACGGTCACTTCCCGGGCGCGGGAAGGTCGTCGAGCAGGAGCTGCAGGAACTCGATCTCGGTCGTCTGATCGGCAAAAACGTCGGAGGCGAGCCGGAATACGAACTCGTCCTGCGCCGCGCCGTGGGAGGCGAAGAGCTCCTCCACCATGGTGATCGCCCCCTGGTGATGCCGGATCATGAACCGCAGGAAGAGGCGGTCGAACTCGGTGCCCCGGGCGCGATCGAGCTGAGCCATCTCCTCATCGGAGAGCATCCCCGGCATCAGCATCGGGTGGGACATCCCGTCCCGCTCCATCATCATGTGAGTCGCATCGGCCGCGGGCACGGGCATGCCCTGAGCGCCAAGCCAGGTCCGCATCATGGCGATCTCGTCCCGCTGGGCCACCACGATCCGCTCGGCGAAACGCTGGAGTGCCGCGCTCGCCCCATGGGTCGGCGCCCAGCCCGCCATGGTCACTGCCTGGGCATGGTGCGGGATCATCCCGGTGACGAAGTGGACATCGGGCGCGGCGGGCCCCGGAGGCTGCGACGCCTGTGCCGGGAGCCCCGGGACGACAACGACGGCAGCGACGAGACCGAGCACCAGACCAGCCTTCATGGAACGTCCCTCCGCGGTGGAAAAAAATCAACAGGGAAGAATGCATATTAGCATGGTTTCTTCCCACTGACGAGATCCCCCGAAGGGACTCTCGAGAAACGAGGAGGTCGATGTGATCACCATGCGACGGCGACCTCTGTGGCCCCTGCTCCTCGTTGCCACCGTTGGCGCCTGCGCCACCCTCCCGCAGATCGCTGCTCTCCGGCAGGTATCCTTTTTCCTGGCGGGAGTCCAGGATGCCCGCCTGGCCGGGGTTCCCCTCAACCGCATCGCCTCCTACCGGGACCTGACCGCCACCGAAGTCGGCCGCCTGGGACTCGCCATCGCACGCAACGATCTTCCCTTCGAGTTCCGGGTGGACGTCCAGGCAGAGAACCCGGCGGAGAACCGCACAACGGCGACGATGGTGCGTCTCACCTGGGCTCTCCTCCTCGACGACAAGGAGACCATTAATAGCGTCCTCGACACGAGCCACGTCCTTCCCCCGGGCCGGCCGGTGATCATTCCCGTGCGGATGCGGCTGAACCTCCGGGAGTTTTTCAGCGGGCCCGCCGAGAGCCTCGTGAACCTCGCGGCCGGCGCAACGACCGCGATGATGCGCGGCGGCGCATAGTACGCCTCGTTCTCGCTCGTCTCGAGCTCGCGAGCGAAGCCGATGGTGGTGCGGCGCGGGAATCCTTCACTGCCTGCTTCCGATGCTGCCTGTGAGGCTGTTGCGAAAACACTGGCCTCTCCCGCAGAGCGGGAGAGGGGTCAGGGGGTGCGGACCGACCGTCAGATGCCGGAAGTGCCTTGGAGGCCGGATCGTCGCGTCCGTCGCTCCAGCTCCGCGAGCGTCCGTTGTCGATATCGGCGCAATGCTGCGACAGTACACACAGTTTGGGGGGACAGGAGGCTTCCTCACCGACTGATCCCGCCTCGAGTATGGCCTCTTCCGAGCGTCTCTACCCCCCCCCGGCCGATCAGTTCCCGGGCATTCTGGCCACCCCCCGGTCGTTGTAGAAGACAAGACCTGCTGAGCCGATCCGGCCCTCGGAAATCTCGGGCGACAACTCCTCCCCGTCGAACCTCGGTCCGGGTATACGCGCCCCGTTGGAGATCACGAGCGCGATGCATTGCAGCACGTCACTTTCGTCCGGCAGCAGCTCCCGCCAATCGCCCAGGCCGCCCCAGCACGCAGCACCCGGAGCGGCAAGCGATCAGCGGGTTCCTGCCGGCGTACCACGGACGACAAGCACAAACGCCGGAGGCGTGAGCCAGCGACGGGCGACGCCCCGCACGTCGTCGGGTCGAGCCCGGGCCTGACGGTCGAGACGGTCGAGATAGCGCCCCGGGTTGCCCGAAAACACCAGACTCTCCCCGACCAGCTCGATGCGGCCGCCGATCCAGCCGAGCTGATCCATGAATCCGGCCACCCGGCTCCGCTCCGCCGCCGCCGCGGCGTCAAGCTCGTCCTGCCGGATACGCTGGAGAGCGACGGCAAGCGCGTCACGCACCCACGCCTCCAGGGTCACCGCATCCGCCGTCGGCTCGTGCGCTACGACAATCGTGAAGCTGCCCGCCAGTTCCAGCGCCTCCACTTCGACACTGCTGCGCAGCACGCCCCCCGGGGGGTCAGCCGAGAGGCGATTCTCGAGCACGTGACCGAACAGCTCGAGCAGCGGTGTGTCTCCCGAGGCCCATTGCGGAACCGGCCATGACAGAAACAACAGACTCTCTCCGGTCGCCACGGGCAGCGAGTCCCGGCCGCCCACAGGTGTTGGCACCTCCGGCTCCGGGGCGGGCGGGCGGGTACCTCCCGCAATACGTCCGAAGATCATTTCGACAAGGGGGCGCGCCACACCGGCATCGAATCCCCCCGCCACAAAGAGGGTGGAATATTCCGGCCTCACATGACCGCGATGCCAACGCACGAGGTCGTCCCGTGTCGTGAGGCGAGTCTCTTCGGGAGTCCCATAGGCGGCGTGACCGTACGGATGCGATGCTCCGAACGTCCCACGGGTGAGACGCGCCCGGACCGGTTCCCCCCAGCGTGTGCCGGCCTGGCGTTGCATTTCGGCAAGCACGCGTCCGCGCTGGAATTCGATCACGTCGGTCGTCAGATCGAATTCCGGATCGGAACCGAGCCGATTCGCGGCCATCAGCAGGAACAGGCCCAGCCCGGCGCGCTTCGCCTTCTGGTAGTACCGGGTGTAATCGTAGCGCGTCCGCGCGTTGCTTCCCGTTCGCAGGGAGTCGGCCAGTCCGCGGACGGCCGTCCGGAGCAGAACGCCGTGCGGCATCGCATGCTCGAAGAAGTGCGCCATCCCGAAACGGCCGACCGGCTCGTGCCGGGTACCCACCCGTGTCCAGAGCTCGACAGCCACCTCGTCCTGGGTGGAATCCGGGAGGAACACGACCTCGAGGCCGTTGGACAACTCGAATCGCTCCCAGGAGAGTGCGGAGATCGATCGCTGTGCCGGAAGCGGCGACGCGCGACCAGCCAGAGTGGCCAGGCCCAACAGGAATGCAGCGCCGCGACTACGGTGGACGTTGACACGCATGGTCTCTCCAGGTGAGTTGGCAATGATCACAGATTCTCGGCCTCTCCTGATCGGAGTACGTCGAGCCACGAGGCCGACAAGGGGGGACAGTCGCAGGAGGGCATTCCTGCAGCCTGCTGGTAGGCCCGTATCCACGCCACCGGATTGCCCAGCGTCCCGATCAGCCGACCATCACCCAGATGCTCCCTGATCGCGCGAGTAATGAAATACCCGACAGCCATATATCGTGAGATGCCGCAGCTCGGCAGAAGGTTGTAGATACCCTGCTCGGTCCTGGCCGGTGCCCATGGCCGCTGATGGGTCCGACGGTCAGCCGTATTCACCTCCTTGCCTCGTGCGGGGTTGCCCGTCTCCCGTGAGGCGGCATTTGGTCGTTGGAACCCAGGGACCGGGCCCGAAGGAGACCATCAACGGTGTCCTCGACTCGAGCCTCGTCCTCCCCCCGGGACAGCCTGTTGTCATCCCCCTCCTGATGCGGGTCAACCTCCGGGATTTTTTCAGCGGACCCGCCGAGAGCCTCGTGAACCTCGCGGCCGGTCTCGCGGGCCTCAACGCCGACCCAACCAGGATCGCGCTTCGGGCGGTGCCCACCATCGACACCCCCGTCGGCCCCATCGGGTATCCCTCTCCGATCACCATCCTCAGCCGGACGGTGGGCCCCGGTCGACCCTGACCCCTCTCTGTGCTCCGTGTTCGGTGTTCAGAACCCGCTCTCCCGCCGTGCGGGGGAGGGGTGGGGGGGTAGTGAACCCTGAACCCTGAAAACTGAAAACTGCGAAGCGCCCCCTTCCCAACGCCCGGGGCCATCCCGATATTACTTCCGCCGCGCCCGAAAAGAACCTCCCCCGCCGGAGCCCGATGGCCGTCTCCTACGAAAACTCGCGCATCGTCTTTGACGGCATCAAGGCCGCCGGAGTTCGGTCGCTCTCGGCGCTGCCGGAGACCTGGCTCGGCATCCTCCTGCAGTGCGCCGAAAACGACCCCGAGGTGGACCTCGTTCAGGTCGCCAAGGAAGAGGAGGCGATCGGGATCGCGGCCGGGGCCTGGTTCGCGGGCACCCCCCACATCCTCTTGATGCAGAACCACGGATTTCTGGCCGCGATCAACGGCATCGTCTCGCTGGCCCAGCTCTACTCGCTTCCGCTGTGCATGCTCATCGCCCTGCGGGGCGAGCCCGACGAGTCGGCTCCCTGGCACAAGAGGGGTGGCGCCGTCACCGAACCCGTTCTCCGCGCGCTCGACATTCCCTTCGAGCATGCACGGGATCCCCGGACCGTGGGGGCACAGATCCGCGACACCCTCCATCGTTCACAGAAGTCGCTGGCGCCGGTCGCGCTCCTGTTGACCCGCGACCTGATGATCGACTGATCCGATGGAACGCGCCGAGTGCATCGAGATGATCTACCCCGAGCTCGAGGACAAGCTCGTGGTGACCATTATGGGCGCCTGCGCCCAGGAGCTGTACAACCTGGGCCATCGCGAGAACTTCTTCTATCTGCAACACGCGATGGGGCTCGCCTCGTCGATCGGGCTGGGTCTGGCCCGCCACCTTCCCGACGAGCGCGTCGTCGTGCTCGACGGAGACGGGTCGGTGCTGATGAACCTGGGCACCTTCGCGACGCTCGCCCGCTACAGGCCCCCCAACCTGATCCACGTCATCTTCGACAACGGCAGCCTGCTGTCGACCGGTGGGTACGACTCTCATACGGCGTCCGGAATCACAGACCTGGGCGCGGTGGCCAGGGCCGCCGGCATCGAGCATGTCCTCTCGGTGGATGATTCCTTCCACTTTGGGGAAGCGATGATCGATGCCTTCGGGCGTAACGACCTGACCGTGATCGTCGCACGGGTCAAGGCCGTTGGACCCGCGGACTATGGGATGGATTTTTCTCTTCCCGAGAACGCCCGGCAGTTCCGGAGCTACATCGACACGCGGAGAGGCGGCAGACCGGCAAAGGACTGACGGCCCGATCGGCATTGGTCAGCCGACCGGGCCGTCACAAACCGGCGCGTGGGGGAGGGGGTGCCGTGGAGCGTCCCGCTCCCAATCCAGGATTCCGTACTCGTTCCGAATCCGCCGGTCTGGGCAGTGCACGTCAGCCGCTTCGTATCTCAGCCTCGTGCGGAGCACGCCGGGTTTGCCGTGTCGGCGTGGGCCAAGGACCGCGCGATCCTCGCCAACCAGTGAGCTTCCCGTCGTCACGCCCGGTGTTCCCGTGGCCTTGCCGAGGGATCCGGCTCATTGGCAAGACCAGTATAGCACCCGGCGGATGAAGGGAGGGTGAAAACAACCGGAAACCCAGGCGAGGTGCTGACCCCCGTACCCATCTCCCGTACACGTACTCGTACACGTACTCGTACTCGTACACGAGCGAACGCACCCGGGCAGGAGAACGAACCCTGAACCTGATTTCACCACCGATTCACGACCGCCGTGTAGGATTGAAGGATCCTGGAATTCGTCCCCTGTCCGGAAATGTGGTGCCGGGTGGTTCAGGGAGTTCTTTCCCGCTCGATCCGCTCGTCCCGGCCGATCCAACCGGTGGTCCGGCGGCGGATAAGGAGGACACGATGTCCGCAGGTCAGATGTGCAGCAGGGTCGTGGCCACAGCCACGCCGAACGAGGCGGTGCGCACGGGGCGCGGCGGATGGCGGAACATGACGTGGGCACTCTGGTGGTGGTCGATGGCGCCCGTGGGACACCGGTGGGGATGCTCACCGACCGGGATCTCACGCTTCGGTGTCTCGCGGGGAATCTCGATCCCGACACGACGCGGGTCGAGGAACTGATGAACCGTCCGGTCCAGCAGATCGACGAGCACGCACCGATGTCCGAGGCGATCGCGCGGATGGAGACGGCGGCCGTCCGGCGGCTCGTGGTCGTGGGAGACGCGGGGCGAGTGGTCGGCATCCTGAGTCTCGACGATGTGCTGCATCTGGTGAGCCGGGACATGTGCGCCATCGGCGCCCTGGTGGACAAGCAGAGCGCCCGGGTGCCGGCGACACTCTGAGAATAGGGGAGTAGTCCCTTACGGACAAGATTGAACACAAAACGGCAACAATATTTTTGGGCGCCCCCCGGAAACCCGCTCCAGCCGTGCGTGTGACGGCGTCTGTGACGGCATCCCACTTGGGGCTCTTCAGGGTTTCGCGTGGGTGAGAGACACGTCGATCGGGCGTTGTGCGCACGGTGCGAGGGGACGCCCCGGAGTCCGGGGACCCGCCCTGGGG
>JBDIWC010000039.1:0-38732 GCA_039794085.1 Gemmatimonadales bacterium
ACGAAGGCCAGGTGTCGGGCCGCATCTGGTCTTGGGAGTAGGAACCCCGCAGACCGCGAGCATACCCGGGCAGTATCTGTGGCTCCGAGTGTGCAAGCCTCTTTGGTTCCGGCTCTGCCGGCTTAGGAAGTAGGGAGTAGGGGCGCCCAAGCTTCCTCCGGCCCGGAAGGGGGGCGCTCCCCACCCCCCTACTGCCTAACTCCCTAACTCGCTACTTCTTCCAGCGCGACCTCCAGCGCTCTTCCTCCGGATCGAGTCCCAGGGCATACAGGGTGCCGAGATAGGCCCCGAGGATGAGGGGGATTCCGAGCCCCACCTGCAGGACCGCGTACCCTCGAAAGAGTGTCTGAAGCAGCAGTGCGATGGCTGTGGCCGGGAGCGCGGCGAGGACCGGCTTGAGGACGCCCAGGTTCACCGACCGGATCCGGAACAGATGCCAGTTCGTCGCGATGCGGATGGCATTGACGACGACGAAGGTGAGCCCGACCGACAGGGCCACTCCCTCGAGTCCGAACAGGCGGGTCAGCCCGATTCCGAGACCGACACTGAGCAGAAGGCGCACGGCCCCTATGGGCAGGTTCAGGCCGGGCCGGAGGTAGACGATCGGCAACTCATTGATGCCCAGGCTGCCGTTGATGGTGTCGCCCACCAGGAGCAGAGTCAGGGCGACGGCTCCGGCGGAGAACCCCCCTCCCAGGAGACCCAGGAGGTTGTCGCCGAACAGCCCGAAACCGAGAATGATCAACACCTGAACCGAGAGGATCCAGCGGGAAACGAGGGCGAGCTGGTGTCCCACGCGGGAGAGATCCCCCGTCTGGATCGCATCCGAAAGGACGGGCGGGAGAATCCGGTCAAACCCCTGGCGGATCTTCCGGGTGAAGGTGGCAAACTGCCGCGCCATGCCGTAGATCCCGACCGTGCTGGCGGGAAAGAAGTAGGAGACGAGGTAGACATCCGCCTGATCGCTGAGCAGAATCAGCACCTCATAGACCGCCGTCGGCCCGCTGAAGGTGATCAGGCGGCGCATGTCCGTCCAGGCCAGGGGGGCGCGCAAGCAATCGGCCATGGGAAAAACGCGGGCGAAGAAGACGAGAGTGGTGACCGCTGCGACGGCGAGCGAGGCCACGTAGGCCAGGACCAGCCCGTGTTCGCGTGCCCCGAGGTACCAGGCCCCCACCGCGACAAGACTGAGAGTCAGGGGTTCGGCGATGCTCCGGGAGATGACCTCGAAACGCATCTGCCGGGTGAATCGGATGGCCACGAGCAGAATGTCCGAGGCGACGATCAGGGGAACGGCCAGGGTCAGGAGCAGGAGCGTCGGGGCGGCCGTCGGGAGACGAAGAAGGTTGGCCAGGGGGAAGGCGGTGACCGCGACCACGATCGTGGTGAGGGCGCCGGACACCGCGGCGAGGGCGATGCCGTTGGCCACGGCGCGGTGCACGCTTTCCTGACGGGCGGCGGACTCGCTCATGAACTTGAAAAGGGATCGCTTCATGCCGAAGAGGGCGAGAGCGGCCGCCGTCTCCACGACGGACAGTCCGAAAACATACTCTCCGAACCGGGCCTCTCCGTAGAGGAGCGCGGCGATCAGCAGGAAGGGCGCCCGGGCCCCGAGCCGGATGGCGTATCCAAGGTAGTTCACCCCGGCACCGCGGGCGAGATCCCGGGCGTCGGTTTCGGCAGCGGTGCGGGTCACGATGATCCCGGTGTGCGGGCGTCGGGGGAGTGCCCGGAACGACCCCCCGCAACGGGGAAGGGCCGGTCTGGACAATAATCGCCACCATAGTAGCATCAGAACCGGTTCTTCGCACCTCAGGGGCGGCCTGTGCGCCTTTGGGGCCGGAATTCGTCTCTCCTTACCTTGAAGGGGCCGGGACGCCGGTGGAGTCAGCGCCGGGACAGGAGGAATCAGGGAACTGGCAGACCGGCGGGCACGTTTGTGGGAGGGAAGGGCCATGAGGAATGATCAGCAGCGAAGGGAGTGTTGCACATGAGACAGGAACATGACGGGACCCGGCACCGTAGCCGTATGCGGCACACCGCGGCCGGCATGGTCAGCGCGATGGCCGTGGCGGCCCTGCTCGCCCCATCGCTTTCGGGTACCGGACAGGAAACAGACCTCGCCGACGCCCGGTCGATCTTTGAATCGGCGAGGACCTGGGGGGAGATCGAATCCCTGTTTGCCCGTGATTCGATGGCCGCGTCGGTCCTTCCCCGGGAGTGGTCAAAACTGATCCCCCACCAGCAGAACCAGCTCCGGGAGGCCTTGGCCGGAGCGGCCCGGGGGTGGGTGCGTGCGCACCTGGGGGAGGATGGGCTCGGGATGGAGGATCTGGCCTGGCGAAGCGGGGAGGTGGACGAGGGACGGGTGACGCTTTCCTATCGGGTAGGGAGCGGACCGGAGAGCGGACGATCCCTGACCGTCGAAATGGTGCGGGAAGACCGGGGAGAGTGGCGGATCCTCGATCTGGTTCGGGAGAAGCGCGGGATGATCGAGGAGCATCGGACACGCGCGGAGAAGGCCCTGAAGGACTACTCCTTCGCCTACATGCTGGCGGACCTGCAGGAGGCCGATGAGGTGGTTCTCGAGGACTTCGAAGCTGGTCCGGTCGGGGGATTGCCCGAGGGATGGAGCTGGAAGGGATCGGATGACAAGAAGGAGAAGCCCTACACCGTCGTGGAGGAAGGGGGAAATCGGTTCCTCCAGGCGCGGGATTCGGGCCAATCGGTGATCCTCGGCAAGGATATCCCCTGGGATCTTGAGAAGTACCCCTACGTCTCTTTTCGGCTGCGGGTCCATCGGATCCCGGACGGGGGAGACGAGCGCAACGACAAGACCGTCGACAGCGCGGCGGGGCTATATTTCACCTATCGTCGCCGGCTCGGCATGATCCCCGAGTCGGTCAAGTATGTCTGGAGTTCCACCCTTCCGGTCGGGGCCGCGGTGATCCGGCCGGGAACGGGGCGGCCCTGGCAGGTGGTGGTGGGCAGCGGAACCGATGGCCTTGGAGAGTGGCGAACCTATGTTTTCGATCTGCGGCAGGCCTATCGGGATACTTTCGGGAAGAATCCCCCCGACAAGACCGCGGGAATCGGCGTTCTCTCCGACGCCAACTCCACGAAATCCCATGCCTGGGCGGACTACGATGACATCAAGGCTCTGCGATCGGTCGATCCTCCGGTGGGGTCAGGCGTGATGCAGATCATGAAGCATACCCGTTGATGTTGCCTGCCGTCTCATGGTGAGCCACTGGTGTCTGGTGGCCACCCTCGGGGCCGGATTGACGCTCGGGCCAACCTGCTCGGCACAGACGCGGGACACGGTGCGGCTGAACCTCCGGCAACTGGAGGAACAGGCGATGCAACGGAGTCCCCTGCTGGCCCAGAGCCGAGCCACCCTGCGCGTGTCCGAAGCCCGGCGCACCCAGGCGGGCCATGCGGGAGTATTGCCCACCTTCACCCTGCGGCAGGTGGCGGGAGTGCTCCCCCGCCTCCGGGCGGAGGAAACGGCCACCGGGGTTCTGTTCTCCCCGGACACGAACACGAGCTTGTCGGACATGCGGCCCTTCACCGACGTGGAGGTGAACTTCCTGCAACCGTTGTACACGTTCGGGAAGATCGGCGGGGTAAAATCGGCTGCCAGGGCGGGGGTGGAGGCCGATGAGGCGGGCGTGGCGGCCACGGAAGCGGAGGTGCGGGCGCAGGTTCGCGGCCTCTATTGGGGCCTCAAGCTCGGGGATGAACTGCTCCGGGTGATCGAGGATGCCCGACGACAGGTGGACAGCGCGCAGGTGACGGTGGAAACCAAGCTGGATGAGGGGTCGGACGACGTCACCCAGACCGACCTCTTCAAGATCCAGGTGTTCCGGTACGAGGTGGAGAAGCGGCAACGGGAGGCACTCCAGAAAATCGCCCTGGCGCGGCGGGCCCTCGGGAGTGCCATCGGCCTGGAGGAGGGTACCCCGCTGGCGCTGGACGATGCGGTGTTCGCGCCGATCGGGTTCGCCGTGGACAGCCTGGAGACGTACTTTGCCATGGCCCTGCGCTCCCGGCCTGAACTGCGGCAGTTGGACGCCGGGATCCGGGCGCGGTCCTCCCTGGTGGGATCGGCCTCCAGCGATTACTACCCTCAGCTGTTCGTGGGGGGACAGATCCGGTGGAACCGGGCCATGGATCGGGCGGATCCCCGGAATCCGTTCGTGGTCAACCAGACCAACTTCACCCGGATCGGGGCGGTCGTGGGGCTCAACTGGAACCTGAACTTCTGGCAGACGCGGGACCGGGCGCGGGTCGCCGAGTTCGAGCAGTCGGTGCTGGAAATCCGGAAGCCCGCCGCCGAGGCCGGGATCCGGTTGGAAGTGGAGAAGGCGTGGCGGGACCTGCGCACCGCGGCCGACAATGTCCGCGAAAGTGCGGACGCTCTGAAGGCCACGGACAACTGGTTGCGGAGTGAAGCGCAGGTGTTCGACCTGGGGGTCGGCGAGGTGAAGGACTTCATCGATGCGTTTCAGGCCAACAGCACGATGCGGGCCGAGCACGCGGAGAACATCGCCGCGTTCAACACGGCACTGGCCGCGCTGGGCAAGGCCATCGGACGGGATCTCTATCCACAGTAGGGGCATGACCATGGACGGATGGATGCAGACTGGAAGGTCAGATCGAGGGCGGGGGCGCACCGAATTCCATCGGGTGCCGGTCGCGGCCGGGCTCGGATCGCTGCTGGTGGCCCTGGTGGTTCCGGCCGCCGCCCAGCAGGGACCGGCGGAGGTGATCCGGTCGCGCAATGTGACCGTCGAGAAGATCCTGGACGCCGCGGGAGATTCCATCTCCGCTGCAACCCGGGAACGGCTCAAGGATGTGATCAACGGGTTCATTGACTTTACCGAGCTCTCCAAACGGTCCCTCGGGAAGCATTGGGAGGAGCGCACGCCCGCCGAGCAGCAGGAATTCGTGGAGGTGTTTCGCACCCTGGTGCGGAACACCTCGGTGCGGAAACTGGAAGTGTACGAAGCGGACCGGATGGACTATCCTCCCGCCGTGGTGACGGGAACCACCGCCAAGGTGACGACAATCGCGCACAAGGGCACCAAGTCGGTGACCATCGTCTACCACATGCACAAGGTCGGCAACGAATGGAAGGCGTATGATGTCGTCATCGACGGGGCCAGTACCGCACGGAACTACCGCGACTCCTTCTCTCGGGAGATTGCCAAGACGTCCTATCGTGACATGTACGAGAAGCTGGTCAAGCGCGCGGCTGAATCGTAGTCGGCCGATCGGCCGGCCTCGGCGGGCCCTTCCCTCATCCTCTGCTCGTCGGACGCCGGCGGGCACACTCCCGAGCTGACCATGCTGCGCATTCCGCACCAATGCGAGAAGCTGTACCGGCATCACCGGACGATCCTCGTCGTCGCTCTGGTGGCGACCGTGGTGGGCGCCTGGCTGAGCCTGAAGCTCCCGCTCCACAGCGACCTGGACGACCTTCTGCCCGACAGCTATCCCAGTGTGCATGCCATGAACCGGATGCGGCAGGAGGTGGGGGGAAGCGGCCGCCTGCGACTCGTGCTGGAGGCGCCACACTTCGCGGCCATGACCCGCCTGGCGCACGATCTGGAGCCGCGACTGACCGCGAGCCCCTTCGTGCAGTACGTGGACTACCGGAATAACGTGGAGTTCTATCGGACCCACGCCCTCCTCTTTCTGGAGCCCGCTGAACTGGACTCCCTCCGCCAGGCCATCCAGGACGCCATCGACAGCCGCAAGCAGGAACTCAATCCGTTCCTGGTGGACGACCTGTTCGGAGAGAACGAGACGGAGTCGGGAAGCGATGATCTGGCGGAGTGGGAGGAGAAGTACCAGACCCAGGAGCCCCGGCCCTACTACACCAACGCGGACAGCACCGTGCTGGTTATGGAGGTCTTCCCCTTCCAGGCCCGATCGGACCTGTCGTTCGTGCGGGAGATGCTGGCGAACGTCCGGGCCATCGTGGATTCCGTGGGTCCGGCGGGCTATGACCCGGCGATGCAGGTGTATTTCGGAGGAAGTCTCAAGAACCGTCTCGACGAGTATGATGTGATCCGGGACGACATTCTCGGCACGGCGCTCTACGGGGTGGGTGGGGTGTTTCTCCTGATCGCCCTCTTCTTCCGGCGGGCCTATGGGGCGCTTCTCGTCTCGCTCAGCCTGGTGATGGCCCTGACCTGGACTTTCGGCGTGACCTATCTCGTGATCGGGGAACTCAACACGATCACGGGGTTCATGTTCGTGATTCTCTTCGGGCTGGGGATCGACTACGGCATCCACACCTTCGCCCGCTATGCCGAGAGTCGGCAGGCGGGACACAGCACCGAGGTGGCGATCGACCACATGGTCTGCCAGACGGGCACCGCCGTCGCGACCACGGCGGTGACCACCGCGGCCGCGTTCTTTCTCCTCATGTTCATGGATTTCAAGGGGTTTGCCCATCTTGGCTTCATCGCTGGTGTGGGTGTCCTCTTCTCCTTCATGGCGATGGTGATGGTGCTGCCCTCGCTGCTGATCGTGTCGGAACGCTTCGGGCTCATCCGGTTTCCCCCGGTGGCCTCGAAGAGCCCCGCGGAGCGCCCCGCCCCGCGCGCGCTCCGCGGGGTGCGACCCGTGCTGGCGCTCGGGGTGTTGCTCACCGTGATCGCCGGGGCGCTGGCCACACAGGTCGAGTTCGAGTACGACTTCACCAACCTCCGGGCCATCAGTGCCGAGCGGCAACTCGTGGGAGAGAAGACCGAGGGGGTGTTCACCCTGTCGGAGTCGCCGGCGGTGGTCCTGGCCGACTCGCGGGAGGAGGTGGACCGGATCGTCCAGGCGGTGAACCGGGTGAAGCAGAACGATTCGATCTCGCCGACGATCGACCGGGTCCGATCCATCTTTTCGCTGGTGCCGGATGACCAGGAGGCCCGGCTCGAGAAGATCCGGGAGATCCGGACCCTGGTGGAAACCGAGGCGAAGGGGGCGGTGACCGGCGAGGACAAGGCTCGCCTCGACAAGCTCGAGGGGTACCTGCAAGTGGAGAAGACCTTCACCTGGGATGATTTCCCCACGGAGGACAAACGGCAGTTCATCAATACGAACGGCGAGATCGGTAATTTCGTCTTCATTTATCCCAGTGTGGCCTTGCGCGATGGCCGGAATGCCATCGATTTCCGCAATGACGTGGGAACTATCACGACCGAGACGGGACAGGTGTACCACGCCGCCAGTTCCAACATCATCTCCGCCGAGATGCTGGTGCTGATGCTGGCAGAGGGCAAATGGGCCATGGCTCTGTCGATCGTCGCCGTGTTCCTCCTGGTGTGGCTCGACTTCCGGAGTCTTCGGGGCACACTGCTCGTCATGGTGCCCCTGCTCATCTCCTTCGTCTGGGCCGGTGGCCTGATGTTCCTGATCGGCATGAAGATGAACTTCTACAACGTCGTGGTCTTTCCCAGCATCGTCGGAATCGGGGTGGACAACGGGGTTCACCTGTTCCATCGATACCTGGAGGAGGGCCGAGGGTCGCTCCCCTTCGTGGTGCGCCGGACCGGATGGGCCATCGCGATGACCACGATGACGACGATCGTGGGCTACTCGGGCCTTATCCTCGCCCGGCACCCCGGGCTGCAGTCGATCGGGTTTCTCGCCGTGATCGGAATTGGGATGGCCTTCGTGGCCGCGGTGGTGTTGCTGCCGAGCATCATCCAGGCGATGGAAAACCGGAAGGCGTTGCCGGTTGAGGGCATGACGCCGTGAACCCTCCCTCAGCGGCCACGGTCCCGCTGGAGGAATCGCGCGCGGTGGGCCCGACCCCCTCCCGGCCTCGGTCCGCGCAACCGGTGGCCGTGGTGACCGTCCCGGCCACTCTCCTTGCGGGCACCTCCCGGGTGGCCGCGTTGGACCCCGTGCTGGGTCGTTCCCCGGTCCAGCGTCACCTGCACCATCTCGGCGCCTTCGGCGTCTCCAAGGCCATTCTCCTGCTCGACGGAGCGCTCGACAGGTCCGCCACCGAATGCACCCTCCGGAAGCAGATCGAGGAGCTTTCCCCGGCGGTGCCCACCCACCTCGACATCCGAGTGACCGTCGGCACGGATCCCGGAGAGTGGGCCGAACTGACGGGCGGTGCGGATTGCCTGGTGATCCAGGGCGACACAATCCACGACACCCGTTGCTATCCGCTCCTGCTCGGTGCCGAAGGGGACACCGAATTGGTGGATGGGGGAGGTGAGGCTTCGGCCGGCAGGAAGAGCGGGAACGGGGGTGTTCCGGTCGGGATGGCGCGTCGGTTGACCTTCAATCCCAGCTCTCTCGATTTCGGGGTGACGGAAGCCCGCCGCGTCGATATCCGGACCGTTCCCGAGTACCTCCCCGACCTTCGGCGTCATCTCCCCCTGGCCTGGACCCCGATCCGCTCCGTGGCCGATCAGCAACGGGCGTCCCGCCACCTGTTCGATGCGGCCCAGAAGGGGGTTCTCGACTTCCCGGCCCGGTATCTCCACCCTCTTCCGGAGAACGCTCTGGTTCGCCTCCTCGCCGGGACTCCGGTGACCCCCAACGCCGTCACCATTCTGACGGGAGTGCTCGGGTTCACCGCCACATACCTGTTCTCCACCGGTCGGCAGGATGAGATGGGGGTGGCCCTGGCCATCGCCCTGGTGGTCAACGTGCTGGATGGGGTGGATGGGAAACTGGCCCGGATCCGCCTGCAGGCGAGCCGCTTCGGGGACCGCCTCGACCACTTCCTGGACGTGACGTTCGAGTTCTCCTGGTACCTGGCCATCGGGTGGGGACTGCGGGCCACGGGAACCGCAGGAAACCCGCTGGCGACCGGGGTGGGCCTGATCGGGGTCATGCTGGCGTCCCGGGCCCTGTCCGGTGTGTACAAGACATTCAGCGGGCGGCAGATCCACGATCACCGGGCGTTCGACCGGGGATTCCGTCTCGTGGCGGGACGGCGGAACATCTACGTGCTGGTCCTGGTGGCCGGGTGGTTGATGGGGCGCCTGGATCAGGCTCTGCTTCTGTCCCTGTGGTGGGGCGGGGTGACGGCTCTGGTCTACCTGATTCGGTCGGTCATGGCCTGGCAAATCTCCCGGCGGCCGTCCGGGTCCTGAGGCCCGGATGAGGGTCGCCGCTTGTCCTCCGCCTCCACCGGTCTTAGCTTTTTGCCCGGATCGGGCGACCTTCCCCTGACCGGGTGAGTGTCGCCCGGTTCTGTCTGGAGGCCCGGCGTTCCTACTCACCTCGATTCCGGTCTCGCCATGCAATTCGGTCATGTTCCTCTTGCTCTTTCGATCGCCACCTTCGATTGGAGTCCCCGCATGGCGGTGTTCTGCATGGGGGTGCACATGCTGCCCAATGCGGACTCGCTGGTGGTCAAGGCCGGTTTTGCCAAACCCTCCTTCCATTGCACCGTCACCCACTCCATCCTCTTTGCGACCGTGGTGAGCGGTCTGGTCTACCTCATCGCTCCGCACTACGCTCCGTTTGCCATGGTGGCGATGCTGACCCATTACCTCGCCGACATCGGGAGCACGGTGGGCCAGCCCCTGCTCCTGCCCTTCACGAGCACGAAGTACACGCTGAGCCTCTTTGAGGACACGGGATACTGGGGATGGGGAATGTTGACCGGCTACTATCGCCAGCCGATGTCCTGGCTGCTCGAGGGGGCCGTCATCGTTTTCTTCCTCTATCGTCTCTCCGTGATCAATGCCTGAGGGAACCTGCACAGCGGAGTACGCAGGGGGAAACTGCGGGTGACGGTGACGCACCGCGACGCCGTGATCATCGGGACCGGTTTTGGCGGCAGCATGGTGGCGCTCCAGCTGGCCCGTGCGGGGAAGTCGGTCCTGCTGCTGGAGCGAGGCCGCCCGGTGGACCGCGACGAATCGGCGTGGGACACCCAGGCCATCCACATCGACCGGAAGTATCAGGGGCCGACTCCCTACCACGCCGACACGGAAAAGGGGGCGAAGCTCATCCTGGCCGACGAAGTGGTCGGGGGGGGGTCGGTGTTCTATGGGGCCGCCTCCTTCCGGTTGCGAGAGGACGACTTTCGCATCGTCAGCCGGTTCGGCCCCGGCCCGGCCGACAGTGCCTTTGTCGACTGGCCGTTTTCCTACGACGACCTCGCCCCGTGGTACATGGAGGTGGAGCGGTTGCTGGGAGTGGCGGGTGTGGCCGGTGCCGACCCGACCGAACCTCCCCGCTGCGGTCCCTACCCGTCGGCCCCCGCGCCCTTTGCCATCCCGTCGGCCCGCATTGCTGCCGCGGGTGAGTCCCTCGGACTCCGGCCCTTTCCCATTCCGCTGGCGATCAACTTTTCGGGCGAGAACGGGCCGGGCGAACGGTGCATCCGGTGCCGGACCTGCGATCTCTTCCCCTGCCGCATCGAGGCGAAGAACGATCTGGCGGTCACCGTGCTGCCCGAGGCCACGCGCCTGGGCGCCGAGGTGCGGCACCACGCCTCGGTCACGCGGTTGCTCCGGGATGGAGAGCGCATCCGGGGGGTGGAGTACCTCGATCGGGAGACCAACACGCGCTCGGTGGTGGAGGCCGATGTGGTGATCGTGAGCGCCGGCGCCATCGCCTCGCCACGACTGTTGCTGGCGTCCGGGCTCGGCGACCTGGAGCGGAACGGGCCCCTGATCGGGCGGCACCTCATGCGGCATTGCAACGGCGCGATCATCGGATTCTTCGCTTCCCCCGTCAATCCGGCCGAGGAATTCCACAAACAAGTGGCGTTCACCGATTTCTACTATGGGAACGGGTCGGGGCCCCCCGAACCGTGGGGAATGATCCAGAGCCTGCAGGTTCCTCCCCGCGAGTTCGTCCGTTCCCTGGCGACGTTTCCCGTCAGCATCATCGGGTACTACACCAACCCCTACAACCTCTTCGCGATGTGCATCGCGGAGGACAACCCCCAACCCTCCAACCGGGTCACCCTCCATCCGACGGCGCGTGATGCGGCGGGGGACCCCATCGCCCATGTGCACTACCGGCATCACCCTGATGACCTCCGGCGCCGGAATGCCCTCTATCGCGAGGCGCGACGCATCCTGCGGCGGGCCGGATCGTGGGCGCGCGGAAAACACGACGTGGACACCATGTCCCATGCCCTCGGCACCTGCCGGGCGGGGACGGATCCCGCCCGGGCGGTACTCGATCCCTGGTGCCGGATGTTCGGCCTGGCCAACCTCTTTGTCGTGGATGCCAGCTTCATGCCGACGTCCGGGGCGGTAAATCCCAGCCTGACGATCGCGGCGAACGCGCTCCGGGTGGGGGATCACATTGTCCGGGAGTGGTCCACCGTGTTGCAGAAACGGGCGCCGTGACCGTCCGCCTCTGCATTCTTGGGTGTGGGGCGATCGCGCGGTTGCACAGCCGCGTGGCCCGGACCCTCGGGTCCCGGGTCCGGTTGTCGTTCGCGAGCCGCTCGCAGGACCGGGCCGAGTCGTATCGCCGCCGGTTCGGGGGCGTGGGCGCCTTCGGGAGCTATGAGGCCGCGTGCGCGTCTCCGGAGGTGGATGCGGTCCTCATCTGCACTCCCCACGCGTTCCACGTGGAGCACGCCCGGCTGGCGGCCTCGGGGGGCAAGGCCCTGCTCATCGAGAAGCCGGTGGCGCGGTCGCTGGAGGAGCTCTCGGCGATCGAGGCGTGTGTCGAGGAGGCCGGGGTGGTGGCGATGGTGGCGGAGAACTACCGGTTCAAGCCGCTGCGGCGCGTTCTGCGGGACCATCTGGAGTCGGGGGACATCGGGGAGCCTCTCTTCATCGAGATCAACAAGACGGGCACGAGCCGGGCTCAGGGATGGCGGATGGACCCGGGAATGATGGGAGGTGGGGCGCTCCTCGAGGGAGGAGTCCACTGGGTCAATCTGATGATGGAGATCGGAGGAAATGCCCGCCGGGTCATCGGGGTTGCTCCGCAGGTGTCCACCGCTCCCCGGGCTCCCATCGAGGACAACCTGCAGGTGCTGATCCACTTCGACCAGGGAGCGGTGGGTCGTCTCCTCCATTCCTGGAACACCCGCAACCGGATCTTCGGGCTGCAGGCCTCCCGGATTTATGGCACCGAGGGTAACATCTTCTTCGAGAGCAACGGTCTATGGGTTGTCGTGGCCGGGCGCCGTCGCCGGCTGCGGTTCCCCGGTCTTCTCGATCTCATGGGCTACCGGGCGATGCTCCAGGAGTTTCTCTCGGCTGTGCGTGAGGGCCGGGAACCCGCCATGCCTCTCTCGGTCGCCCGGCGCGATCTGGAGGTGGTGATGGCGGCGTATCGTTCACTCTCCTCCGGGCGCTTCGAGGCGGTCGGGAATGGCTGACCGGGTCGGTGGCGTGTGCAACCGCGGTGGCCTGAGGCGTCTCACCTAAGTCCGGGCTTCTCCCCCGGTGCGTCACTTCCTCTCCCAGGATATTCTCCCATGTCATCACAATCCCGTGTCACCGTCCTGGCGCTCAGCGCGCTCCTGGTTCAGGGTTGCAACACTTCCGCTCCCTCCGGTCCCGTGTTTTCGGCCTGGCAGGGGGACATCGCCTTCGATTTTGCCGATCCGGTCGGGGATACCCTCCCGGCGCCGGATGGGGAGGTGGGAGACGTCATCGACCTGGTGCAGATCGAGGGGCAGATTACCGAGGGATCGGTCACAATCCAACTGAGGTTCAGCGCGCCAGTCACCGCGTTTTCCGATGGGCAGGCCAACGGATTGAGCGGGTTCCTGGACTTCGATGTCGACGAGAATGCCGGAACCGGGGTCGAAGCAGCCGTGGATGTGCTGGGGGGCAACACCGGGATGGGCGTCGATTTCTTCGTGAACCTGGCCGACAACGCCCTGAATCAGATGTCTCTCGTGCAGGCCACCACGGGATCTTCCCTTGCCCTTCCCTTCACGATCAGCGGATCCACGGTCACCTTCTCGTTCACCCGAACTCTTTTCGGAGACGAGGACGGCAACATGCGGATTTCGGGAGTGATCAGTGCGGGTCAGCGCCCGGCGACCGACCTCTTCCCCAACCAGGGGCATCTCTCCATCCGGAGGTAGGTGGCTGGGTGATCTGACTGATGTGGGCCTGGAGCAAACGGGGATGTAAAGGCATCATCCCCGGCGAGCGGGGGGCCTACGACGCCTGCTGAGCCTCGTTCCGTCCCTTGCGGCGCAATCGCCGCTGGGCCGCGGCCGACTTGAGTTTCCGGGCCACGCTGGGCTTCAGATAGTGGCGACGCTCGCGGAGTTCCCGGAGGATGCCGGCCTTCTGGACCTTCCGCCGGAACGCCTTGATGGCAAACTCGATCCGGTCGGTATCATTCAGTGTCACTTCAATCATGTGTTTCCCCGTGTCAGTTGTCTCTCGTCCCGTTCCGCATGGGGGAGTTGCGAAGGTGGCCGACCCGACGATGTCATGACGGGCCGGCCACCCTTGCAGATTCCCGATCGTCAGGCTTACAGCTTGACGACGTTCTCCGCCGCGGGGCCCTTCTGGCCCTGCGTGATGTCGAACTCCACGCGGTCCCCTTCGGTCAGGCTCTTGAACCCGCTGCCCTGAATGGCAGAGTGGTGCACGAAACAGTCCTTCTGTCCCCCCTCGGGCGTGATGAAACCGAAGCCCTTGGCGTCGTTGAACCACTTTACCGTTCCTGTCGTACGCATGCGACCTGCTCCTTGTGGTGTGTAATCGGAGTCCGGTCCATGCCGTCCATGCCGACTACGAATGGTGTCGTGATCTCGAGGCCCTCACGCCAGGCCGCCGTCCCGTGCCGAACGGATCGTGCCGTCCGACACACGATGAGCGGATACCTGAGAGGGCTGACGCGGACGCCAGCCCTCACGGAATCGCTGGAACCTGTGGCGCGTGGTGCGCCATCATCGCGCGACAACTATACCGCCTGGCCGACATTCGCGCAATAGCCAGGTGTCTGACGGATGGCCCGGGTGACCGGACAATCCGGGCGATGGGCCCCCGGCAGGAGGCCGATACTCATGAGAAACTCCCCCGTGATCTCGCCTCCCGTGAAGCGGAAAGTCTTCCGGAAGAGGCGAACCCACTCGCCCTTTTCGAGAGGGTGGTGGGCCGACAGCCAGTCGGCAAAACTCCCATGGCTCCGCGTAAGTCCAATAATGACATTGGCATTGGTGATCGCAGCGTCCACCTTGAGGCGGTTGCGGATGATCCCGGCGTCGGCCAGCAGGCGGGCCCGGTCGCGCTCGCCGTACCGGGCCACCCGGGCGATGTCAAAACCGCTGTATGCCGCCCGGAAGGCCGCCCTCTTCTTCAGGATCGTGAGCCAGCTGAGCCCCGCCTGGTTGATCTCCAGCACCAGCCGCTCGAAGAGAACCGTGTCATCGGAGACGGGAAAACCATACTCCCGGTCGTGGTAGGGACCATGCCAATGGTGACCGGGGGCGATATCACAATACCAAGGCATGTGTTCTCCGACTGTGGGACGTTCTTGATGATTCAGTTTTCAGCTGAATTGAATTGGATAGAATCCGGCGGGGACAACACGATCTCGAACCACGAAATACACGAAAATGCACGAAAGGTGAATCACCCCATCTCGCGTTCGTGTCCTTTCGTGTCTTTTCGTGGTTGAATTGAATCCTCCCCCCTCCACCGGACAGGTGACCGCCGGGGCCAGGCGATACCGAACTGAAAGTGGTCATACGACACTCTGGTGGCGAAGGGTGGCACCTCGTCGCACGGCGGCGCTCCCCCAGCGTGTCGTGATCCGGTCCATGGCATCCTGGATCCGGGCGGGTCCCGCGGACAGGACCGATGGGGGATTTCCCGGGTCGGTGGCTGGAGCGCCCCAGAGGTCGAGCTGGGTTCCCTCCGTGGCCAGACGGTCCACGGTGACCGTCACGACACGCACCGCAGTGCGCCGGGCCAGCAGGCGATTGAGCAGACGGAGGGCAACGTGATTGATGTCCCGGTCGAGCGCGGAGGTGGGAAGGGGAGCGTGCCGGGACAGGGAGACGTAGTCAGTGAATTCGATGCTCACCGTGATCCTCCGCCCCGCGAGGGCACGACGGCGGAGACGCCGTCCGAGCTGATCGGTCATTCGGGACAGCAGGGGATGGAGCACGGCGATGTCGTTGGTGTCGGTCGCGAGGGTGTGCGAGAGACGGAACTCGCGCCGCACGGCGGGAGGAAGAACGGGACGGGGATCGATCCCTCGGGCGTATGCCCGCAGCGTGCGTCCGGCGGATCCGAACACGCCGACCAGGTCGGACTCCCGGAGGATGGCCACGTCGCCGATCTGCTCGAGCTGATAATCCTCCAGGCGCCGGCGGATCAGGGCCGGGACATCGGGAAGAAGGCGCATCGGGTGGGGAGCCAGGAAGGATCCCTCATCCCCACCGGGAACGGCGATGGGAGGAAGGTCGGACGGGAGCGTGGGCGCCAGGCGCCAGAGCCGCGTCGCGGCCTCGCTGACCACCTTGTTGGAGGCGATGCCGACTGAAATCTGGAGCCCGAGTTGATGGCGGGCATCCCGGCCGATTCGAGCGGCCACACTCTCGGGCGTCCCGAAGAGCCGGTCGGTTCCGGTCAGATCGAGAAAGGCGTGACCCCACCACCGGGGCTCGATGACCGGAGCCCACCGGGCCAGGATGGCGTGCAGTGCCCGTGAGGCCCTGGCGTAGAGCTGGGGGTTGGGGGGGAGGAGGATCAGGTCGGGACAGATTTTCCGGGCGATCCGGGCCTCCATGCCGCGGCTGATCCCGGCGGCGCGAGCCTCGGAGGAAAGGGCAACGATCGTGGCGCGGTCGGCCCCGGGAGGAGCAACCGCCACCGGTCGCTGCCGGAGGGCGGGAGCGACCAGACCCTCGACGGCGGTGCAGAAGGCGGGGGGGTCGACAAAGATGATGGTGCGCATGTTTTCGGTGTCTGTTCGGTATCGTCCACACCAATGTAGCGCAGGGAGGGTGCAGGGAACAAGGGGGAGACAGCCGCAAATGACACAGAGACCGCAGATTGAATCCTGCCCAGGCCGGTCGTGAGTCGAGTCGGCGGGGGGCCTTGGCTCGGTGTCATCGGCGTCCATCTGTGGGGCTCTTCAGGGCTTTGGCATCGGTTCATGTCCAAGGCTCTGCGCTGGAAAGAATGGCCATGCGGAAGTTCGCCCGGGTCCTCGGCGACCCCGCCGGGGCGTGCCCGTGTGCCTTTGTGCCAGTTCCCCGCCAGCTTGACCGGGGAGCACCTTGCCTCACCCAAGGGCCAACCACAAAAAGCACAAAAATAAAGCAGATATCCGCCAGTTCGTCGCCCCTCCGCAGGGTTTTGTGCCTTCTGTGCCTCCTGTGGCCATTTCCCTACCCGCCTGACGACCGGAGCATCTCGCCACACCCCGAAAGCCAACCACACAAAGAGTAGAGTGAAGAGCCGCCTGTGGTTCAGTCCCCTCGGGTGAGCCAGAAAAGTAACGCGACCCCCCTCCGGATGGCCGGAAGGAGGTCGCAGAGGGGTCGTGCCTGCCGAGGGTGATCAGCTGTCGTCGTCGTCCTCATCGTCATCGTCGCCATCCTGATCGTCATCCCGGAACACGCGGATCGAACGCTTGATGTTCTGCTCCACCAGGTTCCGGTTGGGACCGTTCTTCAGGCTGGACGCGGGATCGACGAACGCGGTGCCGGAGGGGTCCTGGAACCAGGCGCCGAGATCGAGGAACATGGTCAGATCAACGGGGCCGTCGGCATCAACCACGAGGAAAGGGTTGAAGGTGATTTGCTGGATGGCGTTGAGGTCGGTCTCGAAGGTGAAGGGCGTCCCGTTGAACATCCCTTCTGCCCGGATGCTCACTCGCTTGAAGGTGGGGTTGGCGGCGAGGAATGCCTGATCCACGGTGTTCCCGTCGTCCTCGGGCTTGTGGACGTGGAACTTGAGGCGGCGGTAGGTATCGGCGGGAACCTCGACGGTGAGGATCCGCTGAGCGCCCGCGGTGAGGGGCACATCAAAGAGCTGGGGGCCGAGACGCAGTGCCTCGCAGGAGTCATCACTGGGCTCGTCGTCTCCCGACTCGCAGTCGTCACTCGAGGCCCGCACCAGCTTGATGCTCTTGAGCACGACCTGCACCGAGGTGAATTCGATGGTGGTGGATCCAAGGGTGAAGGTCTCGGCGCCAGCGGCTGTCGACGCGGCTGATCCAGCGGGAATGGCGCTGGTGGCCAGGGAGAGAGAGAGGGTCGCGGTGCCACTCCCGGTGGGACCGGTTCCGTCGGAACAGGCGGTCCCCAGGAGTAGCAGGGACAGGATCGAAAAGGCCGAAGTCGTACGCATGGGAAACTCCCTCGTCAGGTTTCGAGTGTGACGGTGGTGCAAACACTACAGGGAGAAAGATCGCACTCCCCCCGATCCGCGCAAGACCAAAAATTTGACAGTCAATGCGACGTATATCTTATAAACACATGTGTTGTATGTGGTTATGCGTATTTCAAGGTGAAGGTTGTTGTTACATTGGCGCAAAATACCCTGCGCCATGCGACTCGAATCCCGATCGGGGGCATGTGTGATCATTCCGGAGGGCGCTACTTTCGTGCGGGGTGCGCCGACGCCACCTCCTCGGACCTGCACCCGGAAGACCTGCCGTGTCGCTACCCCATTTCCTTGTGGTGACCCTCATTCTGATGCTCGGGGCCCTCTTGCAGGGCGCCGTCGGGTTCGGCATGGGGCTCTTTTCGGTGCCGCTCCTGCTTCTGTTTCTCCCCCGGGCGGTTCCCGGCCCGGTCCTCTTCGCCTCGGGTCTCCTCACGGTGCTCATGCTGTTTCGCGAACATCCTTCGGTGCGCCGGGCTGATCTGAGGTGGTCTCTCGGGGGGAGGGTGATCGGGACGGGTGTGGCTCTCGCCGTCCTGGTGGTGGTTCCCGCCCCGGCTCTCTCGGCCCTGTTCGGAGGACTCATTCTGGTGGCCGTGGCTCTGACGGCGTCGGGCCTTCACCCCGGGCTTACTCCACGGACCCTGGTGGGAGCGGGAGTGGCCTCGGGCTTTCTGGCCACCACGATCGGGATTGGCGGGCCGCCCATGGCGCTCATCTATCAGCGCGAGACCGGCCCGAGCATCCGGGCCACCCTGAGCGCGTTCTTTCTCGTCGGGACAGTGCTTTCGCTCGCCGGTCTGCACTACGTGGGACACTTCGGGATGCCGGAGCTCTGGATCGGGTTGCTGATGCTGCCGGGGATAGGGCTCGGGTTTCTCGCCTCCCGGAGGCTCGCCGGAGTGCTCGACCGGGGCTTCATCCGCCCGGCCATTCTGGTGATCTCCGGGGTGACAGGTCTGGTGGCGCTGTTCGAGTCCTTCTGACCCTCAGGGTCGGGTCGACAGGTTCACACCGAGGGCCTCCGCGATGGAGTGCATCCGACGGTCAAGGGCACGGCGATAGGCACGGGCGGCACCGGTACGCTGTGCATAGTGCCGTTCGTATCGGGGTGCCAGATCGGGGAACTCCTGCCGCAGCAGGGGAAGGAACCGGGCCCGCGCGGCCGGGCCGAGCCGAAGGGGGGCCGCCCCCACGAATACCGCGCCCGAGTCCACCGCCCGGGAAACCAGAGCCGACAGCTCGGCATGGCTGTCGGTGATGCCGGGAAGTACGGGGGCGATGAGGAGGCCCGCCCGGAGGCCGGCGCCGGTGAGCGTGCGGAGGGTGCGGAGGCGGATGTTGGGAATGGGAGTCCGTGGTTCGAGTCGCCGGGCCAGCGGGCCATCCGCTGTGATCAGGGAGATGTTGATGGAGAGGGTGTGTCGGCCGGCCAGGCGCTCGAGGAGGTCGAGGTCTCGAAGGATGAGTGGAGACTTGGTGATGAGCGTGAGGATGAGTCCGTGGCATTCGCTGAGTACCTCGAGGATCTGCCGGGTAAGACGGAACTCCCGTTCGGCCGGTTGCCAGGGATCGGTGGCCGACCCGATTACCAGGGGAGTGGTGCCGATCCGGGAAGGTGTCAGGGAACGGGCCAACCGACGGGGCGCCTCATCTTTGACCAGAATGCGCCGCTCGAACGCCAGCCAGGACGGGAGGCTCCGGAGGTCAGTCGCGACCACTGGATCGAGCGCCTTCCCATCCAGGGCCCGGGTCACGGCGTGGCGATGGGTGTCGCGAGCGTAGCAGTAGGCACAACCGAACTCGCATCCCACGTAAGGGTTGAGAGTCCAGAAGGGCATTCCCGTGCTGGCCGGTGGGTTCAGGATGGTGCGCGTGGGGATGCGAAAGTACTCGACACCCCGTCGCCCGGTGGGGGGTCCGGTGGCCCTCCACTGGGGGGAGACGCCGAGAAGAGGCAGTGAAACCTGGATTCCCATGCCGGCGTCTCTATCCGCAGCGACTCCAGCCGCAGGTCAGGCAGCTCACGCATCCACTGGTGCGGGCGAGGGGTCCCGCGCAGTCGGGACAGACCCGCGGTGACACCCTCGGGGGCTCCAAGGAACGGGAACTCCTTCCCCTGGTGTGGCTGTCCTCGCGGGCAGGCACAGAGCCGATCTCTCGGGTTGAGGGGGAGGAAAAGAGAGGGGGGGTGGACATGGGCGACTCCGGGATTTTCGGCGTTTGTTCGGTATGATATCCATCGTCACGACAGATTGCAAGGGAGGCCCCCCGGGGCAGTCGGGAGTGCTATGTTGAGAGACAGGTGACCTGAACAGTCCTTCGATCTGGAGAAGCTCGTGGGCGACACCCCGTCGAATGGAGCCTTCATGACCATCGCATCCCCGACCCGGCGGAGGCTTCCTCGAGAGATGATGGTGATCCTGGGGGCGGCCTTGGCCTGCGCGGCTCCCGAGGGCTCGGCGCAGTACAGGGTCGTGCGAACCCTGCCTCACGATTCCGCGGCGTACACCCAGGGGCTTCTTCTCTCCGACGGGGTGTTCTACGAGAGCGTGGGGCAGTACGGGTTTTCCGATGTACGCCGGGTGGAGGTGGCCACGGGGACGGTCCTGGCGAGGCAACCCCTCCATGCGGACCGTTTCGGCGAAGGTCTGGCACGTCACGGTGACCGCCTGATCCAGCTCACGTGGCAACACGGGGTGGGATACGTCTACGATGTCGAGTCTCTCGCCGTGGTGGACTCCTTCACCTACGCAGGCGAGGGGTGGGGACTCACCAGCGACGGGAGTGCGCTCATCATGAGCGACGGGACCGCCACGCTCAGGTTCCTCGACCCCGAGTCCTTTGCCGTATTGAAAGAGGTCGAGGTCACGGAGAATGGTGCGCCCCTCTCCAAGCTCAACGAGTTGGAGTATGCCGACGGGATGCTCTACGCCAACGTCTACCAGAGCAATTGGGTGGTTCGCATCGAGCCGGCCACGGGACTGGTGCAGGGGTGGATCGACCTCGATGCCCTGGTTCCCGCCGACAAGCGGGGATCCGAGGCCGATGTGATGAACGGCATCGCCTGGGATCCGGCCACGGGGCATTTCTTTGTGACGGGAAAGCGGTGGCCCGTGGTGTACGAGGTGGAGTTTACGGCAGGGAGTAGGGAGTAGGCGGCAGGCTGTAGGCGGTAGGCGGTAGGCGATACGGGGAATCCCACTCATCCCCCAATGACCGGGAGTGACGTCAAACCCGATCGAGTACGGGTACGAGTACGTGTACGGAACGCCCCCCCTACCCCCTATTCCCTACTCCCTACCCCCTACTCCCCATTCCCCACTTGCAATCATCCCCTCACTCCGTTTCCATAGGACGTTCTCGCGGAGGGTGTCCCATGTTCCGTCCCGTTGTCCTCGGAGTTGTCCTGTTGGCCTCATCCGTTTCTGCCGTGCCCGCCCAGCGGCTGGTGTACCCGGCCACCCGCCCGGGGACCGTGATCGACGACTACCATGGGGTCTCCATCCCGGATCCGTACCGGTGGCTCGAGGACACCGACAGTCCGGAAACCGCCGACTGGGTGACGGCGCAGAACCGTCTCACTTTTGGCTATCTGGAGGGACTCCCCGACCGGGCCCGGCTCCGCGACCGGTTGACCCGGCTCTGGAACTACGAGCGGTTCGGTGTCCCTTTTCGGGAGGGAGACTCCTACTTCTACACCTGGAACTCAGGCCTGCAGAACCAGTCGGTGCTCCATGTCACGACCGCTCTCGGCGACCGGGGCCGGGTTCTTCTCGATCCCAACACCCTGTCCGACGATGGAACCGTGGCGCTCACGGCCGCGGCCGTGTCGCCCGACGGCCGCCTGCTCGCCTATGGCACGGCGGTGTCGGGATCGGACTGGCAGGAGTTTCATGTGCGGGACGTGGCCACCGGGCGCGACCTCCCGGATACCCTGCGGTGGGTCAAGTTCAGCGGGATGAGCTGGACCCGCGACAATGCCGGTTTCTTCTGCAGCCGGTACCCCGAACCCGAAGGGGACAATCGTCTTCTCGCCGTCAACCGAAACCAGCACCTCTACTATCACCGGTTGGGCACCCCCCAATCGGAGGACCGGCTGATCTTCGCTCCCGAGGACCCCGAGTGGTTCGTCGGGGCCGCCGTGACGGAGGACGGTCGGTACGCGGTGCTTTCCCTCGGCGAGGGGACGGATCCGAGAAACCGGATCTACTACCTCGACCTGGGGACGCCCGACGCGCCCAACCTCGAGGCCCCGATCGTCAAGCTCTTCGATGCCTTCGACGCCTCCTACCAGGTGCTGGGCAACGACGGCGGGACCTGGTACGTCCTGACCGACCGGGATGCACCGAGGAAGCGAATCGTGGCGGTGGACCTGGCCGATCCGGCCACTCTGCGCACCGTCGTGCCGGAGGCCGCGGGGGGGGAGGTGCTGGAGGGGGCGGTGCTGGTGAAGGATCGGATTGTCGCCGAGTACCTGCACGACGCCCGAAGCGATCTCCGGTTGTTCGGGACGGACGGGATGCCACGAGGGACAGTGGCCCTGCCGGCGGTGGGGTCGGTGGGGGGGATCTCGGCGCGCCGGCAGGACGGAGAGTTCTTCTATGCGTTCACGAGCTATCTCTTCCCCTCCACCATCTACCGGTACGATCTGGCCCGGGGCGAGAGCGAGGTATTCCGCGTTCCCACGGTGGACTTCGACGCCTCCCGGTACGAGACGAAGCAGATCTTTGCCCCATCGCGGGACGGCACCCGGGTGCCGATGTTCGTCACCCACCGAAAGGGCATCACGCTCGACGGCAGTCACCCGACCCTGCTGTACGGGTACGGCGGCTTCAACATCTCGCTCACCCCGGGGTTTTCCGTGTCCACCGCCGTCTGGCTCGAACAGGGCGGCGTGTACGTCGTCGCGAACCTCCGGGGGGGAGGCGAGTACGGGGAGGAGTGGCACCTCGCCGGCACGAAGGAACGGAAACAGAACGTGTTCGACGACTTCATCGCCGCAGCCGAGCATCTGATCGGGGTGGGGTACACTCGCCCCGGCCGGCTGGCGATCCAGGGTGGTTCCAACGGGGGGCTCCTGGTCGGCGCGGTGATGAACCAGCGGCCCGACCTGTTCGGAGTGGCGCTCCCGGCCGTGGGGGTGATGGACATGCTGCGGTTTCACCGGTTCACGATCGGGAGTGCCTGGACCTCCGATTACGGTTCCGCGGACGACCCGGAGGGATTCCGCTACCTGCGGGCTTACTCCCCGCTGCACAACATCACCCCGGGCACCTGCTACCCGGCGACTCTGATCACCACAGCCGACCACGACGATCGCGTGGTCCCCGGACACTCCTTCAAGTACGCCGCCACCCTGCAACAGGCCCAGGGATGCAACCGGCCGATCCTGATCCGGATCGAGACGAAGGCCGGGCATGGGGCGGGGAAGCCGGTGAGCAAGCAGATCGAGGAGGCGGCTGATATCTGGGCGTTCGCCCTGACTAACCTCGGAATACAACCGGTGGTGCCCTGATGTGTATCCGACACCGGAGGGACAACCATGACGTACCCATTTTTTCCAGGGACGCTTCCATGAACCGCACACTCCTCACGCGCGTTGCGCTGACAACTCTCGTTCTCCTCTCCGCAGTGCCGGTCGTGGCGCAGCAGTTCCCGACCGACGACCCGGTCATCAAGAGGATGTGGGACGAGGGAATGACCGACCGGAGTCAGGTGTACCGCCTGGGCCAGGTGCTCCTCGACTCGATCGGTCCCCGGCTCACCGGCTCTCCCGGCCATGAGGCGGCGATCGGGTGGGTGCTCGGCACTCTCAACGCCTGGGGGATTCCGGCCCGGAAGGAACAGTACGGTACCTGGATGGGGTGGGACCGGGGCCACACGCATCTCGATCTGGTGGCACCCCGGAAGCGCACTCTTGAGGGGACGATCCTCGCCTGGAGCACAGGGACGAAGGGAGCGGTGGAGGGAGACGTGGTGGTCCCGCCTCTGTTCGAATCCACGACCGACGTGACCGCGTGGCTGGGTACGGTGCGGGGGAAGTTTGTGGCCCTGACCCTGGCCGAGCCGACCTGCCGGCCCGATGAGAACTGGGAGCGGCTGGCCACGCCGGAGACCTTCGAGACGATGAAGAAGGACCGGGAAGCGGTCCGTGAGGCATGGTACATGAAGAGCTTGGCGGTCGCTGGTGGTCCCCGGCGCTTGGCGGCCGCCGCGGAGCAGGCGGGGGCGGCGGGAGTGCTGACCTCGACCTGGTCCGCCGGGTGGGGCGTCACCAAGATCTTCAGCACCTGGACCGACCGGATTCCCACGCTCGACCTGAGCTGCGAGGACTACGGGTTGGTGTTCCGTCTGGCGCAGAACAACCAGGGTCCCCGCATCCGGCTCGATGCCACGAGTGCCGCTCTCGGCGAGCGACCGGTGTTCAATGTGGTGGGAGAACTCCGCGGTACGACCAAGCCCGATGAATATGTTGTGCTGTCGGCTCACTTCGACAGCTGGGATGGCGCCTCCGGTGCCACCGACAACGGGACCGGAACGCTCACCATGCTGGAGGCGATGCGGATCCTCAAGGCGACATATCCCACCCCGAAGCGGACGATCATTCTCGGGCTCTGGGGTGGGGAGGAACTGGGGCTTGTGGGGTCGGGGGCGTTCGCCACCGATCATCCCGAGGTGGTGAACGGGCTGCAGGCCGCCTTCAACCAGGACAACGGAACCTGGCGGATCGAGTACATCCGGATGATGGGATACACCGGGGCCGGCGCCCACTTCGGGCGGTGGTTCGGGGCGATTCCGCGGGAGATCACCCGGCACATCGAACTGGACATTCCCGGAGAGCCGGAACGGGGGGGAAGCGATCACATGTCGTTCATCTGCCGGGGGGCCCCGGGGTTCCGGCTGCAGTCCAACTATCCGGACTACCGGCAGTACACCTGGCACACCAACCGCGACACCTTCGACAAGATCATCTTCGCCGACCTGCGCAACAACGCAACCCTGGCCGCGATGCTGGCGTACCAGGCGAGTGAGGACCCGGACCGGGTGCCCCGGACCCAGCGTGTGCTCCCGCCCAACGCCTTGGGTGAGCCCCAGGAGTGGCCGGGGTGCGGGCGGGTCCGGCGGAATTCGGGAGAGTCGAGGTAGTCGGGAGTAGGGGCGACGCATGCGTCGCCCGTGCCCCAGGTGGAAACGACAGCCGGTATGCGGCAAAGGAACTGGGCAACCGCCGGAGTCATCCCCCGCGAAGGCGGGGGATCTGTGGAGGGTGCGGGTGCACTTCAGGCCGGCTGCGCCACCGAAGGCCAAGGGTAGCGAGTACGGGTACGGTGTGGCCCAGGGATCCACGCGGGGGACGCGGTGTGGTCGGTTTGGGTTGTTGACAGCGTACGGATAAAATAATAATATTGTCCGTACCCTTCGAGGAGCAGATATGACCAGGAGGACTCCACCCCCGGGCCGACCGCCGTCCCGCAAGGGGAAGGTCCGCAAGGAGTTCTGGCTCAATCCGGGACTCCTCCGGGAGGCTCAGGTGGTACTGGGGACGTCCACGGAACGGGAAACAGTCGAGGTGGCGCTCGATCTGGTGGCGTTCCGGCGGGAACTGGCTGTGGCCGCCCTGACGATTCCCGACCTGAATCTCAAACGGATCGATTGAGTCGTGAGGTTGCGCAAGTACGTGCTCGACACCAACTGCTTTGTCGATGCCGCGCATGATCCCGACCACTGCATGGCCTTCGCGCGTTTCTGCGAGATGGCGGCACCGATGCTCCACATGAGCACCGTCGTGGCCGCGGAACTTCAGGCGGGGATGTCCTCGGCGCGGGACCGGAAGCGACTGCACGATTCCGTCATTGCCCCGTTTGAGCGGCGCGGTCGCATGGTCACTCCCTCCGCCACCTCGTGGAGTGCGCTGGGGCGCGTGCTCAGCACGTTGGCGGAACGGGACGGCTTGTTCCTGTCGCAGACTCCCCGCAGTTTCACCTTCGATATCCTGATCGCGCAGAGCTGCCGAGAGGTGGGTGCAGTGCTCATCTCCCGCAATATCGGGGACCTGAAGCGGATAGCCACGGTTGCGCCGTTCGATTTTGTGGCACCGTATCCGGACCTCGGCTCGCTTCACACGGCCTGATGGTCTGGCACCATTACTCCCATTGGCTCATCCGGGTCTCGTGTGGGTGAGGGTGGGTGAGGGGAACTTCAACCCGCCATTTCCCGGGGCTCTTCGGCCTTCCTGGGGTTGGATTTCGGAGTGAGCTGAGGGGCTCCGGTGGCCAGGCGGGCGGGAATGGCCACAAGAGGCACAAAAGGCACAAGAAACCCGAGATCCCGCGGAGGGTGGCTCGCCCCCCATGCTGACTCTACTCGGGACCAGTCCGGGCAGAATTCACTTCACTCTGCATCATCGGTGTCATCCGCAGTTTCTTCCGGGGGGGGGGGTGGGGTGCGGCCCCGGTGCTTAGGTTGACGGTTTTGTGCCTTTTGTGTTAGGTCAAAAGGATCGACTCTGACTATTTCGAGGAACAGCTGTTCGGAAACCCCCAAGCCGATCGAGTACGGGTACGTGGACGAGTACGGGTACGGTCCCCTACTCCCCACTCCCCACTCCCCACTTCCTACACCCGACTCCCGACTCCCGACTCCCTATATTTCCTCCATGCCGACCACCCTTCCCACCGCCGACGCCATCCACGCCGATCTCTCGGCCAAGCTCCACGATGTCGTTCCCGCCATCGAGCTCCGCTACAAGGCGGAACTCGCCGCCGAGATTTTCCAACTCAAGGCCGAGCGGAACGCGCTGATCCTGGGGCACAACTACATGGAGCCGGCCCTCTTCCATTCGGTGCCCGACCACGTGGGGGACTCGCTGGAGCTCTCCCGGATCGCGGCCCGCGCCGAGCAGGACGTGATCGTGTTCTGCGGCGTGCGGTTCATGGCGGAAACGGCCAAGATTTTGAGCCCCGACAAGCTGGTGCTGCTGCCGTCGGCGCAGGGAGGCTGTTCCCTCGCCGCGAGCATCACCGCCGCCGATGTGCGGGCCCTCAAGGCCCGCTTCCCGGGGGTGCCGGTCGTCACCTACGTCAACACCTACGCCGACGTGAAGGCGGAAACGGACATCTGTTGCACCTCGAGCAACGCGGCCGCGGTGGTGGAATCGCTGGGCACCGATTCGGTGATCTTCCTTCCCGATGAGTACCTGGCCCGCAACGTGGCGCGGGACACAGGACGACACATCATCTTCCCCACTCTCGACGGGGACCTCGAGAATGACACCGAACTCGACGCCGTGATGGTGGGCTGGCGGGGGCGGTGCGAAGTGCATGAGCGGTTTACCGTCGAGGACATCGCCCAGGCGCGGGCTCAGTTCCCCGATGTGATGGTGCTGGCGCATCCCGAGTGCAGCCCCGAGGTGGTGGCCGCGGCGGACTTTGCCGGGAGCACCACCGCCATGATCCGCCGGGTGGAGCAGTCGGACGCGCCTCGGTACCTGATGCTCACCGAGTGTGCGATGGCCGACAATGTGGTGGCCGCCAACCCCGGAAAGGAAATGCTCCGGATCTGCAGTATCCGCTGCCCCCACATGAATGAGATCACGCTCGAGGCCACCCGGGATGCACTCCTCCACAACCAGTATGTGATCGAGGTGCCGGAGGAGATCCGGGTCCGTGCGGCACGGGCGGTGGAGCGGATGATCGCCGTCGGACCGACCGGCAGGAGAGATTGATGGAGGACTCGGCGGTGGGGGATCCGCTCGAAACCGAGGTGCTCGTCATCGGGTGCGGGATGTCCGGAGGAATCACGGCTCTCGAACTGGCTGACTCAGGTGTCCCGGTGATCGTGGTGGCGCGATCCCCCAGGCCCGATGAATCCAACACCAGTCAGGCCCAGGGCGGAATCATCTACCGGGGCCGGGACGACACGCCGGAGCTCCTCGCCCGGGACATCCAGGTGGCGGGTGCCGGATACTGCCATCCCGAGGCCGTGGCCATTCTGGCGCGGGAAGGTCCTGGACGGGTCGAGGAGATGCTCCTCGGACGCCTGGGCGTGCCGCTGGATCGCACCCCGGAGGGAGAACTCGCACTGGTTCTGGAGGGGGGGCACTCGATCCCGCGGATTGCGCATTCCGCCGATGCCACCGGTCGGGCCATCGAGCACGCTTTGCTGGAGGCGGTCCGGGCTCACCCGAACATCACCTTCCTGACGGGCTTCACCGCGATCGATCTGCTCACGCCATCCCATCACTCTCTCGACCGGCTGGCGATGTACCAGCCGCAGGCGTGCATCGGCGCCTATCTCTTCGATCAGGCCGCGGGCAGGGTGATCCGCTGCCTGGCGCGGCAGACGGTGCTTGCCACCGGCGGCCTTGGCCAGATCTATCTGGGCACCTCGAACCCGGGAGGTGCCCGGGGCGACGGAATCGCAATGGCCAACCGGGCCGGGGCCCGGGTGATCAACCTGGAGTTCGTGCAGTTTCATCCGACCATCTTCCATCATCCCCAGGCGCCGAGCCTGCTCATCAGCGAGGCGGTCCGAGGGGCGGGGGCCCGGCTCTGCCATGCCGACGGGGTCCCGTTCATGGAGCGGCACGACCCCGACCGGCGGGATCTGGCCCCGCGAGACGTGGTGGCCCGGAGCATCTACCGGGAGATGCTGGAGCACGACGTGGACAGCGTGTTTCTCGACCTCCGGTCCTATATCCCGGAGTCCCGCATCCGCGAGGATTTTCCCAATATCCTCGAGTCATGCCTGGCCTGGGGTGTCGACATCACCCGGGACCTGGTCCCGGTGCGTCCCGGGGCGCACTATTCCTGTGGGGGGCTCTGGGTGGATTCCTGGGGCCAGACCACCATCGAGCGGCTCTACGCTGTGGGTGAGGTGGCCTGCACCGGCCTGCACGGAGCCAATCGCCTGGCGAGTTCCGGGTTGCTCGAGGGTCTGGTCTGGGGCCACCGCGTGGCGGAGCACATTGGCGGGGCGAGGGGGGGCCGGTTGCCCTGGCCGGCATCGGACATTCCGGCCTGGAAGGAGGAGGGGACCCAGCCGCCGGATCCCGCCCTCCTCCAGCAGGACCTGAGCGTGATCCAGCACATCATGTGGCACTACGTCGGTCTGGTCCGGACGACCCGCCGCCTGGAACGGGCGCTCCGGGAACTCCGCCACCTGGAAACGGAGATCGAGCAGTTCTACCGGGTGAGTTCCCTCACCGACGGGCTCATCGGACTCCGCAACGCCGCGCGCACGGCGGTCCTGGTGGCCGCCGCGGCCTGGGAAAACCGCACCAGCGTAGGATGCCATTATAGGGAATAGGCGGTAGGCGGTAGTTAGGGAATAGGGAATAGGGAGTAGGGAGTAGGGGCGACGCGCCAGCGTCGCCCGAGCCCCAGGCGGGAGCGAGATGCGATAGGCGGTAGGGGCGAATGACATTCGCCCTTCGACGGGTATTGGGTATTGGGTGTTGGGAGGATTTCGGTTATGTCCTACGTCCTTTGTCCTTTGTCGTATGTCCTACGTCCTCTGTCCTCCGTCCTCCGTCCTGGAGCCGTAGGCGTCACGGATCCCTTCGCGGCTCCATTACCTCCGCCTCCCGGGCCCTCCCGGCAAGACGCAGCAATGCCGCGTAGTCGTGCCGGGTCTCAATCACATCCCGGTGGGTCGGTGGGTAGGCACGCTCCCGGATCTGCAGCGCCCGTTGGCAAAAGGGCTCCGCTTCCGTCAACCTTCCCTGATCCCGCAACAGGCCGGCCAGTCCGTTGAGTGTGGTGGCGATGCTCGTGGCGGTGGGCGCGAGCACTTTCTCCTTGATGGCCAGCGCCTGGCGGAATAGCGGCTCCGCCTCGGCGGCGTGTCCAAGTTTCCAATGGGTCTCGCCGAGGTTGTTGTAAACGCTGGCCACAAGGAAGTGCTCTGTTCCCAAGACCGTCTCAGAGACCCTCCGGGCTCGCTCGTACGTCACCAGCGCGTCCTCGTACCGGCGCTGCATGTATTGGACGGCCCCGAGATTGAGGAGAGTGGAGGCCACGTCGACATGGTCCCTTCCCTGCAGTCGTTCCTGGAGGTCCAGGGCCCGGCGGTACAGCGTGTCCGCCTCCTCGAGCCGGTTCTGGGACCAGAGGGTGCTCGCCAGGTTGCCGATGTTGAGCGCGATGCTGCGGTCCGACGGTGCCCGCACGCGGGAGTCCAGCGGGAGGACCTCCCGGTAGAGCGTTTCGGCCTCGGCATACCGACCCTGCCCGATCCGGAGGGCCCCGAGGGAAGCCAGGGCTCTGGCCACCATGATGTGCTCCCGGCCGAACGACCGCGTTCCGATCTCCAGCGCCTGTTGGAGCTGTCGCTCGGCATCGTTCATCTCTCCGCGAGTCCGAGCCACGTCTCCCAGGGCGATGAGGGTTTCCACCAGCGAGGGATCGGCCGGACCAAGTTCGCGCTCTCGAATGCTCAGGGCCTCCTGCAGCAACTCTCTGGCGGTCTCATACTGACTCAGTGCGGAGTACACTGTCCCCAAGGTGTGGAGGAGCCGGGCCTGGTGCAGCGGCTGCCCTCCGAGTCCAGACCGGGCCTGCGCCGCACCTCGATCCAGAAGCTCCAGGGCCGCCTGAGAACTCCGGCCGGACTCCCTGGGGTCCGTGCTCTGGAACAGGTCCACCAGGAAGGTGGTGACCGCCCTTGCCGCCGCCGCCTCCTCGGCCGCCGCGCGCTCGGCTCTGCTGGCCCGCACAAACCCCACCGTGGCCAGGACGGTGCTGGCAAGGACCACCGCAAGGATGGTGGAGGCCGCGAGGACGCCGAGCCGGTGGCGGCGGAGGAACTTCTCCACTCGGTATCGGGTGCTGGGCGACCGGGCCAGCACCGGCTCGTCGTTGAGGTGACGCTGGAGATCCATGGCCAGAGCGTTGGCGGTTTCGTACCGACGGGTCCGCTCCGGGGCCATCGCCTTCATCACGATCCAGTCGAGGTCCCCTGCCAGGGTGCGCCGAAGCCGTTTCGGGTCGGTCTGGCGAGTCTGGGCCGCGGCAATCACCTGGGGGTGGTCGGTGTTCCTGAGCCGGGTGCTTGGCGTGGGGGGATTGATTTCGCCCGTGGCGAGCCGCGCCAGGAAGGGGTGGAGTCCGATCTCCTTGGGGTCCAGCGGCAGGGAGCCGGTGAGCAGCTCGTAGAGCATCACGCCGAGGGAGTAGATGTCGGCTCGGGTGTCGGCATCGACACCGGCGGGATCGACCTGTTCCGGGCTCATGTAGGCCGCCGTGCCGATGGCCTGGCCGGACAGCGTGACCAGAGTGACATCCGTCATTTGCTGGCCCAGCGCCTTGGCGATTCCGAAGTCGATGATCTTGGGCTGGACGATGCCATCCTGTTCCGTGACCAGTATGTTCGAGGGCTTGAGGTCCCGGTGGCTCACGCCCTTTTGATGGGCGTGCTGGACGGCGTGACAGACGAGGATGAAGAGCTCAACCCGGGCCTCCACCGACATCCGGTGGGTGTCGCAGTAGCGGGTGATGGGAAGCCCGCGTACCAGCTCCATCGCGAAATAGGGCTGGCCCTGGGGAGTGGTTCCGGCGCCCAGCACCTTGGCGATGCCGGGATGGTTCATGACCGCAAGTGCCTGGCGTTCGGTTTCGAATCGCGCGACCACCTCCCGCGAGTTGGTTCCGACGCGCATCGCCTTGATCGCCACCCGGCGACGGACCGGACCGGTTTCCTCGGCCTCGTACACGATCCCCATCCCCCCCTCCCCCAGCACCTGGAGGATGCGGTAGGGGCCGATATGGTCGGGGAGGATCGAGAGCGGTGGCACCGGGTTTCCCATGGGGTTCCTCCTCCGCTCACCCGGTCAGGGGCACATAGATGTCCGGGTCCACGACCACGGTGTCGGGGTGCCCCGCTGAGTCAACACAGATCAGATCCACCTGGTAGCGATATCGCCCCGGGGCGACATTCGGTTTCATGCCCTGGGCACGGGCCGGCCTCCCTGGGGCTCCGGGAATCCTGTCGGTGTGCACGTAGAGCCAGTGTCCCGGTCGCACCGGCTTGATGCCGAATTCGGGGACGCTGTCCCCCGTGGCGACGGTCAGGTGCCATTCGATGGCGTCGCCATCGGCCACGCTCAAGCGCTAGGGGGAGAGGGTGAAGGAGACCGAGTTTCCCGAACAGCCGACCTGTAGGTTCACGTTCTTCGTATCCCGGCCGATGACTCCGGCCTGTTGGGCACACGAAACGAGGACAGCAGAGGCTGCGAGAAGAAGGGACGGAGCCATCAGACGGACGAGGCGCATCGGGTCGGGCCTCCATTGGGGGGGAACTTCGATTCTGCCTCCAGTTTCCGGTTTCCGCAAGAGGCGATGGATGCCCCACCCTCTACCCCACCCCTCCTTGAGTAGAAGCGTAATTTTGTCTCGAAGTGGGTCATCGTACCTGATATCCAGCCCCCCGGTGTTGGGTATAGTTGGGTATTGGGTATTGGGTATAATTGGGTATCGGGTATTATCGGGTATCGGGTATCGGGTATTGGGCGTTGGGTGTTGGGTGTTGGGCTGATCTTCAAACTTCACACTTCCCACTTCAAACTTCCTTTCCCCCCCCCCCGCTTGACCTTTCCCGAGAGGGATCGTACTGTTGAGTGCTCCCGGCAACATGCCCACATACACCCCCCAGAGGCTCCATGCGTCTCGTTCCTGCCGTGATCATTGCTGTTGCTCTTGCCGCCTGCGCCCCCGCTGAACAGCCGGCTGTCGAAGAGGCTCCCGCTCCCCCCGTCCCGACCCTCGCCGATTTCGCCGGGACCTGGCAGAACAGCGCCACCCTGACCGGAGTCGAGGCCCCGGTGCTTTCCACCATGACCGGGACCGTGGCCGGGACCGACTGGACCATGACCCTCGAAGGTCGGCCCCCTGTTCCGCTGCAGGTGTCCATCGTGGGGGACAGTCTGATCACCCAGACCGGGGAGTACGAGAGCATCCTCCGGCCCGGCGTGATGGTGACGGTCCGGACGGCAAGCGTGCTCCAGGGCGGGATGCTGATGGGGAACATGGTGGCCACCTACAAGACGGCCGCCGGGGAGGAGCAGGTGACCGGCACGATTCAGGGCACCCGGGTTCCCCCGCAGTAAGCTCCCGAGGTCCGACTGAAGCAAACGGGCGGTGGGGGGGGCGACGCCCTCCACCGCCCGTGGGTTTTTGGAAAGAACCTGCTCAGGGCTCAGCTGTCGAGAAGAATCGCCGAGGGGCTCCTCTGCGACTGGTGTCACGAACGCTAATCGCAGACCAGGACATTTCCCTCCCAGAGAAGTTGCCCGGTGCCCGTTTCATCGTTCCAGATCTCGATGATGACCCATTCTTCCGTGCAGGTACCGCCTCCACCCCCGCCTCCACCCCCGCCACTTCCGGGCTCACACGGGTTGTCGGGGTCGAACTCGATCTGGCCGTCGCACGAGCCGCCGCTCCCACCGGAGGGGTTGCAGCGCGATGACCCCCCACAATGCGACGGCGGTCATCGTTCTCTTCGGAATGGTGAAGCTGGCCATTCTCTGCTCTCCTTCCTTCGAGGGTTTATGACGATGCGCCGGACCATGCCCTACCGGCGCCGACCACGAGTTCGCGCCACGAGAACGAGATTTGCATCATCTGCTATCCGCCTTCCCGTCATCATGAGGGCATACTCACCGCCCGGGAGGATTCCTCCCACCGGGGCACGGTGAACGGAGACCCCCTCGATCGGAATGAGCCGGGGAGGTGTCAGTACGGAGTCCTCAATCCGCAGGTGATGGAGAATCCCGTGATATCGAGTTCCGGGAAGCCGTTCGGTCCCTGGCACGCCGTTGTTGACGACAAACAGATCCGACCCTCCGCACTCCGGGGAGGTGAGGCTGGAAGAGAACACGTCATCGAGTGATGTGAGGGTGTCCTGAATCCAGCTCTCCCTCGTCTCCCGCATCCAGATCAATGTGGTGCCCGACCCGGCGTTCTCGTGTCGGAAGAGATGCCAGTTGCCTCCACGGTCGAGGGTACCAATCGGATTGTAGGTGGCGCGACCAGGGGGGGGAGGGCTATGGATAGTCACCGGTGTGCTCCAGGTGTGGCCCTCGTCGCGGGATTGGGTCAGGCGAACACTCCCCGAGGGGTTCCCGCCGATGATGGCCGCGTGCAGGTCGCCAGTACTATTCCTGAGCAGCAGTGCATAGACTCCCCAACCGACCAGACCCTCACCCTTCGGCAGGATCGAGATGGGTTCATCCGCCGCCGGATTCGTGGGGATGCGGATACCCTTGACTCGACCACCCGCGAGAATGGTGAGGGTGAGCAAGTGCCTGTCATCGAGCCTGATCGGTGGCGGGCGCCGATATCCGATCGGCAACGCCCACCCCTCGACCGCGGGAAGGATCTGTCGGGGGGAGTGCCACGACCCATCTCGAAATAACGCATACCAGAGTTCAAGCTCCAACAACCCCGAGCCACTATGAGCGCTGCTATCCGAAGGTTGGGTGCGCGCCTCTGCGGGCTCCACAGGCGCGGAAGACCACAGGAAGTGGCTCGCGCCATCCGATTCTACCAGTGCCGTCGGAGCGACGAAGTCGGGGTGCCGGTTCCGGTCGGGCCAGGGTGGGAGTCGCCGCCACCCCTCAGGGGTTTCCTGAAGTTCCACGAGGGCCATGGAGAGGAATCGGGGTCGTTGGGGCTGCCTCCACTCAAGCAGGGAACCGCTGGTCAGAAGGAGGCGCACGCGTCCCCCCGCGTCAGGCAGGATGGCCACCGGTTCGAGGAAGGAATCTGCCGGGGCGGACCAGGCTACTTCCCATGATAGGTCCATCGGGGACTCACATTGGGAGGAGAACGGGGACGCACGGCCTGGGGAGGCCGCCACCTTGAGGGATACCCCCACCAGCACCACCCCTGCGAGAATCAGCAACAACCGCCTCCTCGACGGTCTTTGGACTCCAATACGTTGGTCTGGTGTCATGACAGACCAGCCTGTTCTGCGGCGCGTCTTGCGCCACCAGTTTGTTCCCCATACCTTCGGTGAAACACAACAATCTCATGTTGCACGATGCCATACCGATAATATCCGGGCTTCCGGAGCTTCGCTATGACAGATGTGCGGTGTATAGGGGGGTATTTTGTTGCGGTGATGATGCGATGAGCGAGATCGTCTTTGAACATATTCGTTGAAATGATGGTGACGTGACGTGGTTGTTTCAGGAGGATCCGGATGGGGATTCGTTCGGGACGTTCTGATCATGGCGGTCGGGAGGATGGGGAACATGGTTCAACGGTGGCGGCACTCATCGAGCGTGGGCTCACGCTGCGCGCCATCGGTGCCATCGGGAATCCAGCGGCTTCCGTCACGGTGAGTCGGATCGAGCGCTCGCTCGGTCTCAGTGGATACCGGCCATTGCAAGGAATGCTCCGCCGATGCAAAGTCCCCAGCTTCCGGCTGCTCCGGCCCTGGTTGGTGGTCCTTCGCCTTCTGCACAAGACGACCACTCAGCGATGCACCCCGTGCTCCTTGGCCCTGCGGCACTGTTGTGATCCCGCCCCCTGGTATCGTCTGGTCAAGAAAAAGACCGGACTTCCCTGGTCCGAAGTCGAGCGCCGTGGAGTCCGCTGGCTTGAGAAGGCCGCAATGTCCGAACTGGGTCTTGATTCCAAGCCTCCTCTCACGTCGATACCTTCGGGCGACGGGCGACCTCAAGTATCGAGGATGCGCGCGGGAGCCTCGCGCGACGCCCGCCAGGCGGGGAGCGCCGCTCCGGCAAGCGACACCCCGATGAGGAACGCGGTCAGGCGCGCGGCAAGGCCGGCATCCCACCCGGGAAGACCCTCGATCAGGTCCCCCAGGCCGAGCCAGAGTGACGGCCCGAACCAGAGACCGAGTGCCGCCCCCGCGAGCCCCGTCCCGGCCGCCCGGACGAGCACCCAGGCGAGCACCCGAGCCCGCGTGGCCCCCACCGCGCGCCGCACCGCCAGTTCCCCCCTGAGTCCCCGCACCCAGAGCAGCATCGCCACGAAGGCACCGCCGATGGCCAGAACCAGGAGCGCCACCCCCTCCACGAGAAACCACCGTCCGAACCAGCGAAGCCGAGTGGAGTTTTCGGCCACCATCTCGCGTTCGGATCCCCGGTGCGTCACGGTCACCCCGGCCCGCGTTCCGATCGCCGTCAGATTCGCGATCCCGTCTCCCTCACGCTCTTCCCGGCGGACCAGGAGATCGGCGCTGGCGGTGGGATGCTGGAGAATGCTGGCGTAGACCGTGAATTCGGGCTGCAGCGACCCTCCCAGGGCCGTAGGCGGATCATCCGCGATGCCCACCACCCGATGCCAGTGCCGGGGGTCGGTGCCGAGGCGGATTCGCCGGCCGATGGCGTCGCCATTTTCGAAGTGGCGGACGGCAAGGGCGTGATTGACCACCGCCACGCGCTCGGCCGCGTCCCAGGTGTCCTCGTCGGTTATGCCTCGGCCCGCCCGGAGATGGACCCCCATCGCGGCGAACGAATCGGCGGACACGAGGTGGTGCGTAGCATCAACGACGTGAAGGCGGCGCGGCGCCGGCGGTAGGTCGCCAAGGGGACAGACACCGCACTCGGTGGTGGCGGGACTCACGGTGCCGAGTCCCTGAAGGGCACCGGGGCTGGTGAGGCTGGCAAAGGGCCAGGATCGGGTCACCGTCTCCAGAAAGCTCCTGATCCCCGCAGCGCGGACGTCGAGTTTCGGCTCCGTCGAGACGACCTCATATCGCTGGCCACCGTCCGCCGGAGATCCCGGGTGCGGCACCGTCTCGGTCCCGGCCTGACGGAGCAGGAGTGCCGCCGCGGTCAGCACCATCAGCGTGATTCCCGATTGAATGGCCGAGAGCACCAGGGGGCGTCCCGGTGTCGAGGGGAGGGAAAGAGGGGTCGGTCCCACACGCAGGGCGGGAGCCAGGAGAGCGAGAGCAACCACACCCGCGAGCATCGCGGCGACTGGCACGGTGAGGGCGAAGGAGCCGGGCGTCACGGCCCCCGGCCAGGTGGCGAGGGCGCGGCTCGCGAGCCAGGTCCCCACGGCGGCCCCGACACTCAAGCCGGCGGCGGTCAGGACTCCCGCCTCCAGCAGAACGTCGTGAACGATCCGCCTTCGCGATGCCCCGACGGCGCGGGCCACCTGGAAGTCGGCTCGGCGCTCACGACCCAGTGCCGCCCCGGTCATGAGCGCCGTGAGGCCCGCCATGAGGAGGGTGCCCAGCGTCGTGGCGAGGAGCATCAGGGAGACGCGGTCGAGCGCGAGCCGTTCGGTGCTGCGGGCCTCGTGAGCCGGTTCACCCCAATCGAGTCCCGTGGCGGCGAGTGGGGGCTCCGGCGCGAGACGGCTCACGGCGCCGGGAGTGGCCGGCACGAGGGAGACGACCGGGAGCGCCGAGGCGAATCCGAGGGCCATGGTCGCGAGGAGAAGGGCGACGTGGAGCCCCCGGCGAAAGAGCGAGAGGGGACCGGGACCCCGCAGGCGCGCGGTGGCGGGACCGAGGGAACGTGACAGGGAATCCTCCGGAGCGGGATACCCAGAACCTCGGGTTTCGGGCCGCCCCCGTCAAGATGTCGCTGCGGAACCTCTTCGGGTTTCAGCACGTTCTCTCCCTGTCCGGTTTTCCAGGCAACATCCGGCGACCACTACTCGTAAGGGTATCAATTCCGTGCTCCCGATGGAGCCCCTTCTCCCCCAAGTTGGAGTTGACATGTTGAGACGCACCATGCTCGCCGCGCTGTTCGGAGTCGTCGTCCTGCTGGCCGGAAAGGGCGACACAGTGCAGGCGCAGGACGGCGGGGGCGGGATCCGCTATGTGGTGGCGCCCGAGGGGAACGAGGTGCGGTACCGGGTCCGGGAGCGGCTGGCCCGGCTCGAGTTCCCGAATGATGCCGTGGGGAAAACAGCCAAGGTCACCGGGGGGATCTCCTTCACCGAGTCGGGGCAGATCGCTCCGGGATCGAAATTCGTGATCGACCTCGGCTCCCTCACGAGTGATGAGGAGCGCCGGGATCGCTATGTCCGGATGCGGACATTGGAGACGGAAACGCACCCGACGGCTGAACTGATTCCGACGGCGGTCCAGGGTCTTCCCAACCCTCTTCCCGCGTCGGGCGAGTTCTCCTTCACGATGGAGGGCACGTTCACCGTGAAAGGAGTCACCCGACCGTTGACCTGGGAAGTGAAGGCGCGGAACGACAACGGGGTGATCACCGGATCGGCGACGACAGCCACCACCTTCGCGGACCTCCAACTGACCAAGCCCTCCCTCGCCTTTCTGCTCGACGTGAGTGACGCGATCGGGCTGGAGTACGATTTCCGGCTGATCCGGTCCCAGTGACCGGGCCCGGGGGATCGGACCGGGACTGGCCTCGGCATCGGGTTCCCGCGGTGACGGTGGCCCAGATGCGGGAGGTGGACCGGGCGATGGTCGAGGATTTCGGCATCGACCTGGTCCGGATGATGGAGCTGGCGGGCCGTCACCTCGCCGAGGTTGCGCGGTGGCATCTTCCGGGACGAGACGCTGCCGGGCGGTCGGTGGTGGTCCTTGCCGGTGCGGGCGGGAATGGAGGTGGTGCCCTGGTGGCGGCACGCCGCCTGGCTGGATGGGGGGCCCGGGTGACGGTGCTCCTCTCCGGGCCCGCCACTCGGGTGACCGGTGTCCCTGCGGAACAACTCGCCCTCCTGGAACAACTCCCGGTAGCGCTCCTTGACCACGATCCGGAGGAGGATGAGGCCGCCGACCTGGTTCTGGACGGCCTCATCGGGTATGGTCGCACCGGCCCTCCCCGGGGCCGGACCGCCGATCTCATCGGATGGGCCAACGGCCAGGACGCTCCGATTGTTTCCCTGGACGTGCCCTCGGGTCTTGACCCCGACACCGGGTCCCCCGATCCCCCGACGATCCTGGCCGAGGCCACGGTGACACTGGCTCTCCCCAAGACGGGGCTGCTGGCTCCCGAGGCGAGGCTCTTTGTGGGTGACCTCTACCTCGCGGACATCGGGGTTCCCCCGGATCTCTACGAACGCGAGATGCTGGCGCTCGATGTGGGGCCGGTGTTTTCCCGCCACGACATCGTGCGGCTGGTGTAGGGGCGAGGGACAGCAGTAGGACATAGGACATAGGACATAGGACATAGGACGTGCCCTGATGCCCTTTGCTCTCCCATCTACCGCTTACCACCTACTCCCTACTCCCTACTCCTCCCTACTACCATGAGAAGGTCTTTCGTCAAGGGGCACCTTGGTGCCCTTTCGCTCCCTCTCTGCCAAGGGTGGGGACAGACTCCCTCCTCCCTACCATGAGAAGGTCTTTCGTCAAGGGGCACCTTGGTGCCCTTTCGCTCCCTCTCTGCCAAGGGTGGGGACAGACTCCCTCCTCCCTGGACGGTGCCCAGGTCCTCGGATGCTTCTCCTGTCCCCG